>NZ_JBVYOI010000006.1:0-306005 GCF_056120345.1 Paenibacillus sp. sgz302114
ATTCGTGGACTGCTGAAGGACGACAGCTGTCGCTTCCTTCGCCTGCGTCCACTGCAGCGAGATGCTCGTGAGTGTTGTCGCATCGCTTCTCTTCAAGTCTGTAATTGGCTGTGGAATCGTGGTTACCGCCGTCACATTCGAAAGACCCTCATTCATGCCTCCGACTACTTTCAAGCGGAAGCTGTACGCTTTATTCGGTGTTAGGTTTGTAACCGTAGCGACTGCCGCATTGGATGGAATCGACGCATCTGTCGTTGACGTTACCCAGTTCACTTGGTCTGTGGACTGTTCCACCGTCACAGCCGATGCATTCGCACCTGTACTTGGCGTCCACTTGAACGAAGCAGTAGTTGCTGTCTTGGCCGTATTAGCAAAGGTTGTAATCTGCACTGCACCGGTCTTCGCCAAAACAACAGCGGTTATACCTGCATTGCCACCGCCTACTACTTTCAATCGGAACTGGTAACTCGTATTCGGCGTTAAGCCCGTAACCGTAGCGGTTGTAGCGGAAGTCGCAATTTTACTCGCTGTTGCCGTCTTCCAATTCTCGCCGCCATCGGCAGACTGCTCAATAACGATGCTAGTTGCACGAACAGCTGCCGTCCATGTGAACGATGCGCTTGTTGTTGTCGCAGCAGCTTTTAGCGCAAAGTTCTCTACGGGTACAGTAAGCGTCGTCTCGTCCAAGACGTTAGAATACCCCGCACTGTAGCCGTTTGTTACCGATAGCCGGAATTTAAGTGCAGTGCCGGCAAGAAGCCCAGTAACTGTTACGCTCGTTGATGATGCATTCAGCGCGCTTGTAGTAGCAGTTGTCCATGTGGTGCCATTTGTAGACTGCTGCAAAATGACACTTGTCGCACCTGTTGCGGCTGTCCAACTGAAGGTTATGCTGGAGCCTGACTTGCTTGAAACCTTAAAATCTGTAATCGGAATAACATCGGTTTTGACATCTACCGCGTTCGAATTCCCCGCGTAGCCTCCTCCTGTAATGAGAAGACGGAATTTATAGGCTGTATTCGGAGTCAGATTAGTAACCGTTGCGTCAAGCGCATTTGGCAATATTGGATCGACCGTAGAAGCTTTTGTCCAAGTGGTGCCATTCGTTGATGTCTGAATTTCCACTGCACTTGCATCTGAGGCTTCCGTCCACGTAAAGCTTGCCGTAGTTGCATTCTTTGCCGTGTTCCTAAACGAATTCAACTGAGCCATTGGTGTATCAAGGGAAAGAATATTGGAATTACCGGAACTGTTGCCGCCAACAATAGCCAATCGGAATAAGTAGTGTTTGCCAGCGAGTAAATTACTGGCTGTCGCAGTTGTTGCATTGGAAGCCAAAGTGCCAGTCAGAGCTGTTGTCCAAGTGGAGCCTCCATCGGTCGACTGCTGAACCGCTATGCTCGTAGCTCCTGAGCCCATCGACCAGTTAAAGGTCGCAGACATGGCTGTTGCATTTAAGGTACCTGAAAAATCGGAAACCGGTTCAAAGATGCCTACCTCAGCCCATGCATCAATTACGATAGACTTCAGCTTCTTGACTTGCGCAGCACTAAGCCCAGACATAGAGTCTACTGCAAATAGGTAAGCGTATCTAGCATCTATGAATTGTGCAGTTGGAAACAGGAATTGCATCGCGTTGTAGGTGAGCTTGCCTAAAGTGTCTCTTCCTTGTAGTGAAATGCCTGCCGCATCGATTTTGCTAGCTATTAAATAAGCCGCGTGATTCGGGATGCCGCTGTTCGTATGGACACCGCCATTATCATCCTCATTGGATTCCGGCCAATAGGTGCTGTCTGACATTTTTGCCGGTTGACCGTATCTCTCAGGGTACTGCAAGTTTCGAATGATGTAACCTGTGTCCTCGCCCATAGTCCAGTCATTGGAGTCGATGACGGCTCCCATGATGTCTGAGAAAGATTCGTTAAGCGCTCCGGACTGATTGCGATATTCAAGGCCGTTCGTGTATTGGGTAACACCGTGTGTAAGCTCGTGAGCAACGATATCAAGGGCACAGGACGTACAATCCATGCCATCATTGGCTGATCCTGATCCATCGCCATAGAACATAAAGTGGATTCCCCTGTCCCATGACGCGTTATCTAGGATACGAGGATCATTTACGATCGATATAATGTTCATTCCATTTCCGTCAATACTATCCCTGCCTAATGTATTTTTATAATAGTTATAGACAAGGTTTGCATTATAATGTGCGTCTACAGCTGCACTGTAATAATGCGGTGGAAACGAGGCATTGTCCTTAAATGTGGATGTCTTACTCCAAGTTGCATAAAAGTCATCAATCTCATAAAAGCTTCCTGTAAATATAACGTCTTTATTATCATAAGAGTGGGTAAAGTCTATTAACTCGTAATCCGAGTAATTACCATTCGTATATTTACTAATTTTCAAAGACTTGGAAGCTCCATTATAGCCATACCCCGTTCCTGTCATAGGTGTATATGCGTCCTGAAGCTCATTATACTTATCAATGATTTCCCCCGTATCGGCATCCACATATCCGACCCAGTTTGCATGGGCAGGGTGGATAAAGCTCATATTTACTTCGTACACCAAATAAGTTTTTCCTTGATAGGGGTAGATCATGAGTTTAGCAGTCGGCTTTGGATAGTTAATACTCCCGACTTTGGTTTCCAGTTTCGTCTCCAATTCAATATCTGCTTTGTAGTCTGCCTCCAAATCTTTCTTGAATGCTTGTACTGCAGATTCGGCTGCGATCTTAGGTGTCGTATTGACAGCGGATAGATTAAGATCCGATTGTACATTATTTTGCATCGCATAAATCTTCCTGTCGCTATCCAGGTTGACTTGAACATAGCTTCCATAGACAGGAACGCCGCTCAGCGATTGTTGATAAACGTAGTGTGTTTTACCAACCTCGTCTTTGCTCTTCTTGTTCATAATAAATGACTCGTTACTAGCACTCCGATTATTATGTAGATTTAGCATCTCTTTGTTTGAAGTAAGGAAGTGAAGAATGTCCGTGTCACCCTGAAGCGCCCCAGAGAGATTGCCTTCAATAAACCTTTTATGAGAAGCCTCCTGTGGTTTTTTAACATTACTATCATCCGCAGCAAAGGCGAGAGTAGGTAGAGAGAGAGTTAAAACGAGTATTGGTGTTACTATTCTTGCTAAAAGCCGCTTCATACTTTCCACCCTTTCAAATATAGGAATATTCTACTAGACCCTATCATACATGAAGAAATAGGAAATGGGTTGGATAATTTGATAGAAAAAATAGTAACTACTATAAATACCAATTACAGGGAAATGCTAGTTTCGATTCGCCAAATAACAACAAAAAACGCGATCCCAAGTCCTCTTGGAAACCGCGCCATTTTCATATTTAGATGATGCTGGTGAAGGGAATCGAACCCCCGACCTACGCATTACGAGTGCGTTGCTCTGCCCCTGAGCTACACCAGCGCAATAGAAACCCTTACGTTGCCTACGCCTTTATGGATTGGACTCATTCCAAATATCCCAATCACGGGGCTTTGCTTCCCCCCTGACGTTCCATTTTCCACCTACAAACGTGTGCTGGTCTTCATCAACCGGGTATCGCCATTGGGTATACGCCTTGTGCAACTGTGTGCCCAGCTGGTTAAACGAATTGAAAGACTGGTTAGCCGTTTTGCCGTAATCCGCCCCATAAACTTGAATGCTGATAAATACGGTCAGGAACGTCAGTACGGCTGCAATTACGGTTAGTTCTACAGCTTGGCTTACCCATTGCGCCTTTCGCAAATCTGCATCCCCTTTCCACTTAATTAGCATGATTCAGATACGATTAAGTTTAAAGGTAGATTACATATACTGTAAACCCATCCACATCAATTTTAACAACATCTATTGAAGAATACGCTTTTATTGAGGTGTATAGAACGCAAAAAAGCGCCCTCCGCGAAGGAGAGCGCTTGGACTACAAAAAGATCCCCCTATCTCCTGCCTTCAGGCACGAGACAAGCGCCGATTCCCCTTATCCGGCGGCTCCGGCTGGCCATTGTCGCCGAGCGCGACGCTGCTTGTCACTTGCGGTGAAACCGGTAGATAGAGGGTGAACGTGCTGCCCTCGCCTTTCTGACTGACGAGCGACAGCGTCCCTTCGAGGAGCCGCGCGAGCTGCAGGCTGATTGACAGTCCTAGCCCTGTACCGCCGTAGTTGCGATTGATCGAACCGTCCTCCTGCTGGAACGCCTCGAAGATGAGCTTCTGCTTCTCAAGCTCAATACCAATTCCCGTATCAATAATGGAGAACGATATACGCTGCGGCGAGGTGATTCGCACCGCCGGCCGTCCCCAAGCGACTGGATTCCAGCTGCGAAGCCGGCGCTTCTTCAGCGCAGCAGGCTCAAGCGGCACGCTGCCCTCCAGCTTCACGACAAGCTTGACGCTCCCCCGCTCTGTGAACTTGAACGCATTCACTAGCAGGTTCCGCAATATCTGATTGACCCGCAGCGCGTCGCTCTGCATCACTTCAGGCACGTTCGGAGCAATCTCTGTCTCGAAGACGAGATTCTTCCTGCTTGCAAGTGGCATATATTGCTCCAGTAATGTCTGGACAAGCTCACGCGTCGATAACGGCTCGAAGTAGACATCCATTTTGCCCGCTTCCACCTTCGACAGGTCCAAAATGTCGTTAATCAGCTGCAGCAAGTCATTCCCAGCCCCATGAATAAGCTCCGCGTACCGCACGTCCTCCGTACTGACCCTCTCGCCGTCGCTCTCTTGTAGCAGCTGCGATAACAAAATAATGCTGTTCAACGGCGTCTTCAATTCATGCGACATATTCGCAAGAAACTCTGACTTGTATTTACTCGCGAGCGTAAGCTCCCGCGCCTTCTCTTCAACATCACGCTTCGCCTCGCGCAGCTCCCGCGTCTGCCTGCGAAGCAGCATGTTCATCGTCCGCAGCTCATCCACGCGCTGCTGCTCCTTTTGGAAATCCCGGATGATATAGATCAAGAATCCGCTTAGCACAATGCGAATCGGCAGCGAATAGTAGCCAAACTCCCGCCAGTAGGTGCCGAGCGGCATTAAGTCGAGCGTTTCCAGTGTCAGCGTTGTATTCAAGGCATACAATAAATTTACAGCAAGGACGGTAACGATGCTCTTATATTCGAAGCGCCACGGCTTCCAGCGCAGATACGCGCATAACCAAGCACTGACTAGGCCAACAACGGTCATATTCAAAACAGCGGCTATTGCGGCTTCATCGACACCGAGAAACAGCCGCCCCACTCCGATGCCGAATCCGATTATCGCAATCGTCACCGGCTCTTGAATCACGAGCACCGCGATAATAAGCGGAACGAATCGCAGATCGAGCAAATATAGACCTTCAGTCTTAATGCCGAAAGCCATCGCCGTCCACCCGCCCAGTATAAACATCGCTGTTGTTAGCCAATATTTTACCCGGTTAGATGCGTATTGAAAGAGGTACCGATACCCCAAGTCGAACAAATAAGCCAGCGCAATAAGCAAGCAAATATTGGTTAATAGCGCTTTAGCGTTTGCCAAGATTCATGCCCTCCCGCCCATCTTCTGCAGGTCATTACCCGTTTTCCAGGTTCCTGACACAGCATGAGGATTATTCCGCACATTTGAGCAAATAATACCACGAGCATCGCACCTCGAAAATACGCGAATGTTGCATGAATTTGTTAGAAAAGCTTAAGTAAAACAAACAGATGACTCATTTCCATTTTATAAGGGACTAAAAGATTTTCATTACAATGAAAACATCAAATATACGGAGGCGCTACAGCGATGACTAAAGTCATTACCTTCAAGAATCGTACTGTTCCAGTCCACTACCCATCCGAGCAGCTTTCATACATGGAGCTTCTACGCAATAAATTACTGGAAATGGAATTCAACTTTGATTTTCGCAAAAAATGGAAACGAATCAAGTCAGTCGAAATGGTTCGCGACGTGGCTATCCTGCAATACAGCGACGGCACCAAGCTTTACCTCGAAGTATGCTAGTCATCGGAACGAGCCGCAAACAAAAAGAGCAGTTTGTACATAGCGGAAGCACGGTCATCCAAGACTCCCGCTTAGTTGCAAACTGCTCTTTTTACGTCTGTGCACTTCTCGCGCGCTATAACGCCGCCTGCCGCAGCTTCACGCAGATCGCTTCTTCCTGCATCGGCCTGCCAAGCAAGTAGCCTTGATACAGGTTACAGCCCCAGCTCCGAAGCAATTCAAACTGCTCCTTCGTCTCGACACCTTCCGCTACCGCTACAAACCCTAGCTCATGAACGAGCGAGATCATTGCCTTCACAATCGCCGCCTCCGCATGCTGCTCGGTAATATGGCAAATAAACGAACGATCAAGCTTGAGCGTATGAAGCGGCAGCTCTCGCAAGTAGGTCAGCGAAGCATACCCGATGCCGAAATCATCCAGTGCAATGCGCACGCCTATTTCCCGCAGTGCATTCAACACCGTCGTTGTGCGCTTGCTCGAATCAATCATAATACTTTCCGTAATTTCAAATTCCAAGCATTCCGCCGGCGTATCTGCCAGCGCGAGTATACGTTGCAGCGTCTCGACGAATCCTGGGGCTGTAATTTGCAGCGGGGACAGATTCACGGAAATGATAATATCGTGCAGTCCTTTGCTCCGCGTCCGATGAATCATCCGGCATACCTCGCTCAGCACCCATTCGCCAATCTCCACGATTTGGCCGCTCTGCTCTGCGAGCGTGATGAACTCTCCAGGTGGTACATTCCCGAGCAGCTCGTGATGCCACCGTAGAAGCGCTTCCAAACCTCTCAGATTGCCTGTGGCATCGTAAATCGGTTGATAATGCAGCGACAGATGCTCACTTGGAAGAATGGTTCTGAGTGCCCTTCGCAGCTCTTCCATCCGGTTGATATGCGCTACATCATCTTCGATGTAGACCGCAACCTGGTTGCCGCCAGCCGCCTTCGCCTGGCGAAGAGCCGTGTCAGCATGACGCACGATCAGCTCCGCCGTATCACCATCAGCCGGGAAGCTGCTTACGCCAATGCTGCACAACGAATACAGCTGCTGCCCCCTGACGTGCAGCAAGCTCTCTACCGAGTTTTTAAGCTCTTCAATAAGTCGCTCCGATTCCTTCGAAGCCGTATCCAGCTGAAGCATCTGGAACAGGAGAAAGGTGTTGCCGCTCAACCGATAGACCGAGCAAGACCAGTGGCTTAGCTCATAGAGACGATTCGCCATCTGCCTCAGCGCCTCATCGCCAAACGCCGTTCCCTTCGTTTCGTTAATCAAATAAAACCGGTCCATATCTACAAGCGCAGCAAGCACACCCCTGCCGCACTTCTTCGCTAATGAGATCGCTCTAGCCAGCATGGCAAATGCCGCCTTCCGGCCAGGCAGTCCAGTCAAGGCGTCGTACATCTGCGTAGATGGGGCATTCATACGGCGAGGCATCGTTTCCCTGTGAATGATAGGTTCTAATAGTTCCATACGCGTTACCTCTCATCCTTTCGACCCATAGGTTCCTTAGGTAAATTCTCACACAAATCGACAGGAAAGGAAATAGAGTTTTGACACTTCATACGCTAAAATTATGTTAAAGTGTATATTTCGCGCACAAAAAAAGCCCTTCGGCGCATAATTATGCACCAAAGAGCCTCTATCGTTTATTAATGCGCCGGTTCAGCCTCCGAGACGTACTTGTACCCTACACCCCATACGGTGCGGATAAAATGCGGCTCCTTCGGGTTACGCTCAACTTTGCGGCGAAGATTCACAATATGAACATCGATAGCCCGGTCCGTTACGAACGAATCGAATCCACGGATCGCGTTAATCAGATCTTCACGGCTAAACACTTTACCTGGATGGGTAAGAAACAGCTTCATGAGCTCAAACTCTGAGAACGTCGTCTCGACTTGCGTCCCACGTACAAGCAGCAATCTCCGCTCGGTATCGAGCCGTATGGCGGTCTCCGATTGCTCCAGCTCGTCCACTTCCGCACCAGCTGCAGCCGTCTGCATCAGTCTTGCTCTGCGAATTAGCGCTTCCACCCTCGCACTCAACTCATGCATGCTGAACGGCTTGCATAAGTAATCGTCTGCGCCTGCGCGCAGCGCTTGTACACGCTCGGAAACTTCCGATTTCATAGACACAATCATAATCGGAACGGAAGATGTCTGCCGTATCTTCAGGCACAGCTCTGTGCCATCCCAATCCGGAAGCATCAAATCCAGCAATACGACATCCGGGTTGAACTGCTCCAGCAGCTTCAATCCTTGCTCACCAGTAGCAGCCTGCTTAATGACGTAGCCTTCTTCAGACATGTACATCGACAGCATATCGCTCATCATCACATCATCTTCGATAACCAATATCTTGTACATGCATTCTTCACCTCGTGAAGGGAGTCGTGATTCGTACAAAAACCTTCTGCTATTACTATACAATAGGAAGATCAACCCAACAATAGATTGTTAGAAAAATGTTAGGATTTTGTGTCGAATTCCGTCATCTCCGTCACAAGTCTTGAAACAATTTGTCGAAGCTCCTCACTTACTGCTGCAGCGGCCTCATAAATGAGACCAACTTCCATATCAGGCTCAGGCGCTTTCAGCTGTTGTTCGAGCTGCTGCGCCAGCATGGCGAGCTCAGCTGCCGACAGATTGCTCGCTACCCCTTTGAGCGTATGCGCCATACGGCGTGCCAGCGTGTAGTCCTGCCCCTCGAGCGCCTCAGCCAGCCGTTCATCGAACGTGCTGTAATCCTTCACAAACAGCTTCAGCATATGCGTCAGAATATCCCTTTTGCCATTGACCCTCTGCAGTGCTTCTTCGAGATTCAGACCTTTAATGCCCCTTGCCAGCCACTCATCATCTAGCGCCTGCACTGGCACATATGCGGTGGCTGCCGAATCGCGTTCCTTCGGCTTCGATTTCGCCTGATCGACACGCAGTTCTCCGCCGTAGCGGAGCCATTTGGTAATGATTTGGAGGAGTGTATCCGGCGGAATCGGCTTTGTAAGAACATCGTTCATACCCAGCTGCATGTACCGGTCATGATCCTCTTGAATAATATTCGCTGTCAGCGCTACGATCGGCAGCCGATCATACTTGGAGTCCTGCCGGATAATGCGCGCCGCATCGTCCCCGTCCATCTCCGGCATATGAATATCCATGAGAATGAGATCATAACGCTTGGTCGTGATGCGCTTCAGCACCTCAGTGCCGGTCTCCACCACATCGACCTTAAAGCCCCATTCGCGCAGCTGCTCCACGGCGACAAGCTGGTTGATGTGATTATCTTCGGCAAGCAGAATCGTACCTTTCGTCTGCTTCGGCAGCGGCGCAAGTGCCGCTGCTGCTTCAACATCGGCTTCCGCTGGCGGCTGCTCCTCCCGAGGGAACAGCGTCAGAAGCATCTGGTTCAGGCTGACACATGTCGCTGGCTTCACCAATATCGCATCTGGACGATGTTCGAGCGGCAGCTTCAGCAGCTCCTCGCGTCCGTAGGCCGTCGTCAGCGCGATCGTCTTCACGCCAGCATCCCTGGCCGCTGCCTGCATATCGTTCCAGGTTTCTTCTCCATACATATCCGGCATTTCAAAGTCGAGCAATACCGCGAACGGTCGAACGCCAATGCCCGAACGCAGTAGACGCTCATGAGCTGTCTTCCATGAGTTCAGCGGTATGGGCGTTAGCCCACTGTCTTCAAGCGCTACGCACAGCCGCTGGCTCATCGGCGCATAATCCTCTACAACCCAGACGGAATGCTCTCCGCTCCGGTCACTTCGGTCAATCCGGAAGCGATCCGGCTGCGCTTCTTCCGCAACCGCCAGATCGAGAACAACAGTGAACTGACTGCCTTTTCCATGCTGGCTCTGTACCTGTATCGTGCCGCCCATAAGCTCTACCAGACGTTTCACAATGACAAGGCCGAGGCCAGTCCCGCCATACTTGCGGTTCGTCGCCGCATCTGCCTGCATGAACGGCTTGAACAGCTTGGCAAGCTGCTCTTCTTTCATGCCAATGCCAGTATCTTCGACGATAAAGGCAAGCTTCGCATCTCCGCCCGGCTTGCTGCTCTGCAGCAGCTGAACCTGCAGCCGCACATGACCGCGCTCGGTAAATTTAATCGCATTGATACATAGATTGAGCAGAATCTGCTCCATCCGGAGCCAATCCCCGATAAGCAGCGAAGGCAAAGTATTCGGCGTCTCTACGATAAACTGGAACCTTTCCTTGCCGCCGACGAACACGCTGAGCAGCTCTGACAGTTTATGTATCATGCTGTAAGGATCGAAGGGCACCTCATCCAGCTCAATCTTGCCTGCCTCGACTTTGGCAAAGTCAAGAATATCGTTAATAATGAGCAGCAGCGCCTCGGACGAGTCTCGCGTCTTATGGAGATACTCAAGCTGCAGCGATGTAAGCTCCGTCTTCTGCAGCAGTCCTGTTAGCCCGATAATGCCGGCAAGCGGCGTACGGATCTCGTGGCTGATCTGGGCAAGGAAATGGCTCTTCGCAAGGTTTGCGCTCTCCGCCTCACGCCTTGCTTGCTCGAGCTCCAGCTGGACCCGCTTCGTCTCCGAAATATCACGGGCGATACAGGAGTAGAACGTCTCGCCAGTCAGATCATCATGATGAACGACGAGAATCTTCGACACGGGAATAAAAGCGCCCTGTATCGTGCGCAGCAGCACTTCCTTCTCCTGGAAGCCAACCGCACGAGCATCATCAATACCATCGAGCAGCTCGCCGATTGTGCGCATCGGCATGGCATCCGTGTCGCTGTGAGAATCATGAATGCCAAGCAGAGCTCGCCCTGCCGCATTGATGTACAACAGCTGGCCCTGATCGTCGAACGTTGCGATCAAGTCCTTCGCGGCGCCCATCACCTTCAGCTGCTGGCTGCGCGCTTTCTCCGCCTGCTTCTGCCCTGTAATGTCGCGGGCGATGCCGGCTACGCCAATAAAGCGCCCCTCGCGGTCGCTCATGCCGTTAGAACTGTGCGCGACTGGGAAGCTTGTCCCATCCTTACGGATGTAATTCCATTCCCGCTCGTATGAGAAGTTTTCGCTGCGCAGCATTTCGAACACGGTAATATCCGGCGGCACATGACGGTTGAATTTTTTGCTGAGCCGCTTTGCTTCCCTGCGAACATCTTCAGGGGCAACAAACAAGAGCCCTGTCGCTTTGTTAATGACTTCTTCGGACTTGTATCCGAGCATCTTCTCTGCAGCCTTGCTGAAATAGGTAACGCGGTACTGGTCATCGAGCACGATAAATGCGAACTGGTTCTGGTTAATAATCGCATCCATACGACCGAACAAACCGCTTAAATGCACTTTCATTTGGTTCACCGATTGGGCAAGCTGTGAAATTTCGTCACCGCTGTCATCATGCACATTGTTCACGTCAAACCGGCCAGCCGCCGCCGCCTCCGTAACTTGGAGGATGCGCTTAATGCGCCGAATAACATGATCGGAGAATAAGAAGAAGAGGATGGTCAGCAGCGCTTCCGCGATAGCAATCGTCAAGATCGCGCGCCATTTGATCGCTTTGAGTGGCGCTCCAATATCATCCAGCGGAACATTGAGTGCAATGTGCCAAGATGTCCCTTTAACAGCCGCGTAGAACAGAATAGAGGCGCCTGATGGTCCATGCAGCGTATCGTATCCGTAATCACTGACAAGCATTTCCGAAGCAACCGATTGAAAAGGAAGCTCCGCCGAATGTATAGACTCCGAAGGCAGCTTCGTTGAAGCCTCAATAATACTAGCGTTGTCGTTATACAAGAACAGCAAGTCGTTTGCTCCGACATGAATATTAAGATGCTCTTGGTACATTCGGTCAGCAAGCAGAGAGGCATCCACAATGCCGATCACTTTATTGCCTGCGCCGAATACGGGCACTTGAATGACGATCATTTCCTTCTTATCCTGACGCCTTTCCATCGGATCGGTTACGACGACATTGCCTCTAATCGCTCTCGTAAAGGAAGGCTCGTCCAATATATTAATATAGGTACTATTATTAAGATGCATGCGTCCGGTCAAGTCTGCAAACCCTAGCGATACATAGGGGGAATTGGGCCGATGTGTTTCCGTATTAAAATAAACCTCGCGCTGGCTGTCCGAACCGAAGCGAACTTGATCCGTACGGCTCATCACTTCTACCTCGGCACGCCGGGTATCAATCCAAGATGCCAAATCATTAGCCGTGTTCTGAACCTTCGCATTCGCCTTCTCGACGAGCGTATCCATAATCGTTTGCTTAGCAAGCGTATAGTTGCCATAGCCGACAATCGACAGCGCGCCTGACGTTACAAAAAGAATTAATACGAGCACTTTTGTCCTAAGTGAAAAACTTCCCAAAGCTTAGGCCCTCCTGAAGGAACAATAGTTGTAGTTGTTACCATTATACCTCTAGCAGAAATAGCTTCATAGAAGATAGTTATTGAACCTGTTGGCGATAGAGTAATGAATTACGTGTTTATATATGCACCTTCTGCACGTTTTGCAGCCGGTAGATGTAGTAATGCTTCGAGCAAAGTCCTTTGCTTACAGTAAGCCTGTCGCAGTTCACCCACTTGCAAGTGGTCGGTTCAGCGGATTGGCGAACCTTCGTTACTACCGGGTCCCCGTGCCTGCGCCAGCGCTGATGATGCATCGAGCACATTTGCTTTGCTTTTACCGGTTTTTCACATTCATCTACTGTACAGTTAGCCATATAAAATTACTCTCCCCCGTTGTCAAAACCTAGATGCTGATCTGTGTATTATTATGAATGAAAGTGCTCTTTTTGGAAAGTTCCGCGTAGCTGTATTCCACTGGTAATTGAAACATTTTAATGGCAGGGCGGTCGTGCCCGAGCCCGGCGGTTCAGTTCGAATTGCGGAGTGAAAGCTATCTGAATTTATAAATAATCGCGACAACTTATAAATAATCATTGAAAATTCAGACTTCCTTTCATATACTGTTCTATAAACTAGCCGCTTATTGATTGTGAGGGAAGCCCGATGTCACTGTTTGCCGCTGTCTTTCATACGCTCAAAACGCCGCTCGCCGTCATAACAGGACGAGGTGCGAGCATGCAATTTGATCGCGTTAATAAAGCTTTTTCAGATCTTGTTGGCTGCTCGGAGGATGACCTAAAGGGGCTCCCGCCAAGCAGGCTATTCTCCTCTTGGAACGAAAAAGCGCTAATAGTTACCGAACGGTCGGAAATCTTCATGCTGAGACAGACTTCCAAACCTCGAGAACCACAGCATCTGCTGCTAACGATTGATGAGGTTGCCGATACTGCTGAACCTGCTTTTTTGCTGACAGCCGAAGATATCTCCGCCAGAACGTGGATCGATGCAATGAGCAAGACCGAAAGGGTACTGCAATCCGGAATTTTGAATGAGCATCTCGTAATCGAGCGTTATTTTCGCAGCACTACGTCTCCGATTCTCGATCCGAACCTGCGCATTGAAGAAGAGTCTCTCCAAAAGTTTTTTGAAGACGCCGACCGGGAACGGTTAGTATCCGCGATTAAGCAAGCCACCCTCCACCAAAGAATGGATCAAATTGTCGTTCAAACCAAGCCGCTTGCGAATAACGTGCAGCTAGAGCTGCATATTACGTTTTGCCCGTTCTTCAATGGCGATGGCTCCTTGCTTCATTACGGCTTCATTATAACTAACATACATTCCGTCTCTGAGCCGGCTGATCCGTCCGTGACGCTCAAGGTGCTCATGGCCCGCAGCTATATATCCGCTCAGCAGCTGTCGCTTGCGACGGGCATCTCGTTGCAAACAATTTCCAAGCTGCGCAACGGCAAGATCGGCAAGCCTCAGCGTCAGACGGCGCTTCTCATCGCGTCCCAGCTGAATGTGCTGCCCCAGGATATATGGCCTTAACGGCGGGATCGAAACAGCGGAATAAAAAACCTCTCCTTGGAGAACGGACTCACGCGGCAGCGCTGACCATTCCTCAAGGAGAGGTTTTTTTGGGCGGGTTACGAGGTCCGAGTAGAAAAATGAAGCTGAGAGATCGTATGTGCTCTCTCGGCATGATAATCGGCGTGGTTTGGGTGCTGATTGGCGATGCTGAGAGACCGTATGTGCTCTCTCGGCATGATAACCGGCCGATTGAGACTCTGAGAGTCCAGATTCAGCACTTTCAGAGAAGGAAACTGCCGAAATCGGCCGATTGGCGATGCTGAGAGACCGTATGTGCTCTCTCAGCTTCAAAATCGGCAGTTTTAGGCTCTGAGAGTCCAGATTCAGCACTCTCAGAGAAGGAAACTGCCGAAATCGCTCGATTGACGAAGCTGCAGATCGTATATGCTCCCTCGGCCAACTTTCTGCGCGTTTTGAATGCTGAGAGATCGTATGGAGACTGTCCATAAATTCTAGTCGATTCCAACCAGTTCAATTTTCTAGCCAGCGAAGTCTGAGCAAATCGGATTTAACTGGAGTATGGCACAGTTCAGGCGCAAAGTACCCGAATTAAATCGGTGAAGAGGGTTTTCCCGCTCTTGTGTGTTCATTCTGGGCTCGGCTTGTGGTGAGAGAGGATTTTCCCGCTCTTGGGTATTCTACGGGGATTTGCTTGTGTTCTCAGCTTCAGAATGTTGGTTAGTTTGGTCAGCAGCCGCGCTGCTCAGACCGCCCGGCGGCCAGCGCCTTCCCAACAACAATAAAGGCTGCCCTCGCGAGTCACAAATTCAACATGTGACTTGCGAGGGCAGCCTTCTACTTTATTGCGCAGCCTTATGCGTATGCGCGAGCCGCAGCGTTCTGTCGCTCGCTGCGATTTCGAGGAAGAACTGTGTGTCGATTGACGCGAGCTTCTCCCATGCCTTCACGCACGCGGGGTCGAAGTGAACGCCGCTGCCGGTCAGAATGATTTCCATCGCATCCTCATGCGACATCGCGAGGCGATAGGAGCGCGATGAGGTCAGCGCATCATAAACGTCTGCGACCGCGCTAATTCGCGCAAGCAGTGGAATGCCTTCGCCGCTGAGTCGGTCGGGATAGCCGGTTCCGTCCCATTTTTCATGATGCGATCGGATAATGGATAGCTCATCCTTGAGGAAGCCAAGCTGCCGGCATATCTCATAGCCTGAGACCGGATGGCGCTCGATAACGAGCCGCTCCTCCGCCGTGAGCTTGCCTCTCTTATTCAGAATCGCATCCGGCACGCGCAGCTTGCCGACATCATGCACGACGCCGCCGTGGGCAATCGCCTGCAGCTGATGCTTCGACAAGCCCATCACTTCACCAAGCCGCAGCGCATACAACGCAACCCGTTTGTTATGGCCGGCCGTGTACGAATCACGCGCTTCCGTCGCCATGATGAGCGCGTGAACGCTCGGCGTTATCCATGCTTCCAGCCAAGCGCGCGGATCAGATTGGAACAGTATGCGCAGCGATGTGCTGAATGATCCTTTGGAGAAATACTGCCGCACAAGACCGAACAGCATCGTGAGCAAGGAGCCGAGCAGCAGGAAGTGGTACAACCACCAGCTCAGCTTCCACGCCGAGCCCATAAGAATGATGTATTGCGCCGCAACGATAAAGCCTGTGCTGTATACGATCGCCTGCTGAAATGGGATACGCGCATGCCGATTTGCATGCCAATAGCGGTACATCGTCCATAGACAGGCTATGCATGTGGCACCTCCAGCGAACCATTTGTACGGATTGATGTTCAGCGGAAGATGGTCAATCGCATCCGGATAACGAATCGTTAACGCGCATAAAGCACCGAGCAGTATTAGCCAACCGGGGAGGAGCCAGACGCGCCATTTGGACAGCTGCCGCACGCTCCAATGGTCCGAGCTCACTGCCGACAGCGCCAGCCAAATCGATGTCAGCAGCACGCTCAGCTGCGCGAAAATCTTCGGCATGTAATCCTCATGCATCAGAAAGCCAGGCGTTGTAAGTCCATGCAGGAAGAAAACGCCCGACAGCGACAAGTAAGCGATCGACATAAACCCGACTTTAATGTTACGAAGCCGATGGCCTGTGATGCCGACGCCGATGGCAACTAGCATCGCTAGCGCTGCGACGATCGTTACAATGTGAAAATGTCCCGCCGGTACAACAATGGAAACATCTTTCGTTCCTAGCGAACGTACCCATTCAAATACGCCAATTGGCAATACAACGGATAAAATGGGGCCAATGACAGATTTACCTTTAAGCTGCATGTTACTAGCTCCTCTGCTACATATACTCGAACTAACGGGCAACTTGAATAGTCGTAAACATGCCTCCAATAGGTATCGTAAAGTTGTTAGACGTATGATGTGGAATATGGCAATGAAACGGCCAGTGCCCCGGGTTCCATGCGTCGAACTGCACATCGCGCGTCTCGCCCGGCGCAACAAACACGGTGCTTCTGCGGAGCTGTCTCCATGGCGGTACTTCGTTGCCGTCATAAGCCGTCTCCAGCATCTGCACGCCATGCAGATGCATCGGATGGCCCTGCATCCCTATATTCGCCAAGCGAATCCGTACGCGTTCTCCTAAACGTACCTGTACCGGCGAAGTATCGGGAAAGCAGCGCCCGTTCATCGTAAAGAAGTTAAATCCGTCCGAGAACGGGTCGATGGTGTAAACGCCTGGGCGCAGCTCACCTCTTGGCAGCCCGCTCAGATGAAATTCCTGAAGCATATATGCGATATCCCGGTGGATGTGCTTCTCCTGCTTGTTCTGAATAATGAATAATCCGCATAACCCCAGCATTTCTTGACGAAGCGTGTGGTAATGGCTGTGATACATATGCGTTCCGGGCGGGTTAATAATTCGGAAGATATAATCCATTCCATAGCCCGGCTCAATGAGCGGCGATGGCTCAATCGGCGGTACCCCGTCCATCGTATTAGGAACGTCTAGCCCGTGCCAATGGACACTCGTTGCTTCCGGCAGCCTATTAATGACACGGATGCGCACCCAGTCGCCAGTCTCTACAACAATTGTAGGACCAGGAATGGAACCGTTATATCCGTAGCCTTGCATGAAAATATCCGGCAGCAGCTCTTGCAGCACCGGTTCGGCAATTAATTCGAAGCACTTCATCCCGTTCTCGATCCGATAAGGCGCAAGCGGCAAGTCCGGCGATTCCACCATACGCATCTCCCCCCGTTACAAACAACGAAGTTTATGCGGACTTAAGCCGAATCATGACTGTTCCGGCCAGAAAAAAAAAAGCAACTATCACCAGTTATATCGGCAAATCCTTCTCATTAGTGTAGTTTTTTAAACAAAAAAAGCTCCGTCTGCTGCAACAGCAAACGGAGCCTTCATTTCTAACGAGCGCCTACATCCAAATTACCGGAGCCGGTACGAACATGTACGGGAATGCTGCCGCTGCCGAATACGAGGTTGTCGCGATCATCCTCATCGGTCATTTTTTGCGCTCCATCCCAATCGTTGTCCAGATCCCCACTGCCGCTGCTATACGTAATATGCGCATCTTGCGGCTCCTCGCGCGTCATGATGGACACATCACCGCTGCCTGTTTCCAGATCGGTCGTCTGATTCAGCCCATCCAGTGCGAGATCGATATCGCCGCTTCTTGTTTCACCTTTGATCGCTGCATCCACATCATTCAAAGCAATGTTGCCGCTGCCAGTCTTCGCCGTAAGCTGCTTTGACTTCAGTCCATCAACTGTAATATCACCAGACTGAGCTTTCAGCTCTGCCGATTCATTCACGGTTATATCCGTCGCGTGCAGATTGCCGCTGCCCATATCAACGCTCACCGTCGTAGCGGCAAGCTGCTCCAGGCTAACATCGCCGGAGCCCATGTCGAGCTCGATACGGTCCGCCTGAACTTGCTTCAATTCGGCGTCGCCGCTGCCAGTATCCAGCACCAGCTTGCGGTACATCTGCTGCGGCAACTCCAACGTTAAATCTACGCTGCGGAAGTTCAGTCCAATCGTGAAGCCGACTTTGTCTTCCAGCGAGACGTTCAGCTGATCCCCTTTGCGTTCAAGCGTAAGCTTCAGCTTGTCACGGTATTTGCGGCTTGCGCGGCCGGTCAGCTTTGCTTTAATCTTCTGATCACCGTTTGGCACAATCGTCACATCCATACTGCCGCTTTTGACAACAATATCAGATATGCCGTCCACTGCCATCCACTGCTGCTGGTCGATTTTTTCCGTACCGAACGAGAAGTCGCCTTGGAAGGTCGCGAACGCGCCGATGAGGCCGACGACGACCAGGATGAGTGCAATAACAATCCAGTTTCTCATTTTTTCTTCACCCTTATCACTCTGGAATTAAACTTCAAGTAGGCAAGCGTCATCTTCAAGAAGGCCTTCGTTAGCCAGTGCGTGCCTGCACCGATGAGCATGCCAAGGCCCAGCAGAACCATCGCGATGAATATTCCTTGCGTCATCGTCACTCCACCGCCATACGCACCTTCATAAAGCGCCATGAGGGAGGACACGCCGACGCCGATTGCCGTCGCCCACAGCGCGACAAGTACGCCAAGCAGAGCAACATAAGGACCCAGCACAAAAATCAAATTGAAGAATCCAAGGCTCACCGCAGCCAGCACGGCGCGGGAGACGAGTGTAATACTAACGCTCTTCGTCTCAGCTTGGTCGACGTGGTAGGTGAGGAGCAGTTCTTTGGCGATCAGACGCGGATCTCCCAGCTCATGCGCCGCTTCCGCTTCCGTCTTGCCATGCTCCGCCGCCATGCGAAAATGTTCCTCGTAATCGTACATCCATTCCCGCCGAATCCGCTCCGGTACTGGCTCCAGAAGCTCCCACAGCTGCTGCAAATATTGATTCCTAATCATCGCTCTACACCTTCCTTAATAATTTCGTCGACCGCAACGGAGAAGGACTTCCATTCACGAATCAGCTCCATCAGATGTCTATGCCCCTCGGGCGTAAGCTTGTAATATTTGCGCGGCGGCCCTTCCGAGGACTCTCTCAAGTAAGTGGAAAAATAACCCTCTTGCGTCAATCGGCTCAGCAGCGGATACACACTGCCGACAGCCACCTCAAACTTTGCAGACATGCTGACAGCAAGCTCATAGCCGTACCTGTCTTCCCATGCGGTCAGCGCAAGCACGCACAAGTCCAGCACGCCTTTCTTAAATTGAACATTCATATCAAGCACCCCTATACCACATCGTTAGGTATTCATCATTATAGAATAGTGAGCCAAAAAAATATTGCCCCGGAGCTATACTATATCACCAGCTATTCTACAATGCAATATAGTGAATTGAAAATACGTTCCCTTTAGTACGCCGCCCTCATTATGGTATGCTGATCGCATATCACCTGATGATGGGAGACCTGGAGCAATGAGCTATGAAGTGAAGCAAACGGTAGATACATATGAGCTGTTTACGTTGATTGACACGGAGTCGAACTCCTCTGTTACAGTCTGTCCGGAACGAGGCGGCATTGCCATCAGCTGCATCCTTGGCGGCGTGGAGCTGTTCTACTTGGACAAGGCGACGCTGCTCGATCCTGCTGCGAACATTCGCGGCGGCAACCCGATTCTGTTCCCGATCTGCGGTCAGCTTATGGAGGGGCGGTATGAATGGGAAGGTACAGAGTATACAATGCGTAACCACGGCGTTGCGCGCAATCGGCCTTGGGAAGTCGTTTCGACGAGCGGTGACGGCGAAGCATCCGTTACGCTGCGCCTTCGGAGCGATGCAAGCACCAGAGACGAGTTCCCGTGGGATTTCGAGCTGCTATTCACCTACGCGCTAGTTGGCGGCGAGCTGCACATCCGTCAGACGTACAGCAACTTATCCGATTCGGCGATGCCTTATTATGCAGGCTTCCATCCTTACTTCCGCAGCGAGTCGAAGGATATCGTCTATGGCACGGATGCCTCGCAATTCCTCGATTACAACGACAATATTGTCAAAGACGTGCAGGGAGAGATTGTGCTCACGGGGTTAAAAGAATCGGTCGCCTTGCTGGATGCAACCGACCCGCATATCTCATTCCCAGGTCCAGATGACAGCGGCAAAGTAACATTGCGCTACAGCGATGCATTTAAATATGTGGTGCTATGGCAGGTGAACGGTTCACCTTTCGTATGCGTAGAGCCATGGATGGCGCTGAATGGCGAGCTGAACCGGAAGGACGAGCTGCCGATGCTGGCGGCGGGTTCGAAGGCGCAGCTGGAGCTGTCGATTGCTTTTGAGAAGTAGAGCGAGTTCAACGTAAAAAGAGCCGCCCGTGTGCCGGACTCGTAGCGAAAAATAGACGTTTAAGGATAGAAAGGGGCAATTCGTGCATGGTGCAGCAAACGGCAGGAGCGAATGTACAGCTGCGGCGTCGGCTTGGCAATTCGGATTTGGAGCTTTCCCCGCTCGGTCTTGGCTGCTGGCAGTTCAGCAAGGGCAGCGGAATGGTCGGCAAGTTCTGGCCGGTGCTGGCGGATGAGGACATTCTCGGCATTGTCCGCACGAGCCTTGAGGGCGGCATCAACTGGTTTGATACCGCCGAAGTTTACGGCGGAGGCAAGTCGGAAGAAGCGCTCGCTGACGCGCTAAACGTGCTTGGCGATGCCGCTCGCGGCGCGCATGTGGCGACGAAGTGGTGGCCCATTATGCGGGCAGCCGGCAACATTCCGCGCACGATTGATGAGCGGCTGCGCCGATTGAAGGGCTGGCCTATCGACCTGCACCAGGTGCATCAGCCATACTCGTTCTCCTCGGCCACGGCCGAGATGAACGAGATGGCGAAGCTGGTGCAGCAGGGCAAGATCCGCCATATCGGCGTCAGCAATTTCTCTGCGGCGCGCATGCGCGAGGCGGACAAGGCGCTGCGAGCGCACGGGCTGCGGCTCACGTCCAACCAGGTGAAATACAACCTATTGGACCGCCGCATCGAGCATAATGGCGTGCTCGATACCGCCAAGGAACTTGGCGTTGCCATTATCGCGTACTCGCCTCTGGAACAGGGCGTGCTGACGGGCAAGTTCCACAGCAATCCCGAGCTTGTGCGCGGGATTGCCGCCGGCCGCAAGCTTAGCGGCAGCTTCAAGCCTGCCGCACTGGCGCGGACGCGGCCTTTGGTTGACCGGCTTGCCGAGCTTGCCGGCAAGCATGACGCTTCCCCGAGCCAGGTCGCACTGAACTGGCTCATTCATGCGAATGGCGATACGGTGTTCGCCATTCCAGGCGCTTCCAAGCCGAAGCATGCACAGGAGAATGTGCATGCGATGGCGTTCAAGCTCAGCAGCGACGAGCTGCTGGAGCTCGGGGAGCTGGCGAACCGCTGCAAACGGTAGTTATGGCTCGCCGCACCCGCACCTAGACTACCAGTTCAGTTCGTTCATGAATGTAACGCCCTGATTGCCTTGGCTCAAAAAAGGGATTGCTTACCCGCTCTTGAAGCGGAGTATGCAATCCCTTTATTCATGGCGCAGCCTGCGCCGTTTGCGGGCGCGGCTAAGCTCTAGGCGTGCCGGCATACGATAACCTGCCGCTCGAACTTGCCTTTACGTACGACGCAGCGGTCCGTAACAACGAGGCGTGCAGCGGCGATGTCTTGGTCAATCGTCTCGGTAGAGACGATTACGACCTTAGCCGCCAGACGGCAGGCGCTCTGCAGCATCGCGAGCCGCTCCTCGGACGAAAGCTTCGAGCACAGATTGTACGGCAAGTCGATGATCGCAGCATCGAAAGGCGGCTCGCCCGAAGCATCGCCTAGCTGAAGCTGTGTCATGTCTGCTTTGCGCACGACATCTGGCATGCCGAAGTGGGCGAGATTGACGCGGGCTCCTTTCAACGCGAGCGGATTCACGTCATAGCCAACGATATGGATCCCCATCGACAGCGCCTCAATGAGGACCGTGCCGATACCGCAGCACGGGTCGATGACGCGCAGCTCCGAAGTAATAGCAGGTGCCGCGATGTTCACAACCGCCCGCGCAACCCGCGTACTAAGCGCCGTCGAATACGGCTGAGGCTTCTCATTATGCTTCAGCCAGAGCGCTTCGCTCTTCTCGAATTCCCCAAACAAGTAACGCCCGTCTACGATGGCGACGCCGAACAATCGGTCAGGCTGGCGCATTTCAGCCTTGCCCGCGATTCGCCAGCCAATCTCCTTCTCGATCGCCCGCTGACGTTCGAAGTCGACCGGAACATCACTGCCGACGAACGAGACTTTGAACGTTCGCCCTTCAAGAGCTACAGCCTCTTCTACCTGTGCAGCGATACCGGCTGCATCGTCCGCTCTTAGCAATATGGTAAGCTTCCCCCGGATAAAAGGGCTCCTGCTCGGATTAATATTTTTATCTGAAATCACACAACCACGTTGCGGTTCGAACCCAAACAGCGATCTCATCTCCAGACCGCATAAATCTTGTTCATCCTCGTGGCAGGACACGTCGTAGAAGTATGTTTTTTTACTTGAAATATTTTGCGCATTTTCACTCATGATAGCACTCCTTAAAACCACTATTCATGGCTGCCGCTCGCCGCACGATAGGTCCGAAACACAATCGACTGATTGTAGTTTCCAAACGCTTCTCCGTAGATGGTGAGCCCGCCGATATGCTCGGCTTCTTCCGGAACAGCGAGGCGCAGCAGCCAGTCGTTGCGGGACATGACAATATCGGATAGCTTCACGTCTGACAGCCGTTGGCCGTCGAGGTAAGTGCCGTCTTGGGTAATGCGAATGATTTTAAGCCATCCATATTGATTCAGGTGCACGTTCCACCACGCAGGGTTCAGCTTGCCCCGCCCTTCACCGGAGTCACCGGGACTTGTCCATGCGCCAAGCAGCTTATTGTTGAGGTAGAAATGAATGTCGGACGGCCAATCGACACGCACACCGGGCGCCTCCGAGCCAATCTCCAGCGAAATCTCGATCTCCTCCAACGACTGCCCGAGCAGCACGTAGTTCGGTATCCGATATTCCACGTAACCTTTGCCGAACCAGAGAATTTGCGCATGCATTCGCTCCGGATCGTGAAAATAGCGCGGGTCGTCAAATTGCCCAATCATATGCTCGCTTGTAGCAAGGCCGCAGGTCGGATGAATATCGAAGCTGGTGTAGTGGCCGACCGGCACCGATACCTCGTGGCACTCCCGCTTCTGTTCGGCTGTTTGCGGAATCGTAATCTCCACTTGGCCTTCGGCAAGCGAGCAAATCTTATGCGTCCCGCCGCCGCGCCGGACGAGCTTCGTCTCGATAAGCCCGCCCTTCTCCAGCTTCTTCGCATGCATGGTCACGATTGCGCTGCTGAGGCCAAGCCCCGCCGCAAGTTCTTTTATATTCATCGGCTGTACCGCGAGCAGCTCTAGGATGTGCAATCTCACATCGCTTGCAAGCGCTTCGTAGAGGGGGAGCCATTTGCGGTCTAAGCTTGCACGAATCATCGTCGTTCACTCCGTATCTTGGCTGATATAGCCGATTGTCTGCGAATGCCAGTATATAGGTCCAGCCGGCAGCGGTCAAATTGTGGATGCACGCTCATCCTCGGCGGCGCTCGCAACGCAAAACAGCAGCATCGACCGATTCGTCATCCCGACTTCTACGATTACGGCATACGATTTGCTGCCAAAAGAAATACTTGCGCGGAACCGCCATGATGCGTTTTAATAATGGTGTGGTGTTTTTTTGTTAACTAATTAATATATTTATTAAACCAAGAGGTGACCATGATGTCAATGCAAGCGAAGCTGATTGTGGATAAAGATTTTACGATTGGCGAGGTCGACAAGCGAATTTATGGCTCTTTTATTGAGCATTTGGGACGCGCCGTATATGGCGGCATCTATGAACCGGGACATCCGTCTGCGGATGAGCAAGGGTTTCGCGGTGATGTAATGGAGCTCATTCGCGGCATCGACGTGCCGATTGTGCGCTATCCTGGAGGTAACTTCGTCTCCGGCTACAACTGGGAGGATGGAGTTGGACCGGTAGAACTGCGCCCTAAGCGACTGGAGTTGGCATGGCGGACGTTGGAGCCTAACTTGTTCGGGCTTGGCGAGTTCGTGGATTGGTGCCGTAAAGCGGGTACAGAGCCGATGATGGCGGTCAACCTCGGCACACGCGGTCCAGAGGAAGCGCGGCAGCTGATCGAGTATGCGAACCATCCATCCGGCACATATTGGAGCGATCTTCGCGTGCAGCACGGCCATAAGGCTCCGCATGCGATTAAGACGTGGTGCCTCGGCAACGAAATGGACGGCCCATGGCAGATCGGCGCCAAGACGGCGGAAGAATACGGCCGCATCGCCGCTGAAACGGCGAAGGTGATGAAATGGATCGATCCGAGCATTGAGCTGGTTGCCTGCGGAAGCTCCGGCCTCGGCATGCCTACATTCCCGGAATGGGAGCGTACGGTGCTGGACCTAAGCTATAACGAGGTGGATTATATTTCGCTGCATCAGTATTATGGCAATCGCGACAAGGATACGGCGAATTTCCTGGCGCAATCCATGGGCATGGATGCTTTCATCGGCTCCGTTATTGCGACTTGCGACTATATTCAAGCGAAGAAGCGCAGCAAGAAGAAGGTTCACCTCTCCTTCGACGAGTGGAACGTTTGGTACCATTCCAATGAGGCGGATTCCCGCATCGAACCGTGGTCGGTGGCGCCGCCGCAGCTCGAGGATGTGTACAATCACGAGGACGCGCTGCTTGTCGGCAGCATGCTCATCAGCATCCTGAAACGTGCGGATCGGGTCAAAATGGCGTGCATGGCGCAGCTCGTCAACGTCATTGCGCCAATCATGACGGAAACCGGCGGCGGCGCGTGGAAGCAGACGATTTATTATCCTTACATGCATACGAGTATATTTGGCCGCGGCACGGTGCTCGTTCCGCTGGTGGAATCGCCGAAATATGATGCAAAAGACTACACCGACGTCCCTTATCTGGACGCGATCGCGGTGCATAATGCCGATGCCGGCGAGGTGACGGTGTTCGCCGTGAACCGTCATTTGAGCGAATCGCTGCCTCTGTCGGTCGATCTGCGCAGCTTCGGCAGCTTCCGTCTGATCGAGCATATCGTACTCGAATCGGACGATTTGAAGGCGGCCAACACGAAGGCGGATCCGAACCGCGTCGCTCCGCACACGCACGGCAACGCCGTGGTCGGGAGCAGCGGCGGCGGTCTCGTCGCCTCGCTTGGCAAGGCGTCGTGGAACGTGATCCGCGTGAAGTTGGGGTAGTTTGCGGGGCGGAGTTGAGAGGCGATATTGAGAGAGGCTTAACCCGCTATTCGGCGGGGGAATGCCTCTTTTTTGTGGCTGAGAGAGGCTTTTCACTCTCTCAGTAGTGACATGCCGGTTATTCGGTGACACTTCGGCGCCACTCCGGCGCTGAGAGATCGCATACGTGCTCTCAGCAACAATATTCGAGTTACTTGGTGCCACTTAGGCACTGAGAGATCATAGATGTGCTCTCAGCAGCAATATTCGAGTTACTTGGTGCCACTTGGGCACTGAGAGATCATAGATGTGCTCTCTGCTGACTTTTTGCCGGTTTCGGATGCTGAGAGAACACATACGTGCTCTCAGCAGCAATAATCGAGTTACTTGGTGCCACTTGGGCACTGAGAGATCATAGATGTGCTCTCAGCAAACTTTTCGCCGGTTTTGAACGCCGAGAGATCGCATACGTGCTCTCAGCAACGGCAAACAGCTAGCCACTCCGCTGCCTAGTTCCCCCTATTCGCACCCTCCTTCACTACTGCCAACCAACACAAAAAAACGGAGCAAGGCTCCTCCCTGCTCCGCTCGCCAAACCAACAACTACAACTACAACTGATACCCAACCGCCTTCTGCCAGCCGCCGTATACGCCGGCGCGCCAGGCTTCGTCCCGCTCTGGAACGAAGGTGCGGTCCAGCTCCCACAGCGCGCGGAGCTCGTCCGTGCCGCTCCAGAAGCCGACGCCGAGGCCAGCGAGGAACGCCGCGCCGAGTGCTGTCGTCTCCAGCATGACCGGGCGGACAACGGATACGCCGAGCAGGTCGGCTTGGAACTGCATGAGCATGCTGTTCGCGACCGCGCCGCCATCGACCCGCAGCTCCTTCAGCCGCAGGCCGGATTCTGCGGTCATCGTGCCGAGCACATCCGCGGTTTGATACGCGATGGACTCCAGCGCCGCGCGCACCAGATGCGCCGAAGTGACGCCGCGCGTCAAGCCCGTTATCATGCCGCGCGCCTCGGCATTCCAATACGGCGTGCCAAGTCCCGTGAACGCCGGGACAACGTAAACGCCGAGCGTGTCCGCAACCGAAGCGGCCAGCGCCTCGCTCTCGGATGCATGGGCAATCAGGCCAAGCCCGTCGCGCAGCCATTGGATGACGGAGCCTGCCGTAAAGACGCTGCCCTCCAGCGCGTAGGCCGTCTTGCCGTTCAGCTGCCATGCGATCGTCGTGAGCAGACCCTTCTCCGATGCAACCGGCGCCTCGCCGGTATTCGTCAGAAGAAAGCAGCCTGTCCCATACGTATTCTTCGCCATGCCCGACTCAAAGCACCCCTGGCCGAACAATGCCGCCTGTTGGTCGCCCGCAACACCAGCAATAGGAATACCACGAAATTTGCTGATGTCTCTATCCGCCTCACCAACCACGCCAGCCCCATCCGCACCGAGCAGCCGCGTATAGCCAAAAATCCCGCTCGATTGCTTCACCTCCGGCAGCATTGCAGCAGGAATACCTAGCTTCGCCAAAATCTCCCCATCCCAAGCCAACGTGTGAATATTGAACAGCATCGTCCGCGAAGCATTCGACACATCCGTTGCATGGACCGCGCCCTCTGTCAGCTTCCATATCAGCCAAGTATCAATCGTACCGGCAATGGCGCGCCCTGCCTCCGCTTTCTCGCGAAGCCCCGGCACCTCATCGAGCAGCCACTTCAGCTTCGTCCCCGAGAAATACGGGTCAAGGACAAGCCCCGTCCGCGCACGGACCTCGGCTTCCCAGCCCTCCGCTTTCAGCGACTCGCACATCACGCTCGTGCGGCGGCACTGCCATACGATTGCCGGGTGCAGCGGCTCGCCTGTCTCGGCATCCCAAACAACCAGCGTTTCACGCTGATTTGTAATGCCGATCGCGCTAATTCGCGCCGCGGAAACACCACTGGCTGCCTCTTGCATTACCGCAAGCTGCGTACGCCATATTTCATCCGCATCCTGCTCCACCCAGCCGGCCTGCGGAAACACCGAAGCAAATTCCTGCTGCGCGGAGGCCGCTGCCCGCCCCTGCCGATCGAATAATATCGCTCTGCAGGACGTTGTTCCCTCATCTAGCGCCAATATATACTCGCCCTTCTCCATCTCCATCGTCAACGATGCCTCCTCCAGTCAGCTCACGTCATATCTGGAAAAGCCGTAACCGCATGCAGCTCTGCCTGCACACGCGCCAGCTCCGTCCGTCGCTTCTCCTCATTCCAGCCGAACCGCTGCCCAAGCAGCCGTACGACCGCGCCAGTCAACTTCTCCGCACGCCCCCGGTCGAACAAGATCATCCCCGTGCGCCGCATCAAGAAGTCTACCGCGCTGCACGTCATTTCCTCTTCCACCGCAAAATCAAGCTCCGCACGCAGCGCCCACTCCAGCCGAGCATTATGCAATGCCTCCGCTCGACCAACTGCGACGGTAATTCGCCGTCCCGCAGCAGCACTACCCGCTTCACCTGTACCACTCGCTCCTCCGGCACTGCCGGCACTGCCGGCATTACCAGCACTACCAGTTCCACCAGCTCCGCCAACACCAGCTCGAACGTCCTCGCGTGCAGCCGCAACGGGCAAGCCCGCCCCAGCAGAAGCAGCAGCCCTTTGCTCAGTTGCCTCCGCACGTTCATACGCAGCGTATCGCGCAAGCAGCTTCGGCGTATTACTCCCGTATCGCGCCACCCAGCCGCTCAGCGATTCCTCCGGCACGCCCTGGCGCTCTCCCTCCAGAAGCAGCGCTTCGCACATCGCTTCAAAGGTCGGATAGCCGCTGTAGTCGCCGCCAGAGAGCACCTCTTTATGCGTCGTGCAACCACCGAACTTGCGTCCGGTTCCCTCTTTGACATCCGCTGCGACGAGATCCACGACCTTCTCCGCCATTTTGCGAAAACCAGTCAGCTTCCCGCCTGCAATCGTAACGAGCCCTTTGTCCGATATGAAGATCTCATCCTTACGGGAAATCTCCGATGGGCTCTTCCCGTCTTCGTGAACGAGCGGCCGAACTCCTGCCCAGCTCGACTCAATATCTGCGCTAGTCAGCGCAGCCGTCGGAAAAGCCGCGTTCACTGCCGTCAATAAATAATCGCGGTCAGCGCGCGTCGCAATAACATCGCCAGGATCGTCGTTATAAAAGGTATCCGTCGTTCCGAAATACGTCTTCCCATCACGCGGAATAATAAAAATCATTCTTCCATCAGGCACATCTATATATATGGCCTGCTTCACAGGCAGCTTGGCATAGTCTACTACAAGATGAACGCCCTTGGTCAGCATGAGCCGCTTCCCTTCAACCTTGCCGTCCATGCTGCGCACGTGATCGACCCACGGTCCTGCTGCATTGACGATTTTGCGCGCATAGATGTCGTAGAACTTCCCGCTTCGAGTATCCTTCACCCTTGCTCCGCAGATAACGCCATCCCGATAAAGCATCTCCTCTGCCTTGGCATAATTCACAATGGAGGCGCCGTGGCGATGCGCCGTCTTCATCACTTCCAGCGTCAGCCGTGCATCATCTGTCCGATACTCGTAATAGCGGCCGCTGCCTCGAAGACCATCACGCTTCAATAGCGGCTCCAACGCTTCCGTCTGAACACGCCCATACATCCGCCGCCGCTCCGCTCGTTTCACTCTTGCCAGTCGATCATAGATATATAAACCAATTGAGGAGGCATAGTAGCCGAAGGTGCCGCCCTTATACACTGGCATCAGCATCGGCGCAGGGATAACAACATGCGGCGCATGTCGATGCAGCAGCGCCCGTTCCCGGCCCACTTCCGCGACCAGCCTCACTTCGCCCTGCTTCAGATAACGCAGCCCGCCATGCACAAGCTTCGTCGACCGACTGCTCGTACCTTGCGCGTAGTCGCCCATCTCAACGAGACCAGCCCGCAGCCCGCGCCGCGAAGCGTCCCAGGCGATGCCCGCCCCTGTAATGCCCCCTCCAATGATAAGCACATCCAATAGTTCAGATGCCATTCGTTCCAAATACATCGCCCGCTCCGATGCCGAGAAAGGTTCGTTCATTGCCTGCAAGCCCTCCTTATGAGCAAAAACTCCACAAGATATGCTTCTTTACATGCTGATATGACCTGCGGAATCGTCTCTTTTATCAGTATAAACTCAGGAGGAATTTCATACCAGTTGTCAGCATATATGATATTATTAATTTATGAAACACAGTTTCATACAATAAAACTATCAACGAGGAGGCACAACGACCATGACTAAGCCACAATCATTCTCATTCGACGGAATTGACCATATTCAGCTTGCCGCACCACCGGGCTGCGAGGAAGCGGCTAGGGAATTTTACGCAGGCATCCTAGGCTGGACAGAGCTTCCCAAACCAGTCGAGCTGCAGAATCGCGGCGGTGCTTGGTTTCAATGCGGCTCGCATCAGGTGCATATTGGCGTTCAGCAGGATTTTGTCCCGGCGCTTAAGGCACATCCGGCCATCCTCGTTCGCCAGCTCGATGCGCTTCGCAGCCATATCACTGCAGCAGGCGTCACCGTAATCAACGATGATGCACGGAGCTCGGATTCCATCCGCCGCTTCTACGTTAGCGACCCTTGGGGTAACCGGCTCGAATTTATGGAATATATCACACTGTAACCTTTTCCCGCCCAGGCGCGTCTATCCGATCAAACAAACATATTCCAATGATTGGGAGATGCGCCGACAATGAAGCTCAATTCCTTCGTAAAACGTTCTGCCGCAACTATGATCGTCGCCGGAGTCCTTGCCACTTGCTTTGCCGCCGCACCACCGGCCGGACTAACCTCAGCCAAGGCAGAAGCAGAAGCCAGCACTGCGCCGCAGCAAACAAAGCCGATCTTCGTCTACTTCAACAACTCGCAGCTGACCACTCCAGATACGACAGCGATTATTAAAGATGGCAATCTGCTGCTCCCGCTCCATTTGCTCGGCGGCATTCCCGGCGCTTCGTTCTCTTTTGACACCGCCAGCCAAACGATCTATGCCTCCTACGATACGCACAAAGGCAGCCTTCGTCTTGGTGAACAATCAGGCACGGTGGACGGTCACAGCATGACTTTTGCCGGCAAAGCCGTTCTGCTGAACAAGCGTATCTACGTCCCTGCCCGCTTCGCAGTCGCTGCAATCGGGGGAACGATCGTATGGGACGCGAAATACCGGATTGCATCCATCTTCGGCTCGCAATATGTTACGGCGAATGGCAAGGGCGGACAGTACAAGCTCGACGGCACGACAGGTTCACTCTATTTCAAAAAGCAAGGTCAGCAGCAGAAGCTGATCGGCAAGAGCATCGCGAAGCTGAACCTCGGCTACATTCCGATGGCGACGATGAGCGTTATCTCGATCGGCAAAGACAGCGAGCTGATTACGATCAGCCATATCCATGGGGAGCCGTTGATCAACGACGAAGTATACACCTTGTTCGTTAGAAATGGCGTAATCGTCCATCAGATGCAGGCACATTACTGGCAATTCGGGCCCCGGAATGCGGCAACAGCAGGCAACCTCGCAATCATGACGGACGGCCGCAACGTGCAGCTCGTAAACGGCGATGCCCAAATTGTCCGAAGCTATTCGCTTCCTGAGCTCGCAGGTCTAGATGCCGCTTTTGATGTTGAGGCTGTACATAGCGACTTCCTGCTATTCCGCTCCGAAGAGGGACTGCTGTACATGGCCGATTTCAAATCTGGCAAGACAACGGCGCTCTATCAAACGTTCAAGCTCGATCCGAAGCAGCTCGCCCCCTTCTATGACGGAATCACGTTCAAGGAACAGGACGGGAACAAGCTCTATTTTGAAGTAGCGTCTAACCAGGACGGCCATCGAGAAATTCTTTCTTACGGGATTGGTGGCGAATAGATTCTGTGATACACTATGGTCAAAATCATGCTGTATGCGACTGGCGAGAACGCGTGGAATAAACCACGGGGAAGCATACATTCGGCACATCTACCGTTCGCCTGGGTAAAGTATTTGCTGTTAAACCCCCTTGTCTTCTAAGACATGGAGCGTTTAGCGCGAGTACTTTTTTTTATTCCACGGATAAAGGGGAATGGATCAACATGACAATGGCAAGCTTGTTGAAGGCAAAAGAGGCGGCGGAGCTCGTCTACGCCGGCATCCGGGAGCGCGTCTCGGAGCATCAGAGGAATGAAATCCAGCCGCGCTTGGCGACACTGCTCATTGAGGGCGACCCGGCATCGGCCTACTATGCCAAGTCGAAGCAGCGCATGGCTGAGAAGCTCGGCATCACGTTCGACTTGCACTGTCTTAAGGCCGACATCACCGCGGAGGAGCTGACCGGTTTAATCCACAGCCTGAACACGGACGAGCGGATTCATGGCATTATGCTGGAGCTGCCGCTGCCGAAGCACTTGTCCGTTACAGCCATCGTGGCGCACATCTCGCCACTCAAAGATATCGACGGCGTCACGCCCGCCAATAAGCTGGCGACGCTAACGGGCGAAGCGGGGCTCTACCCGGCAACGCCGCAAGCCTGCATCGGACTGCTTCGGCATTACGGTTATCCGCTTGAAGGCCGCAACGTCACCTTGATCGGCAGAGGCCAGACGGTCGGACTGCCGCTGTTTCATCTGCTGCAGCGCGAACAGGCGACGGTCACCGTCTGCCATTCGCGCACGCCGGATATCGCTTCGCATTTGCGGCATGCGGATATTGCAATCGTCGCCGCCGGCAAGCCGGGCATCATCACTCGCGAGATGGTGCAGCCGAACCCACATCTCATTGTCATTGATGCCGGAATCAATGAAACAGCCGACGGCTCCATCATAGGCGATGCCGCTGCTGATGTAAGCGAAGCGGCGGCAGCAATATCGCCGGTTCCAGGCGGCGTCGGCACGCTCACGACCGCCGTGCTCTTCCGCAATCTGATGGATGCGATTCAGCTTCAACTTCAGGCAGCTCGAAAGGAGAATAACCGATGACAACGGTATGCTGGGACGATACATTGCGCCGCTTTCTGGAGAGAGCAGCAAGCGCCGATCCAACGCCCGGTGGCGGAAGCGCCGCTGCGGTTGCCGCCGCGCTCGGCACTGCCATGTCAGCGATGGCAAGCCATCTAACGCAAGGCGACAAATTCGCCGAAGTGCAGCACCTCATCGCGCCGGCGCTCGATCAGCTCACGCGGCTGTCCTCCGAATGCGAGGAGCTGCTTGCGGCAGATATTCGCGCATTCGATCGTTACATGGCAGCGCTAAAGCTGCCGCGAGCAACCGAAGATGAGAAGCTTCGCCGCAAGGCCGTTCTTCACGATTCAACGATAAGCGCCATCGAGGTACCGCTCCGCCTAATGCGTGTGTGCCACTCCGGTCTGCAAGCGACTTGGAGCATTACCGCTTGCACGAATCCGCATGTCATTTCGGATCTCGGCATCGGCGCGATCCTGCTTGAAGCGGCTGCTCAATCGGCACTGCTCACGGTGCAGATCAACTTGGCTGCGCTTAAGGACGACCCGCTCCGCGAGGAGCTCAAAACAACAGCAAGCACGCTGATTGCCGGCATCGAACAAATAAAAAACCGGACATTAGCTGTCGTTCGCGACAGAATCTAATGTCCGGCTCTTTCGAATTCTATTCTAGCTACAGCCTTCCGTAATTGCGCAGCGCGTTCAACACAACCGTAGTCGTATAGGCTTGCCAATGCTTCAAATCATGCTCATCGCTCCAGCCTCCGTCCTCGCGCTGCGAGGATTCGAGGTGGTCGAGGAACTTGCTTCTAAGCTCTGGAGGAGTCGCTTGCGCAATCAGGGAGTCCGGCGTCTGGGCAAAAGAGAAGTAAGAGAAGTACTGCTTCGGCTCCGCCTTGGATGCGCAAGCAATAATGTTCGCAATCGCCGCTTCCCTGTGCGGTGCAAGCTCCGGCGTTGCAGGCGGATTAACATAGTAATCAAAGGCGTGATAAGCCATGAAGAGCCACTCATTCGCCTGGATTTCCGCTATGTCCAGCTCCTCGCTTGCCCACTGAGCAGTAGATGCCTTCAGCTCGTCCGAACAAATGCCAAGCCGAATCAAATTTCCTGTAATCGAATCCGGTTTCGTCTGTCCGCCTCCGCTCCACCATGGAGCGAGCGGGTATTTCATCAGCGAATCCGGATTGCGCAAGGAGCCATCCGCTTCGCGATTACGCTCCACCCATTCGACTGTGCCTTCGAGCAACGGTGTAAGAGGCACTCCGGTATCCCGATTGATATTCAGCAGAAACTCTAGCGCCAGCGGATGCGAGTCCGGGCATTTGATATCATGCTCAAGACCGTGCGCCCACCCTCCGTCCGCGTTCTTATAGTTCAACAGGCAGCTATGCAGGCGCTCTAAGGAGCCGCCGTCGAATAAATAGCTGAATAGTGCCTGCTCCCACAATAGCCCGTTTGCATATACAAATTGTCTTGCCCTATCAACGGATACCGACATGCGCGCTAACCTCCAATTGGCTTCTTTTTCTCCCCTACTAGTTCGGTACGGGAATGCTAATTCCTTCCAATTGCCCAGTGAAATGCACCTGTCGCCGGTTACGCTGCTCCTTGCAGCAGTACGCTAAACCTGACGCCTTCCGGCGTATTCGTAATGCTGTACTGCGCTCCGTGGGCATCCAGCACTTTGCTTACAATATACAAGCCTAGCCCGCTGCCTCCGGTTGAGCGGCTTCGCGATTGCTCCGCGCGGTAGAAGGGCTCGAACAGCCGCGGCAGCTTCGGCTCGTCAATCGACACTCCTGTGTTAAGCACCTCAAGCCGATACATCATTCGCGGCCGGACGCCATCCGCGCTCATGCTCGCTGGCTCCTCCCACAAACGCACGATGACACGCTCCTCATCGCCGGAATATTGCACCGCATTCGTAATAATATTCGAGACCGCCTTGGACATGAGCCGCTCATCCGCCGTAATGATCGCTTCATCCGGCAGCTCGCAATCGAGCGTCATGTTCTTCACATTGGCTAAATAGCTTACATGACCGACCGACTCGCGGATAAGATCCACAAGATCTACCTCTCTCATCAGCGGCAGGAAGTCGCGACTCTCCAGCTTCGACAGCTCCAATATCTCATGAACAAGCTTGTCCATATCCTGCATGATCGTATAAGACTTGCGCAAATACGTGTCCCGATCCCGGAATGCTCCAACGTTCGCGATCATGGCCTCGAGCTGTCCGCTCACTGCGGTAATCGGCGTCTTCAGCTCATGCGAGATCGTTGCCACGAACTCGCGCCGCTTGGATTCCTGCTCGCGCTCCCGTTCAATGTCGCTCTTCAGCTGAGTGTTCGCTTCCTGCAGCTCGCCCATCGTCGATTGCAGATTAACCGCGAGCCTGCTGAGGCTGAGCGACAGCTCCCCAAGCTCATCACGCGTCTTCAGCGCCGGCTCCGTTGCGGAGAAGTCTAGCTTCGCAAGGCGTCTTGCCACCTTGTTCAGCGAAAGCAGCGGCTTTGCAATAAGCCTCGAATAGATGAGCGCTCCGCCAATTGCGATGAGTAGAATCGGGATGAGCATATAGGGCAGGAATAGCAGGATGACGCCTGCCGCCTCGCCGACCGGTTGCAGTGGCGCATCCACGTACAATGTGAATACTTCATCGCTCTCGGCGAATTTGATCTTTCTCTCTACGCTGAGCAGATGCATGCCTCGATCGCTAGGGTCCCTGCTACCTGCCTCAAACCTTCCCGCCTGCATTTGCTTGCGAAGGCCTAGGTAGCTGTCGCCTGTCCCGATCCAGTTCTTCATCGTGCGGAAATTCGGCGGAATGTAGTACCCGTTCCCATCGCTGTCGCGCAGCATCATCATGGCGTTATGCTCCTGACCGAACTGAGCCATGAGAGGAATGGCATCCGTGGTGCTCTTACCGTCGATGCCCTTCACAAGTACGCTGACGCCGCTCTCGAGACGATCCTGTTTGATTAATTTATAGTAACTCGGCAGCATGAAGTAAAGCGTCAAGTAAATGACCAGCGCGAACGTGACGAGGAGCGCTGTCGTGACGAGGAAGATTTTGAACCGGATGCCTTTGCGCCGTGTCATCCTTCCACCGCCGCGACTTCCGTTTCAAGCGAGTACCCGACTCCTTTGACCGTACGAATGACAGAGATGCCGAGCTTCTTCCGAATGTTCTTAATATGCGCGTCGACAATGCGAGAATCGCCATAATAGTCGTAGCCCCACACTTTGTCGAGCAGCATGTCCCTTGTCAGAATGCGCCCGGCATTAACAATGAGCGTGTTCAAAATATCAAATTCCTTCGTCGTCGTATCAATCAGCTTGCCATCGACGTACACCTTGTACGCATCGGCATCCAGCCGCAGTCTTCCGTCGAACAACAGCTCTCCGGACTGTCCAACACGCGTGCGCCGAAGCACCGCCTCAACCCGCTTCATGAGTACATGGAATGAGAACGGCTTCGTCACGTAGTCGTCCGCTTCTTCCTCGAACGCCTTTAGCTGATCCTTCTCCTCGCTGAGCGCCGTCAGCACGATGACCGGCGTATCCGACTTCTCGCGGATTAAGCGGCACACTTCATAGCCGTTCATCGACGGCAGCATCAAATCGAGTATAACCAGATCGTAATTGGCCTGCTGAAACTTCTTCCAGCCTTCCAGACCATCGCTTGCCACATCTACTTCATAGCTCTGCGCTCGCAGAAACTCGGCAATAAGCTCTTGAATATAATAATCGTCCTCGACAACGAGAATAGCGGCCGGCATAGCAGCAATCCCCCATCCTAATAAGTTACTCTAAGCATACCTGCCCAATATGAAAGGAATATGAATATAGGCTAAAAAAGGGATGAACAAAAAAAACTGACACCGCCATATTGCCGCAGTGTCAGTTCGTCAGTTCCTTCTGTTGTTGCTCCTATTGCCTGCCCTCATTCGCCAGCTTCTCTTGCGCCATGCGGATTAACTCCTTGACCATCGCGCCGCCGATCTGACCGCCGATTTGACCGGCGGACTCCGTCGAGAGCTGGCCGTTATACCCATGCTCAAGCGGAATCCCGAGCGACTTCGCGACCTCGTACTTCACATCGTCAGGACGGCTCGAATTAACGACGTAGCCTTCCTTCCGCATTACCTCGGCTTTGAATGCGCTCATATGCGCATCCGCTGCTGGGACAACATGCTTTCTTCGACTTCTTCGTGCCATTTTGACCTATCCGCCTCCTTCTGGAGTATCTACCGATTACCGTACCCCATGGCGAAATGTTCTATTCAGGCACTCATTCGAACCAGCCTTTAACCTTGAACCATCCATACATGCCGACCGACAAGATAGCCATCACAATGAGAACGAGGAAGTATCCAGCATGCCATTGCAGCTCCGGCATATTCGAGAAATTCATTCCGTAAATTCCGGCAATGAACGTTAGCGGCATGAAGATCACCGTTATGACCGTCAGTGTCTTCATAATCTCATTCATCCGGTTAGAATTGATTGACATATAATGATCGCGCAGATCCGACGTCATATCGCGGTTGGAATCGACCATCTCTGCGAGCTTCAGCAGATGATCATAGATATCCGTAAAGAACAGATGATAATGCGGCAAAGCCTCGATTCGTTGCGTGTTCAGCAGCCGGTAGAGCAGATCCCGCATCGGCACGAATGTTTTGCGCAGCTTCAGCAGCTTGTTGCGAATATCGAACACATGGTTCAAATTCGAGCGGAAGCCCTGCTCATTCGTTCCTTCCGTCTCAAACTCCAGCAGCTGGTCTTCAATCGCCTGCAAAGCCGGAAAATACTGATCCACCAGTTCATCCATCACCGCATACGCCGCATGCAAATTGCCATGAACTTCGGTATGCGGCTTATGGCGAACCTTCTCCCAAGCTTGATCGATCTCGTGATGCGGCTGGTGATGGTAGCTGACGAGAAAGTTTTTGCCGATGAACAAATCTACCTCGGTCGCTTCGAGCGTACGCTCGTCAATCGCATGAAGGACGAGGAAGTGAACATCCTCATAATGATCCATCTTCGGCCTTTGCAGGTAAAGCATACAATCTTCGATCGCGAGCGGGTGAAAATGAAAATAGTCATCCAGCAGCTTCGATTCCTCTGCAGTCGGTTCGGAGAAATCAACCCAGTACCACTGGACATGCTTTCCGTCTAGCTCCGAGAGGTTTGACAGCTGCATCACGCGATGGTCCTTCGTAATCAGCATTATTCGCATCATGATGGTAGCGCTCCGTCTCTTTTTGCATCCATTGTAGCATTAGCGGTAACGAAACTTAAAGCCGACGACTCCGCTATTATCCATCGTGTACGAATAGCCGCTAATTTCCGCTGCATGCTTCTGCATGATCGAGCTCCACGCATTCGCCCCTTGGCTGTCAGCGTATTGCCGCTTCAGCGTAATGGAATCCGCCTTCACTCTAATTGCCGCTTCAATCCGCTCTTCGAATTGCTGAGGCGTATCCACAGTCAGCCCGTTATACGTGTAATAGTTATAAATAATAGCCGTTGCTTTGGGCAGCTGATCGGACCAGACATGGTCACGGCGAAGCTCATCATCCGTCACGTTGAAGTATCCGTAGGTCAGCCGGCCTTCGACATCCGGTACTGGATCATCCCAGGTAACGTCCAGATTGTAGTAGGCTCCGCCGATCTTCACTTTATTCCAGGCATGCGCGACGCCATCGACCGTACCCGTCACGACGTGCGATTCAATGCCCGCCATCGTAAGGAGCAGCTGCGCCGAGTAAGCATAGCCTTGGCACACCGCAATTCCTCTCATCAGCGAGCCGTAGATTGTGTAGGAATCCGCCGGAACCGTGTTGTTCTCGTAATTGTCGTAGTCATAAGCGATATGTTGCAGTAAATAATTGTGGATGGCGAGTTCCCGGTCATATTCTGTCATGTCAGGCTTCAGAATGCTTGCGAGAATTTGTTTCGCTTTGACATCAACCGCTCTTGCCCGTTCGTCCTTAATAACGACTGGCAGCGTCTGATTCGAAGCATTCAATAGATCAAGCTCATCCTTTACAAAATAAGACCCGAACCGCGTGTAAATCCGATAAACCAGCACAATCGACTGCTCCCGAGTCGTTGTCGAGCGCGGCATGAATTTCAGCAGGCTCCCGTAGCTATTGCCCTTCATAATTCCATTGGCTGCAAGTAACGTCACGGCACCCTTCGACCATGCCGCAACCTGCTTGGCATCGGCGAATACTGGAGCGGGACCTTGTTTGCTCGTCAGCCTATCGCGCATGCCTGCGATCGCGAGCGTGTTGTACAGCATGAGCGACAGCTGCTCCCTCGTAATGCTTGCGGATGGGGTGAAGGTATTCGCACTCGTACCTTTGACAATACCGAGGCTGTAAGCTTGCAGGACAGGGTAGCTGTTCGTGTCCTTGAACGGATCCGCCTTTGGCGCAGGCGGCTTCTCGCCGGTCAGCACCTCATAGAGCTGCACCGCCATCTCGCTGAATTCCTGGCGGGTCAGCGGCTTCTGATAGCTATTCGTGAGCCCGTACGGGATGAGCCCGCTTGTCAGAGCATCTTGAATCTCTTGCTGCGCCCACACGCTTGGGGCGCCTGCAGCGGCAGCTTCAGCCTGTGTTTGGCTATAGCCGAGCTGACAACCTAGGCTTAACGTGGTGAAAGCGATAACGGTCATTCCATATTTTTTTATGCGTTGTATGTAATTCATGATCGGATAATCCTCCTACAGCTTTCAATCAATAAGAAGAAGCTATGAAACTATTAGTCTAGTTTAGCACAGATATGGGTATGACTTACATTTTTATTGAATGGAGGTGCGCATAAAATAAACCTCAAGTCCCTGTTAGCGATCCTCGGACTTGAGGTTCTTATCGTTATATTGTGACAGGTCACCGCCACCCAACAAACAAGATTCTGGGCTAGTGAACCCTCTCTCACCGGCTAAATTCGGGCACTTTGCGCCTGAGCTGTGCCATGCTCCATTGCATTACGCTCTCTCAGCTTCGCAAAGCTGCCGATTCCGGCTGGCTCCTTTCCTGAGAGTGCTGCATCTGAACTCTCAGCGCTTCAAACGGCCGATTTTCGCGCTGAGAGTGCGTATTACGCTCTCTCAGCTTAGCCAAGCTGCCTCTTCGGCCAAATACCACGAGTTCGAGCCAATGTAGATGGTCTAGCAGGCTCTGCATGAACCCTAGCTCAGCCAGCCGTTCTTCTCCGCGATGCCGATGGCGTCGATTCGATTCTTCGCCTCCAGCTTCTGAATCGCCTCGGATAAATAATTGCGCACCGTGCCCGCCGAGAGAAACAGCTGCTTCGCGATATCGCCAGCCGTAAGCCCTGCAGCCGCCAGCTTCAGCACCTCCTGCTCCCGCTCTGTGAGCGGATTCTCGGTGTCCCAGAACGTCATTGCCAGCTCCGGACTTACCGCCCGTCCTCCGGCATGAACAGTTCGCAGCGCCGCACCGAGCTCATCAATCGGCGAATCCTTGAGCAGAAAACCGCGCACGCCCGCTTTCATCGCCCGCTGAAAATAACCCGATCGCGAGAACGTCGTCAAGATGACGACACGGCAGGAATGACCCTGCTCCTTCAGCTTCTCCGCCACATCCAGTCCGCTCATCTCCGGCATCTCAATATCCATGACGCAGATGTCAGGTACCAGGTCCTGAATGAGATCAAGCGCCTGCTTACCGTTCTCCGCTTGCCCGATCACTTCAATGTCGTCCTCCAAATCCAGCAGCGCGCTTAGCGCTCCACGCAGCATCCCTTGATCTTCCGGTACGATGACCTTCATCCGCCTATTCCCTCTTTCTCGGCTTCTTTCGCTACGAGCGGCACGGTCATCATAAGCCGCGTCCCGCGTCCTATAGATTCGACGGCTAGGCTACCCTCAATTAACTGGAGCCGCTCACGTATCCCTTTGATTCCATTGCCGCCGCGGGCATCCGCCCATACTCCGTTCGAGGCAGCCTTGCTCAGTCCAGCGCCGTTGTCCGCAACCGAGAGCGTTAGCCGGCTTCCTTCCCTAGTCAGACGGACGGTGCATAGCTTCGCCTTGCTATGTTTGACGACATTCGTGACTGCTTCACGCAGGCACATGCCAAGTATATTGTTGATCGTCGCCGACGGAATCTCTAGCTCCAAGTCGCCTTCCGCCTCCAGCACAATGCCCGCCGCGGACAAAATCTGCTTCGCATGGTCAAGCTCATCGCGAACGGTGAGCGCACTCATGCCCGAGACGAGCTCCCGCACCTGCCGCAGCGCCGCGCGCGAGGTCGCCTGAATGTCCTTCACTTCCTGAACCGCCCGCTCCGGATGCTTCAGAATAAGCTTCTCCGCCAGCTCGCTCTTCAGCGTAATAAGCGAGAGTGTGTGGCCCAGCGTATCATGCAGATCGCGCGAGATGCGCTGGCGCTCTTCATTTTTGGACAGCCTCGCAATTTCCTCATTCGCCAGATTAAGCCGCTTCCTCAGCTCCTTCGATCTGCGCCCGATCATGAATGCGAACGGCATGAACAGCATAATGAGCATCGCAGGCAAATATTGCAGCATGGAATCCATGTCCCGGTACAGCTCCCAGTACCAAATCGTCGCACCGAACAGAGCTGCCAGCACGCCAAGCGCCATGTACATCTGCTTGCGGTTAATGAGCATGCCGATAAGAGGGGCTGGATAGAATGCCATGTAGATTGAGCCTTCATCCGCTAAGCAGAACATGCCAACGAGCACGATAAGCACGAGTATGCCATAGAAGCGCATCCGTTCGAACCGGAAGCTGCACACATAGATGATGATAAAAAGCACAACCGCCATAACACCAACAACCACCTGAAGAGGCGGCTGTTGGAATAAATCATAGAGCGGAAACACAAGATAAACGAGCCATATCATGGAGAAAATCATAGGCGGACCCGACTGGACCTGATTAGCCCGATGAGCTTGCTGAGCTTGCTGAGGCCGCCTTAATGATTCCGACATATTGCTACACCGCTTCCTGTTTCTTCATAATGTAAGCGGAAATTCGCATGCACACGACAACATAGATGACCAGAATGAGAACGCCCTGCCAGTCGATAGAACCGCCGCCGATGATGTTCCACGCACCTTGACCTAGCCGGTACGTAGGGGTCAGCTTCGAAATCGTCTGCATCGTACTTGACATCGATTCCGTCGGCATCCACAAGCCGCCGAGCACCGACAGAGCCATATAAACGATCGTACTCATTACTTGAACCGCATCAGGATTGCGCATTGAGCCGAACAACGTTCCAAGCGACATGAATGACAGGCCGCCAATCCAGATCCACAGCCCGCTCTCGATCCAATGTGCAGCTGATAAATCAACGTGTTTTCCTAAGCCGCCGATAACAAACATCATCACGATGATGGTAAGGTTGATAATCGCTTGCGCAGCGATCTTGGATACGATATACGCCCAGGAAGGCAGCGGCGTAATCTTGAGCAGCCGAATCCAGCCAAGCGAACGCTCACGCGCAATCCGAATGCTGAAGGTGTTGAAGCTCGCGCCGATAATGCCGTAGCAGGTCATCGACATCAAGTAGTATGCCGACCAATCTACGCCGCCGACTTTCTGATTACCAACGACATTGGAGAACAAGAAGAAGAACATGACTGGCATGATAACTGAAAAAATAACAAACCGTTTATTTCGAACCGTTCTCAGAAGCTCTGCTTTACACTGGGCAATCGTCGCCCGAAGCATCGTTGAATTCACCGTATGGTCAACTCCTCATCTATTTTATCCGTACGAATCGCCAATTATTGATTAGCTTGATGGACGAGCGCCTGGAACGCACTCTCCAGACCGCCGCTTTGAATCTCGATATCACGCATTTCGAATTGTTTCTCAACGAGCAGTGTAATGAGCTTATCCGTATTCCCGCTCGACAGCTTCACCCGGCGACCGCTCCACTCGATGTTCGTAATGTCCGGCAGCTCTTGCAGCAATTCCGTTGTCACAGATGGACCTGCGATGAATGAGATGACACGTCCCGTTGTCTCTGCCTTGATTTCACTTGGCGTTCCGTCTGCAATGATCCGGCCATTATTGATGACAATGATGCGGTCCGCCACACTGTCCGCTTCATCCAAGTAGTGCGTCGTCAACACAATTGTCCGGCCGCGGCCCGCCATGGCACGCACTGTATCCCAGAACAGCTGACGCGAAGTAACGTCCATTCCAACCGTCGGCTCATCGAGAAAAATCACGTCAGGATCGCCTGCCAGCGCAAGCGCGAATCCGAGCCGCCGCTGCTGTCCGCCCGACAAAGCCGTCGCTAACTTGCCTTTCTCCGCTTCGAGGTTCGATACTTTGAGCAAGTAATCGAGCGCTAACGGCTTATCGTAGTAGCTGCGAAACAGCTCAATCGTCTCTCCGACCTTGAGCCCATCGATAACGCTGACATCCTGCAGCATCGCGCCGATCCGATCCCTTACATGCTGCTTTCGCGGATCGTCGCCGAGCAGCTTCACGGTTCCTTTCGTCGGCTGATGCATACCGAGAATCATCGAGACCGTCGTTGTTTTGCCTGCGCCGTTCGGCCCGAGCAGCGCCACAACGGTTCCCTCTGCAATAGAGAGCGTCAAATCATCAACAGCCTTCTTGTCCTTGTACACTTTGCTAACGCCTGTTAGCTGTATCGCTGGTTTCATGGATTCGTCCTCGCTCCTTCTCTATTCGCTCATTTGATCTGTTCTAAGCATACCTTCTCGCCCTTAACGAAGGAATTTATGAATGTAATGCTTTTCGTATGACATTTGTCATGTAATGTGAAAAGCATATCGAAAGGCGATTCCTATCATTTGATAAAACTCATAGTAGGCGGTTGTTTGACAATTATGTGACAAGCGCGTATAATCGATTATTGTATCAAGTGTAACCTCTGGTTTTTTCCTCATAGATGTGTTGTTTACCCTCCAGATCACCACATAGTTTTCCTTTTTATTCTCAACGGCTGCTTTAAAGGAAACACGGATTCACACTGGCGCGGCCGAGGAGCCGCAAGGACGTTAGAGAGGTTAGGGCTTTCGTTGCTTTCGTGCATAAGTAATATTATGAAAGTAGGAAGACATTAGCGGTTACGCTTACTATATATGAGACGCGGGCATAGGCGTCAGCATAGCTTTTACACAACAGACCCTCGCTTCGAGATGAAGCGAGGGTCGTCCAATTTATACGGCTTTATTGATCAAAGCCGCCGCTTCGGCGTCTTTCTTTTCTAAGCTGATCCACACGAGTCCCGCCGCCATGAACAGCGTTCCCGCGAACTGCCAAAGGCTGATGCTCTCATCAAAGAACAGATAGCCGACCGCCACCGCTGCCGCCGGAACGACATAACGGAAGAAGTTCGCACGCGCCGCGCCGATGCGGAACATGCTGTCATTCCAGACGATGAACGCAATGACCGTACAGATCACCACATTATACAGAATTGCCGAGTAGTGGCTGGCAGTCAACCCGCTCCAGTCCACTTTGCCCCAAGAGCTAAGCGTAAGCGGGAACATGAACAGGACGCCGAAGACGATAATCCAAGTGCTGACCCGCAGCGCGGAGTACTGTTTCATGAGAGGCATGCAAGCAAGATTATATAACGCCCCGATGATGCTCACGCTAAACGCAAGCAAATTGCCGATCATATGATCCGATGACATATTGAACCCTTCACTGCCGCCAAGAATGACGAAGCACACGCCAATCATCGCTGCCGCGCCTCCGGTTACTAGCCGCCGTGAGATGCGCTCTCGCATAAACAAAGGCCCGAACAGCGCTGCGAAGATCGGCCAAGGTGCTACATTCAGCAGTGAAGCATTCGCCAGCGTCGTATATTTAATCGAATACACGACGATAATTTCGAGCCCTGTAACGCCAACAAGTCCGATAATAGCCGTCTGCAGCATGGCTTTGGGCGCGATGCCTATGCGGCCCTCTTTGATTTTGAGCAGGAGGAGGAATAACGGCAGTGAAAGAGAGAACCGGATAAAAGCGAATAAAATCGGGTCAAACGTCTCCATCGCCTTGCGTGTAACGCCGAAATTCGCTCCCCAAACCGCTGCAACGAGGACGAGCCCCAAATAATATAACCATTTACGATCCTGTTTCATCGTTCCTTGTATACCCCATTCCATGAATTGTAATCTCGCTCACAGTTTGACGGATTCGCCGAGGAAATACAACACAAAAAAAATCGGCGCCCATGAAGAGCGCCGACCGGCTTCTTAGTAAAATGGCTTGAGTATCATGAGGATGAACAGGAGCGATCCCATCGCCGTCGCACCGTAGTACAATTTGTTCGCCTTGGCAAGCAGCTGTTTCTGCTCGTCAGGCACAGGCTGATCAGAAGACAGCTTCGTCTCGGCAATCAGCTTGCCGACCTGTTTCGTGACCGGGGCAGCAAAGCCGATGACCAGCACTTGAATGGCGACGTACAGCACAAGCGAGCCGATGATCCAGAAGCTGACGAACTCCCATCCGTCTGAGAAGACGAGTATGAGCCCCGTTACTACCGCCATGGAACCGCCAATCTTAGGGAATAGCTCCAGCTTGCTGCCGAGCTTGAACGCGCTGCGCAGCTCGCCGACGTTGTCTTTCTTGCCAAAGAGCGTGTGGATAAAGAAGGTTGGGCCTACCCCAATGATGGCTGACATGACGTGAATGAGTACTAGAAATTTCATTCCTCGAATCACCTCGATTATAGTTTTGGAAAAACAGGTGTGCCTGGAAAATATGACCATAATAACACACTGCCACTTACAGCTATATTACGTCCCCATTACACCTATTCCTTCCAATTCATCGAGTCTGTACGAGACGGATGCTTCGACTTTTGGCGTTGCTTCGGCTACAATAGCATTGTTTATGTCCATCTCCCTATTGAAAGGAATGATTCCCGCATGAATGCTCGGATTAATCAGCTTTATACGTATATGGATCAGCATGCGCTAGACGCTGTGCTTGTTAATATGCCGAAGCATGTCTACTACCTGACCGGATTCGCTTCGGACCCGCATGAGCGGTTCCTCGGCCTCATTATCCCGCGCCAAGCGGAGCCGTTCCTGCTCGTTCCCGCGCTTGATCTCGAAGCCGCGCAAGCAGCATCTAGCGTAAAGCTCATCTTCACCCACACCGATACAGATAACCCGTATGAGGTGTTGAAGAAGCATTTGCCCGCAGGCATTCAGACGCTCGGACTTGAAAAAGGCTACCTGACCGTCAGCCGATTTGAAGCGCTCAGTGAAGCAATCGGCGCGACTCGCTATGCCGATATCGACGAGCCGCTGCGCGAGATGCGCGTCATTAAATCGGCGGATGAGATTATGCGCATGAAGCATGCGGTTCGCATCATCGAGGATGTGCTCCGCGCAGGCATCGCGCAAGTGAAGCCGGGCGTCACGGAGATTGAGCTCGTGGCGGAGCTGGAATATCAGATGAAGAAGCTCGGCGCGAGCGGCCCTTCGTTCTCCACGATGGTGCTCGCGGGCGAGAAGTCGGCGATGCCGCACGGTGAGCCTGGTGCGCGAGCGATTCGCTCAGGCGAGCTGCTGCTGTTCGACCTTGGGGTGTATGCGGAGGGTTATGCATCGGATATTACGCGGACGTTCGCAGTCGGCGATATTTCGGAGGAGCAGGCGAAGATCTATGACACGGTGCTGCAGGGGAACCTGCGCGCCATCGCAGCGACACGCCCAGGCGCGACACTCGCGAGCCTCGACCACGCTGCGCGCGAGCATATTACAGCGGCAGGCTATGGCGAGTACTTCATGCACAGGCTTGGCCACGGGCTTGGCTTGGATGTGCACGAGTACCCTTCCGTACACGGGCAGAACCAGGAGCTGCTGCGCAGCGGCATGGTGTTCACGATCGAGCCAGGCATCTACGTGCCTGCCGTCGGTGGCGTGCGCATCGAAGACGACGTGCTCGTCACGGATAGCGGCGTTGAAGTGCTGACGAGCTTCCCGAAGGAGCTTACGGTAATCGGATAACTAAGCTAATAATGAAAAAAGCCGCTGATTTGATAGTCAGCGGCTTTTGGTATTGCGGAGCAACCAATGTATAGCAGTCATGATCATAACTGCATATCTCCACTTATTTGGCTAACATTTCCCCACTATCAGTGAAATAGATGCATATCTCCACTTATTGAACGCATTTTGCTCAATGAAAGCAAACATTTCGAGAAATAAATGAATCTTGGCACTTATTTCATGGGGTCATGCAACGTCAGCAGATAGTTAAGTGCAGTATGCACTTACGAAACTTACTCATATTTCAGCAGCCGCGAAATAAGCGCCCGAGAAATACGGACAAGCTTTCTCTACAATTTAGACTTTACTCTTTAATAAGCAGCGGCAAGACCCACTCGATCCAAGCCATCTCTTCCCGCAGCAGCCTTACCCGCCGTTGATAGAGCAAATACCGCCCGAACTGCTTGGACGTATAACTCGTCACCGGAATAGGCTCACTCTCCATCAGCTTCATCTCCGTCTCCAGCCTCTGCAGGCGTGCAAGCATCGCTTCGCGCCGCTCCTCGAACAGCTTGATTGCCGTCTGCGGCTCGGTTAGGCCAATGGCGTACAGCTTAATGAGGAACTCGTCCCGTTCCAGCTGCAGCGAGGCCGGCTGGTTATCAATCCACTCCCGCAGCGCAGCAGTGCCTGCCTCTGTAATGCTGTATATTTTCTTATCCGGCTTTCCGGTCTGTCCAATGTGCTCGAAAGTGACAAGCTGTTCCTTCTCCAGCTTTGCCAGCAGCGGATAGATCTGGCTGTGCTTTGCCTGCCAGAACGCTTGAAGCAGCTTCATCAGCTCATAACCTGAGCAGGATTTGCGCATCAGCATGCTGAGCAGGGCATATGACAATGCATTCACGTTACAATAAACCTCCCAAAATCGCTATTTCTCTGCTCTCGATCGTATCATAAAAGCGCCAAGAACGCATCGCAACAGTTACCAGTCAAGTATGATATTGTTAAAAATGCTGTGAAATGACGACCAATCCGCAGGCTATATCGCCGTTGCCATGATTGCGCTTTCTTGCTAAGATGAAGGAAAGCATGACGGGTATTTCCGCTTTGATACGGAGCAGCGGCCCTGCTACCGATTTTGCGGATAAAATGAGGGATATGGAATGAACCAAACGGAAGCGGAATTCAGCAATTTGGTCAAAGCGTTCCGCAAGCGGCATATGGGCAAAGGCCCGAGCCGCATCACGACGACGTTCTGCAAGCATTGGGCCATCTGCGAGATGGACGGCAATCTCTCCCCTGTCGAGAAATTCATAGCGGGAGCGAGCGACGGCAAGCAAATGCTTCGTGAGGCACGCACGCAATGGGTGAAAGAGATTTATAAGAACCATCCCCCGACGGAGATGGAAGCGCTGCTTGGGGCCCGATTCGTGGACTTATTCGTAGATATTGATATCGACAAAGATTTCGGCATGTCGGTGTTCGTGTTCGATCAAGACATTGAGCGCAAATTCGGCAGCAGCCGTTAGCATACGATAATAGACATTGCCGTTGGCGCTTGGCAGCGAACCTGCGAGAGACTAACCGCGACAGAGACGAACGATTTTCTTGCTTGCAAGGAGAGGATCGCGTGTTTCTTCGCGGTTTTTTATTTCCTTTTTAAACCGGAGAGGACGATGGAAATTGGGAAAAACGAAACATACCGGGCCGATTAATTTGCCCAGCAAGCCGGATCCGAAGCTGTGGGTGAGCAAGATGCCGTTCGGTCTTGGCAAAGTGAAGCCGCATCATATCCGCGATACGATGAAAGTGATGGTCGATAACCGCGATAACCTCCCTTACGCGTTCCGCATTCTGACGCAAGGCGTGTGCGACGGCTGCGCGCTTGGCGTCTCGGGCTTGTACGACCAGACGCTGGCGGGACCGCACGTGTGCACGACACGGCTTAATCTTCTGCGCCTTAATACGATGCCGGCGATCAAGCCCGCTATGCTCCACGCGGACATTGATGAGCTGCGCAAAATGGACAGCACTCAGCTGCGCAAGCTCGGGCGCATCCCCTATCCGCTTATTCGCCGCAAGGGCGAGCGGTCGTTCAGCCGCCTATCTTGGGATGCGGCGCTTGATCTGGTCGCGGAGCGGATTCGCGCGATTGATCCGAAGCAGCTGGCGTTCTACCTGACCGCGCGCGGCATTACGAATGAGTCTTACTATGCGGCGGCGAAAGTCGCCCGCTTCCTAGGGACGAACAACATCGACAACGCGTCGCGGATCTGCCACTCGCCGTCGAAGACCGCAATGAAGAGGTCAGTGGGCATTGGCGCTTCGAGCTGCAGCTACAAGGACTGGATCGGCACCGATGTGCTCATCTTCTGGGGCAGCGTCGCAGCGAACAACCAGCCGGTGTCGACCAAATATATGTACGCCGCAAAGCGGAAAGGGACGAAGATTATCGTCATAAACCCGTATCGCGAGCCCGCGATGGACGGCTACTGGGTCCCTTCCATCGCCGAGTCGGCGTTGTTCGGCACGCGCATTGCCGATGATTTCTATCAAGTGAACATTGGCGGCGATATCGCCTTCATGCACGGCGTCATGAAGCATTGGTTCGCGATGGAAATCGAGAAACCTGGCTCTGCGATTGATCGTAAGTTTGTCGCTGAGCATGTGAGCGGCTATGAAGAGCTGCGCCAGCATGTGAAGCAGCAGGACTGGGCACAGCTGGAGCGCTCTTCCGGCTTGTCTCGCCAGCGGATGGAAGAGTTCGCTGAGCTGCTCGCCGCCTCGAAGTCCGGCGTGTTCGTCTGGAGCATGGGGCTCACGCAGCACCGCTTCGGCACGGACAATATTTCGCAGGTCGCCAATCTTGCGCTGCTGCGCGGATTTCTCGGCCGTGAGCACTGCGGACTCATGCCCATTCGCGGGCACAGCGGCGTGCAAGGCTCCGGCGAGATGGGAGCCGACCCGTTCAGCCTGCCGGGCGGCGAGTTCAAGGGCGCAGACATTCCACGCATCGAGAAGGTGTGGGGCTTCGAGCTGCCGAAATGGCAAGGCGACATCGTCGGCGTGACACTCGAGAACGCGGTGCTGCCGGAGGATCACGAACGGAAGCTGAAGCTGTTCTATACGTCAGGCGGCAATTTCCTCGAGACGATGCCGGACCCGGACTTCATTCGCGGCTGCCTCGAATCCGTGGCGATTCGCGTCCATCAGGACATCGTGCTCAACACCTCGACGCTCGCCGATGCGAAGGAAGCAGTCATCGTGCTGCCTGCGATGACACGCTACGAGCAGCCGGGCGGCGGCACGTCCACCTCCACGGAGCGGATGGTGTACTTCTCGCCGGAGATTGCCGGCCCGCGCATCGAAGAAGCGCGCACGGAATGGCAGATCTACTGCGACCTCGCGTCGCGGGTTGATCCGGAGCGTGCCGCACTCGTCCGGTTCAAGGATGCGCAGGAGCTGCGCGAAGAGATGGCGGTCGCCGCGCCGAATTACGACGGCGTGCAGAAGCTGAAGAACAAAGGCGACGTGTTCCAATGGGGCGGCGCATTCCTGTGCGAGGACGGCATCTGCCCGACTCCGAGCGGACGCGGCCAGCTGATCAAGGTCGAGCTGCCTGAGCTGCGCAAGCCAGAGGGGCATTACTACATCACCTCGCGCCGGGGCAAGCAGTTCAATTCGATGATCTACAGCACGAAGGACCCTTTTAACAATGCAGATCGGTATGATGTGCTGCTAAGTCCGAATGACGGTGCGAAGCAGGGCATTGCGGAGGGCGACGCCATTGTGCTGTACAACAGCTGCGGCACGTTCCACGGCAGGGCTCGTTTTGCGGATATTGCTTCTGGGAACCTCGAGCTCTATTGGCCGGAGTGCAATGCGCTGCTGCCGAAGAAAGTGTATGAACCATTCGCGGGAATCCCCGAGTACAATACTGCAGTTGTGATGGAGAAGGCGGAGACGTACCATGCGCTCAAAGATACGCGCTATGTGGAGAAACGCATTGCCGAGCTCGATCATGAGATGAACGATGAGGAAGCGTAAGGAGGCACTGCAAACATGCTGCCAAAAATAACGACGAGATGGCGCATTACCCGCATCAGCGATGGAGCGGCCGCGCAGCAAGAGGATGATATTGCGACCGAATATCCGCTGACGGTCCGGGTTGGCGATGAGGAGTTTGCGACGATTGTCTGTTCGCCGACCGACCTCGAGGAGATGACGGTTGGCTTCCTCGCCTCCGAAGGCGTCATCCGTGGGGCGAACGAGATCAAGGAGCTGCGCATTGACGAGGAACGCGGCTTCGTCTACGTCGAGCTCGTTCATGAGCAGTCCACGAGCAAGGACGATTACGCGCGGCGGTTCATCGGCTCGTGCTGCGGCAAGAGCAGACAGTTTTATTTTCAAAATGATGTCCGTACCGCACGCACCTCAATGAGCCGCACGACTCTAACACCGGAGCAGTGCACCTCGCTCATGCGGCTGCTGCAGAGCAGCTCGAGCGAGTTCAAGCTGACCGGCGGCGTGCATAACGCCGCCCTTTGCACGCCGACTGGGCTGCTCGCGGTCCGCACGGACATCGGCCGGCATAACGCGCTCGACAAGCTGTTCGGCTATGCGCTGCAGCAACGGCTTCCGATCACCGACAAAATCATTGCCTTCAGCGGACGCCTCTCCTCCGAGGTCGTGCTGAAAGCCGCCAAAATCGGCGTCGGCATCATGCTCTCCAAATCCGCGCCGACCGATCTCGCGCTGAAGCTCGCCGAGGACCTCGGCATCACCTGCGTCGGATTCATTCGGGGCAGCGAGATGAATGTGTATACGCATGGCCATCGCATAATAGAAAATAGGGGCTCGAGCGCTGAATAGCGCTTTAGCCCCTTTTGCATGTTCGCAATTGCGTATGATATGCTGCATTGCTGCAACGTTATTTCGCCTTTGCAAGCAGCTTCTTGATCTCAGCCTCGATCTTCATCGGCTTCGTCGCCGGAGCGAACCGTTTCACGACTCGTCCTTCGGAGTCAACGAGGAACTTCGTGAAGTTCCACTTGATCCTGCCGGAACCGAGGAAGCCTGGCGCCTTCTGCTTCAAGTACTTGTAGAGCGGGTCAGCGTCCTGCCCGTTCACATCGATTTTGCCGAGCAGCGGGAACGTTACGCCGAAGTTAAGCTGACACGCTTGCGCCATCTCGCTGTCCTTTACCGGCTCTTGATTCGCGAACTGATTGCACGGGAAGCCAAGTACCGCTAAGCCCTCGTTCTGGTAAGTCTCATGCAGCCGCTGCAAATCGTTGAATTGTGGAGCGAGGCCGCATTTGGTCGCCGTATTTACAATGAGAAGGACCTTGCCGCTATAATCCGCCAGCGACTTCTGCTCGCCTCTCGATGTCTTCACCTGGAAATCGTATACGCTCATGGTTCGTCACCTCATTTATATTTTACACAATTATATTTTACACAATTCAGAATGCATTGGAAAGGAGAAAAATAATCTGCTAAACACCAAAAGCCCCTTCCCGCCAGTACAGCGGAATCGAGGCTTAGCAACCTGCTTGGCGCAGTTCATATTGTGATGGTCAGCCTGTGCACCACCTAGCTGACAACAACCACAAAGCTAACAAGCGTCGACCAACTGCCGCTGAACCCTGGCACGCTGTCCGGGGGACTGTACAGCGTCACCGCATAGGTGCCCGGTCCTTTATTCGGCGTAAGCCGGTACGTGAACTTACCTTCTTTAACGGGAATATCGACAAGCTTGCTCTCCACACTGCCAATGCGATAGCCAATTTGAACCGAGTCGAAGCCCGCTCCTTTAAACTCCCCGGCAATGTCAATCGCGGCGCCGTTACTCATCTCCGCATAACCGCTCGGCCACGCCTTCCCGTTGCTGCTCGTCAGCTTCATCTCAACCTTCACATTATCCGTGAACACTGAGCCATCCGTGCGAAACGGCACATCTGCAGCCTTGATCGTCGTCTGAAGCGGAATACTGTTAATGACACGCTTCGTCTGCATATCGCGCATGACAAAAGCATTATCCCCCGGCACCAAATGTACGCCCACCTTGTACAGTTGATACTTCAAGCTATTATAGCCAGCCGGAGGCTTTTGCTGCTCGTAGCTCCATCCTGTCCCTGGCCCTAACCGCTCGTTGTAATAGTTGAACGGAGGTCCTCCAATGCTGAGCACCGATGTCTGATAATCCGCAGTGTGAATAACAGGAGGCACGACAGAGTTGGTCGACCAGTGCGCATAATGCACCATGATCGACTTCGCTCCAGCGTCATAGCTGACAGGCAGTCCGAACTGCTCGGTCATGAACCGGAGCGGCACCAGCGTCGTGCCAGCCTTCACCACAAGCGGCACGGTTGCCACCTTCTCCTTTTTTCGGAACACTTCGCCGGTACTCAGCTGGAGCTTCAGCTCGTTCTGCCAGCCATTCTGGGAGACGTAGACCGCGGCCCCGCCACCTTCCTCTGCCACATATTGGATCTGGCCGCCAATAATGTTTGCAATATCCCTCAGCGGCAGGAATGCCGTGCCGTCCTTCACTAGAGGCGCCTGCGCCAGCGGTACAAACTTATTCTCGAACGGCTTGAACATCTCGCCGCGTCCCGCCTGCAGGTTCAGCTGCATATCCACAGGCAGCAGCACGATATCCGCCGAGTCGAGCAGGTTCAGAACAGGCCGGAAGCTGGTCAGCATCGAGGCAAAATCATCAAGCGAGCCATAGCTTACGAAAGAGTAGTACGTGCTGCCGTCATTCGTCCAGCTCGCTGAATACGTCACTTTCCCTGCGACCGAGCTTGAAACAAGCACCGTGCCTGTCGAGCCGCTCACCGGCGCACCTGGCTTTATCATCGAAGCAAACTTATCGCTCAGCTGCTTCGATAGCTCAGCACCAACTCCATCACCCCAGAACTTCCAGCCGCCAGTCCCACTGCTCGCCAGCTGCTTCGCACTCGCCGGTACGGCCAATCCCGCTTCGCTCGCTTTCCCTGCCGCAAGCCGGTAGAGCACATCCGCAGTCTCAGGCTTCACGCCAGTCTGATCGCCAGCCCCAAGCAGCCTCGCCTCGACTAGCTTTGCCGAACGGTATGCCGTCAGCTCATATCCATCCGCTGTCAGCTGACTCTGCATCCCGTAATACTGCCAGCCTGAATCCGGCAGCCGCGTCGGCAAATACGCCGTGACAGGACTCTCCTTGTACAGCTGCTTCGCCAGCGCACTCGTAAAATGCGTATAATACCCAAAGCCCGGGTCAAGCTCAGGCTTCCCCAAGCCCGTTAACCGCGACGGCACGCCAGTTTCGGTCCCAGCCCAAGTCCCCGTTCCAATACCGGCCTCAGCCTCTGTTCCAGCCGTTGCCTCTGCTCCAGCCCCATCTGCCGCGGCCACGAACAACGCTGCCGCAAGCAGCATCAATCTTGTCCACTTCCTACTCCTTGACATCTGTCTCAACCTTCCTTTCACAGTAAACTCACCGTTTTTACAGACGCTTCCATCGCCGAAAGGTTGCAAGCATACAAAAAAGCCCCCAAACCATCAGCATCTGCCGACCGTTCGGGGACTCCACACTCTCTATTAAACGCGCGTACCTTCCACGCTCTTGCGAAGCAGTTCAACCGCTCTTGCCGTACCGGTCTTCTGCTCCTCCAACCCTTCATACTCGACGCTCATCCAGCCGCCGTAGTTCGCTCCTGCGAGACGTCCGACAATGTCAGCAACATCGACGCTGCCCTCTGTCGGAACAGAGCCCACGAACGGTCTGCCGTCCAGCGAGCGGTATACACCCTCGGTCACTTCCGGACCGACAAGCTTAAAGTCCTTCGCATGCACGTGGCGGATGAACGGCTTCAACGCTTCGAATGCCGTCTGCGGCACATCGTCGACGAGCAGGAAATTACCCATATCGAACGTGCTGCGCAGCGCCGGCGATGCAACTGCAGCGATGATCTCTTCCACTTGCTCCGATTTGCCAGCGAACACGCCATGGTTCTCGAGGCAAAGCACAATGCCTTTCTCTAGCGCATATGCCGCACCGGCTGCCAATCCTTCCACAATCCAGCCTTTGCCCTGCTCGAAGCTGATGCCTTCCTTGCGGTCGCCTGCGAAGACGCGCACCACTTCCGCGCCAAGCTCTACCGCCATATCAACGGCCAGCTTAATATCGTCTAGCTGCGCTTCGCGCTCTTCAGCCGTCAGCTTAACGAAGTCATTGCATGCGCCGAAGCAAGCCAGCTTCACATTATTGCGCGCCAGCGCCTCGCGCACTGCAGGCAGATCACGCTCCGTATTCCAGAACACGCTCAGCAGCTCCACGCCGCCTGCGCCGATTGATGCTGCATAGTCGATGAAGTCGGCATTTTGCCAAGAGCCGTCGTACAGATACTTGTGGCAGCTCCATACACTTACTGCGATTTTCATAACTGACCAACCTCCTCTTAACGATACCTTTTAATAAATTCAACCGCTTTGCGAATATCGAGCTCCGGCTTTGCGCCAACCTCACGCTCAATGGTTAGATAACCTTTATAACCGATCGACTGCAGCGCGGCAAAATAAGCGTCAAAGTCAACGCCGCCCTCGCCAAGCGGCACTTCTTCAAAGTCCGCACCGGCAGCAGCCATCTCGGCAATATGCTCATGCGTCATTTTCTGATAACCGAGGAATCCGTACACCTGCCGCGGATCAACGACACGCATCCGCTTGCCGTCCTTCACATGTGTATGCACAATATAATCTTTGAGCGTAATGACGCCCTGCACCGGGTCGTCGCCTGTCACCATGACCATGTTCGCCGGATCAAAGTTAACCGACACGCCGTTCGTGCTAAGCGTATCAAGGAAGCTCTTGAGGTGAGCAGCCGGTTCCGGCCCTGTCTCAATTGCAAAATACGAATTCAAGCTCTTCGCATACTGGCCAAGCTCCTCGCAAGCTTGCTGCATCGCCGTGTAAATCGCGCCATTCCGGTCATCCGGCACGATGCCGATATGCGTCGTTACGACGTTCGTACCGAGGTCAACGGCAAGATCGAGAATCCGCTTCGACTGCTCGACTTTCTCTGCATTAGCCGCTCCATCCTGGAAGCCGTGGCCGCCGAGGTCGCCGCATAGCGCGGAAATTTCCAAACCCAGTCCGTCAATATAAGAACGCAGCTCGCGTCTTGCCGCCGCATTCAAATTCGCAGGGTCCATCTCGCCGGATACGGCATAGATTTGCACGCCCTCCGCGCCGACTTCCTTCGCTTTCAACAATCCGTCACGTACGCCAATGCCGAAGCTGTCAACGATAACGCCGATTTTGTTCGTCAATTGAATCGCCATATCTATAGGTCCTCTCTATTCAAAAGTAATTTCTTTCCCAGTAGCTGCCGACTCATAGATCGCACACAGCATACGCGTCACTTCAACGCCGTCTTGAACCGGGCTCAGCGTCTCCGCTTTGCCTAGGCAGCTGTTTACGAAATGACCGATCTCGCGTCCGAACGCATCCTCGAAGTCGAATGTCTTATGATCGATTTGCGGAGTCAGATTCACGATCGTATCATGCTGCTCGCCCATAATGACAAGTGCCGGCTCAACTTCTGCGCCGCCCTTATCACCGAAGATTTTCACGGAAATCTCGTCCTTCTGAGCATGCAGCGTGAAGCTGACGTCAACCATCAAGGAAGCGCCGTTCTCGAAGCGGATAATCGCATTCGCCAAATCTTCAACATCGTTGCGCTCAGCGTCGTAGTCAGCCGCTTTGTAGAAGCCGAGGTTCTTAATATGCGAACGGTTGCCAAGCTTCTTATACGTATTGCCTGTGACCGATTTCACCTTCGGACGGCCCATCAAGTACCAGCAAATATCAATGATATGAACGCCAAGATCAATCAGCGGTCCGCCGCCGGAGCGTTCCTTATCGGAGAACCAGCCGCCTGGGTTACCAAGTCTGCGCAGGCAAGTCGCCTTCGCATAGTAGATTTCTCCAAGATCGCCTGCGTCAATGAAGCGCTTCAGCACTTCGACGCTGGAAGCATAGCGGCGTACGAAGCCAACCTGCAGCAAGCGGCCCGATGCTTCTACAGCAGCGGCAACGCGTTCCGCGTCTTCAACGGTCTTCGTAAGCGGCTTCTCGCAAAGCACATGCTTGCCCGCTTCGAGCGCCGCAATGGTGATCTCCGCATGCGTGTTGTTCCAAGTACATACGCTAATCGCATCAATACCCGGGTCAGCAAGCAGTTCTCTGTAATCGGCGTACACTTTGGCTGCGCCATACTTGTCCGCCGCCGCGCGCGCACGCTCTTCATTCTTATCGCAAATCGCAACTAGCACTACATTCGGATTCGCTGCATATGCACCTAGATGCGCGCCGGAGATGGAGCCCGCTCCGACAACGCCAATGTTAAGCTTCTCTTGAGTATTCGTCATTATTAGCCAACCTTTCCTATATGTAATCGGTTTCGATATAATGAGTTTAACTTGTCATTTCAGATGGGAGAATGCACAGCATGCCAACCTATATGGACAATATGATCAGTCCTTTGCCACTTCGGCTATTCGACTCGATGGTCGATATAACGAAGCTGCGCGTCAAATCGCTTACGATCGTTCATGCCGGGCATTTGCCTGGACGAACGTTGCAGCGAGGGAAGACGAAATTTGATCATTGGGCGTTCGTCTATATTAGCGCAGGCCGCGGGTACTACCAAGCAGGCGACGGAGAACGGCAGACCGTCGAAGCCGGCTCTCTCTTCTGCTTCTATCCCGGCGAAGTGTTCCAATATGGTCCCGAGAAGAACGGCTTCTGGGACGAATACTATTTCACCATAGAAGGAGAGCGCATCCAAGAGTGGGTCGCCAATTGGTACAAGCAGCCGGAGCTAGTCAAGCATATCGGAACGGACGAAAGCTTTTTCAGCAAAATCGAGCTCATCTTCCAGCTAATCGACAGCGCTGTACCCGCCAACCAGGATCGTGCAGCCCTCGCGCTGGAGTCGCTGCTGTTTGACATGATGCTTCGCTGGGACAGTCCCGAGACAGAAAGCCGCTCGCTGTTCGTTCACAAGGTCATTGACGACTTGTCCGAGTCGATCTATCAACCGCTCGACACGGCTGCGCTTGCGGCGCGCCATCATATCTCCATCCCGACGCTGCGCCGCATCGTGCATGGGTATACTGGATATCCGCTTGGCGAATATCTTCACCGCCTTAAGGTGGCGGAAGCGAAGAAGCTGCTCGTCAGCACGGACAAGACCGTCAATGAGATTGCGTCGATGCTCGGCTATTCAGATATGTTTTATTTTTCGCGCGTGTTCAAGAAGATGACCGATACTGCTCCGCGAACGTACCGGAGGCGCATGGGATGATAGGATGTCCGCTGACTGATGCCAAACAAATAAGCCCGCCCTCTTCTTATGTTGAAGGGGCGAGCCTAAGATGAACAGCGCATCTGCTAATCACGTTCTTCAAGGTTACGCTGCAGGTAGCTCTCCAGCGTGTTCGAAATATCGAAGACGGTATGGGCTAAATCGTAGTTTTCAAAAGCATGCTCGCAGCTTGCCTGGTACCGTATCGCGGTTTCGTATTGATTCAAATTGGATGCGATGATTGCAGGATCGATCCCCGCCTCGCTTTGGCGCTGCTGCACCGTCCGCCGGTCAGCGTAGATGAAGATGCGAACGACCCTATCGCCATACGTATCCTTCAGCGCATGGGCTCCTTCAGGGTTAAGAATCAGATAAATGCTTCCGTTCCTCTTCAGGTGGTACGCAATATCCTTCGCCCGCAAGCCGTAACGGTTCTCGTTCACGGTTACGCTTTCAATAAAATCGCCGTCCGAGTCAAATTGCTCATAAAGCTCGGGTGTGATGAAATGATAATCTTGGCCGTTAATCTCTCCGAGCCGAGGCCTGCGCGTTGCAAAAGAAATGACCTTCGCAATGCCGAGCGTTGCGCCTACACTGTCAGCGACCGTCTTGCGTCCGGAGCCGTCAGGTCCCGTAAATACAAAAATCAGCTCGCGTTCTTGCTGTTCACCCATTCGCACAACCTCCTGAACTTACCGATTTTAGGTACGTTTCTTGCAACAAAATGTTACAGAGTCAGGCATGGCAAGGTATAACATTTCTATTATAACTTAAACCAAATTAATCCAGCAATCGTTCTATTCGCGCGATGCTTGACTATTTCTATTAAATCGGATATATTTTACAAAAATCATATAAACCGGATTATCTTACGTCGGAAGCACCCGTAAGCAAAGGCTCTTTATGTAGCCTTTCTTGCGGGTTTTTTGCGTTTTCCGGGCATTTAACACACAAGGAGGAATGAGTCCTATGTTACATGTTATGAAGGGAAAAGCGTTTTCAGCCTTGCTAATTATTCTTATTGCAGTGATTGTGGCCATTGGCGGAGTGTCCGGCGTTGCCGTGGCCTCGTCCGTGAAGCTGACGAACGCAGCACAAGCTTCGCTTGGGAAACTGATATCCGCGGCCAGCCCGCAGATGAGAGACAAGCTGCAGGCACAATCACTGGTCCTGTCGGTCCTGCAGCAATCAGAGGATACGCTTGATAAGCAGATTAAGACGCTGCACGACAACAATGGCAATGCGCTTACTGCCGTTCGCGAGCGGATTAAAGGGATTGATGCGGATAAGCTGAACAAGCTCGCTCAGGATGCCGCTTCCACGCGCGAGAAATATAAGCCATTCCTATCGTTATACACGTCTCTCAATGCACAGATCAAGGATGCCAAATCTTTGAAGCTGAAGACACTCGCTTCCTTGCTGCAGGCGCAAGCTGACGGATTGAAGCCGGCTGTGATGCTTGCCCGCGCCGATATTCGCGCGCGAGATGATGCGCTGAGAGTCGCCAGAGCGGCGGTTGCTAGCAAAGTTAAGCATCTGCGCGCGATGCTGGCAGTTATCACTCCGCTGCGCGATCAAATTAGATCGGTGCAGGCAGTCATTTCCGGCACGAAGAAGAACATCTCGCCTGTCATCACGACACTGAACGCGTCAATGAAGAGCGGTACCTTCGAAGGAACGATGCAATCGCTGACGACGCTCTCCTCGCTGTCTCGTACGATAGTCGAGCAGAAGCAGAGAATTAGTAGCTTCGAGAGCCGCATCAGCAGCATTATAACCGCAACGAATGCGCAAATTGCTGCCAAATCATAATTGGCTGCTAGATTGAGCAGTAACCTCTGACACTCTGACATGTATGGCAATTGTCATGAATAGCATGTAGAAGGCGAACTGCGTACGCACGGCTATTCTTGGTTGTACATAAGGAGGAGATCAACTTGCAGATTCATGTTGTTCAAGTGGGGCAGACACTTTATCGGATCGCCCAAACGTACGGCGTACCGGTAGAGTCCATTACGGAGGCGAATGAGATATCCGCCAGCAATGCACTCGTGATTGGACAGGCATTAGTTATCCCAATCGTCGGGCAGTATTATTGGGTTCAGCAAGGCGACACCCTTACTTCGATCGCTCGCAGATTCGGCACGACTGCGTCAGAGATCGCGACCGCGAACCGCATCTCGCTGACTGCGCCATTGAAGTTGGGGCTTCGGCTATATATTCCGCCAGCTCCTAAGCGTAATGCCGCCGTGAACGCGTACATCGAGCCGCGAGGCGGAAGTGTATCGGCTGCGCTCATTCAGGCTGCCCGCGATGCTGCGCCTCACTTGACCTACCTCGCCCCGGCGAACTTCCGCATTAAGCGCGACGGCACGCTTGCACCGCCACCGCTTGACGATCTGTCGTCTATCGCTCGCAGTCAGCGCGTTGCGATGATGATGACCGTTACGAATACGGAGAATGATCAGTTTAGCGCGGAGCTTGGCGAGCTGATCCTGAACGATACGGCGCTGCAGGATAAGCTGATCGCGAATATTTTGGAGATGGCGAAGAGGCTCGGCTACCGCGATATCCATTTTGACATCGAGCACTTGCGGCCGGAGGATCGGGAAGCCTACAACCGCTTCCTGCGCAAAGCGGTCGTTCCGATTCATGCAGCAGGGCTTTCGATGTCCACCGCACTCGCGCCGAAGACGAGCGCGGCCCAGCAAGGCGCGTGGTACACCGCGCATGACTACAAGGCGCATGGTCAAATCGCCGACTTCGTCATCATTATGACTTACGAGTGGGGCTACAGCGGCGGGCCGCCAATGCCGGTCTCGCCGATCGGACCGGTTCGCACCGTGCTTGAATATGCGCTCACCGAGATTCCGGCGAACAAGATCATGATGGGCCAGAATTTGTACGGCTACGACTGGACACTCCCTTACGTGCCAGGCGGTGCTTATGCCAAAGCGATCAGCCCGCAGGCGGCGATTGCTCTCGCCAGGGAGCGCGGTGCGAACATTCAGTACGATTACACCGCGCAGGCTCCGCACTTTACGTACTGGGACGACAACCGCAAGGAGCATCGGGTCTGGTTCGAGGATGCGCGCTCCATCCAGGCAAAGTTCAATCTGCTGAAAGAACTCAATCTGCGCGGCATCAGCTACTGGAAGCTCGGCCTTAGCTTCCCGCAGAACTGGCTGCTGCTGGAGGATAACTTCAAAGTGACGAAGCTGCTTCCTTAATCCGGTGGCAGCGCTGGAAAAGTGGACCGCCACTTGAGCATTGTGTGCTCAGGTGGCGTTTTTTTGCTTAGCTGCCCCCGCCAAACTGCCGTTCCGGCTATCGAGTGCGGCAAAATCCTCTCGCGGCACGGAACTGCACCGCTATTCGCCACGGGTTGGAGGTGAGAGAGGCTAAATCCTCTCTCACCTCATCAAAACTACCGTTCCGGCTTTCGAGTGCGGCAATATCCTCTCTCAGCTTGAGTCTGCCACTCGACTCGCCGCGGTTTCGGGGTCGAGAGAGCAAATACGCTCTCTCAGCTCCAAAATCGCGCTAAAAATCCGCCGAGAGCACATATATGATCTCTCAGCTGCCAACCCACCGCCAAGGTCTCCCTCCTCGTCACAGCCGCCTTAGGTCGGAGTGGTCCCCCGCCTTAAGGCCAGCTTCAGAAACAGCCGCTGGACGGTTACGAGGAACGCTGCAAATCTTTAAACTAAGGATATCGGTTAGCGCAATACACACCGCACTTTATATCAATCAGCACACTCACTATAGAAGAACACAACGACAACGAATAAGGAGATGCATTCACATGAAGAAGCTTTACCGTTCAACCTTGGATCGCAAAATTACTGGTCTTGCCGGCGGGATTGGAGATTGGCTCGGCGTTGATCCGACAATCGTCCGGCTCGTGCTCATCGTTTCCGGCGTATTCAGCTTTGGCACGACGCTGCTGCTGTACATCATCACCAGCTTACTTGTTCCAAAGGCGCCGTTCGAGGTTATTCCTCTGCCTCCAACCGGTTCGTACCGTTACTTTGGATAATCGAGACAAATGAAGAGCGGTAGGTAGCCCACTTGAAAAAAGATCAGCAAAATGAGCTCATGAAGGATGCGCAACACGCCTCCCGGGCAAAAAAACAAACGAATTCGCTCCATGCAGGGTATCTGCTACTCCTCTTGAGCAAAAGAACAACGAATTCGCTCCATGTAGGGTTCTCACTCCCCTTCTTGAGCATAAAACCAACAAATCCGCTCACTGTAGGGTAGACAATCCCTCCTGAGCAGAACCACCACTACTTTATCAATTAGGAGATGTTCATATGAGTTTGTTAAACCGTTTATTCAATATTACGCAGGCCGCTGCCAATGAGCTGCTCGATAAGTTGGAAAGTCCCGCGATGATGCTGAATCAGTACGTTCGCGGCATGAATGATGATATTGCGAAGACTGAACAGGAATTAATCAAGCAAGAGGCGACTGCGAAGAACATGGCGCAGCAAGCTCAGGAAGCGTCCGTGATGGCGGAGCACTGCGAAGCCAAAGCGATGGATGCGATGAGAGCCGGACTTGAAGGACAGGCGCGCGAATCGCTAGCCGCCAAGCTCCATTATGTGGAGAAGGCGAAGGAGTATACGCAGTGGCACGAGAGTGCAAAACAGCGTGTTGCCGAGCTGTCCCGTCAGCTCGAGCTTGCACACGAGGAGCATGAGAAGCTGCTGAAGAAGCGCGAAGAGCTGCAAGCCCGGATTCAGCAGGCAGCAGCCAAAACACGCTCCGCGATGCCGAATTTCAGCTTCGGCCGCAATGACTTTGAAGGCGGCTTCGCATCGCGCGGCTTCCAGCGCATCGAAGAGAAGATTGCGCAATGGGAAGCGCACCTGGAGCTAAACCGCCGCGGCCCATACGGTTCAAGCGCGAGCGCATATGGCACACCGTCCGGCGCAGCACCTCAAGCTGCCAATCAATCGCTGGTTGATGAGCAAATGGAGTTACTTCGCAAGAAGCTGCCAAACGAAAACGAATAACGATAGCCATCTCTGCAAAAAATAACAACCTGACCTCTCGCTGAAGGTCAGGTTGTTTGCATGTTATACCAGTGTTCCTGTGTTCTTCCCGTGTTCTTCCCGTGTTCCTCCCGTGTTCCTCCTGTGTTACGCCAGTGCACCATTGTTACGCCAGTATTCTTTCAATGCTCTTCCCATACTACGCCATCCACTCCGCCAGCTGAGCCCTGCCGCGCCGACCGGCGATTTCGCTGTAGCTTGATTGCTTGAATATCCGCAAATAGAGCGAGCGCAGCGCGAGTAAGCGGCTTGAGGCGCAGCAGCATGAGGCGAACGAAGCATTCGAAATCGCTATCGAGCATCGCTTGCTCCCGCGTTACCCTACTTAGCATCGAATCGCAGAGCGGCTGCCACGTGATTCTTTTCTTGCGGCGCCACTGGTCAATGTACAGCCGATAGCCCGTTCGGCTCAGCCATCTCTTCGGATAGTTAGGCATACCGCGCCTCCCTGCATTACCAGCCGCCGGAAAGCCTCCTGCACCAAATCAGCCGGGTATGATTGGCATGATCTACTAAGTCTATCAGGCTCTACTTGGCTAGTTTACGAAGCAGCTCCTCCAGTTCAATACCTTCAAAACCATCCAGCATCACATCGGCCTGCGACAGATTCATCTGCGCTGTCACCGGGTTCGGCACCGCAATTGCACGCAATCCCGCCAGCTTAGCTGCTGTAAGCCCGTTCAGCGAGTCTTCGACCGCTACCGCTTCGTCCGCACTCACGCCGAGCCGCTCCAATGCGAGCAAATACAAAGCCGGGTCCGGCTTCGCTCGCAGCACATCGTCTCTCGTACAGATGACTTCGAAATATTCGGCGATTCCCTGCTCCTTCAAATGCCGGTCTATCCACAAGCGATCCGAGCTGGATGCAAGAGCGATGCGCAATCCAAGCCGCTTTGCCTCATCTAAAATCTCTTGCACGCCCGGCCGCAGCACCGCGCTATGCAGCTCCTCGTCATGCAGCTGGTCGAAATGCTTTTTCAACTGAGCCCGGTCGAGCGGTCTGCCTGCCAGCTCCTGCAGGTGATCGTACGGGTCGAATGGGCTGTCCACCGTTCCGATACAGATGGCCCACTTCTCGAGCGCGAGCTCTTGCCCATAATGGTTGTACACTTTGCAGATCGCCTCATAGGCGCATGTTTCCGTATCCATCAGCGTACCGTCAAAATCAAAAATAATCGCTTTAATCGTCATCCTTCTCGTCCCCCTTTATAATGTGAACAAACAAAAGAACCGCCAGAATCGCATATCGCCCTGACGGTCCATATTCATTACAGTAAGAAGAAGCCTTCCTCCTGCAAATATTGCTCTGCCTCTTCGTAGGTTTCAAGCACCATCTCCAGGCTCGCGCCTGCATATACATACCAGAGATCGTCCTCATGACGCAAAATCAGCGATTGTCTATCCGGTCCAAACCATGTCGATGACGACACTTCGCTTCTGCTGCGCGGCACGCTCGCCGCTTCTCTAACTGACCGCTCGTTCCATTCCGGCTTCCGGTAGGAGAGTGATCGGATAGACTCCTCTACCAGCTTGCGGAACGCATCCTCGTCATAGCTGCGAATGTTAACGAACCCCTTGTCATCGGTATCATAACCTTCCAGGTTGCCGGCATAGATGAAGCCGTTTCCGTTCGGGTGCAGGTGAAACGCGACATTTTTCTTGTCATACAGGCTCTCTTCGTACTGATAATTGACGCGGCCTAGTGACACGTCCTTCCGCTTGAGCTCAGGATAGGACTCCAAAATCAATACTTTCTGGTCGAAGCTGAGCATAATCGCCTCCGGATAATGGAAATAGTTGCTGTGATTATAACACAGCGATGCAGCAACTCCAAAGCTCACATAAGCTGGAAGAGTTCTGTTACGATATTTTATGATACGGCGGCTGTTTTCTAGTACTTGTACCCAAAAAAAGTTCACAATATTCCCTGGCATTGATGGGCAGAATAGGAAGGAATGGACACAAAAGAATTGCAAGGTATGGCAAGGCAGCACCCATCCCAAGAGAAGGTGGCAATATGTAATGAAAAACCGAGACACCCACGATGAGTATGATGAGTACTACAACGAAACCTCCAACACAGCGGCAGGCATTAATACGCCGCGCGATCACGAAAGCTCCGGTCCGCTAGACATGCTCAGCGACGCGGTAGAGGAGATTGTCGATAACGTGCAGCATTCGTTCGGCAGCCATGACCCGGATGAGGATGTGTACCGGAATTATTCAGACCGGCATTCGTTCTGAACGAGCAGCGATAGCTAAAAGGTACAGTCGCAGCCGCGCACAAGAAAGGAGCATTTCCCAAGCGGAGGATGCTCCTTTCATCGTTTTACAAGGGCAGCAGCCGGACGGCAGCCTGTTTGCCGCTCAGCTGGATGCCTGTCTCCTTCTTGCCGCTGCCGGCAAGATCCTTCACCAGCTGCTCCAGCAGTTCTTTCGCCTTGGCGCCTTCTTTGCCTTGGATGCGAACGACAAGATCGACCGCATTGCCCGAGGCGAGCAGCTTCTCGCACTGGCGCAGCTTCGTGTCGTAATCGTGGTCTTCGATATGCGGCGTCAGCCGAATCTCCTTCGCCTTCAGCAGCTGATCCTTCTTCTTCTCCTCGCGCTTCTGCGCCGATGCGTCCTGCTTCGCCGATCCTTTGCTGATCAGCTTGCATGGCGGCGGACTGCTCATGAGAGACGTGCAGATCAGATCCACCTTGTACTGCTTCGCGAGCGCCAGCGCCTCTTCCCGCGAGACGATGCCAAGATCCTCGCCGTTTATCCCGGTTAGGAGAACCTCGGATGCTTTGATTTGTTCATTGACGATCATGACTGTAATCGTTCCTCTCTATATAGAGCTTATCGAATAAAGTGAAATCCATGTTTTATTTATGTTTGCGTTTAATCCAAGACCAAAAGAAGGGATATACAGGTAAGCAACATAATTCTTTTCATAACAATCTTCCTTCTATTTCACATCTCAATTGGTACAAATAATTAACTATTTCATGTTCATCATGCCTATCAGTGTACCATATGAAGGAACTGAACCATCAGTCTATTCATGACGATCATTAGTCACCGTGCTCAGACTGCCCTTAATAGTGACGAGGACCATGCGCTATTCCAAATTTTCGGCTAGCACTGGCAAGCCACGCCCTGTAGAACGGTTGCCACGAAGGCTATTTCGTCTCAAAAGAGCGATTAGAATCGCTAACGGTTATCAGCGAGCCTATTTGGCGAGATTAGCATCGAAATCACTCGGTTTGGACGAAGTAACCTCTGCGGCAGCCGTTAAATTTTTAGAAGGGCCGTTTTTGTGCAAATAAGCGCTGCAGCAACCGTTAGAAGTTGGACGCAGTTCCTTACCGACGTTTGGTAAAACAAAATTGCCATCGCGCTTGGCGTACAAATGGAATGCATTTCACCATCAAAAAAAGACACCTTCACAGGTGTCCGGAAATAAGAAAGTCACGGGCGCCATCGAAGCCAACGCAACCGAAAGCAACCGAAAGCTAACGGAAGCTAACGAACTCCAGACGCCTTATTGGGCGCAAATAGCTCGTTGTGAACGAATCTCGGAAACGCTATTTCGATGAAATCAGCCTCTTCCGACCGTAAAAGTGGTGAATAACGCTTTTGTAGTTCGTTATATTTTTTTGAACGTTAGATTGGGACCGATAAGGTGTTTAAGATTCGTTAGCTGGCCGAGCGTCGCGAGCGGCAGTCTGCCCCTCCCCACCAGAATCCTCAATAAAACTTCAGCACCGATCCCCAGCTCCACTGCTCATAGAAATTGTCGCCGATATCAATGTCCTTGATCCATACGCTCGCTTTCTTCCCGATCTTGTCCGGCGGTGCGAGCATCACGTCTGCTGTCGTCTTGTTCGACCGCACCCAAGCGAGGCCGTTAACGCCTAGCGCTACAGGCTGATAGTCGCCTGTTTCGTTGCTGGTTCTTGTGATGCGCTTCTGCTGACCGCCGCTGAGCTTCACGTTCACCAAATTTGGATAAGGCCGCTGCTCCGGATTGCAGATATCTCCGCTTTCTTTGGCCCGCTGCACGATGATGTCGCTCCTAGTGAGCCATGTGAAATTCTGATCTGCATAGCCCGCAGGCGTATATGACGGTCCCTGCCGGAACTCAGGCGCCACGGCGACTTTCAGCTGTTTGTTCGAGATGGCCTCACGCCCGATACCGCTTATAAAGCCAAGTGAATCGCTCTGTGCCGACCATTCGAACCAGTTCGCATTGTTCACCATCATATCGACAGGCTTCAGCTGCTTCCCATCAGAGGACAGCACGCATAACGTGTTGCCGTCTGCGGACAACGAGGCTGTTGGCGTCGCCAGGAACGCGATCCACCTGCCGCTCGCCGACCACTTGAACGTGCTCGTGCCCACGACGACCTGATCGTTCAGCTTAGCTGGCAGTACCGTCAAGAGCTTCGCCCGCGTTCCACCTGCGGCAGGTCCGCTCGGCAGCATGACTTCAACGAGCCGTACCGGTGTCCAAGCACCGCCTTGCAGCAGGTGAGCCGCCGTTGCTACGAGGAAACCATCGCCATCTGGCAGCCAAGCATAATCTCCGATGTCGCCTACAGCTCCTGTCACTTCGACCGGCTGCGAGGTGTCCGCCGTACCGACGACATACAGCCGCTGATTCCGCTCGAAGGCAAGCAGCCCACGGTTCGGGGACCACGCATAACGGCTGGCGTCTGCGCCCGCCGCTACGAGTCGGCTTTTGCCTGATGCGACATGCACCATCCACAGGTCCTGCCCGTTCTCCCCTCTGGTATATGCAAGCCAAGCTCCGTCTGCCGACCATTTCGGCCCGCGCACCCGGTTCGCGTCCGTCAAACGCCTCTCGCCGCTGCCATCTACCTTCACCCACAGCGCACCGTCGCGAACGAAGGCTGCCATGAGCGGCTTCTTCGGCATTGGCTCAGCCGACTTCGCCTGCACAGCCCCACTGAAGAAGACAGCAGCAAGCAACAGCAACAGCGCCGGCAGTAGGCCTTTTCTTAACCACATTCGCAAACTAACTCGATCGTTTCTCATCGATACCCTCCACCCTCAACTAAATCCTCACGTAGTATGGGCGGATTTCCCAATGACTATGAATCAAGTGTAGCCGGCTGTCGACATCCTTACGGCAAAAGCTTACGTTTCGCGGAAGCATTATAGAAATATATAAAAAAAGACAGCCAACCTCAGCAGAGCCAAGGTGACCGTCAACTATCGATATCCTATCTATTCCGCGGCCAATTGCTTAATAAGCGGCGGCAGCCAATCATTCAGTTGTTTAAACGTATAGCCCGCAGCTTCTGCCTTCGCTGTGCTCATGTACCACGGCTCCGGCACGCCGAACGGCGACTCATGCTGCTTGTCCGTCTCGAGTGCGATGTATGCTTTCTTCCCGGTTGCTTCTTCGATGAGCGCCACGATGCCGCCTGGCGAAATCTCGCCTTTGGAGCAGGCATTAAACGAACCTACCGCATCCGAATGACCCAGCCAATCAAGGAAAGCCGCCGCCTCGTCAGCATCGATGAACGACATATGCGCATCCGTATTCGGCATGCCAATCGGCAGCTCCTGCTGCACATGCTCGACGTGGAAATGCAGCCGCCGCGTATAATCATCCGCACCTAGCACGATCGGGAAACGTACCGCCGCTGCGGGGAAGGATGCTTGCTGCAGGAAGATCGCTTCGACCAGACGCTTGCCTTCGCCATAATTGATATCAGGTGGGTACGGATTCGGCACCGTATACTCCAGCGCGTTGAAGTACTCCTCCGTCTTGCGCGGCTCCCCGAATGGATACACGCTCAGCGTAGACGTAACGATATATTTGCCCGCCTTGCCCGCGAACAGCTTCACCGCTTCCTCGGCTTCTGCCGGTTTAAAGCAAATGTTGTCGTACACCACATCATAAGAGGTATCGCCAATAGCTTCCTCAAGCGCCTTCGCATTCGTACGGTCCAGCTGCAAATGCTTCACTTGCCCACCGAATGGATGAGACAATCCGCCTCTTGTCACAATCGTTACCTGATCGCCTGCTTGCAGCAGCCGCTCCACCAGCTTCTTCCCAAAAAATCGTGTACCGCCCAGCACCAGCACATTTCGCATCATCGAACACTCCTTTTTCATAAAATCTATGTACCTATCTTGCCATATTGCGTCGCCACGAAGCAAAAAAAATCACCCATTCCTTAAGAATGGATGATTTCATTTCATACCCGATGATGCGGCTTCTGCTCAATCACCTGAACCGAATTCGTAATTTCCCTCAGCACATCCGACTGCTGCTGCGGGTTCATATAATGAGCCTTGATGTAGGCCTCGCCCTCCTGGCTGGAGGTATAATGCGCCTTGAGATGATTCAATGTCAGCAGCAAAATATCAAGCTTGCAATTGTCACAAGTACAATTGAGCACACCCGGCTTAACAAAATGCTCTTCTAATATATCAACCACAATTGGTTCCATCGCATTCATTACTCTCAAGTGACCCGAATAGTTCATGTGCACACTCCAATGCTTGTCTATAATGCCAATTATACTGGATTTCATTGGAATGTGAAGTGCATTTTTAGCAGATCTTTAGACACCCTTACCCACGCATGAAACCTTACACCACTTCGTCCAGTCTATCTGCTGCTCCAATGCCTTGGCGTTCCAGCGCTGCGAGCTGCTCCAGCAGCATGATGCCACTCAGCTGCGCGCTGAGCGTTACGCGCTCCACCGGCTGCGTTCCCCAGTTGGTATGAAATACGCAGCGCTCCGCATCCCTTCCGAGCGACCAAAGCGTTGCCCCGTTCCACGCGAGCAGCGGCGCTGCCGAGCGATGCTCCGGCTCTTCCTTCGCCAATTCGCCGAGGTAGCGGACAAGGATGCCCTTGAATAACCCGCCATCACCGTCTCCTTCATCCGGCAGTAAGCCGCTTATCGGTTCCGTCAGCTCCTGCTCAGCCGCAGCAGCCGTACGTAGCGCATCCTCCAAATATACACGCTCCCGCGTAATTCGGTACAGCTCTACACCCGCCCCAATGTAGACGCCTTGGCAATACGTGAATTTCCAATCCTTATCGATCTGCCCATCCCCGACACGATTCATGCCGTCCCAGACAAAGCCATTATCCGGGTTCACGAGATGATTCTTCAGCCAGTCGTAGATACGTATCGCCCAATCCAGGTCCTCCTGACGACCAAGCTGCTGGTACAGCTTCGCCGCGAGAATAATAGCCGGCCCGTTCGCAGGCGTATTCTTATAATCAAGCTGCGGCTTCTGCCACGAGATGCCTCCGCCCATAGTGTCGTTCCAGCCGGTCTTGATGTCCTCCCATAGCAGGAGAGCCGCCTCTTTATATCTCTCTACGCCAAGCGCCCGATAAGCTCGAAGCCAAGCGATGGCCATCCATTCCATGTCATCGTACAGCTCATTCGGAAACGCGCCGCCATTGCGCACCAGCAGGCCGTCATAGATTTCTTCCAGCTGCTGAGCATACCTCGCATCCCCTGTCCGGTTATACCCGTCGACGAGTGCATCCACCGCGTGCGCCATCCACCAATAATGAAAGATCGTATTGCACGCCCCATCCGGGCACGGAATTTCAATATCATACAGACGAATGGACGGATTCCAAAATAATGCCGACAACGCTTGCTGCGCCTCTTCCGCGCGATTATTCCATACCATCATGATCTAACACGACCTCCCTATTGCTGTTTCTCTGCTTGTGCCGCCTGTTCGAGCAGCATGACCCCACTAAGCTCCGTGCTCAGTTGAACGACCTCGTCTGGTGTTTGATCCCATGAATTGCTGAATAGCGCCTTATCCTCCGCCTTGCCATCTTCCCATAAGGTTTTCGCGTTGGTAAGCAGCATCTCGCGCAGATCCTTCTGAGTCGGATCGACCTTGATCAACTCGCCGATATAGCGAACCAGCACGCCTTTGAATAAGCCCGCGTCATCTCCACCCTCGAACGGCAGCATATTTGTCGTCGACGAGAGGAAATCGTTCTTCAAATTACCGACCGTCTTCCGCGCATCGTCGAGATACTTCTGCTCCTTTGTGATTTGGTACAGCTCCGCACCCGCGCCGATGAACACGCCTTGGCTGTAGGTGAACAACCAATTCTTGTCGACCGCGCCGTCGCCTTGGCGATTAATGCCGTCCCAGACTAGACCGGTATCCGGGTCCACCAGATTGCTCTTCTCCCAATCGTACAGCTTCTTTGCCCATTCCAAATCAGTGGCAGCCTTCGTATGCTCATATACCCGAGCTGCCAGTATAATCGCAGGCGCATTCGCCGGTGTATTCTTATAATCAGTCTGCGACTTGCGCCAAGCGATTCCGCCGCCCATCACATCGTTCCAGCCGGTCTGAATGTCTTGCCACAATGCCATCGACGCCTGCTGGTACCGTTCATCGCCTGTCGCGTCGTATGCCCGCAACCAAGCGAGCGCCATCCATTCCATATCGTCGTAATAATCGTTGATGAAATCGCCGCCGCCCCGTCCCAGCAAACCTTGATACAGCTTATCTAGCTGCTTCACATACTGCATATCGCCTGTCCGCTCGTAACCGTCTGTGAGCACATCGACAGCGTGCGCAAGCCACCAATAATTGAACGGGTTGTCACACTGTTGATCGATGCACGGTGCCGCATTGTTGAATAAGCCTCGATCCTCATTCCAGAACGAGCTCATCAGCTCCTTCTGCGCAAGATCAGCCCGCTCGCTCCATACGGACGGAGCGGCTTTATTAACGGTTCCTTTGGATGTGGCGGCCTCTCCTGTTATAGCTGTTCCTTCTATTGTTGCTGTACCGCCGGATCCCAATTGCCAAGCAGCCAGTCCGGCAATTACCAATGCCGCCGCTGCAGCCGTAATTATTATGCTTCTACGTTTCACCGAGATGCTCACCAACCTTCTTTACGAGAGAATGCCGCAGCTCCGCTCCAACTCCCGATTACGAGCGAAGCCGCGGCATCCGCCACTAGCTTATAGTCCTGAAATTTTATCGACGTTCAAATAATTGCTGTTGCCCTTGCTGCTGTCAAACCCGATGATCACTTTGTTGTAGCCTGCATTCAAGCTCAAATTGATCGTTACCGTGCTCCACGTGCCCCAGCTGCCTGTGCCCGGGAAGCTCAGGTTGTTCGCAACGACGGTTCCATTCACCGAGACATACCTGCTCGAATTACCCGCTCCGCCTGCATAGCGGATCGTCACCGTCTTCGTGCTCGCCGAGTTCTGATTGACGTTGAACGTGATCGTACCGGCTGTATTCCAGCCTGCCAAATAACCGCGTCCCGTAAAGCCCGCCTGTATGCTCTCCGAAATAATCGAGCCGCTCTTCAGCGCGTTCTCAGCCTCATACGTTCCGTTGCCAGCAATGTTGCCCGTGTAATTGTCCGCAGGTGTAAATTGCAGAATCGACGCGCCTGCCGCAGCGGCAATACTTTGCACGAAGCCCGTTCCTGTCGGCCCAGTCCAGTCGCTGCCGATGACGTTATCGCTAGTTCTGCGGTGATTGAACGCTTGCGTCGCATTTTGCTGCAGGAAGTTAAGGTAGGTCGCGTTGCCTGTTGCGATGCGGAGCTTGTTCAGGTTACGGGCAAAAACCATTTTGAACCCGGCTCCGTCATCCTCACCTTCATACAGCAGCGAGTAAGACAATGTCATGTTGTTAATGACATAATTCGCAGCATTGTTGGCATCGGTCAAATAGCTGCTCGTGCCAGTCGCTTGATATAGCGCCAGCGCTGCGCCTAGGAAGGTGCCATAGTTATACGTGAAATCCCAGTTGATGACCGTGCCCGATCCGCTGCCCTCGACGTGGTCGTTCACCTTGCTGCCACTGACCAGCTTGCTCTTAACCCAGCTATAGATCGTCGTTGCTTTGGTCAGATATGTGCTGTCGCCAGTCGCATTCTTCAGCTTGATTGCAGTCATGACCATCGGCGCGTTCGTCGCTACGTTCTTCTGCGCAGACGTGCCGTCGCGCTTCCACCAGATGCCGCCGCCATACGTGCTGTCGTAGAAGGAATAAATTTGGTCGAAGAGGAACGACGCCCGGTTGCGGTATTCCGCCGTACCCGTGATTTCGTAAGCCCGCATGCAGGCAAGCGCCCACCAGCCCAAATCGTCATTGAACGTATTCGTCATCATGTCGGTATACTTGGCGTTGAAGCCCGTGTAAATATCATTAATCATCGTGAGATACGTGCTGCTTCCAGTCCGTTCATACGCATCCATCACGGTTTCCCACAGCTGCGCTTCCCACCAGAAATCGGTATATAAGCCGCCGTTCGGTCCTGAAGCATGAGTATGTATGGCATGATCGCTATTCGTGTAGAAATATTTGGCCGTAGAGTCATAGAACGTGTTCACGAAGCCATTCATCGCCGTATCCGCATTCGCCGTAGTAAAGGCTTCTGCCTTATTGCCTCCGCCGATCGCTGGAATTAACAGCGCAGCCGCCAGCAGGACAGCTGCTGCCTTCTTGCCAAACCTCCATGCCAATTTCACCCGCATGCACTCCTCTTCCTTGTGGTTTGTGATTCCGACAAGCAATGATGTGATACTGGCGCGCCGTATGCGCGTGCCCGATTCGAACACCTCCTTCGCTTCGTTAACCATGAACGCAGCTGAATGCAGATTCATTAAAAGTTAAACAGGCCTTGCAAGCAGAAGTGAGATAAGAATGCCGAGCATAACCAATTAGGCGCCAGAAGAAGAGGACAGGTGTAAAAATCGAGGGATAGGCGGCGAAAGCTGTAAAGCGCTTACATTCATATTATTGGCACTTACCTAGTATGTCAATATAATTTCACATAACAATTAAGTTTATTTTTATACCATTTATAGGAAGTTGGTATATTAATAGAGACAGCCCTCTGGCGCGCTTGCGCCAAAGGGCTGCCCTAGTCAACCTTCATGCATCGTTTCTTGTAACTTGCTATTTACGCTCCCGCAGCTTCATAGGCCCAGTTGACTTGCCGAGCATCAGCGTCGCATCCAGCAGCGTCTTGTTCGGAAGCGTCTCGCCTGCCCGCAGCTTCAACACGTTCTCGAAGGCGATTCGTCCTATCTCTAACTGGTTCTGCTTCATGTGAGTAAGCGGGAATGCGCCGTTAATTTCCGGACTGTCGAAGCAAATGATCGACAAATCCTCCGGCACTTTCAGTCCGAGCTCGTTCGCCGCGCGCTGTGCTAGCTGCGCAATGTTGTACTCGGTCGCGAAAATCGCCGTAATTTGCGGATACTCCCGCAAGTGCCTGGCAATCTTCTCGATATCGCGCACTCGATTCTCCTCGGCATTTCCTTGCGGCAGGGAAGACGTAATGTCTTCGATCCACAGCTCGCGGTCGACCATAATGCCACTCTCCGCATGCGCTTGGATGAAGCCCTCAATTCGCTCTTCAATCGCCGTTGTATCCATCGGCGGAGGCGTCAGAAATGCGATCGACTTGTGCCCGAGCCTGAACAGATAGTTCGTGCCTTCAATCGCCGCTTTCGCATTGTCCGTGCTGATGGAGCCTGCGGATATCCCTTTAAGATGGCGGTCGATAAGCACGAACGGGAATTTCATAATCGCGAGCTTTAAGATCTCCGCATTGAAGTACTCCCCTTGCGCCGGAAAAATAATCAGGCCGTCGACCCCAAGCTCCAGCAGTCCTTGAATGGCTTGCTCCTCATACGCAGGGATGCCGAAGGAACGGCGCAGCACGAGATAGCTGTCATTGGCGCGTGACGCCTCCTCCATGCCGTAAATGAGCGCGGTGCCGTAGCTGTCGGCGAAATCGGTAATGACGAGGCCAATGAGCAGCTTCCCACCTGTATGGCGCAGCCGCCCAGGCTGCTGCCCAGTGCTGTTCGCTGTTTTGGCAGCCAGTTTCTGCTGTGGCTCTGCCACAAACGACCCACGCCCCGGCTGGCGGACGATATAGCCTTCAGTCGACAGCATTTCCAGCGCTTTCTTGCTCGTAATGCGGCTGACGCCGTGCTCGTCGCCAAGCTCCTTCTCGGATGGAACGCGGTCGCCAACAACGTACTTCCGCTCTATAATCTGATCGCGCAGCTCTTCGAATATTTTCTCATACATCGGTTTGGATCCAGACTCGCCTGACATAAGTGGAGACCTCCATAAACTGACAATGGCGCGCCGCCAGGGCAGCTTCGTTTATAACTCTTGTATACCAATATATCATGATATATCCCTCTTTCCAATTGGAAATGATATATCGGCTTTCCACGTGAAAAAGGCTCCCCCCAAGTAGACGCTCTACTTGAAGAAAGCCTTGGTATATGTGAGCGACGATGACGAGAATTGCTCAAGCTTCTGCAGTTGCCAGGAGTTCCTGCTTCAGGAATGAGATGAACCGAAGGGATTCATCAACTGTAAGCTGCTTGCCATGCTGCGTGAACTGAAACTTCTCCGCGATTTCTTGATCCGATAGATGAAGCTGATTAACAAGCGACTGCACTTCTTTCGTAAGCTCTGCCATTCTAATCCACTCCTCTAGTAATCTTCTTTGCACTCATCATAGCAGGTAAGTTTCAGATAATTATGAGGAGAGTATAAGCAAATGATTAGATTTGATTAGATTGGAAAAGCCTTCGAGATCAACCGGCTAATCAATCAGCGTGTAGCCTGGGATGTCGGTTATGAGGTAGATGTTGTCCATGTTTGGCATAGGTGGAAGGGACCTCCTTTCTATTCCGGTTTTATTTTGCCGATATATCCCACTCCAGGCTCTAGATCGTTGTAATTCATCTGAGGGTCTATGCTCCAGCGTTTCGCAATTGCAAGCACATCCTCTTCACTCGGCAACCACATATCTTCATCCCCTACGGCATTCCGGTCTTTAAACCGGAAACCTAGAGCACGCTCTTCTACCGTAACGGTCCCTTCCTCCCAAAATACATCACCTTCCGAACCGAATGCCCTTGTGATTCTGCCATTGCTGGCTTTTGCCCAAACATAATAATTAACGACCCTGTGCGAGCCGTAATAATGTACTTCGTCGAACACCTTGCTAAGCCTCTCCAAGATTGGCTTAATTTCGTTCACATGGTCAACTCCGCCCGCGCTCGGCATTGCGTTCCCGATTACAAGAACCCCGCCCTTAACCGCAGGTGTGATAAAGATATAATCCCCATAAGCACTCTCGATACCATTTGCCCAATTCGATCGCTGCAAGCCGGTAACAGACAACTGTTCAATAACCTTTTCCACGCTGTCCGTCTGAATTGCGAGCCACTGGATTTTGTAACCGAAAGGGACAGGGTGGTCGGGTTTCGGCTGCCCGGATAATGCTTGAACGTTTGATACTTGCACGTTTGGCGCTTGCACGTTTGGCGGCGATGAAGGAGCGATTATCCGGTTAAGTTCTTGGTTAATTTCCTGACTAGGCTGGGGCTCCTCGTTCGATTTGAAAAGCTTTTTTAGGAATGAGAGCATTAGGTTTCTCTCCTTTGCGGGTGATTTAATTCACTATGAATGTTCACAATTATTGCAGAACGACTCTATATCTACAAGCTCTATCTCTTTATTCAACTCTTTCTGAAGCCAATCTAACACGGACTTTTTAACCATTTTGCGCAAAGATGCAACCATCCGAACATTCCATCACGCTCTACGCTGCCTATTTGCTCAATCCTTCAATCTTTCAAGCATTTCGTTAATGCTATGTAACTCGATCCGGTCGCTCTCTTCCCGCAAATCCAAATACTCATGCTCCGCCGTAATCTTCAGTTGATTATTAGCAAAAAAGCGCAGTAATCTGGCCGCTTCTTGACTAATTAAATCTGATTTCGCTTCAGCAGCTTCGAGAATATAGGATAAAGCTATAAATCTCAGGAATGTGTATCCATCACCATAATAACCGCAATATTCATCGTAGAGTATCTCACATATCGCTAATAACTCACTACTGGGCTGTGTTAGTTCAGATAAATAGGTAATGATCCTTTCTTGCTCATACACACCAATATCGATTAAGCCTCTAATTTGCTTCTCGCATTCTTCATCTGCATATTTATCTTTGTAATTACGCGAAACAAACGCCATATACAATTGTTTACTTAGAATGTCTTCCAGCTCATCATGCTCATATAACCACTGTTCAAACTGAAGTAAACTGACTTTGCCTTTGAGAAAATCATACATATATTTGTGAGCCGAATATTTATCGAGCATATCAATCCCCCTCTGCGATTCTTCAGGGTACAAACTTCCTTAGTTTATCATTTCCAGCAGTTCTCCGTATATGAATGATGTGCTAACGGATCACAGAGCGCTTATTCGGCGAAAATTAGCTTTAAAATAGAACTAACGGAACCCAGAAACATTATTGGGACCTGAAGTTGGTTTTTGCGTGCATTTCAAGGCAAATAAGGTGTCTGTGGTCAATTAGCTACTGAAAAGCAGTGTTTTTGGCAAAATAAGCGCTGTGGGTTACGTTAGACGTGGATTCATGCGGCATAGCTCTGCGAGAGCTCGAATAATGTGTGCGTACCGCGCAACTCGCCAGTGCGTCATCATACTAAGCAAATCGAACCGACCGCCTTTGGGCCGCTCGATCACTTTCCGCTTGGCTGCGGCGTATATCTGTTATATGTATATTTACTTGTAAAAAGTTAGCTGCTTGCTATTCATTTGTCACTGTTCCATAATGAAATGGATCCAATCATTCATCGTTTATAGGAGGTCAGTTACTATGACTGATACCATACAAGTTCCACTATCCGTCTTGGACCTTGCGCCCGTTATTGAAGGCGCAACACCAGCGGATGCATTCCGCAATACGCTTGAGCTTGCCCAGCATGCCGAGCGGTTAGGCTACAACCGCTACTGGCTGGCGGAGCATCACAATATGGCGGGCATCGCCAGCTCCGCCACCTCCGTTGTCATCGGCTATGTCGCTGGCGGCACGGAGCATATTCGCGTCGGCTCCGGGGGCATTATGCTGCCCAACCATGCGCCGCTTGTCATCGCCGAGCAGTTCGGCACTTTGGAGTCGATGTACCCGGGCCGCATCGACCTCGGCCTTGGCCGCGCGCCGGGCTCCGACCAGACGACAGCGCGCGCGCTGCGGCGTGATCTCGCGACGCACGGGCAGGAATTCCCCGAGCTGCTCGCTGAGCTGCGCGCCTACTTCCATCCGCCGGCGGATGACTATCGCCCTGTGCGCGCGACGCCGGGTGAAGGCAGCGACGTGCCGATTTGGCTGCTCGGCTCCAGCGGCTTCAGTGCGAAGCTGGCCGGCGAACTTGGGCTGCCCTTCTCGTTCGCGAGCCATTTTGCGCCGGAGTACTTGATGCCGGCGATCCATCTGTACCGCAGCTCCTTCCGTCCATCGGAGGCGCTGGCGAAGCCGTATATTATGATCGGCGTGAACATCGTCGCCGCCGACACCGATGCGGCGGCACGTTACCTTGCGACATCGCAGCAGCAGCAGTTCCTTAGCCTCATCCGCGGTCGCCCCGACAAGCTGAAGCCGCCGATCGACAACATGGATGAGCTCTGGCTCCCGCATGAACGGGACGCGCTGCAGTCCAAGTTCAAGTACGCAATCGCCGGCAGCAAGAGCACCGTAGAAGCTCGGCTGCAGGAAATTCTGCGCGAGACGATGGCAGATGAGCTCATCGTCACTTCGCAGATTTACGACCACAAGACGCGTCTGCGGTCGTATGAGATTGTCGCGGAAGCGGCTGGGTTGACGCGCAGCTAATAGAAAAGCCCTTTGCTCACGGCCAGAGTACTCTCGGCTAAGCAAAGGGCTTTTTTCATTAGATCAATATTCTTACTTTTTTACAATTCCAATACACCGCTTACAATACAACCTTCTTCGTCCTGTCTATAATCAACTCATAACTTGTACACGAGGAGTGAACAAACATGTTGTTGAAGTGGACAGAGCAGAATCAAGTAAAAGAAGTATCGGAGCAGGACAAGAAGGAGATTGTCATCGAGCAGCCACGTTCATGCTTTGCATCGTCTATGAGACCATGTGCCAAGTGTGCAAGCTGTAAGCTAGTGCGTAAGCCGTAGCTTTGGAGCTCTTTATCTTACTAATTTACAATATTATTTCATAGCACTTGTCTTCTCTTATAATGCGGAGCTCTAAGCGCTTGCAACCCCAATCGACTAGTCACTATTCTCCAAGTTATTGTTGAAATAATCCCATACTCATATTTACCTGCTCCATCATGTGCCCAATATTCCCTTCCCCCGCATAGAGGGACATGTCGAAGAAATCATGGTCCAGATCAGACCAATACAGTTCGTTCTCATCGCCCACTACGGTGACGGCGCGCTTCAATCTGCCTGCGTAAACCTCCACGTAGCAATCCTGCAAGTAATACTTGAAATCCATAATATGATGCAGCACGACGTCTGCCGCACGAATGCTCGTCTCTTCTTCAAGCTCGCGATATGCTGCATCTATTCCCGCTTCTCCAGGCTCGATTTTGCCGCCGACGAGGTTGCTCAATCCTTTGTACGGCTCCTTCAGCCTCTTGCACATGAGCAGCCTGTCCATCTCCGGATTGTATATCATCAAACAGTTATAGCCTTGCACCAGCTTCCCTCCTCGAATCCTCTTTATCTAAAATATTGCTTAACCGTTCCGCTACCCGCTTCCACGTCTACTTCCACTTCAGCCAGAGCGCCATTGATTAACGTAAGCTGCGGCGGCACATGCCCGCAATCGATATCGTAGATAATCGGCAAGCCGAGCTCGTCTGCCAGATCGGCATAGACATCCTCAATCGTGTAATCCTCTACTGGGCGATTCGCTGGGCTGCGTCCGAACATAATGCCGGAGCAATGATCGAACCAACCTGCCAGCTTCATCTGAATGAGCGACCTGCGCACATCCGTCGTGACCAGCTCGCAATTCTCGAGATACCACAGCAGCTTCTCCCCCGGGATGTAAGCTTCCCTGAAGGCAGCTACATCGCCATACGGCGTACCGATTAAATGCCGGATCACATCGATGCAGCCACCAAGGAGCCGACCCTGCAGTTGAAGCTTGCTCTCGACTTGTTGACCGCTTGGCAATAGCGTTCTCCACTGCGTAGGCTCGGACAATTTAAACACATTCGGACCTTTATCCATCGGCCATTCTTTCTGATAGTAGCTTGAAGAATGCTGGACAACGGACTCGCCTGATCCTGTCGATAGAACCGACCACCACATCTCAGTCGTCTCATCCGTCGTCTCGCCGCGCAGATCAACGATGTTCGTTCCATGCGCTGTCGCAATGCCCGTCTTCAGCGTAATGGCAAGCAGCAGCACGCTGAGGTCCGAGTAGCCCATCACCCATTTGCATGGCAGCTTGTCATACTCCACTTGGTCTATTAGTTCAATGAGCAGCTCGCCGCCCCACGGCGGAATGATCAGATCAATATCAGCTGCCTGGATCATCGCATTAAACTGTTGTGCTCGCTCGGCGGCTGGCGCGGATTTCGCTTTATTTTGCGTCCAAACCGTGTCTCCGAATTGAACCTGCAATCCCCGTAAGCCTAACCGCTCACGAGCCTGCTCCAGCCAGTGATGCCTGCTCGCGTCCACCCCGGAGGAAGGCGCGGTTACGCCGATTGTCGCATTGGCTAGCAGCCGCGGATATTGAATCTTGCTCATCGCACATCGCTCCTCGTCTTTAAATATCGTATCGGAATCCCACTGTTCCCTCGCTCCAGCTCCAGAATCGCCCCGCCGCTTCAGCGGAATTAGCGAGCTCCGTCACTGCAATCGGTTGTTTCTTGTAGAAATATTCACCGGTCTTCCCGCTGACTTGCGCCGAACTTGCTAGATACACCGCCGTCGCAGAACCCTCTTCTGCCGTCTGAAAGAACGGACGCATGAGCTTATGGACAAGCCTGCCAAAGCCGGTCGTCCGATTTACGCCGATATCGGTGGAGACGACGCCGGGGTGGAGCGCATAGACCGGAATTCCTGTTCCTTGCAGACGTCGTGCGAGCTCCTTGGTGAACCAGATGTTCGCCAGCTTCGACCTGCTGTAAGCCCGCCACACCGCAAAATCCTTCTTCATCCCCGGGTCCTCATAATTCATCTTCCCAATCTTATGCGCACCGGACGACACGTTGATAATTCGCGCCGCATCGCTTTGCCGCAGCAGCGGGAGCAGAAGCCCTGTCAGCAAAAAATGACCCAGATGGTTCACGCCAAGCTGCCGCTCGAAGCCATCTGTCGTCTCTTCCCTCTTCAGCGTAATGACGCCTGCATTGTTGACGAGCACATCGAGACGGCTTGTTCGACCAGCAAGCTCCGCAGCCGCAGCTCGGATGCTTGCAAGAGAAGCGAGATCACACAGCAGCAGCTCGGCATCCTGCCGCCCCGACTTGCGGTTGACTTCATCAACTGCGGCCTGCCCCTTCTCCTTGTTTCGAACCAGCAGGTAGACCTTCATGCCATGATCTGCGGCAAGGAGCGCAGCGGTCGCGCGCCCCATCCCTCCACTCGCTCCTGTTACTAGCGCAACTCGCTGTGTATGGCTGTTACTCAACATTTTAAGGGTCACTCCTGTCACTTCGTAATAATTGAACACACTGCGATAAGCTGTCTAGCGTTTCCTCCAGCTGCGCCTCAAGCTGCCGGATCGTCCATTTGCCATCAACACCTGCTAGCTGCTTCAGGTCGCCGGCGATCAGCAGCAGCATCCATAGCGAGAATAGTGCAGTGAATAGATAGTAGCCTTGCTTGAATGGTTGTGCGTTCAGCTGTGCGCCTTGCTCAGCAGCTTGCTCGAGGTAGCGGTCCAGCAAACGTTCGCGTGCGGGGATGCTCATCGTTTTGGGAAAATCAGGATGCGAAAAATCAATCACGTGGTATAAGTCCCAATAACGGCAGTTCAGATGGGCATGCTCCCAATCAAGCACGCGGACGAAGCCCTGTACACGCGAATAGTTGCCGAGGTGCAGATCACCGTGAGACAGTACGTCTCGGGCCCGGTAGGTTGTCAGCGAGCTTCGCCCCGTAAGTGCGTTCAGCTGTTCAATCATGGATTGCGGCGCTGTGAATCTGGCTGCTAATGATTCCGTTAGTTCATTGCGCCTGTTCAGCACCTGATCAGAGATGTCCTCAATATGCGGCTTCGGGCCAAGCAGCGGCTGCCCACTTAGGTGTTGGACGGGGAGCGAATGCCACCAAGCGATATGGTCGATCAGCTCCAGTGCCGCAGCCTCCTCGAAAATATGCGTAAGCGCGCCTAAGTCCTCGAACAGCTGCCAGCTTTTCTCGCCTGCTGCTGCCCCTGAAGCAGCAAGCAGCTGCGGATAGATCGGAGGAAAAGACATTTTACGCAAAATATGCTCATACACCCAGCCCTCCTGCCCGAGCTGCTTCTCATTCGTGAGCGGTTTATAGATTACGGTGTGTTCCGGCGTAAGGTAGACCCTCTCCACGCTTTTGCCGTTCATCCCCGTGTATAGTGTTTCTCTGCGCCATATGCGGCTCGCATCCAGCGTGCCATCCGGTAAAATTAGATCCTTCACAACGAGTAACCTCCTTTTCAGGAAACTTTACCCAATAAGACCATTCTACATGATTTGGCTTCGGTTTTGGGTGCCGAATAGCCGCGGATCGGGATGACTTCGCTACGTCCCGTCCGTTTCGACGATCGTTCCCGTGGTACTTCGTACCAAAGTCACTCTCGTTCGAAACGGTCGGCGCTACGCTACGCATCCCTTTACCCCCGCGGTCGGCAAAACCTCCGCTTGCAGAGAACAGCTGTCAATTACTGCGGCAGCTGGAGTGCAGGACCTAAACCAGCTTAGCTTATTGGACGCTAGTCCTCCTTGCTGGCCACTCTCTCCCGCCAAAGTGTAGCCCTGGGGGATACTCTTGCTCCGTTTCCGTCTCATTTCTGCCAATCTGAGGTATCTTCTACTTCTCTTGGTTACTTTGCTAGCCTCTTCCCTCATGTGAGGTATTGCGTGCCCCTTCTGCCACTCTTGTCCACCAAACCAGCTTCTTTCACAACTACCCGACCGCCGCCCCTATCCCGGAGGCGAACAAAAAAAGAGCAACGGATTTCCCGTTGCTCTCACTATCAAACCCGCTACACCGTCGGACCCGCCGACGCTGTGACCGCGCCGCCGCTGCCCGGCGCAGCAGCTGCATGACCTTCGCCGGTCTGCAGCTGGTACATCTTATAGTACCTGCCCTGCAGCGCCATGAGCTCGCGGTGGTTGCCGCGTTCGACGATCTCGCCGCGGTGCAGGACGAGAATTTGATCGGCCTCGCGGATCGTCGAGAGCCGGTGCGCGATGACGAGCGTCGTCCGGCCTTCGCTGACGACCTTCAGCGCCTGCTGGATGAGGCCCTCCGTCTCGCTGTCGATGCTCGCCGTCGCCTCATCGAGGATGAGAATGCTCGGGTCGAACGCCAGCGCCCTCGCAAAAGAAATCAGCTGCCGCTGCCCGCTCGACAGCGTGTTGCCGCGCTCTACCACCGGCTCGTCGTAGCCGCCAGGCAGCTGCTCGACGAAAGAAGCCGCGCCGACATCACGCAGCGCGTCCTTCACGCGCTCGAGCGTAATGTCCTTGTTGTACAGGCTGACATTGAACTTAATGTCGCCTGCGAACAAGAACGGATCCTGCAGAACAATGCCCATGTGCTTGCGCAAAGCCTGCTTCGACAAGCCGCGAATATCGCGGCCGTCAATCGAAATCTCCCCTTGCTGCGGTTCATAGAAGCCGAGCAGCAGGTTCATGATGGAGCTTTTGCCAGAGCCGGTATGGCCGACCAGCGCTACCGTTTCCCCTTTGCGTGCCTCGAACGAAATGTTCTTCAGCACGTTCTCGCCTTCCTTATACGCGAACGTAACGCCGTCGAACTTCACGACGCCCTCCGGACGTCCTTCGCCTGCAGCATCATCCACTTCCGAGCCTTCCAAATCCATAATAGCGAACACCTTCTCCGCTGAGACAAAAGCTCGCTGCGCATTCGTCAGCTGATCGAAGATGCCGATAATCGGCATGAATATCCGCCCCAAATAATCAATAAAGGCATAGAATACGCCGAATTCAATCCCCGTCTTGAGCGACTGACCGCCAAAATACCACACAACGCCGGCAGTGACCAAGCTGCCGATCGTGCCGACGATATTCCGCGAAGACAACGAGAACACGCGGAACTGCTTCACTTGATTCACGTAACGGTCCTCGTTCAGCACCTCGAACTCATCCAGCGTAATCTTTTCGCGCCGGAACGCTTGAATGATCGGCATAACGACGATGGACTCATTGATCATGGCATTCATGTCACTTAGACGAGCGCGCATGATCGTGATGAAGATTTTCGAATACTTCAGGTGAATGTACATGATGACTGCAAACAGCGGCGGCAGCAAGAGAGCGAACATCGCCAGCCGCGCGTCGAGGATGAACAGCGCAGTGAAAATCCCCGTTAGCTGCACGAGGCTCACCACGAACGTTGCCATGAAGCTCATGAACAGATCGCGCACCGCCTCCGTATCGTTCGCAATCCGCGATACGACCTGCCCAATCGGCGTATTGTCAAAATACCGCAAAGGGATCCGCCCGATATGGCGCATCAAATCCATCCGCATGTTCTTAATAATCCGCAACGCCGTTACTTGCAGCAGATAGGATTGCGTAAAGTTGCAAATACCTGCCGTAACCAGCAGCCCGAGGTAAAGACCGAGCAACCGCAGTACAGCCGGCAAATCGTTCTCCTTGAGCGAGAGATGCTTATCGATTATCGTCTTCGTTATAAAAGGACCGCCAAGCTCCGCGCCAACCGCACAGCATAGGATGAGCAGCGCTGCGATAATCCGGTACTTGTAGACGAGCGCGTAGCCAAGCAGCCGTCTCGTCGTCGATTGGTTCATAGCTACCTCCTGGATTTCATTTTCCCTGCATTCACGCATTCCTGCATTCCTGCATTCCTGCTTACTCTTCCAAGCTCGCTTCCATCTGCTGCCGATCCCACTGCTGCTTATACCATCCGCCGAAGAACATAAGCTCTTCGTGCGTACCTTCTTCAATAATACGCCCTTCATCGAGCACGAGAATCCAGTCCGCATGGCTGACCGCAGACAGTCGGTGCGTCGAGATTAACGTCGTCTTACCTGCCCGATTCTGTCTGATGTGATGCAATATCGCACTCTCCGTTCGCGCATCCACCGCTGACAACGAATCATCGAGCATCAATATCTCCGAATCGATCAAGAGCGCCCGCGCAATCGCAAGCCTCTGCTTCTGACCGCCTGAGAGCATAACCCCGTTCTCTCCGACGATCGTTCCGAGCCCTTCCGGCATACCCGCGATATCCGAGGTGAACGAGGCCATCTCAACCGCCTTCCGAATCTCTTCGTCCGAGGCATCCGGCTTGCCAAGCGCGATGTTATCGCTGATCGACTTCGACAGCAGGAGATGCTCCTGCGGCACGTAACCGATCCAGCTTTTTACAAGATCAATCGCGATCTGTTCAATAGGGACGCCCGAAATATACAGCCGATTCGGCTCTAGCTGATACTGCCTGAGCAGCTGCTTCAGCAGCGTGCTCTTTCCGCTTCCGGTACGGCCAACAATGCCAAGCGTCTGCCCGCGTTCGAGCTGGAACGAGACATCCCTGAGGCTCGGCTGATTAGCCGTCGGATAGGTGAACGTCAGTCCCTTCATCTCAATCCGTTCTGGCCGCGCCACGGCAACAGGCTTCGCTGAATCAGCAAGATCCGGTTTCTCATCGAACGCGACTTGCAGCCGATCCGCGGAAGCGCTGCCACGTTGAAGCACGTTAATGAACTCGCCGAAGGAGATCATCGGCCATATTAACATCCCTAAATAAATATTAAACGAGATTAACTGTCCGAGCGTAATCTCATCATGAAACACCATGTACGAGCCGTAACCGATACCGATTGAATAACTGATACCGACAATAATAGAGATAAGCGGCTGGAACAAAGCATTCAGACTCGACACTTCCCGGTTCCGCTCCAGTACGTCGGTCGTCACGCTATCGAACGCGGATAAGTCATGACTCTCCTGCACATAGGAGCGAATGACGCGAATGCCGGAGATGGACTCCAGCGCGTGATTGTTCATCGTACCGAACGCATCCTGCGCGGCAAGGAAGCGTGTTCGAACACGCTTGCCAAGCTTGCTGATCACAACGGCGAGGAGCGGCAGCGGAATGAGAGCTGCAAGCATCAGCTTATAATCAATCAAGGAAACCATCGTAATGATAACGACAGAAGCGCCGACAAGCGTGTTCACGAGTGTCATAACCCCGTAACCGGCGGTGTTGCCGATCGCGAGAATATCATTGGTCGCAAGCGCCATCAGCTGTCCCGTATTGTTGCGCTGGAAGAACGATGGCGTCATCCGTGTGAGATGCGCCAGAAATCGCCCCCGAAGCAGCTTCTCGATGAGCACGGAATTGCCGTACAGCGTGGTTATCCAGATATAGACGAGTACATATAATAACAAGGATAAGCCTAGCAACAGCAGCACTGTGCTGCTTAATTGCGATGCCGTCAGATTCCCGCCGCGAATGCGGTCAATGGTGTTCCCGATCATTTTGGGCGGGACGGTCTGCAGCAGGCTCACGATTGTCATTAGACTTATCGCCACCGTATAGTACAGCCATCTCTCTTTGAAAAACCATTTAAGCCGTGATACGAAAGACAACACATTCCCTCCTCGATCTTGTGTCTTGCTTTCAAATCTTGACTACATCATATTTAGCTTGACCGCGCTTCCCGTGGCTTAAACACATCGCCTGATCTCGGTTTGCGGCTTGCGATAAAGACGCCTCCTAGTATGATGACGAGCCCAACGAGCATATTCCATTTGACCGGCTCGCCAAGCAGCGTAGAGCCCCAGATTAATGCGGTGCATGGCACCAAGTACGTCACCATCGACGCAAACTCGGCGCTTCCTTTCTCCACCATATAGTAGAACAGAATGTAGGCAAAGCCCGAGCCGAGCATACCGAGGCTAAGGAACATCGGGACATTATCCACCGAAGTTAGATGCTCCCATGTTATAGATTCGGTAGAAAATGCAAAAATCCCGCTTACCGCCGTACTGCTCAGCAGCGTGCCGTATGTAATTTGGTACATGGACAGTCCGCGGAGCGACAGTCGTTTGGAGAGCTGCGAGCCAACCGCGTAGGCGAACGTAGCGCTAAGCATACCAATTAGACCAAATCCATCGAAAGAGAGGAGCGTACCTGGACGAATGCCGAGCAGGATGATCACGCCAATTGTAGCTATCGCAAGGCCAGTCCACTGCATACGATTCGACTTGTTGCCGAAGAACGCAATGCCGACCACAATCGTCCATACCGGCGTCGTTGCATTCAGGATGGAAGCTAGGCTGCTCGTCAGCCGCTGCTCGCTGAAGCCGATTAACGTCCACGGCACAGCGGTATTAATAAGCGCCATGATGAACATCGCCGGCCACGGGATCGCGCGAAATCCGAAAGGCTTCTTGAACACAGTCATAATGACCACGACAACGAGAAGACCGAAGCCCGAACGCAGAAATGCGATAGACCACGGACCGAAGTCATGCAGCAGCATTTTGATAAAATAAAACGAACCGCCCCAAATGAGACTGAGTCCCAGAAGCGCGGCATAGATGAGTCTAGGCAAGCTAATCCTTCTTTCTTGAATCCTTAATCATTCGGACATTGCTAACAGTCATGCATGCCGGAATTGCTCTAAATCAATGAAGCCTGCGGGATTGACGTACACGCCCTCCTCTTCGAGCAAATAACGCTGCATGAACCGGCCTTCGTCGCTCCCTATTGCGATCTCGCCTTTGGCGTTAATCACTCGGTGCCAGGGTAGATTATGCTTCTCGCTGAGCGAGTGCAGAATGCGTACGACCTGCCTAGCGGCTCTAGGACTGCCTGCTTGTTCGGCAATTTGGCCATACGTCATAACACTGCCAGCCGGGATGCTTCGGATGACGGCAATGACTCGCTCGGTAAACGGTTGAAGCGCTGGCAAAATGGTGTCACCTCTTCTTCATATTTCGCTGAGCATCAATTATACACCTTGGCTCCCACTTTAGGGAATTGCACCGATAGTATGGTAAAATAAATCTATTCTGCCCTATAGGAGTGAAACAATTTGGCAACTTTCGAAGAAAAACTCGAGCGCTATGCCGCTCTCGCCGTACAGGTTGGCGTTAACGTACAGCCTGGTCAAACGCTTGTTATCTCCACATCGCTCACGAGCGCGCCGTTCGTGCGTCTTGTCGTGAAGAAAGCTTATGAAGCTGGAGCGAAGAACGTCCATGTAGAGTGGAACGACGATACCGTTACTCGCACGAAATACGAGCTTGCACCAGATGAAGCTTTTACAGAATATCCACTGTGGCGTGCTAAGGGCTGGGAAGACATGGCTGCTGACAATGCGGCATTCCTCAGCATCATTGCTCCTAACCCCGATCTGCTCAAAGGCATTAGGCCTGAGCGCATTGCGAACGCGAACAAGGCAGCCGGCATCGCGCTGAAAACATGGAGAAGCTACACGATGTCCGACAAAGTAAGCTGGTCGATCGTTGCTGTTCCTTCACCGGATTGGGGCGTGAAAGTATTCCCCGATGTTGCGCCCGAGAAGCGTGAAGACGCGCTGTGGGATGCCATCTTCGCAGCTACGCGCATGAACGAAGAGGACCCTGTTGCAGCATGGAAGCAGCATATCGAGGTGCTGGATACGAAAGCTTCGCATTTGAACGAGAAGAAGTTCCGCAAACTGCGCTATACAGGCCCGGGCACCGATCTTACGATTGAGCTCGCACCAGGCCATATCTGGATCAGCGCAGGCAGCGAGAACGCGAAAGGCGACATCTTCGTAGCGAATATGCCGACTGAAGAAGTGTTCACCGCTCCGCTTAAAGGCGGCGTGAACGGTACAGTCGCTAGCACGAAGCCGCTCAGCTACGGCGGCAATCTGATCAAGGACTTCTCCCTCACGTTCAAAGACGGCAAGATCATTGACGTTCAAGCGGAAGAAGGGCTTGAAGTGCTGAAGAACCTCGTCGATACGGACGAAGGCGCTGCATACTTGGGCGAGGTTGCGCTTGTGCCGCACCGTTCCCCGATTTCGGATACGAACCTCATCTTCTACAACACGCTGTTCGACGAGAATGCATCGTGCCACCTTGCAATCGGCAAAGCCTATGCTTTCTGCATCGAAGGCGGCAAAGCGATGAACGAAGAAGAGCAAATGGCGAACGGCTTGAACAACAGCCTCGTTCACGTTGACTTCATGATCGGCTCCGCTGAGCTGAACATCGACGGCGAGCGCGAAGACGGTACATACGAGCCAGTCTTCCGTGACGGCAACTGGGCGTTCTAATAACAAGGGACATACGGGCAACTTCGGTTGCTCGCATGTCCCTTTTTTATTCCACTTGATCGCGCCGAAAGCGCTAAGGAACCGTACACACCTTATTTCCTCGGAAATCGCAGATTGAATTATCTAAGGAACTCCTTCCACGCTATTGGATGGTTTTACGATTGAATCGAGCACTTTTGCATCAAATAGAGTTGCTGGGATTCCTTAGAACATAGAAACCGGCGAGAATGGGAGAATAGAGTGTCTACGATTCCTTAGCTTGGCGGTATCTTCAGTCTACTCGACGTAACACGATAGTCCGAAGCGATGTTCAATGATGCTCTAAGGCAAGCCTCTTTCTCTTGTTCTTCCCTTTTTTCTTCTCCCTGCGGTCCAGCTGCATCAAGCTTTCCCAATTAACAATGACAGTGCCCGCAATAATCGTCACGACGCCAAGTCCCATCACCCAAGTGAACGTCTCCTGATAGAACAGCACACCAACGAGAAGGGCAATCGGAGGAGATACGTACAGCCATGTAGACGGGAATATCGGGTTTGTTCGGGCGACGAGCCAGTAGAACAAGCTGTGTCCGATCATGGAGCCGACGATGGTAAGGTAGAGAAGTGAACCGATAGCCTCCCTCGTGAATGCCACATCCACATGAACATCCTCCGTAAACCCAGATAGCACGAGCAGCAGCAATCCCCCGTATATCATTTGCACCGCATTTAATGCGATTGGCGAACTGTCCCGAAGACGCTGAATGACATTTTGCGCGTAGAGTGCCCCTGAGGAATACGACAATTCCCCTACTAGAATTGCAATACAGCCAATAATCGCAAGCGAGCTCGCCGAGATGCTTGCATTCGGAAGCACGAGCATGATAACGCCAGTGAATCCGATTAGACATCCCCATACGGAACTTCGTGAGCTTCGCTGCTTCATAAAGGTAACCTGCAGCAGCAGAATCATAATCGGTCCTGTCGCTGACAATATAGCCGCAATACCTGACGGCACGTATTGTTCTGCCCAATACAGAGTCGAGAAAGTGCCGAATGTAAGCAGCGCCCCGTTCATTAGCATTTCCTTGCGCATGAGCAGCTTGAAGCTCGCTTTTCCTCTCCATACACTCCACAGGAACAGAATCAGACCCGCGATGAAGAAGCGCATTCCCGCTGAGAAGAACGGAGGCGCGGCGGCATCCATCCCTACCTTTATCGCTAGGAAGGTCGTACCGAAGATCAGGCAAACAAGCAAGTAACCGACGACAATCATATTCATCCCCCTTTTCCTAGCTAGCATATATCATCCCGAACAGAACAGTTGGATCAGAGCAGAACAGTTCTGCTTAACATTGGGCTATAATAGGAAAAAAGGAGGGGGAACGATGAAGAGAGCCACACCGCCGCGAAAAGATGGACATTTACTGTTTCAGCAAGTGTACGAGCATCTCATAGGCCGGATTGAGCGCGGTGAATGGCAGGCGCATGAGAAACTGCCCTCTATCCGATCACTCGCCCTGGATCTACAGGTCCACCGACTAACCGCGTTTCGCGCTTACCAGATGCTCAAGCAGAATGGGAAAGTATATGTGAAGGACAAGTCGGGGTACTTTGTATCTCCTATATCTCCTATATCTCCGGTATCTCCCGCATCTCCTGCTCTACCGCCCGATGCCAACCATGAACGGCCGGAATTGCCGGCTAACCAGCCCGTCCCGGCTTACGCTCATTTGCGAAACGACTTATTCCATGTTCAGCAAATTCCTGTTACTTATCAGCTTTCGCAGGCGTTAATTGATCCGAATTTGCTGCCGAACTTATTCCTGTCCGAGCATGTGAAGCAAGTGTTCGATAAATATCCGAAAGTGATGGACACCTACGGTCCTGTTCCAGGGGACGAGGAATTGCGGCAGTTTCTCTGCGATTACATGGCGAGGTCGCTCAACATCCCGCTCGCTGCAAGCGAAATCGTCATCACATCCGGAGCCCAGCAAGCCATTGATCTCCTTGCCCGTGTATTCATCAGGCCAATGGATCCCATTCTGGTTGAACGGCCGACCTACAGCGCCGCGCTGGAAATCTTCCGCAATCAAGGGGCGCGGATATTCGCCGTCGATATTGGACCGAATGGCTATGACCTCGATCAGGTGGAGACGATGCTGAGGCGGCATAAACCACGCTTCTTCTATACGAATCCTACCTTCCATAATCCGACCGGCTATACCGTTCCAGCGAGTCAGCGGAAGAAGCTTGTGGAATTGGCAGCGGAATATCGGTGCCTCATTATTGAGGACGATGCATTTTGCGAGATGTACTTTAACGAGCCGCCTCCGCGGCCGATGTTTGCTTACGATACGGATGGCTGGGTGGTCTACTTACGCAGCTTTAGCAAATATATCGCTCCAGGCTTGCGTATTTGCGCGGTCATCGGACGCAAATCTGTTATAGAGCCGTTGTTAATCGCCAAATCGCTAGCGGATAACGGAACATCGCTGCTCACTCAGAAAATATTTCTGCATTACTTTCAATCCGAGCGCATGCAGCAGCATATCGCCAAACTGCGAACCGCTCTGCAAATGCGCAGAGATGTCGTGGAACAGGAGCTGTCCGCTTCCGACTGGGAATGGGTTCAGCCAGCGGGCGGGCTGAACTTGTGGATCAAGCTTCCCCCGTCGCTGCCCGTGCAACCGCTGCTCACAGAGAGCATGCGGCAATCTGTATCTTTTGTCCCCGGCAACATCTGTGATCCTCTTGCGGAAATGCACGACTTCATCCGTATCAGCTACTGCTTCATCAACGAAGCGCAGCTTAGGGAAGGCATTCAGCGGCTCGTTCACATTCGGGTATAATCCAGATGGCTCGCATGCGCTAACGGTTGCCACACACGCTATTTGGCCTCACAAAGCTCTTTTCAAATTCTAACGGTTCTCAGCAACGCTAATTAGCGATTTCAGTAGCAAATTGTTCCGATTGGGCCAAATAAGTCCTCTACCAACCGTTAGATCTTAAAAAGGGTTATATTGGCACAAATAAGAGGCTCGTTTTAGCAAAATAACGTTACCTGAAATCGTTAGCACTCAGAAACTCGCCATTTCGCCCCTAATAGCGATCACAGAGTTCGTTAGAGCAGCAGAAATTAGCAAAGCCCCAATCCTCTCTCGGATTGGGGCTTTGTTATACTCTGTTTCACGCTTACAGAATCTTCGACAAGAACGACTTCGTGCGCTCCTGCTGCGGATGCTCGAAGATTTGCTCCGGCGGTCCTTGCTCCACGATGTTGCCCTGTTCCATAAAGATGACGCGGTCGCCAACCTCGCGGGCAAAGCCCATTTCGTGCGTGACGACAACCATCGTCATGCCTTCCTTCGCCAGCTGCTTCATAACTGCGAGCACCTCGCCTACCATCTCCGGGTCAAGCGCCGATGTCGGTTCATCGAACAACATAATCTTCGGCTCCATCGCAAGTGCGCGGGCAATCGCGACACGCTGCTGCTGGCCGCCGGAGAGCGACGGCGGATACATGCTTGCTTTTTCGGACAAGCCGACCTTCTTCAACAGCTCCAATGCTTTCTCGCGCGCCTTTGCTGCCGGCAATTTGCGGATTTGAATCGGCGCTAGCGTAATGTTATCGAGCACCGTCAAGTGAGGGAACAAATTGAACTGCTGGAACACCATGCCAACGTCAGCGCGGACGCCCGTAATACTCGTTTTCTTATCCATCAGCGACTGGCCTTCGATAATAATCTCACCGCCAGTTGGCGTTTCGAGCAAGTTGATGCAGCGCAAGAACGTCGATTTACCCGATCCGGAAGGACCGATGACGACGACAACCTCTTGGCTGTTAATAGTCACGTCGATATTTTTCAATACGACATTGCTGCCATACGCTTTCGACAAGTCTTTAATTTCGATAATCGAACTCATTGGGGACTAGCCTTCCTTTCTATCCAGTTAAGCAGCTTGCTTAAGGAATACGTAAGGATGAAATAGATGAACGCAGCCGTTAAATACGGCTCCCAGATCCGAATATATTGGCCTTTCATAACGCCGGCCCAGTACATAATTTCAGGTGCTGTAATCAGTGCAGTCAAGGACGAATCCTTCACAAGCACGATGAATTCGTTGCCGAATGCCGGAATCATCCGTCTAATCGCTTGCGGCAGGATGATAAAACGCATCGTTTGGAAGTGCGTCATCCCAAGCGAGTGAGCCGCTTCGGTCTGACCCTTATCAATCGACTGAATGCCGGCGCGGTAAATCTCTGCCGTATAGGCAGCCGCATTCAAGGTCAGCGCGGTAATCGCCGCAGCTATCGAATTCGTCTTCCCGATCAGGAGAGGCATCAGACCGAAATGCACAATGAAGATTTGCACAAGCAGCGGCGTGCCGCGGAAGAAGTTAATATACGACTGCATCGGCCAGCGGAGATACCAGCGGCGCGACATTTTGCCAAAGCCGACGAACAGACCCAAGATCGAGCCTAGCACGACGCCTGACAGTGAAATGAGGATCGTGTATAACGTCCCTCTCCAAAACAGCGGCAAATAATCCACGATAATATCAAACTTAAAATCCATCCCTGCCCGTCCTTTCAATCAATATGGAATGGTCAACCAAAAAGGCATGCGTTTTACGCATGCCTCCCGCAAATCGATTACTTCAGGTTATCTGTATTCGGCTCTTCGCCGAACCATTTCTTATAAATCTCTGCATAGGTGCCGTTATCAATGACGGCTTTGATTGCAGGATCAACCTTCGCCGGCAGGTCGCTGCCTTTCGGGAACAGAAGACCATAGTATTCAGGAGCAAAGTTCGTGTTGTCTTCAATGCTGATATACTTCTTGCTTGTGTTTGTCTGAATGTAGTATCTAACAATTGCAATGTCCGCAACGACTGCGTCCGCGCCGCCTTGATCAAGCTCCATCAGCGCTACAGCGTTGCTATCGAACTTCTTCAAATCCGTGTTGCCGTTACCCATAATCTTCGTCATGAGAATATCAGCTGTCGTACCCGTTTGAACGGCAACCTTCTTGCCCTTCAAGTCCGTTGCACTCTTGATTTCGCTGCCTTCTTTAACCATGATCACGTTGCGCGACTCGAAGTAAGGCATCGAGTAGTCATACGTTTGTTTGCGGTCGTCCGTAATGGATACGCTGGATACGCCGCCTTGGTACTCTGTACCTTGCTTAACGCTCTCAAGCATTGCATCCCAGCCTGTGTTTGCAACTTCATACTTCAGACCAGCTTGTTTCATAACCGCGTCCAGGAACTCGATGTCGAAACCTTTCAGCTCATCCTTGTCCATAAACTCCATCGGTGCATAGCTTGCATCTGTCGCAAACTTGTATGTTTTAGTATCGCCTGCGTTGCTGCTGCTGTTATTACCGCTTGCTTCACTGCCTGCGTTTTCATTATTCTTTGCACCGCAGCCTGTTACGATTACTACAGCCATTAATGTAATGATTGCTGACGCTAACCACTTCTTCATATAGATGTCCCCCTATGCTGATTACTAAACTAATGAAGATTTTATCAAGAAACACGTACTGTTTCAATTTAATTTTTTAAACAAGTGAAGTAATCTCACATTTTGCCAAGCAGCAAGCAGAATCCTTACACGCACTTGGTGAGATCATTTCCTCTTCTCGGTATTTCTATTCTTCACCAAGCGCGATATTCGGGTTAAAATCTGCCACGACGAGAACATCCATATGACGTCCTTCACGCAGCACCGTCTCCACAACAGGGCGGTGCGTCAGCTTGCTCCAGACGCTTCTTCGCGATTGACCAAGAACGATCTGGGTGCTCTTCAGCTCGTTCGCTTTAGCCAGCAGCGCATTAGGCACAGCGTTCTTGGAAGCCGCTTGCTCAACCTCGAACGTACCGCCGAGTCGTGCTGTCAGCTCCCGCAGTGCCTCGATCCGCTTATCAATTGCAGGACCTCGCTCGCCGTTCGTCTGCACGTAATGGACATGCCATGCCGCTTTCAAGCGATGTGCAATCCGGAATCCGCGGCGGATCAGCCGTTCTGCTGTTTCGCCTACAGTCACCGCAATAAAGATCGATTCTTGACGACGCCAAGGTCCGCGCATCGAGCCGCCCCGTTCCCACGATTCCAGCCGCTCATCGACGTCATCAGCAATTTCACGCAGCGCAAGCTCACGCAATGCGATTAGATTACCTGTCTTGAACAAGCCAGTCATCGCCTGCTCCACGTCATCTTTCTTATAAATAAGGCCATCTCGCATCCGCTGCTGCAGAGTAATCGGCGTAACGTCGATTAGCTCGACCTCATCGGCAAGCCGCAGGATGCTGTCCGGTACCGTCTCCGCGATTCTCGTTCCGGTAATTTGCTCCACCGCATCCTTTAAGCTTTCGAGATGCTGCACATTAAGCGTTGCGATAACGGAAATGCCCGCTTCGAGAATTTGCTGCACATCTTCATAGCGTTTCGCATTGCGGCTGCCAGGCGCATTCGTATGCGGCAGCTCGTCGATCAGCACAACTTCCGGATTGCGCGCAATAATGGCATCGACATCCATCTCTGTGATGTCTTTCTCCGCATCAATCACTCTGCGCGGTACGATCTCGAGCTTGCCTGCCTGCTGCAGCGTCTCTGCGCGGTCATGTGCCTCCATGAGGCCGATGACAACGTCAATATCTTTGCGCAACAGATCATTGCCTTCGCGCAGCATCATATACGACTTGCCCGCGCCAGGCGCTGCACCGATATACACCTTGAATGTACCGCGGCGAATGCGCTCGATCTTCTTCTCGACCTCTTGCGCGCTAAGTCTGCGGTAAGGCTCCGAATGCGAAGCCTGCTGCGACACCGAACGCTTCGCCGGTAATACGCGCTCGCCCTCGTGTTCAGCGCGGTCCGCCATAAAGAACAGGTCAATGTTGCGCACCTGTTTCAGTACGGAGCCTGCGATCGAGCCTTGCCAGAACTCCTGCGATCTCGTTTGCTTCGAATGCCCCATAACGATGCGAGTCGCGTTGATGAGCATCGCATATTTAATGAGCGCAGGCGGAACTTGCCTGCGATTGCCGACCGATATTTCGCGGAAGCCCGCGTCCAGCTTTTCTGTCAGCTTCAAGATGGAGCGCTTGAACGCATCGCGTTCCTTCGTAGGCTCTTGGCTCGAATCGGTGAAGACGACGACCTGCAAGTCACCGCCAAGCCGCTTCGCAATTTGCTGTCCACGGCGAATATAGATCGAGCCGTTCCAGTGATACTGCGCGGCGACAAGAATGCGCTCTGCTGCGCCGGACGGACCGATGAAGCCCTGCTCCTCGCGGTATTTCTCCAGCGATTCGTTAACGCCTTCTGCCATTAACCGCAGTGACAGCTCTCTCAGCTTGCCGAGGTTGCCGCGTTTCAGCAGGCCTGGGTCTTTAATATTACGTAAACGCCCTTCACTCAGGCGGTTTAATATGGTCTCCGGCGAAACGTCAATGAGCCGCACTTCGTCCGCAAGCTCAAGCGCATCGGCCGTGACGGTACATTCCGCCTCAATGCCGGTCAGCTTCTGAGCAAGCTCCGTGACGCCGTCCAGTTCGTACACATTGACAGTCGTTATGATGCTGATGCCATGGCTGAGCAGAAAAGTAATATCCTCAAGACGAGTCGGAAACTTTGCATCCGGACGATTCTTATGCGCCAGCCCGTCAACAAGCAGCACCTCCGGATTACGTTCCAGTATCGCATCAAGATTAAGATCCTTCTTCTCTTCATCGCCTTTATACCAGTGAATGCTTGGAATCCGTTCCAAATCTGCGAGCTGCTCTACCGTTTCCGGACGGCGCATCGTTGACACCGCACAGACGGCAACCTCAATTCCCTGCTGCTTCAGCGATTGGCCCTCGCGCAGCATGTGATAGGTTTTGCCAGAACCGCTAACAGCACCAATGTACACTTTCAGACGTCCGCGATGGATTTTGGAGATGGATAATAGCAATTCTTCAGGGGTTTTACGGCGGTAACCAGCCATAACAAACTTCGCCTTCCTTCCTACACCTATAAACTAACTTTCCCAAACCTTGTGAAACTAATAAATTCTATAATGCGCACAAAAAAGAAGCCTGTACGGGGGGAACTGCCTCTTAAAGAAGAGGAACGCCTCTCGCGGCTTCTAGGCACAAATTTATAATAAAAAGTGTCTATATGCACGATAATTCGTCGCCTCTCGGTTACGCTTACGAGGTTAGCTGCCGGATTCGGGCGTGAGAGTCGCCCTACTTGAAGAGCTGCAAGGCCGAAGCGGCCGGACTCCTTCAAGATTCACCCCAATGGCTGCAACCGGCGAAAAATGCTTCACCGTGCGCTTGCCATTACTAGTGGTTCCCCCGATTTCTTAAGACAAGAAATTCAGCGTTTCATTTAGCTTGCTTCATGTTACGCTCCCAACCTCTCTTTGTAAAGGAATGCCGCAGAGGGTGCACTCTCGTTTCCTGCCAAGTTAGGTGGATATAACGCTTACAACAAAGCACTGCTCCAGCATCCTCTGCCTACCTCACTATATCGCGGTTTCTCGCAATTAGCTGGCATTTGACAGAGGACTAGAGCATTTTAGATCAAAATGCGCCTACTACGAGCTCAATCGACTTCAGCGCAAGACCGATCAGAAAACCGCAAACCGCGCCATTGACGCGAATCCATTGCAAATCCTGGCCGACTTTATCTTCAATTAACTCAACAAGCTGATCGTTGTCGAGGCGGTCGAGATTCTCTTGCACGAAAGAACCGATTCTCGTGTGGTTGCGTTCAATTAGCTGCACGATCTGGCCCTTCAACCAATTCTCGGCATCTGCCACAAGCTCGCGGTTCGCTTCGAAGCGGTCCGCCAGCTGCGAGAGCAGCGGCCATACGCGTTCTGCGAACGACTCATCGTGCACGAACGCAATTCCTTTCTCACGAAGCGATTCGAACAGTCGCGTCAGCTCGCCTTCCAAGTCAAAAGCATTCAGCAGCTCATCGCGCAGCTGATCCAGCTGACCGGTCTCGGACAAACGCGTGATAATCATCTCGAGGCCGCTATGCAGATGCTGCATAATTGTGGCACGACGCTGCGTATCCGGCACCTTCAGCTCGTTAATCTTATTCAGGATGAACGACTGCAGCATCGTGCCGAGCCTGTCTTCATCCAGGTAGCCGATAAAGGCGTTGACGGCAAACTGCATAAGGCCGCCGAGATTCAGCCCTTTCACTAGCTGCATGGCGGAATTGCCCAGCTCGCGGCGCATGCCCTCCGTGCCAGCCCACGCTTCGGCGCGTTCGAGCAGCAGGTCGAGCAGCCGCTCGTCGGTGCCGTTCCGGGCGGCACGGTGCAGGAAGCCGCGCAGCAGCGCTTCAAGGTCGATGCGAGCAGCTGCGGCGCGGATCTCGCCCGAGAGCAGCGGCACGACCTTGTCTGCCGGGATGCTGCGCAGCGCGCTCTCGAGCAGCTGCGGCAGCCGCTCGCTGTACACCGCCGATTGCAGCGCATGGCGCAGCGGCGGGAGCAGCTGCTCGGCGAGATCGAGCTGGTTCAGCTTCTCGATCATGCTCTCTTTGGCGAGCAGCCGATCCTCCAGGACGCGGACGATGCCGTCCGACATCTTCTTCCGGTTGTGCGGCAGCAGCGCCGTGTGCGGGATTGGAATGCCGAGCGGGTGGCGGAACAGCGCCGTTACGGCGAACCAGTCCGCTAAGCCGCCGATGACGCCCGCTTCGAAGCCGACGTGAAGCAGCCCGAGCGCGCCGTCCTTGAACGGAATCGTCGCTGCGAAGCCAGCCGCCATGATGCCGAGCGATATATTCGCAAGTTGTTTGTTTTTTCTCGATTCGTTGGCCATAATCGTTAAGGCTCCTTCTATGAATGCTATTTACACCATACCACTACATGTGATTCAGTTCAAAATAACAGCTAATCAAGCGAAAAGAGAGACAGGCCGTGCGAGCCTGTCCCTTCCTTGTGCCGCAGTATGCATCAATTGCTCTTCCAACGCTCCAGCTTCGGAATTCCGCGGGTGAAGAAGCCTGTCAGAAACTTCGGAAAGCCCATGCTGACCATCTTCCCCTTGACGAACTCCTGCATTTGCACTGCCGTCATGTCAGGCATCGTGAACCGGCCGTCCACGTAGCAATGGATGCAATACTTGGGGCTCTTGGCACCGCTTGCTTCTGTCCCATTCTTATCGCCCTTCGCGATCGGCATGCCGCAGCTCTGGCAGTTTTTGTAGCTTACGCTCACTGCTCACGCACGCCCCTTCTGGATAATGATGGGTTAATTATATGCAATAATGCGGAGCATGTACATGGGAGCTCCACCAACTTACCGACCTACGACCGCTGCCGCACTCTGAAAGAGGATATTTCCTCTCTTAGCACGCGATAACCACGTTTCAGGCTCCCTAGAGCGGCTTTTTCCTCTCTCCGCCGGCTAAACGGCCACCGCGTTCGCTTTTGCACTCTGAGAGAGGCTATTTCCTCTCTCAACATGCGGTTACCACTTTTCAGGCTTCCGAGAGCGACTTTTTCCTCTCTCAAACTGCCAGCACCTGTGCTTCCCGAGAGAACCTATATGATCTCTCGGCGGCTGTATCAGCGCTTTTTCGCACTGAGAGCACATATACGCTCTCTCAGCTTCGCCAAGCTGCCGATTTCGGCTGTTTCCTTATCTGAGAGTGCTGAATTTGAACTCTCAGAGCTTCAATCCGCCGATTTTCATACTGAGTGTACGTATTACACTCTCTCAGCTTCGCCAAGCTGCTGATTTCGGCTGTTTCCCTACTGAGAGTGCTGAATTTGAACTCTCAGAGCTTCAATCGGCCGATTTTCATACTGAGAGTACGTATTACACTCTCTCAGCTTCGCCAAGCTGCCGATTTCGGCTGTTTCCCTATCTGAGAGTGCTGAATTTGAACTCTCAGAGCTTCAATCCGTCGATTTTCATACTATGAGAACCCATGCGTCCTCTCAGCTGCTAAATCAGCGCTTTTTCGCGCTGAGAGCACATATGTGTTCTCTCAGCTCTTCGCACCGCCGATTTTCAGCGCTTTCTCTTCCCGAGAGAACGTATGCGTCCTCTCAGCTGCTAAATCAGCGCTTTTTTGCGCTGAGAGCACATATGTGTTCTCTCAGCTCTTCGCACCGCCGATTTCCAGCGCTTTCTCTTCCCGAGAGCACATATCCGCTCTCTCAGCTTCGCCAAGCCGCCGATTTCCAGCGCCCTCGCATCATCTCCACTCCCCCCACACCACACGAACAACAAAAAGCCGCCCTGCAAGCCACAAGATGTGACTTGCAGAACGGCCTCAGCCTTCTCCATTACGCACGCGCCCAAGCGGCAATCGACTGGATGTCCGCCGGTGTCGTCCGGCAGCAGCCGCCAATTAGGCGAGCGCCTGCTTCATGCCAACCTTTGGCACTGCAGCCGTAGCTCTCAATTGTGCCGCTGGCATGCCAGGTTTTATCGGACGGATCATACATTTCGCCCGAATTCGGATATACCAGCACCGGCTTCGCCGCAAACTTGCCGAGCTCGCTAACGAGCGAACGGATATACTGCGGCGGCGTGCAGTTGACGCCGATCGCGGCGACCTGCTCATGCGCATCCAGCCACTGCGCGCATGAGGCAATGCTCTCGCCGCTGCTGATATGCAGCCCATCCTTGGCGCTGAAGCTGATCCATGCGTACACGCCGGGAAACTCCGCCTCGAGCAGCTTCACGATGGCCTGCGCCTCCAGCAGGCACGGAATCGTCTCGCAAGCGAGCAGCTCCGCTCCAGCTTCAATTAACGTACGCATCCGCTCCCGGTGAAAGTTCATGAGCTCCGCTTCCGTCAGCGCATAGTCGCCCCGATATTCCGAGCCGTCGGCGAGGAAAGCGCCATACGGCCCTACCGAAGCAGCGACAAGCGGCTTCGGCCGCCCTTCGCGATTCGTCGGCTCGGACCAGTACGCGTCCCGCGCCTCAATCGCCACTCGCACGGAGCGCCGAATGAGCGCATCCGCTTCTGTCTGACTCAACCCGCGGCTGCGGAAGCCCTCCACGGTCGCCTGATAGCTTGCCGTTATCGCTACATCCGCTCCAGCGGCAAAATAATCGCGATGTACCCGGCCAATCAACTCCGGATTGTCCATCAGCACCTTCGCCGACCAGAGACTGTCATTCAAGTCGCACCCATGGCTTTCCAGCTCGGTCGCCATCGCGCCGTCAAGGATGAGCACCGGGTACTGCACTAATATCGCTTCAATCGGATTCATCTGCCCCGATCTCTCCCTTCGTCTAACGCTCTACACGGAGCGGAACGGATCTGTCGATGCCTCAGAAGCGACGATCTCTGTCGTTGTTCCCGCAAGTGCCTCGATCAAATAAGCCGCAACGCCCTGCTTCATGATTTGCTCGATATAATGACCCGCATCGATGAGCGCAATGCCTGCCGCTTTCGCATCCTGTGCGGTATGGTAATCAATATCGCCGGTAATCAACACATCGGCTCCAGCCCTTATCGCATCGCCAATAAACTTACCGCCCGAGCCGCCAAGCACCGCCGCCTTGCGAACCGTCGCGCCCAAGTCGCCGACAACGCGCACCGCATCCAGTCCAAAAGCGCTTTTCACATGCTCCGCCAGCTCCCCCAGTTGAATCTGCGCAGGAAGCGAGCCGACTCGACCGATACCATATCTTTTCGCCTCATGTTCAATCGGGTAGATGTCGTAGGCGACCTCTTCATAAGGATGCGCCTTAATGACAGCTTGAATGGCTTGCTGCAGCAGACTTTCGGGCACAACCGACTCAATGCGCACTTCCGCCACCCGTTCGAGCACGCCTGCCTCGCCGATGAACGGCTGCGCGCTGTCCGACGGCATGAACGTCGCCTCTCCCGACAGGTTGAACGAACAGTTGCTGTAATCGCCAATTCGTCCGACACCTGCTGCAAACATCGCTTCCAGCACCTGCCGATGATGCGGCTGCGGCACGAATACGGCAAGCTTTTTCAGCTTCTCCGTATGCACGACCGCAAGCAGATCCAAACCACCGAGTCCCAGCGCTTCCGCGAGGAGATCATTCACGCCTCCTTCAGCAGCATCCAAATTCGTATGTGCGATATAGACCGCGATGTCATGCTTAATCAGCTTCGCATACAGCTGCCCCGCAGGGCTGTCAGTCTGCAAATGCTCGAGCGGCCGATATATAATGGCATGATGGGCGATGATGAGATCGGCTCCCACGCGAATCGCTTCATCTGCCACCTCTTCTGTCACATCCAGCGCGACTAATACCTTACGTATGTCTTTCTTCAAAGAGCCCAGTTGAAGCCCGATACGATCATTCGGCATCGCGATATGTTTCGGAGCAAGCTGCTCGAGCCGCTCAATCACAGTTAATCCGGTTGCATAGCTCATAACTCCAGCCCCTCTCTGCCCGCCTTTACACTCTTAGCGCTTTGCCAAGAAACTGTCTCGTCCGCTCTTTCACCGGATTCGAGAACATCTGCTCGGCAGTTCCTTCTTCAACGATAACGCCATCCTCCATGAACACAACACGGTCTGCCACCTCACGGGCAAAACCAAGCTCATGCGTCACGACAATCATCGTGTTCCCTTCGCTTGCGACTTGCTTGATAACCGACAGCACTTCGTCGACAAGCTCCGGGTCAAGCGAGGATGTCGGCTCATCGAACAGCAGTACCTCTGGGTTGAGCGCAAGCGCCCGCGCAATGCCGACGCGCTGCTGCTGGCCCCCTGACAGCTGAGATGGGTAGTGATTCATACGATCCTTCAGCCCAACCTTCTCGAGCAGCGCGCTACTGAGCTCTTTCGCCTTCGCAGGCGATAGCTTCTTGACGTTAGTTAAGCCGAGCATCACATTTTGCAGCACCTTGAGATTCTTGAACAGATGGTACTGCTGAAACACCATTCCCGTAGACAAGCGAAGCGCCAAAACATCCGTTTTGCTAGCGGATGCGGCGTCCACAGTGAGACCGTTAATCGTAATGGTGCCGCTTGTGGCGCGCTCCAGAAAGTTGATGCTGCGCAGCAGTGTGGATTTGCCGGAGCCGCTTGGCCCGAGTATCGCGACAACCTCACCTTTGCCGACCGTAAGATCGATGCCCTTCAGCACATGCTGAGAGCCGTAATATTTATGAATTTGCTGCAATTGGATCATGAGATTGCACTTCTTTCATATTTTCGGATTCGTTTCTCAACAATGGCGAGAACGCGTTCAATGATGATACACACCGGCCAATAAATAAGCGATACCGCGATGAACACCTCGAAGTAAGCGAGTCCGCGCGCTCCGATGATCTTCGCTTCACCCATAATATCGATAACGCCGATGACGAAGACGAGCGAGGTATCCTTCACTGTGCTAATGAACGTATTCCCTAGGTTCGGCAACGCTACCGTGAGCGCCTGCGGCAAAATAATCTTCAGCATCGTCTGCGTTCGCGTAAGTCCAATCGCATCAGCCGCTTCGAACTGCCCGCGATCTACGGACTCAATCGCCGAGCGAATCGTCTCGGACAAGTACGCGCCCAGATTGAGCGAGAACGACAGCAGCGCATAGAACTCTGGCGAGACGTAGTTGACGTCCAGCCCTGTCAGCCAGCCGTGCTCTGTTTGGAAATAGTAGATAAACTTCGGAATTCCATAGAATACGAGATAAATCTGAACGAGCAGCGGCGTGCCCCGCACAAAAGACACATATAACGCAGAAAGGGGCCCGAGAACGGGCACCTTATAAAGCCGGATCAGCGCAGTCGCGAGTCCGATTGTAATGCCGAGCACCATGGATGCAATGGAGATCCAGATGGTGACCGGCAAATATTTGAGAATATGGGGGAATGATTGGATCAAATAGTCGATATCAAGCAGCTTTTCCATCGTACGATACCTTCTTCGCTATTATTCAGGGATGTACTCGCCTTCGGTCCATTGTTTCGACAGCTTCGCGAGCGTACCGTCTTCCTTCATCGCTTTCAGAATCGGATCAATCTTCGCCTTCAGCTCTTCGCCTTGCTTGTCCTTCGCGAACACGACGCCGATGTTGTCGGATGTGATCGGCTCGCCAACGATATCGAGATCGAAGCTTTGCTTCTTAATAATCGCGTTTGTCATAACCGGATCGTTCACATAAGCATCGATACGGCCTGTTTGCACATCCTGCAAAATATCAGCAGGGCTTGTGCTCTCGCTATACTTGAGGTTGATCTTGTTGCCGTTCTTCTTATTGTAATCCTCAAGCAGCACAGTGTAGGAATCGCCTGCAACCGCACCAACATTTTTGCCTTCAAGGTCCTTCAGCGATTGGATATCCGTTCTGCCCTTCTTCACGATGATAACCGTCTGTGCCGCAAAATAGGACGTGTCCGAGAACAGATACTTCTCTTCGCGCTCTGGGCTCTTCGCCACTTCGTCCGCAATCAGCTGGATTTTGTTCGATTCAAGCGATAGGAAGATGCTGTCCCACGTTGTCGGCGCGAAATCGAATTTGTAGCCGTCAAGACGCTTGTCGACCTCCTTAAGCACTTCCACGTCATAGCCTGTCAGGACGTTCTTGTCGTCTACATAAGCGAATGGCGGATAGTCGTTCTGCGTGCCGACGATCAATGTTTTGTCATCGGAAGAACCGCCGGAACTGCTGTTGTCATTCGATCCGCAACCGCTCAAAATGCCTGCCAAAAGTGTTAAAGCAATGCCAACTCCCGCTACTGTTTTCGTTGTTCTCATCATTCGTTTCTCCCCCAAAGTCTAGTTGTCGACCAAAATCCAATCGTTTTAGTCGGATTTATAACTATTATAGTCAATCTCTCACATTTTACAAGATGAATTTATAAGATGATAGCTTTATTTCGACAAAATATGACGATTCTTCCACAAATGAGTGATGTTCCACAGCAGCATAAGTTAAAGAGAGCGAAAGAAGCGATTGCGAAATTGCCATCCGTCATCTACAATAATGGTTAGATGCACGAAAGTTAAAGCGGTTTAACTTTCGAGGTGATAGGTTTATGAGGTTAATCACTAGTCTGTTTATAACGTTAAAGTTTAACCGCTTTAATTTTGATCTTGGGAGTTTGGTCCGATATGAAAGTAAGTATATTTGATGTCGCTAAGAAATCCGGTCTCTCCGTCGTAACCGTCTCCCGTGTCTTGAACGGCGCAGGAACGGTACGCGAGAAGAACCGGCAGCGGGTGCTTGATGCGATGAAGGAGCTTGATTACCGTCCAAGCGCGGCCGCACGCAGCCTCGCCCGCGGCAAAACCGGCATTATCGGCCTCGTGATGACGACGCTGCAGGACTCGTTCTTTGATGCGATCGTTAGCGAGCTGAATGAAATTCTTGCCCAGCATGGTTATTTCCTTGCTGTTGCTGTCACGAAAGGACGGCTCGCGGAGGATGAGAGCCATTATCTCATTCAGGAGGACCGTGTCGACGGGCTCATTCTTCTCTCTCCTGTAGAGGAAGACCGTTATATCGTCGAGCTCAAGCGGCGCAACATTCCGTATGTGCTTATTGATAACCAGAATGCGGAGAATGACGTTCATTCCGTGACGATCGACAATATAAAGGGCGGCTATATCGCCGGGCAGCTGCTCGCCCAGCTAGGAGCGCGCTCGATCGCTCATCTGAGCGGAAGCGAGCTGTTCCGCAGCACGAAGGAACGACGCCGCGGCTTCCTGCAGGCGCTAGATGAGGCCGGGCTTGCGCCGTTCGAGATCGTTAACGGCGATTACGAGACGGAGTTCGGCTATCGCACTGCCCGGCGCTGGATTGAAACGAAACAGCTGCCTGACGCTGTGTTCGCCGGGGACGATACGATTGCCGTAGGCGTGACCAATGCGTTTCTGGAGGCGGGCATTCGCGTGCCAGATGAGGTGGCGATTGTCGGCTACGACGATCAGGTTATCGCTTCACGGCTGCGCCCGTTTCTGACGACGGTACGCCAGCCTGCCGATCTTATCGCCATCGCAGCTGTTGATATGCTGCTCATGCGAATTGACGGTTCAGTGGATAGCGCTGCCAGCGCCCGAATCGAACCGGAACTCATCATACGGCAATCTACGAAAGCAATTGCAGAAGCGTTGCTAGAACCTAAAGAGAAGGAGTGACCTTACGATGGCTTATTATGTTGGCATTGACGCCGGCGGGAGCAAGACGCATGCGCTAGTCACTGACGAGCACGGCCATGTGCTCGGCAAGGGAGCCAGCGGCAACGGCAATCATCAGATTGATGCCGCCCAGGCGGCACGCCACTTGGCGGAAGCGGCTGCCGCTGCCCTGCAGCAAGCGGGCATACAGCATGCGGATGTGGCGCATGCTTACTTCGGCCTTGCCGGCGCTGACCGCGAGACGGACTTCCGCATTCTGCGCCCGATTGTGAGCGCGATCGGATTCCCGCGCTTCTCGATCGCGTGCGATACAATCATTGGCCTGCGCGCCGGAACGGATCGCGCTTATGGCATCTCGGTTATATGCGGCACTGGCACGAACTGTGCCGGCCGAAACAAGGCTGGCGAGCAGCTGCAGGTCGGCGGCTTCAGCTATATGTATGGCGATTTTGGCGGAGGCGGCGCTTTGAATGTAGAGGTGTTCCGCTCGGTCATACGCGCTTGGGACGGCCGTGAGCAACCAACGCTGCTGACGGAGCTGCTGCTGTCTAGTCTCGGTTATTCGAGCGTGGAGGACATGTACAACGATTTTCTCGATCATGATAAGAGCGTACCGGTAGATGTCGCGAAGCTGCTGTTCGAGGCGGCGGCGGCGGGCGATGCAGTTGCGATTGCGATTTTGCAGCGTCAAGGCGAAGAGCTTGGGAAAGCCGCAGCGGCTGCAGCACGCAGGCTTGGGATGAGCGGCGAAGAATTCGATGTTGTGCTTACCGGCAGTCTTGTAACACGCGGCGACCGCGGCGGTTGGATTCGCGGTACGCTGGAGCAGATCGTCCATGAGGCTGCTCCCGAGGCTCGCATCGTAACGCTAACTGTCGACCCGGTCTTCGGGGCTGTGTGGGCCGCAATGGAGGAAGACGGATTGACGATTACCGAAGACGTGTACGAGCGTATGCGTGCTTTGGGCGATTTTGATCATATTCATATCTAAGAAAAGGACGTGAGCGGTTGTGGCAGAAGGATTGAAAGTAGTCGTAATCGGTGGAGGCTCCTCGTATACGCCGGAGCTGGTTGAAGGGTTTATCCAATATCATCACGAGCTGCCTGTTCGTGAGCTCTGGCTAGTAGACATAGAAGCAGGTCTTCACAAGTTGGAGATTGTCGGCAATCTAGCGCGAAGAATGGTCGAACGTTCAGGGCTTCCGATAGAGGTGCATCTGACGACGGACCGCCGCTTGGCGATTCGCGGCGCTGATTTCGTGAGCACGCAAATGCGCGTCGGCATGCTGGAAGCACGTGGCCGGGATGAGTCCATTCCGCTGAAATACGGCGTCATCGGACAGGAGACGACCGGTCCCGGCGGCATGATGAAGGCGCTGCGAACGATTCCGGTGCTGATCGATATTTGCCGTGATATCGAGGAGCTAGCACCGAATGCGTGGCTGCTGAACTTCACGAATCCGGCGGGTATCGTGACGGAGGCGATTCATAAGCATTCGAACGTGCGCAGCGTAGGGCTGTGCAACTCGCCGATTGGATTGCAGAAGTGGCTGAAGAACGCTTATGAAGTTGCTCCAGAGCGCATCTATACGGAGTTCGTCGGACTTAACCATTTGCATTGGGTAACCCGAGTTGATATTGATGGAGAGTCGAAGCTGCCGGAGCTGCTTGGCAATACGGAAGGCTTCAGCGGCAAGAATGTGCCTTCGCAGGGCTGGGATGCTGCCTTCCTCCGCTCGCTCGGCGCGCTGCCTTCTTATTATTTGAAATATTTCTATATGACGAATGAAATGCTCGCCGAGCAGCAGGAGTCCTTCGCGCGAGAAGGCAACCGCGCTGCGGTCGTGAAACGCGTCGAAGATGAGCTGTTCCAGCTGTACAGAGATCCAGAGCTAAACGAGAAGCCGAAGCAGCTCGAGCAGCGCGGCGGCGCATTCTACTCAGAGGCCGCGGTTAACCTGATGCGTTCACTGTACAATGGTACGAACGACATTCAGACGCTTAACGTCGCGAATAACGGCACGCTCGACTTCCTGCCGAAGGACGCATCCATCGAAGTGAACTGCGTCGTCACGAAGAACGGCCCGTTACCGCTGCCTCTTACGAACGTACCGTCTCACGTGAAGGGGCTCATTCACGCGGTGAAAACGTATGAGCAGCTGACAATCGAAGCTGCCGTCACCGGCGACCGCGGCATTGCGCTGCAAGCGATGGTCCACCACCCGCTAGTACCGAACGTCGACACCGCCATCAAGCTGCTTGATGAGATGCTCGAGGCAAACCGCGACTATTTGCCGCAGTTCTTCCCGAAAGGATAAGGGAGCCTCGTAGAGTGTAAACTCCTGGTGAGACACTAATTGGAAATCGCTGAGAGTTGGTTATTCCGACTCTCACTATTGGCGCATTACACCGCAAGAAAGCCGAGAGGACGTATGTGTTCTCTCGGCTTTCTTTTATTGCATTTCGCAGGCTGAGAGCACATATGTGTTCTCTCGGCATCCATTCCGCTGCATCTAGCCTCTGATAGGACATATAGGTTCTCTCAGCTCGGCCAACACCAAGAATGGCCGGCATTTCGCCGGGTTCAGAGCCCCATTCCGCGCTTCGAGAGTGGCTTCCCTCTCTCTCAACTCGCCAACCGGCCATTTCATGCCCACGCCTCGCATCTCACTTCCGAAGCAGCAAATACAAGAAATAAGGCCCGCCGATGAACGCGATCATGATCCCGGCGGGGACGCCGGAAGGATCGGCGATGTTGCGGCCGATCGTGTCGGCGAGCAGCAGGAGCCAGCCGCCCATCAGGATGGAAACCGGCACGAACATCTGGTGCCGCGTGCCCACCAGCGCCCTCGCGATATGCGGCGCCATCAGGCCGACGAACGCGATGCCGCCTGTCACCGAGACGGATGCCGCAGCGAGCGCGACTGCTACAAGCAAGAGCATGATTCGCTCCCGATTGACCGCGAGCCCCGAGCCGATCGCAGAGGATTCGTTCAGCGCCAGCAAATTCATGGCGCTCGCCTTGTACATCGCGTAAGGGATCAGCACCGCGGGCCACGGAAGCAGCGCCCAGAAGAATGGCCAGTCGGTGCCCCAAATATTGCCCGCAAGCCACTTGGCAATGAAGTCCACCTTCATCCGGTCGGCCGACGAGATGATAACGACCATTGCGCCGGAAAGCGCGAGCGAGAAGCCGACGCCGACGAGCACCAGCTTGACCGGATGCAGCCCTTCCCGCCGGCTGTAAGAGAACAAATAGATGACGCCTGCCGTCAAGAAGGCGCCGGCAAATCCAATCAAAGGCAGCAAATAGGCGAACGCTCCCGTATCAATCGGTACGTATAAGAAGAACACCGAAATAGCGAAGCCCGCGCCTGAATTGATGCCTACGACACCAGGATCGGCCAAATCATTGCGCGTAATCCCTTGCAGAACGGCACCGGACAACGCAAGCGCCATACCAGAGAGCAGCGTTACCAGAATACGAGGCAACCGCAGCGAGTACAGCACAAATTCTTCTTTGAAATCGCCATTCCCAAGCAGCGTCTGGAGCAGCCGGTTATACGACAGCGAAGAGGCACCTAGCCCTAAGCTGATTACAATCGTGAGTAGAATAAGCAGCAGCAATGCAGTCACGACCATGCGCTGTTTGCGGGCGAGAATCGAAATCGAACCCGTCATCATGACGTGAGCTTCACTCCTTTACGTACGATGAACAGGAAGAATGGCAAGCCGATCGTCGCAATAATCGCCACCGCCGGCGTCTCATACGGCGCATTCATCGTACGCGCCAGCGTATCCGCCAGCAGCATGAAGACCGCGCCCCAGATCGCGGACATCGGAATAACCGTGCGATAGTCGATACCGAACATCGCGCGTACGATATGAGGTATCATCAGCCCGATGAACGCCATATTCCCGACGAGAGCAACCGCCGCGCCAGCCAGCAATGTGATAACCGTATACAAAACAAGCTTTACATACACCGTTCGCAGTCCCAGCCCAACGGCAACCTCTTCATTCAAGCTTAAGATCGTCACTTGTCTCGACAGCAGCACCGCGATTAAGATGCCGACAATAATGAACGGCGAGATGGCTTGTACCTGCCCCCATGTCGTCCCGATTAATCCCCCGGCAGTCCACATCGTAACGTCTTTGGATACTTTAAAAATCAGTCCCGCGCCGTCCGACACCGCATACAGAAACGCCGAAATCGCCGAGCCAGCGAGCACGAGCCGAAGTGGAGAAAGGCCGTCCTTCTTAACGGCGCCGATCCCTAGCACGATAACCGTCCCTGCCGCCGCACCGATGAAGCAAGCCGCCATGATGCCAAAATACCCCGTTCCCGGCAGCATCGTAACCGTTAGCGCAAGCGCGCAATTCGCGCCGGCCGTTAAGCCGAGCAAGCCGGGATCCGCCAGCGGATTGCGAGTCAGCCCCTGCATCAGCGTGCCCGATACCGCAAGCGCCGAGCCAACGAGAATGCCCGCCACCTCGCGCGGCAGGCGGATTTCGCGGAGCATCGCAACCGTATCGCCCTCCTCCTGCGAGAAGAACACATGCAATAAATCGCGTAAGCTTGTATTCGCAGCGCCGAACAGCATAGCCGCTGCAAACATGACGACTAGCGCGGCAACGCCAAGTATGAGCTTAGCGGTTGTATTCGCCAGACCCGGACGTTTAATTTCCACTTCCACATCCACATTCACACCAACATTCATCATGAGTCTCACACCTTTTCAAACAAGGTGAAACGGCTGTCGCCGCCTTTTATCGGCGCGGTGCGTTTCATTCCGGAGAAATATAAGAATTTATATAAAACTTATAAATTCTTATATTTAAGGAAGAGGAATTACTCCCGAAAGAGAATTCCTTTACCCTCCTATTATTGACCTAGCAAGCCTTTAGTCAGAATATGGAGCTGGTAGTCCAGCGTAAATGCATCGTTGAAGTAGAAGCCTTTCGAATCCACCTCAATAACATGGTTGTTCTTCGCTGCAGTTGTGTTCTTGTACGTATCGGTCTGCTGGAACGAGTTATCCGCACCGGAGTCCTTGCTGAATATGACATAGTCACCCATAAAGTCAGGCAGCACTTCCGTGGACAGTGCGTAGTAGCCATCCTTGGACGTCATCTCTTTGACCTTCTTCGGCATCGCGAGTCCCATCGCTTGGTATATAATTTCTGTTCCGCGGCCCCATGCATCGCCATAAACATACAGCTGCTTCTCGTAAGATTCGATAACGGAAACCGTCGTATCTGCGCCAATCTTCGCTTTAATCTCTTCGCCCGCTTTGCTAGCGCGCGCTTTGAAATCGTCAATCCACGCCTGCGCTTCCTTCTCCTTGTTCACCAGCTTGCCGATCTCAAGGTGCTGCGTGAGATAGTCGACTTTGTTGTACGTGTACACAACGGTCGGAGCGATCTGCTTCAGCTTGTCGAGGTTCTTCACGCTGTCCATACCGATGATCAGGTCCGGCTTCAGCTCAAGGATCTTCTCCACGTTCTCATCCGAAATTTCCGCCGCATCCTTCAGTTTATCTTTGAAGTTCGGGTTCGTCAGCGACCAAGAGTCCGCACCGACAACCGGTACGCCAAGCTGGATCAAATCACCGACATAACCGGCCAGTACAATAACGCGCTGCGGATTCGCAGGCACTTCCACTGGTCCAGCTTCGGATTGATAAGTAATCGTGCCGGATTCCGCTGGCGCATTGGCTGCAGCAGCATCGTTCGTCGTATTCGCTGAATTATTCGCCGTCTCATTTCCGCTAGCATTCGCAGTCGTATTCGCCGTTGCATTCGTATTCGCATTGCTGACATTATTCTTATCACCGTTGCTGCCGCAAGCGCTAAGTGCCAGGACAAACAGGATAACGATCGGAATTAACAATTTGTTCATTTCTAAATCTCTCGCTTTCGTTGTATGATATTGTTATTGATAATGATTATCAGTATCAGGACATTTCAAACTTTAACCCGCGTTTCAACCTTTGTCAACAATTTTATGAGAATGACTCTCAGTTAACATAACGCGGACATCTGATAAATCAATTGGGAAGCAGGTTACAAGAACATGATTACGAATGTGGGCGAGCAACTAGAATTATTCGATGTCACCATTATCGGAGGCGGCCCGGCTGGGCTCTACACGACTTTCTATAGCGGCATGCGGGAGCTGAAGACGAAGATCATCGAGGCGCGTGAAGAGCTTGGAGGCCGGATTCTGATTTACCCGGAGAAAATGATTTGGGACGTCGGCGGGCTGACTCCTACACTAGGCGAGAAGCTCATCGAACAGCTCATTACCCAAGCAATGACGTTCGAACCAACCGTTGTGCTCGGCCAGCAGATTATCGGATTGGAGCGACAAGCGGATGATACGCTGCTTCTTACCTCTTCAACAGGCGAGAAGCACTTGACGCGTTCCGTCGTTCTCGCCATCGGCTACGGCATCTTGGAGCTTGCGAAGCTCGATATTGAAGGTGCGGACCGGTTCGAAGTGACGAACCTGCACTATACCGTGCAGGCGCTGGAAGAGTTCAGAGACAAGCATGTCCTTATATCCGGAGGGGGCGATTCTGCGGTTGACTGGGCGAACATGATCGAGCCGATTGCAGCCAGCTTGACCGTCGTTCACAGACGAGACCAGTTCGGCGGACACGAGCGTAATGTGACGCGGATGAAGGAATCGACGGCGAGCGTTCGGACGCCTTATGCCGTGCAAGCGCTGCATAGCAGCAACGGGACGGCGATTGACCGTGTGACCATTTCACATATGGAGACTGGGGAGACGGAGCAAGTCCCTGTCGATGCCGTAATCGTGAACCACGGGCTGCGCTATAACTTCGGCCCCGTAAGGGATTGGGGTCTTGCAATGGACGAATGGAATATACCTGTCAGCTCCAAAATGGAGACGAATCTGCCCGGCGTCTTCGCCGCAGGCGATTTCGTTATGCATGACAGCAAGGTGCATCTGATCGCAGGCACGTTCACCGATGCCGTGAACGCGACGAACAGCGTTAAAGTGTATCTCGATCCGAAGGCGGACAAAACCGCCTATGTCTCCTCTCACAACTCGAGATTCAAGGAGAAGAACCGCCAGCTCGGCGTTGCGGTAGACGAAGAAGAGTGATAGGAGGTGGACTTAAGTCCACCTCCTATCACTCTTCGATTAGCGTTCAGCCGCAATCTGCTGACGGTATTCAGTTGGCGTTACATTCATTTTGCGACGGAACACTTGCGTGAAGTGGCGCACATCGGTGTAACCGATTCGCTCGGCAATTTCTACGAGCTTCATGCCCGACTGCTGCAGCAGCTCCTTCGCTTGCTCAATGCGCAGGCTAATGACATAATCCTTGTAGCCTTGACCCGTCTTCTGCTTGAACAGCTGGCTGAAGTAGATCGGATTAAGGAACACAACAGATGCAACCTTCTCCAGCGACAGCTCCTCGTTGTAGTGCGCCTTCAAGTATTGCAAGGCAACCTCAATCGCTTTGTCTCCGCTGCCCTCTGGCCGGTCGCTCGCTGTTGGAGCTTGCGCTTGGCGCAGACGACGTACTTCTTCGGGAATACGGCTGAACTCCTTGATGGCTTCTGAGAATGTAATGTGGAAGGGCAATTTCAAATAATGGCTGAGATGCTTCTTCAGATCCTGCGCCAGCCCTTCCTCCGTCTTGTTGTTCTTCAGCTGGACCAGGCCAAGCAAGCTCTGCCGGTCGAAGCTGACGACGAAGCCCTGCCCATGCAGCTCAATCAGTTCAGAAAGCACATTCTCGATAATAAAATGCTCCAGCTGAACGTTCTTCACCGCTTCTTCGATTCGCACCATAACAAGGCGAAACTCTGGATAGCGCTCAATGAGCGGGGCAATGTCGAGATTGCCAAGCGCCAGACCCGTCGCCAGACGCTGGAACACCGCTTCGCGCAAGTACTTCAGGTTCGTCTTCAGCAGCTCGCCTTCCTTGGTGGAAGCGCTCTCTTCCTTCGCCTCTTCGGCAAGCTGTTCGATCAATTCCTCCAAGCGCTGCTTGCCGATCGGCTTCAGCAAATAATCCCGGGCGCCAAGCCGCACCGCTTTCTGCGCATAGGAGAACTCCGAATGTGCCGAGATGACGACCCACTTCACGTGAGGGTACTTCCGCCGGGACATCTTCATAAACTCAAGACCGTCGATGCCTGGCATTAATATATCTGTTAGCACGATATCAATCGGCTGACTCTCCAATATTTGCACCGCATCCTCCGCAGAGGCTGCCAAATGCACGTCATAATCGGGGAACGTCCGCTTAATGGTCCGTTTCACGCCTTCACGAATGACGCCCTCGTCATCCGTAATGAGGATATTCACTGCCATCTGCAGCTCCTCCTTCCTGCCTCTAGCGCTTTGCATCTACTGATAAGGAACGGTAATAATGACCGTGGTGCCTTCGTTCGGCTCGCTTCGCAGTTCAAGCCCGTACGCTTCGCCGTACATATGGCGAATACGCCGCTGCAAATTGACAAGTCCAATGCCGCCTTCCTGCCTAATCCCTACTAGTCCTTCCTCATCCTTCGCTGCTTCCTCAGGCTTATCCAGTAATGTATTAATCCGCTCTAATTTGGCGGCATCCATGCCAATCCCGTTATCCTGCACCATAATGTGCAGCTTGCGATCATCCGCTTCAATATAAACCCGCAGCTTCCCTTCCCAGTCGAGAAGCGGCTCAAGGCCGTACTTCACGGCATTCTCGATAACAGGCTGCAGCGTCATCTTCGGCAATGGCACATTCATCCACGTCTCGTCGACGTCAACATCGACCGTGAGCCTACCTTCAAGGCGCGTCACAATAATGGTTAAATAATGCTGCGTCTGCTCAATCTCCTCGCGAAGGCTGACTGCCACGCCTTGATCCCAGTGGCTGCTGTAACGGAACAGCCGGGACAGCGACAGCACGACTTCCCCGAGACGGTCATGTCCCTTTTCGTCGAGCATCCAATAAATCATATCAAGCGTATTGTAGAGAAAATGAGGATTCACCTGCGATTGCAGCGCTTGCAGCTCCGCATTCTTCTCACTAACGGACGAGATCTTCACCCGCTCGATCAGCTCTGATATCTGATTTACCATCTGATTAAACGATGCGACGAGTATATTAATTTCCTGATATGACGTTACATTCAGCGAGCCGCGGAAGTTCCCGATCTCGACCTGCTTCATCTCGGAGATGAGACGCTTGAGCGGCGAAGAGATCGTCCGCGAGAAAATCGTCGCAATGAGAATCGCAACAAGCACGAGCGCAGCACCTACATAAATGAGGAATCGCTTCGTCTCTGCCAGCTCGACGTTCAAGTCTCGTTCCGGCGTTACGCTGAGCACCGTCCAATCTGCAAAAGGCAGCTGCGACGCCACAATGAGATTGCCATCATTCTCAACAACGACAGGCACGCCCCCATTGGGCCGAGGCAGGGTCGACATCCATTGATCATCCCAGGTCTGGGAGGTCGACGAGATCACTTCCCCGTTGCTCGACATCAGATAAACCTGGCTATGTACGCCGAGCTTCAAGTTTTCCATTGCATTCACGATCGCCTGCGAGCTCGTCTCGAAGAGAACAACGCCGACTTGGCGGTGATTGTTAAGGTCGTAGATCCGGCGCCCGAAAGCAAACACAGAGCGGCTCTCGACCTGATCAATGATGGAACGCTTATAAACCCCGAGCCATACCATACTGCCGCTGGACCCTTGAATTTCTTGATACCAGTGCGATTTGGTGTAGTCGGGGTCGATCACATTGGCATAATTGCCATAATTGTATACTTTCCCTTTATCCGTCAGGACATGAATGCCGATCAGATCTTCCTGCGAGAGGAAGACGGCGCCCAGAATATTCGTAATGGCCCGCTCATTAAAATAATCGACAGCAGGGCTGTCGACTGTAGGCGTGCTCATAATTCGGGAAAAATCATTGTTGCCGATGACAGATTTGGACATGCTGTCATAGCTTTTCAGAAGAAGATCGAAGAGACCTGCCGTCTGCGAGACGTTCTGCTTGGACAGGCCGCTTACCTTCTCTTGAAATTGTACTGTTGTCCGGTTGTAATACAGGATGCTGACAATAAGTACGATAGCTGACATGCTGATCAGAAACAGCACGAATAGCCGATATTGAATGGAATGAAATCCCCGTGACATGTTCGCTCTTCGCCCTTTCCTCCGGGCTTTGCGCTTATCCTTTAACCGCACCTGCAACCATGCCTTTTGTAATACGCTCCGAAAGGATGAAGTATACAAGAAGCACCGGCAATGCGCCTAGGATAAGGAAAGCACCAATTGCGCCATAGTTAACATTGTATTGGCTGACAAAAGTATATACGCCGAAAGGAAGAGTTTTCAATGCTTCTTTGGAAATGAATGTCGCTGCCATAATGTATTCATTCCAGATCGTAATGAACGTTAGAATACATACAGTCATAATCGGCGGTACCGAGATCGGCAAAATAATGCTGCGGAAGATCCGATACACGCTTGCGCCATCCATGAATGCCGATTCTTCGATCTCCGCTGGAATACCGCGCATAAATCCGCTCAGGATAAAGACGGCAATCGGCGTGGAGAACGTAATGTAAGGCAGAATCAGCGACCAGCGCGTGTTCAAGATGTGCATGTGTTTAAAAATAACCATGAGCGGCAGCAGCGTAGCCTGCATCGGAATCATCATCCCTAGCAAGAACACGAGCGTTACAACCGGGCCAAGCTTCCATTTGAACCGAGAAATGGCGTAAGCAACCATCGAGCTCAGGATGATAACGCACAGCAGCGTAACAGACGTTACAAGGATGCTATTGCCAAGGTATTGCAAGTAATGTCCGCCTTTATATGCGGCTTTATAGTTACCCCATTGCGGTGAGCTCGGCAGTGCGAAGAAGCTTGAGCCGAGAATTTCTTCATTCGTTTTGAGCGAGTACATGATCAGCCAAAACAATGGGTAAATTTGCGTAACGACAAGGATCGAGAGAAGCAGATACACGAGCCCTTTTTTAACACTTGCCATGATCTATTGTTCTCCCTTCTAGGTGTATCTTGCTTCGACTTTTTTGAAGACGAAATTGATGAAGACTGTGAATACCAAGCAGACAAACACGAGGAATGTCGCAAGGGCGCTACCGTATCCATACTTGAAGGATAGGAACGACATGTTGTACATATGTGTGGAGATCGTATCCGTCGCGTGCGCCGGGCCGCCGCCTGTCATAACCCATACAAGGTCAAACGCCTGCAGGGAACCGATGAACGATAGGATGATCGAGATTTTGAAGATCGGGATAACCATTGGGTAAGTAATATACCAGTCTGCTTTAAAGCCTTCAGCGCCATCAATCTTCGCTGCTTCATACACTTCCGTCGGAATGTTCTGCACGCCTGTGTATTGAATGAGCAAGTGATAGCCGAAATATTGCCATAGCGATACAAAATACAAGCAAAACATTGCAATCTTAGGCTCCGTCAGCCAGTTATGTGTCCAGCTGTCCAGCCCTAGCGATGTCAGAATGCCATTAAGCATGCCGCCCATATCAGTCGGGTTGTAGATAGTCTTCCAAAGTTGGCCGATAATAACGACCGACAAAATAACAGGTACAAAGTACAGAGAAACGAGCGTATTCGCTTTACGCACATAGCGGTTCATAAGTGCTGCTACAAACAAACAGATTGGAATTTCCAACATAGAAAATACCGAGTATCCAAGCGTGTGACGCACCGAAGGCCAGAAATTCGTATCGTGGAACAGCATCGTTTTAAAATTATCGAGCCCGATAAATTTCGCCTTATTGATGCTATCCCAGTCCAGCAAGCTGTCATAAACAGCTACAAGGATTGGTACGAACACGAGGCCGATGTAGAGAATCAGACACGGCAGGACGAAAACTGCAATTGTACGGGCCGGGACTTTTAAAACATTCACGTAGGTTGCCTCCTGAGTCGTTATTAATTGTAAAGAAAGCCGAATGCGGATGGAGATCAGCTAAGTGCCTCCACCCGCAAACGACTATTTGTTATTTAGAGCTTACTTGTTAGCGTCGTATGCCGATTGGTGCTCGTTAGCAACGTTCGCTGGGTCAACCTTTTGCACGAACATGTTTTGGATGCTGCTCAGGTGAGCTTGTGCAATTGCCGGTTTCATTGTGTTATCGAATGCAAGGTCGCCGCCTTTAACGTTCTTGAACAGGTCAAGTACTGCGATTGCTAGATCCGAGTAACCAGCTGCTTTGAAGTCGCCAGTCATGATTTGACCGCTACCTACTGCATTTTTCAGTTCGAACTGCTTCTTAGGCATTTCTGTCATGAAGTAGTTCAGGAAGTCTTTCGTTTCTTTCAGGTGTTTGCTGTTCGCGGAAACCGCGAATGCGGAACCTGGAGCAAGCATGTATTGGTCTGGATCGCCTTTGCCTTTAACAGTAGGGAATTTGAACACGCCTACTTTGCCAGCTACGGACGAAGCGTCGATTGCGCCAGTTTCCCATGTACCCATGATGTACATTGCAGCTTTACCTGTTTTGAAGAGGTTACCGCCAGTGTTGTAATCGACGGAAGTTGCGCCATCTGGGAATGCTTTTGCTTGAATCAGGTCTTGGAAGCTCGATACTGCATCAGTGAATGCCGGATCGTTAAATGTTTTCTTGCCAGCCAGTACGTCGGACAGGAAGCCCGGGCCGCCGTTTGTGCGAAGAAGAACGTTCATGAACAAGAATGAACCTGTCCAGGAGTCTTTCTCGCCGATCGCGATAGGCGTGATGTTCTTCGCCTTGAGCGCTTTAACGTCAGCTACGAGATCTTCGAATGTTGTTGGTGGAGCTGTAATGCCTGCTTGCGTGAACAGGTCTTTATTGTAGTAAACCACTTCGATGTTGTTACCGTCTGGCAACGCGTATACGTTGTTGTCGAAGCTGTAAGAGTCAAGAAGACCTTTTTGGAAAGTGTCTTTCAAGCCGTTCTGATCGAGCATATCGTTCAGTGGCGCGAGCAGGCCTGCGTCAACATATGGCTTCATTTGTGCGGACGGGTTCACGATTGTGATGTCCGGAACTTCTTTGGAAGCTGCTTGCGTCTTCAGCTTCAGTTTTTGTTGGTCTGTGTTCAGGGAATCCAGCTCGATCTTCACGTTCGGGTGGTCCTTCTGATATTGATCAACGATTGTGTGAAGCATTTTGTAAGAAGGTGTTTCTGGATCTGGGTAGATGTTCTGGAACGTAATGGTTACGTTCTCAGCAGCTGGTTCGTTCGTTCCAGCGTTAGTGCTGCCTGTATTCGTTGTATTGTTTGTGTTGTTTTCGTTTTTGCTTCCGCAAGCTGTTGCGCCAAGAAGCAATGCCGCCGCTGTAACCGCGACTGCAGTTGTTTTTAATGCTTTGTTAGCCATTTCTCTAATCCCCCTCGGGTTGGTATACGCTTATTATCATGCACTACGTCTTTACCAACAATGCGTGAAATTAGGGATTAAGGTTTGCGTTTTCAAGATCGATATAATTAAAGTGTAAACGGCTGTCGCCGTCTTTTTCGGCAAAAGCTTACGTTTCATGGAGACATTATAGAAATTAATAACTTGTGAACCTATTAATTTCTATAATTAAAAATGATGCTCGTGTTATGATAAAATATATAATTCACCAACCTATTTGGAGGAAAATAGAACATGTCATCGATGGATTCGATTCGCAACATTTACTGTGTGGGACGCAACTATGCCCATCACGCCAAGGAGCTTGGCAACGAAGTACCGGAGGAGCCGATGATCTTCTCGAAGCCGACGCACGCGCTGCATCCGGCAACTGGAAAGCTTGCGCTGCCGGGCTCGATCGGCGAGATTCATTATGAGCTCGAGGTCGTTGTACGTGTAGGCGCGAGCTATCGCCCTGGCATGAAGGTGGACGAGCTCATCGACGGCATCGCCCTCGGCATCGACCTGACGGCGCGCGATGTGCAGTCGAAGCTGAAGGAGAAGCGCCACCCTTGGCTGCTTGCCAAAGGGTTCGTCGGCTCCGCGGTGTTGACGGAGTTCACGCCTTTCGGCGGAGAAGCGGAATTCGCGGCATTAAATTTCAGTCTCGTTAAGAATGATGAGGTCGTGCAGCAAGGCTGCCCAAAGGATATGATCTTCCCGCTGCAGCAGCTGGTCGACTTCATCGGCTCGAACATGGGCCTCGGCGCCGGTGACGTCATCTACACCGGCACGCCGGCAGGCGTCGGCCCGCTCGCGGACGGCGACACACTGGAGCTGCGCATTGCCGCTGGCGGCAATGAAGTGACCTATGGTCCACTTTATGTGGACATGGGGTAGGAGCGCTGGAGGCGCTGGAAGTGCGGTAGTGCCGGAAGTGCGGTAGTGCCGGAAGTGCGAGTGCGTGAAAAAGCCGAGAGATCAGGATGATCTCTCGGCTTTTTTGGGTTATGTGGTCGCAGCGAATTTTGGGGTGCAAGCGGGGAAAAGACCGCTTCGAAGGGGCAGGCGATCTCTGAGAGAGGCTTGTTCCTCTCTCGCCGCGGGATACCCGCGAATCCAAGGGCCGAGAGGGGCTTTTTCCTCTCTTCGCATACGACCCACGTGCGGCAAGCTGGTTTGCTCTGCTCTGAGAGATCATATATGATCTCTCGACTGCTTTCCGGGTTAGTTTTGGAGCTGAGAGAGCATATTGGCTCTCTCAGTTCCATTTTCTCGCGGCGAGCGAGTTCGCTTTACGATGAGAGAACGTATATGTTCTCTCAGCCATTTTTCTGGTTAGTCTCGGAGCCGAGAGAGCACATTTGCTCTCTCAGCTCCATTTTCTCACGGTTAGCCTACCGCTGCTCAACCACCGTAATCCGACTAGGGATGTTCGCCAGATTCGTGCTGACAATCTCGACTTTATGTTCGGCATGCAGCGTCTCCAGCACCTCGGGCACGATGATTCGATACCGCTTTAGCTTTCCATCTTCTCGTAATACGTGAATGATCTTGCCTTCCTTGTTAATAATTCGGCCCTGGATCGTTCTCCGCGCTTCCGTCAGCAGATCAATCAGCAGCACGACAAGAACACCGAAGAGGACCAGGCTCACAAGAAAATAAATGAAGCCTATAAAAGCTGGCATCCACTCCTGATTCGTCGTAAATAACCGAAAGACCGCAAGCGACAATTGCAGGACACAAAGCAGAATAGAGACAAGCAACGTTTTGCGCGGCTTCAAATACATCCCCTCACTCCTGTCCGTTACGATTCCTTGAGAATTCCCTGATCCACTGACTTCCGCACCAGCTCCTGCGCATAATTCCACAGCTTATCCGAAGCATCAGCAATCTCCCGATTGCGATTAAGCACCTGACCGCTCGTTATACCGTACTTCAACCACGTATCGCCATCGTTATTGTAATTGTTAATGAGCGGCTGCAACCGATCGAGCGCGCTCGCAAACTTCGCTTCTTGACTCTCTTTACGTTCAAACTCCAGCCACAGTTCCATGAGCTCCGCCGCCTGCTCTTCTGGCAGCAAGCCGAAAATCCGCTTCGCCGCATTCAGCTCTCGCTCATGCTTATCCTCGTTGCCCTTCGTGTCGTACGCAAACGTATCGCCAGCGTCGATCTCAACCAAATCGTGCACGAGCAGCATCCGAATCACCTTAAGAAGATCCACTTCCGCATTGGCGTGACCTTGCAGAATTAGCGCCATCATAGCGAGATGCCACGTGTGCTCCGCGTCATTTTCGAGTCGATCTCCGCTCATAATTTTCGTCCTGCGTTCCACTTGCTTTAGCTTGTCAATCTCAACTAGAAACTCCATCTGCTTGCTCAGCTTGTCTTCCACAATGCCACTCCCTATCTGCCAATTCAAAGCCTACCTTGGTAGAATTTAGTACAGTATACATGATTGCGAGGCGACAGACGAATGGATGTAACGATGGAGAAAAATGTGACCCAAGGTGAGCGAACAGCAGAAGCCCTCCCGGCTGGCTATACGTTTAGATCTATAACGCGTGAAGAGGGCTATCTGTGGGAAAAGGTGATGGACGCCGCTTTCGGAGACTATCAGGCAGGAAGTTTCGAGAATGTGATGGTCTATAACTACTCGTATTTACCCGAGCGTGTGCATGTGCTGTTTGACGAAGCAGGCACACCTTGCGGAACAGCGACCGCTTGGAGCCAGCCTTGGCGGTGGGGCGAGAACGATGGCTTTATTATTTTCGTAGGCGTCATCCCAACACATCGAGGTAAAGGTCTTGGCACTGCAATGGTGCTGCAACTCTGCGATGTTATCGCGTTTAGAGGCCAGCAAGCCGTACTACTCGGCGTCGACAGCAACAACTTACCTGCGATCAAAAGCTATCTGAACGCCGGGTTCCGACCTCGATTAACCGCTGCAGATGAACAACAGAGGTGGAGCGAGGTTTTTCAGCAGCTGAACGTCGAGCCCGCCGTTTATAACACAGAACTGCGTCCGCCCATGGATAATCCGCATCCACCGCGTCCGTATTTATTGGATTTGCGAGTGCAGGGGCATACCGTTCAATAACAATAATAAAAATAAAGCCCACCACAGGATCACTCCCGCTGTGGGCTTTGTCGCTTATTCGTATAGCTCCAGCGACGCCAAGTTGATGGCGACCACTTTATCATTCTTCAGCTTAAAATCCAGCGACAGCTGCTTCGTCTTGTCGATATAGCCGATCGACTCGCCTAGCGTGTAATATGCATCGCCGTACTGTTTCAGCACTTGCTCCTTCGAGTCGCCGAGCTTCACGCCTCGTGCCGTTGCCGATTCTGGCCCGATCGAGTACCCGAGCACCTTACTATCAAGCGTTGTATACTGATAGCTCTCGTACATGAGGAGGAACGTTCTGCCTTCGTTCAGTGCCCTCTCCGGCTTGCCCAGCTTGTCCACAAGCTCCTTCTCGGTCATGCCGAGCTCCGCCGCGCCGCCCTTCTCCGCACTTAGATCGGTCGTGCTCACCTTATCGCTCACCGACAGCGGTGTCTCCGTCTTCCCTCCGCATGCAGCAAGCAGCACCACCAGACCGCACAACAAGACAACCAACTTCATAAACCGTTTCACCGTAAAACCCCACTCCTTCAAGACGCAACCGGCCACTAGCCAGCAAAATTTACAGCATGCCCCGCAGACGGTCCGCAAGCACTTGCATCATGCTTCTCAATACGCCGATATTTTGGAAGCATAGCGCAAAGACTTGGTCGCGGTGCAGCTGCAGCAGAAGCGTCCGACCTACCGCCGTACAGTCTGCTGAGCGAAGACCGCTGTCGATAACCGCCATCTCGCCGAAATACTCGCCTTCGCCAAGCGTCGCGAACGTCTCGCTGCCTTTATGAATACGAATGCTTCCTTCTATAATACCGTACAACGTATCGCCGTAATCATCAACTCTGCAAACCGATTCACCAGGTGCATACTCCACTTCTTCCACAACCTGCGCGAGCTTAATGACATCCTCCTGCGACAACCGCGCGAACAGCTCGATCTTCTGCAGAATCAGAACCCGCCGCAAAATCGTTTCACTTTGCATCAAATGCGCATTCGTCGCCTCAGTCTCCGCCGATTCCGCCGCTGCCGCCACCTCCTGCTCCGCTTGGGATGCAGGAGCCGCCGCCGTGCGCGCCAGCTTCGAGCGCAGCCGCCGCGAGAGCAGCCGCATCATCTCAAGCGCGATGCCCGTGCGGTCGAACATGACATCGTAGAACGCAGCCGAATCGAGCCGCAAGAGCACAAGCTCTTCTTCGGCAACTACCGTCGCCGTGCGCAGTCGGTGCGTCAAAATCGCCGTCTGCCCGAACGTCTCGCCAGCGATTCGCTCGTTCACCTTCTCGCTGCCTTGGTACACGGCGGTTCTACCGCCGCGAATGATATACAGAGCGTCGCCGGGATCACCCTGACGGAACACCGTGCTGCCCTGCGGATAGACAAGCTGCTCCATCCGCAGCGCAAAAGCTGCCAGCTCTCTGCCCGTCAGTCCTTCAAACAGCGACACCTTCTTCAGCATCTCGATGCGCTCCATCTGATCGCCTAGCCATGCCTCGTCCACCTGCGCCGCCGCTGTCGCATCGCCTGAGTCTCCTGCATCAGCTCCGGTCGCCTTCCCGAGGTCAATCCGCTCGCCGCGCCTTGCCGCAGCGAATTGAATGACCTGGCACAGCCACTCATCGCCCTGATCGTAGAGCCAGTCCAAATTCGGCAGCGACTGCTCGCGCGAAGCTGCCGCACCAGCGCCAGCCCCTGCCGCACTCGGCGCTATAATCCGAGGCGCAGCCATTAGCTTCGCCAGCTCCATCCGCAGGTTGCCCTGAACGAGCTGATCGATCACTTCCGCCGCATTCGCCTGCTGGCGCGCCTGCCCCTCCGACCAGTTCACGTATACCGCACTAATCGTGCTTGCATCATACATAAAGCCAAGCAGCAGGAAGATTCGCTTGATCATCTCAAGCCGCGACTGCTCAATCGCTTCGGCAATCTCGCCGTAGCCTTCAGCCCCGCCCATATCCCGCTGATAGGCGGTAAACTTCCAGTACAGATCGAGTTCTAGATAGATATGCATCTCAATTCGCTTCGCATCGATATAAGAGATGCCCTTGCGCATGCGAGCCATCGCTTCAAGCAGCTTATCCCGCAGCTCGAAGCCCGATGCCGGATACCGCTCCACCAATGCTTCGAAGGCTGCTTGTCCGCCGATTCGCTCGAATACTTTTGGCAAATAAAGCACAAACGCGTCCACCTCGAAATACGGCGCAAGCAGCGGCAAAATCACTTTCTCCTCATAAGCCGCAAGCGCCTCCACCGCAGGCTCCCTCGTCTCATTATGCGTCAAGAGCGGCACGATGTGCGGCACAAGCTCCGTCACGCCAAGCAGCGCAGCCGATTGCACCGCATACTTACGCACCTGCGGCGAATCGTCCCTCAGCAGCGGAATGAGCGGCTTGTAGAACCCGCGGATTCCGATCTGACCGAACAGAATCGCCATCTTCGTCCGTTCGTCCTCATGCGAGCTCTCCATGAGCTGCTTCAGCGTACCGACGGCACGGAACATCCCCTCAATGCCGTAATACTTAATGAGCCCGGCAATCGCGGCGGATTTCACATCCATATCCTCCGCGCTCAGCCGTGCTGTGATCTCGTCAAGATACTCTTCCTTCGCATACGCGGACAACGCCAGCACTGCTCCAGCTTGCACGAGGCTGTGACCCTCTTGCTGCATTTGCGCAAGCAGCGTCTCTTCCTGTCCTGCCGGACGGACCTGCTCCATGTACCGAAGCGCCTCCACGCGCACCTCTTGCGCCGGATGCTGAAGCAGTCCTTCCATATGCGGCATCAGGTCAAACCCGTCTACCTCTTGCAAAATCTTCAGCGCATACAGCACCTGCCCCTTCTCGGGATTCGCCAGCGTACCTGTCAATACTGCCAGACTGGCAGGGTCCATCAGATCGAGCTGCCTCTCCTGCAGATCATGCCCCCTTGCCTTCAATGTCGACAAGAGCGCCTGCAAGTAAGCCCCCTTCACCTTCACCGCAGCAAAGATGCATACGGTCAGCAGTGCTAGAATGACATAGCTGAACTGCGGTGTCGTCAGCAGCTGAGACAGAGCGATAAGGCTGATCGCCGCCACTCCTTTGGCACCGTTGCGGACAATACCGTCGAGGAAGCTTTTTGCCTGGTTGCGCCATTCTGGAGGAACCGGAAACATAATGAGCTGATTGACCGAGGAATTGATCGTGTCGCCGAGCACCTTGTCGCTGCCCTTCACAATGACGACCATCGCGAGCACTGGCATGAGCAGCACGCCGAGACTACCTGTGAACAAGGCAATCGGGAACACCAGTATCGCCGCCATAACCCCGAACCGCGTCAGCAGCTTGCCCGCGATGAACAGCTGGACGAACAGGGCAAGGAGACCCGAAAAGCCGTAAAAGCTTCCCATAAACCCAGCGAGCTCATCATTTTCCAGCGTACTCTTCAAGATGACCTTGAACTGATAATCAATAAGCGTCAGCGTAATGACGAGCGCCGCCGACATGATTGCGACGTATTTCAGATGCGGTACGTGGTGGAACATGCCGCCTTTGCTTTCTTTTGCCGGCTGCTTCTTCTTCGCCCCGGTATTGCGCTGCTGCTTGCGGACTGCGAATACGCTCACATCCGAGCGGCGAGTCAGCTGGACAACCGCCACCAGCGCGATTAACTGCATCCCCGCATAGAAGAAGATGAGGTTCGAGGTGCCCACAAGCGGAGCGACCGCCTTTAGCCCGAAGCCGCTTACAATGCTGCCGATCAAGCCTCCGCTGCCGACGAGACCGATCGTTCGTTTCACTTTCCGCTGATCGAGCACGGAGGTCGCAAACTGCCAGAAGCAGACGACCATGAGGAAGTTGAACACGTCGTAACCGACGTAGATGACCGGATACACCCATTTGAAATCCAGTCCAACGCCTAGCCTGGAAAGAAGCGCAAGCGATGAAAGAGCAGGAATCAGCACATAGAGCAGCTGGTCCATTCGGAACCGCGGGCTGATCCGTTGAAACAGGAATCCGACCAGTATAAGCGCGGCCGATTGAGGCACGTACATAAACGACAGCTGCGAGGCGCCAAAATGGGACAAAAACAGCGCATCCGCCGCCGTTCGCCCAATCGTTGAAGCCGACGTAATGGCAAATAAATAGATGACAAGGAACAGCACCTTCGAGTATTCTTCCTTGTCCTCACCGAACCTCTGAAACGTTCGGGCAATCATCCCCGATTTGATTTTCATCCTCGCAGCTCCTTAACCTTCTCCAACATATTTCTCTATTTTATACCAAATTTCTGGTTCTAGGGAACTAGATAAAATAGAGTAGGAACTACTGTGGAGTAAAAGTTCCTGAGGCGCGCTTCGAGCGGGTTGAGCGAGGGGAAGATAGGCAGCATAGTCACGTTGACTAATCTAAAATTTGAAGATTATACTGTACTGAACGAGGACTCAAAGAAGCAGTTCGTCGTGAAGACCTCGGACGGATACTTCCTGTTAACCAATGATCAACAAAAATGGAACTGCCCTCTCAGGCAGTTCCATCATGCATCATATATTGTGCGCTAATCGTTTGTCGATGTATCCGATTCTTCCTTCTCCGTTAGCTCCCCTGGCGAGACAAAGCCGGGATCGCCGACTTTGCAGTCCTCACAGATCCAGTTCCGTCAGACCTCACCATGACCGTTCACCTTTTTGCATACCTCGCATGTAATGGTCCGCATCTTCAGTCCCCTTCCAGACGGATTGACGTGTAAGTTCCATGTTCTACAACGTCTATTAAAGCATAGCAACTCCAAACCCGCTGTGATGTTGATCACAACCAGGCCAGATTATATTATCGAATCAGTCCGCGTTAACAAAGTTCTGTTTGTGTGACTTCCATCACAGCTCAGAGTTGTGATTTGAATTATGATATAGGCAAAGCGTTTTCGGGAGGGCTAAGCTTGGTAAACGGACAAAACGTAGAAACGTCGAACACGGCGTGCTTCTCAAGCGGACAGCTTGCCAGAATGAAATCCGCAATGCAGAAAAGCAAGCTTGCTGCAGGCTCATACGTATACAGGGAAGGCGATCCGGCAGATAAGCTCTATTTTCTACTTCATGGCAGTGTACGGATCACGAAAGCGACTGACGATGGGAGACAACTGACCATCTACTTGCATCGCGATGGCGATTTGTTCGGTCAGATCGATCCGTTCAACGAATCCGCTCACTCGTTCGGTGCAGTGGCGCTAGAAGATGCAACAATCGGAATGATCCCGCGCAAGGCTTTGGAATCACTGGTGTCGCAATACGGGGATTTTGCCGTGGAATTTATGAAGTGGATGGGTCTCATGCATAGACTGACGCAGACGCGTATTCGCGATTTGATACTATTCGGGAAGACAGGAGCGCTATGCTCGATGTTGATTCGGCTCGGTAACACTTATGGTGTAGAGATAGAAGGACGCCTCAAAATTACCAAGAAGCTGACCAATTCGGAGCTGGGCGATATGATCGGAACAACTCGCGAGAGCATCAACCGGATGTTGAGCGATTTGAAGAAAGATCAGGTCATTTCAAGTGATAAAGGATATCTGGTCATTGAGAACATTCAACATTTGCGCGATTTGTGCTACTGCGAGAATTGCCCAAAGGAAATTTGCCGCGTATAAAAATATAAAAAAGGCGTGCTCAAATGCACGTCTTTTAAGCAATTAAACGCCACCCCGACCAACCGACGAAAAAAAAAGCACAGCCCCGGCCTTATGCGGAGTCCGTGCTCTAAAGTTTCATCCTATCCCATTACTCGCAATTGCCCACTACTTGTTCTCTACTGCTCGCCCTGCGACTCGAACCGCTCCGCGGAAGTCTGATACGCGACAATAACGATGTTGTTGTCCGATGTCAGCTGCCTCAGCTCTGCTTCAAGCTGCTGCAGACGCGCTAGTGCTTGGCCGTCCAGCTGTGCCGGTCTGTAATTCAAGAGAATCCCCTCCATTTACTAGAGTGATAGATACTCCCTATTGTTGACGGCAGCGGAGCAACTTATGCAGCCCTTATGGCCAGCCAATTGTTACGGCAAATCAATCAGCATGAACTGCCCGCCGTTCTCCGACGTGATCGCAAGCTCGGTTACATCCGTTATGCGCGCTGCATCGCTGCGGTTCAATCGTTCCGATCCATTCAGCGTAATGTCGCCGCTAATGACAAACAGGTAGATTTTGCGGTCAGGCGCTTGGTTAAAGGTAACGGTCTTGCCTGCTTCCGGCTTCGACAGGTAAATCGTTAGATCCTGATGGATGGTCGTGATCGACTCGCCTTGGATGCTCTTCGATACGATTGGAAGCAGCGCATTAACCATAGCGTTCTGATCGAATGCCTTCTGCTCATATGATGGCGTAAGCCCCTTCTCCTCCGGGAGGAACCACAGCTGCATAATGTTCGCAACTTCCGTGCTCGACGGATTGACTTCGGAATGCAGGATGCCCGTTCCAGCCGTCATCCGCTGCACTTCGCCCACACGCAGAACTTCTTTGCCGCCCGTGTTGTCCTCATGTGCCAGCTCGCCGCTAATGACTACCGTGACGATCTCCATATCGCGGTGCGGATGTGTTCCGAATCCTTTGCCAGGTTGAATATAATCCTCGTTAAATACCCGCAGCGGGCCAAAATTCATGTTGTTCGGATCGTAATAATCCGCAAAAGAGAAACTAAAATTAAACTGGAGCCAGCCCATATCACCCGAGTAACGCGATGAAGCCGGATACGTCGTAATCATAAATAGAACACCCCTTTATATAATTGAAATTTTGTATATCTACTTACTTTATGTAAGTATAATAGTGTGCTATAGTAAGCTTGTCAAGGAGGGATCGCTATGGATCATTTGTACATTCGCCACACCGTTGGCGGCCGCTTATTTCTCGATTCGAAGAAGCATGAAGTGAGCTTTTCCATTACGCCTGCGAGCGACCGCGAAGGCTGGAAGCTGACCATCGACCTGGCAGATACTGCAATTGCGGAGGACATCTGTCGTCACAACGATGAGCTGAATATCTTCTTGATTGAGAGCGGCACCGTCGACAAGAAGACATGGTATTATTCTACACACGGAATCGTCGATTATAACAACGCCGAAGCGAAACTAACGATTCACGCCGATGGCAAAATAGACTACGACGTCTAAACCGGATGACACTTCGGACTCGCGGTTACACTAGTGGAACACTCTGTTAGCTGCGAGGAGTACAACAAGCCCAATGAATACAACAGTCGAGACGATCATCCGCTCTATCGCCGCATTCGTTCTTATCATGATCATTGCGCGCATTATCGGAAAACAAACGTTAACCCAGTTAACCTATCACGACTTCGTATCCACCATTACACTCGGGGCCATTACAGCGAATTTGGCGTTCAACACCGATCTGAAATCGTGGAACCAAATTACAGCCCTGCTGACTTTCAGCGGAATTGCTTTCCTTATTGCATTCGTCTCCCTTCATAGCCGTTATCTGCGCAAATGGTTGTCCGGCAAGCCGACGATCATGATCGAAAACGGCAAAATCCTCGAGCACAACCTTCGCAAGCTGCGCTTCTCGCTCGATACGCTCAATCAGGAGCTGAGGGAGAAAGATATTTTCGACATTCATGAAGTCGAGTATGCGGTATTGGAGCTGAACGGCAAGCTGTCGGTGCTGAAGAAGCCGCAGTTCCGTCAGGTGACGAAGAAGGATCTAGGCGTGAAGACGCCTGCTGAGAGCCACTTCCCCGTCGAGCTCATTATGGACGGCAAGCCCGCCATTACCAATATGGAGAACAGCGGGCTTGATATGGATTGGTTAAACAAGCAGATGCGGCGCCGTGGACTGACGCTTGACGACGTGTGTTATGCCGTGCGTGGAACCGACGGTTCCGTATACTTCGATCTGTACCATGATCAGCTTAAACATCCCATAAACTCGGAATAGGGCTCGTGTTGCGCCTAATAGCTCTCGCTCCGTCTTATGTCCACGCCCAGAAAAATCCGTCCCGCTCCCAAGCTGCGCGCCCGCCGTGCAGCTTTTTAAATGCCTTCTTCACTTCTTTGTCAATCGACTCATTGCCGTTCTCATTCACGTAGATGAAATGCTCGCCGTAATGCGCTTTAATATGCGCGACGACTTGCTCCTGACGCAGAATGCCCACCGCTTGCAGCTCCTTCATCATCCATTCCGCCACTTCCTGTGCTGTATGCTCCATTGCCCTGTTCCCCTTCCTCTCGTGCTAAATCTATTGTTACCATTGCCTCGATAATCCGTATGTATCCATAACAAACGCATACCTATGAGTATCAAAAAAACGATTGTGGAGGGGTTCATGCATGCATGTCGTCGAACCGAATACGAAGAAAGTGAACTTTAAGCCTTATATCTGGCTTTCGGCTCTTGTCGTCGTCGGCCTCATTATCGCTTTTAACGGCTTTGCCACCGTCCAATACGGCAACGTCGGCTTATACAAAACGTTCGGCAAACTGAATAATAACATACTAGCGCCAGGCATTCATATGAAAATCCCGTTCGTGCAGAGCATTATCCAAGTGAACGTGCAGGTGACCAAGGCCGAGACCGATACGTCGGCTTCCTCCAAAGACCTGCAGCCGGTGTCCACGCATGTCGCCGTTAACTACGCTGTTGATAAAGCGGCTGCTTATAAGCTGATGAACAACGTCGGAGGCTCCTTCGATAACGTCATCGTTAATCCGGCGATACAGGAGATTGTGAAGGAAGTGACGGCACGGTACCCGGCGGAGGATCTGATTGCCAAGCGTGACATCGTTGCAGGCGAAGTGCGGGAGCATCTAACGACGCGGCTCGCCAAATACAACCTTATCGTCGCCGATATTAACATCGTGAATTTCAAGTTCTCGGATGCGTTCAATCAATCGATTGAGGCGAAGCAAGTGGCGCAGCAGCAGGCGTTGAAGGCGGAGAACGATCTCAAGCGTGTGCAGATCGAAGCGAAGCAGAAGGTCGCGCAGGCGCAGGCGGAAGCGGAATCGCTTAAGCTGAAGAAACAGGAAGTGACGCCGGAGCTCGTTCAGCTGAAGCAGATCGAGGTGCAGGAGATGGCGGTCGATAAGTGGGATGGTCGTCTGCCGAGCGTAACAGGCGGTGCGACGCCATTCATTGATGTGAATTCGCTGGCGGGCAGCAGCAGAGCCGCGAGCGAGCCAAGTGTGAGCGCGAACGCTTCAGATAAAGCAGCGGATGATGCAGCCGCTTCGGATAGCGCGAACGCGAACGAGAGCAAATAGCCTTAGTGGAGGGAAGACGGTACGGCACCGTCGTACCGCGCGAACAGCAAAAGCGGCGCAGGAGTTTGATCCTGCGCCGCTTTTCGTTATAAATCAGATACTGCATCCTACGACTGAGTACCGTCCAGCTTCGCTTGGGACGCATTACGGCAAAGCTTGCATACTTTTATAATTTTTCCGTCCGTTCTGGACCGGGAGTATAGCAGCTTGATTCTGGTCGTCCCGCATGCTGGACATGTTCCGCGCCCGTGGGACGGAGTGTTCCAGAGCGATTTTCCGCGTGTCGTTTTCGGCATGGTGTTGCCCCCTCATCAATCATTTATTCATATGAATAAGGTTATTATAGGGGATGGCTTTATCTGGATATATATAACAAATGGTTAGAGCTATTTATGGCATAAAAAAAGTCGCATCCATTAGTCCGATGCGACTTTTGCCGGTTTGCTCCGGTTATAGACAATTTTTTTGATACTATCGCAAGAGAGACAATAGCGTGACGAAAGCTCGTCTATTGTGACGCCAGCGGAGAACTGTTGGCATATTTCTTCGTTTCTGCGCCTCAACATCTGCTTGCTGCCGGAATTTTCTCCCCATTGCTTCTTCGAACCTTCAGGCGTTGGAATGTAAACCATGCCGCCGCTCACATACTTCTGTATTTCCTTCAACAACTCTGCTGGGAAAATAACATCTGCTTTTATATATTTCATATTCGCTCTGCTCCTTAAAATAAATTCTTTAAGGTAGCAAAGTCTATCCTATAAACTAGGCGGTAGATCTTGCGAAGCTCCATACAAACAACCGCTGTTGTTTATAGTGTAGACCTTGCATAGAGCTTCCAGTCAATCGTGACATATACGCATACCCTCCTCTCATTCAATCAGAATCGGTAATTTTTCCTACTATTTCCATTGTTCTCATTCGCCATCTCCGCATGATCTCCTGCTTCTACTCCTTATCCAACGCAATAACTAGCGCAAAACCACTATGTTTAGCGAATGAGCACTTCCTTTGTCACCCGTGCAGGGACACGCATTTATAGCTCGAATACTTCGTTATATACCACATCTGAACGGAGTGATTGGAATGATGGAACTTGTTAAAAGCAAGGATGCAGCTGAGTCGCTGAACGTGAGCCAAACAACGGTCAAACGCTGGGCCTCCCACTTCCCGCACTACTTCCAAAAGGACCGCTTCGGACACTATATCTTCACGCAGCAGGATCTTGCCATGCTCGGACTAATCAAAACAGCGCTCGAGAATGGCGAGACGATGGATCAGATCGTATTGCCTGAACCGGAGCAGGCTCAAGCGCAGGCAGCGCAGCAGCCCATGAATCAAGCTATGCTGGAGGTCGCAGTCTCAGTCGCGGCTCCCGAGGAAACCGAACTGCTGGCGCGCATCCGCACGGTCGAGCGCAAGCTGGAGCAGAAGGCCGACGAAGTCGTCGCCGCCCAAGTGCTTCAGCACCGCGAGGAGCTTGACGAGCTGCGCCGCATGGTCGAGCAGCTTGCCGCGTCGTTCGAGACGGCCCGCAAGCCAGCGTCCCCGATGGCGGAGCTCGGCGACGCTGCCGCTGAAACAGCTGCAGCCTCAGCCGGCCTGCCTTCGCGCAAGCGCGGCTTGTTCCGATCGTTATTCGTCTGGTTCTAGAACTAGAGAACTCTTTTCCGCTATGTTTGACGAAGAAGCTTAACCGTATAAATAGCCCGGTCCTCCTCGCAGTAGGAGTACCGGGCTTACTATTTTGCCACCAATAATTAATAACTCTTCGTCGCAAGCTCATTCAGCGGCTTGAACGTATAGCCCTGCTGCCGCGCTGCATCGATAATCTGGCTGAGTGCTTCCGTGTTGTCCTTCGAGACAGAATGCAGCAGAATTACCGCACCTGGATGCAGCTGCTTCATCACATTGTCATACGCATAACGCCAACCCTTCTGCTCATTCGGCTCCCAGTCCCGGTAAGCGACCGACCAGAACACGCTCGTATACCCTTGCTCTTTACTTACAGCCAGCACCCGACTGTTGAAGATCCCTCTCGGAGGACGCAGATACGCCATATCCTGCTGTCCCGTCAGCTCAGCAACCGCCGTCTTCACTTTCGCAAGCTCCGTATGGATTTGACTGCTGGAAATGACGCTCATGTCCGGATGGCTCCAGGAATGATTGCCAATCAGATGTCCCTCCGCCGCCATTCGCTTCACGAGCTCCGGCTTATCCTTCACATAGTGACCGGTCACGAAGAAGATCGCCGGCACGCCTTTCTCCTTGAGCACATCTAGAATCCGGCTCGTGTAGCCGTTCTCGTAGCCGTTGTCGAAGGTCAAGTACAGCTCCTTCTGCTTCGTATCCCCTAGAAATATCGCCCCATGCTGCTCCAGGATCGGCTGGAACCCCTCCTCCTTAATGGAAGGCAGCGCACCCCCAACGCTTTTCTTAAATCCAAAATGATACGGCCCGCCATGCGGCGCACCAATCGCACTTGCGGCTGAACTCGCTAGCAGCAGCACCGCAAGCACCGCTGCTATGGTTATGCCGAGCAAGGCGCGTCGTTTTCGCATATTCATGATCATCAATTCCCACTTTCATGCTTGGCTTTGCCTGTATAAGTAGGATTTCACCGTGCTCGGAAATTTATGTGAGCCGCTGTTCTATGTTAGAATAAGCGGAGCAAATGAAGTGGAGAGAGGCGGCGTTAAACGATGGCTACAATTGTAAAAATCCGCGGCAGCGTATTTATTGGAGGGCTGCAGTGGCTTCCAGCCATAACAGATCCGGAAACTGGTATCATATATGAATATGCAGGTGATGCACGTGAATTTTCGCCAGCGACGGTCAATACGGGACGTTCCCGCGTCGAGCAGGAGGTCGTCGTTGACTTTGTGAAGCGCAAGCTGTTCACGTTCGCGAATACAGGCTATACGACTTTGCGGCAGACGATGCCTGGCGGCGTATCGGAGATGAAACAAGGCAAAGCGCCGACTGACGGGGTCACGGTAGAAGATGAAGCTTGGGGAGCGATGTCTTGCTCATTCGTCATGAAAGCGAGCGCAGCCAACCCGCTTCGTGCGGATGCGCCGACGGTGGATTACGAGCTGCACATTACTGTGCATGGCGAAGACGGCAAGGTTGAGGTGCGAGGCAGCCATGACGGCTTTCCTTGCTTCGAGTTTTATAAGCAGGTCGATTTCGGCGATTTCGAGCAGCTGTATACGCATGATTTTCGCGTGACAGGCGACACGCCGGCAGCGATGGCCGGCGAGATGGAGTACCATTTCGAACGTAATCTATAACTACTGATAAGGAAGGAATGGCGATTATGGCCTTGTACCGCCGTTTAGTGACGGATGAAGATTTCACCGAGGCGATGGAGCGCCAGTTCCGGCTTCGAGTCTACAAAGACGATCATATCGTCGATTCGGGCGGCGTCATTATCCGCTTCGACGACACCACCGTCGTCAGCCAATCCAGCGTCAGCGACGTGGCGTACCACGACCGCTCGGCCTGCGAGTTTTTTGAGATTCGGCGGCGCTAGGGACGCGACGACCAAGCGCCCTATCGTGTTGCGGCTGCTGAGAGCAGCAAGAATAAGTGAGTTTTCGCGCTTATTTGGCTGGGTTAGCGGAGTTTCGATTGAGATAAGTGTAAAAACCCACTTATTTGCAACTCAATCCCGGATAATCAGTCATTCTGCCGATAATAAGTGGTTTTTCGCACTTATGAGCAAGCATTGCCGAGGAAATGCTTCGGATAAGTGGATATTCGCACTTATTCCAGCTGGTTGGTTCCACGATCGGGATCGGAAACACCAGCCCGCGCGTTAGGCAGCAGCTGAACGCTCGGACCACAACGCCAAAAGAACCTTCAGCAGCCACGAATCACTCGCGGTGCTGAAGGTTCTTCTATTTATGCAGCTATTCCACTCTAATCGACTTGATCTCATACGGCTTGAACGTCAACGTGATCGTTCCATCCGCACTGATGCTGCACGGCTCGAGCTCTTCTTCGAGCAGGTTGACGATGCTCGCCTGCTTTATTGATGCCGGCAAGCGCAGCGTGATCCGGTCGCGGCTGCCCGTTGACTCGTAGAAGCGAATAATCGTACCCGCCCCGCGCTCCTCCTGCTTCACGGTATCGAGAATGACCGAGCGGCTGTCCAGCTCCAGCAACGCTTGTACCGACGGCAGCGCCTCTGCGTTCGTACCGCTAGCGCTCTCCGAACCCTCGCCCACAACCGCAACTGCCGGGCTGTTCAGTTCAGCTGCCCTGCGAACGACACCTGCCGAGCGCCAATCACCAGCATGCGGCAGGAGCGAGTATGTGAACTCGTGCTCGCCTTGATCCGCTGTCGCATCCGGCCATTTCGGCGCACGCAGCAGCGACAGGCGAAGCACGCTGTCCTTCACGTCATAGCCGTACTTGCAATCATTGAGCAAGCTGACGCCATAGCCGCCTTCAGAAACATCGGCCCAGCGATGGCTGCACACTTCATACTGCGCCTGCTCCCAGCTCGTATTGCGATGCGTCGGACGCTCCAAGGCGCCGAACGGAATTTCATAGGTCGCTTTCGTCGCCAGAACATCGACTGGGAACGCAACCTTCAGCAACTTATGGCTCTCGTGCCACTGTACGCGTGTCTTGAAATCAATCCGCTTCTCATTATGATACAACACCAGATCCTGCGTAATCCGCGAATCGTTCAAGCGCCATTCGAAGCGAAGAATATCAAGCGCCTCGCCGGAAACAACGACTTTCCGCTCCAGAAGCTCAGCTTCTCCCGCGCGCTGCTGCTCGTACTTCGCATCGATATCCCATGCATCCCAGTACAGCGGTCTGTCATGGAAGAATTGAAGCTCGTTCGCCTTCGCGCCTTCCGGCAGTACCTCGCGCTCCGCCGCTTTATCGAACAAGCGAGTGATCTCGCCACGCTCATTAAACTCTAGCTTGTAGTGAGGCGTTTCCCACACAGACATACAAGGCAGCTCTCCAGCGCCAACGCCAGTACCAGCACCTGCCGCTTCCTTCAACCAAATCGTCTTATAGCCAAAAGCAGGGATTCCCGTCACAGCAATCGCCAAGGCCGGCTTCAAGCCATCCGCCCCTGCGATCCAGTCCGACGCAAGCAGGTTGCCCGCATCATCGAACGCGCTCAAACCTGCCAGCTCCAGACCGCCCTCGATTAGAACGGTCTCGTCCCGCTCCCAGCCGAGGCTATTGAACACGACATACGGCGTGCCTTCGCCAGTCTCCTCAGAAGATGCCGCCGAAACCTGACCTGCAATCGCGCGAAGCGCCTTATCCAGCTCCTGATTGCCAAGCGCGAAGACCTCTCCGTATTCAGCAGCAGAGGTCACATACGATTCCGTAATCGCCGTTCCCGGAATGATATCGTGGAACTGGTTCAGCATCATCAGCTTCCAACCTTTGTTCAGCGCCTCTAGAGCCGCATCCCCGGTTACCCCTGCATATAACCTTGCGAATGTGCCCCAAATCTCAGCGTTACGGTACAGCACCTCAGCTTTGCGGTTAGACCGTTTGTTCCGTCCGTGCGTCGTGAGCGTACCGCGGTGCAGCTCCAAGTAGAGGTCGCCATGCCACTCCGGCAGCGTATCCTCAATCTTCGAGACGGACTCGAAAAATGCGCCCGCCGTACTGAAGCGGCTTACTGGAAGGCCCGGCATTAGCTCGGTGCGATGCACGAATTCCACCATCTCGCGCGTAACGCCGCCGCCACCGTCGCCATGCCCATATAGGAGCATCAGCTCGTCCAGCTTATCCTTCTGGCGGTAAGCTTCCCAGTGTTCCTTCACATCTTTGGGACGCGTATGCTCATTAACGCCGTGATTCAAGTATGAGATGATCGGGGTCCCATCGATGCCTACCCAGCGGAACAGCTCATGCGGGAACTTATTCGTGTCGTTCCAATTGAGTTTCGTCGTCATGAAATAGTCGATCCCCGCCAGCTTCAACAGCTGCGGCAGCGAAGCGCTGTAGCCGAACGTATCCGGCAGCCATTCAATGGTCGCGCGCTTGCCGAACTCCTCGCTGTAGAAGAGCTGACCGTGCAGCAGCTGACGGACGAGCGACTCCCCGCTCGGGATGTTGAGATCCGGCTCAATCCACATACCGCCGACGAGCTCCCAGCGGCCCTCTGCGATTGCCCGTTTGATCTTCGCATAGAGTGCAGGATCCTGTTCCTTCACAAAATCATACAGCAGCGGCTGGCTCTGCGAATAAACGAAGTCCGGAAATTCCTCCATCAGCGACGTCATTGTCGAGAACGTGCGGCTCACCTTACGGACCGTCTCGCGGACAGGCCACAGCCACGCAATATCAATATGCGATTGGCCGACCATATGCATCTTTCCTTGCAAAGGGCTGGCAGGGAACTGTTCGCGCACGCGTTCAGCAAGCGACTGCTCGATCTCCGCGATCCGTCCGCCTTCAATCCATTGCGCCTCAATTAAGGACTCTGTTTCTCGCATTGTTCGATATAGCAAATCCAGCATCTGCTGGCGAGCAGCATCAGCGTCCGATTCCGGCAGCAGCCGCATCGTTTCATATACAGCCTGCACGCTTCGCAGCAAGCTCTGCACCGGCTTGTTCACGCGAACAAGCGTAATGTCATACTGCGTAATCGGCTGGGCCTTCGTCTCTTGATTGTTCAGCGGATCGAACGGCTCAGGAATCGGATCGTACAGCTCAATCTCAAGCAGCGGCGTATGGCCTACTCCGTCCAAATACAGCGGTACAAAATTATGATTGCGATCCAGCCCCTGATAGGAATCACCGTTCACGCGCAGCAGCCCTTCCCCGCCGCCGCTAACCGTTAAACCAGCCGTTCCGTGCTCCCACTCGGCAGGAATCGTAATTTTCTTCGTCAGAAAATAAGTAATGCCATGCTTTCCGTCGAGCTTCATATCGCTCAGCAAGCTTGTCTCTTCACTGCCCTCAAGCGGCTCATATTGCCCAGGCAAAATATAGTTGACCTTCCGCATGTTCCAATCCCGAAGCGGCACCATCTCCGCCCACTGACGTTCCGATAAATTCCTTATAAACCGATGAATACGATACAATTCCTTACACCTCTTCTGCTACGACAAGCGTCGTTCGTAATACGTCTTCTACGTTCCGTCCAACCATAATTTCGAATTCTCCCGGTTCTACAACCGGCTTCAGCTGCCGATCCAGCATTTGCAGCTGTTCTCTACCAATCGTGAAGCTGACCTTACGAGTCTCTCCCGGCTCAAGCGCCACGCGCGCGAAGCCCTTCAACTCCTTCGCTGGACGCGTTATCGAGCTGACTTTATCGCCAATATACAACTGAACGACCTCAGTGCCTGCTACCGTGCCTGTATTCGTTACATTTACCGTCGCGACAGCCTCGCCGTCCACTGAGATCTGCTCCGAAGACAGCGTCAAACCGCTGTACTCGAATGTGGTGTAGCTCAGTCCGTAACCGAACGGATACCGAGGCTTCACATCCATCTCCAGGTAACGCTTGCCCCGGCTGCGCTTGCCGTAGTAGTACACCGGAAGCTGACCGACGTGCTTCGGTACAGAGATCGTCAGTCTGCCGGACGGATTCACATCCCCGAACAGAATATCAGCAAGCGCTGCGCCGCCCTCTTGGCCCGGATACCAAGCTTCTACAATGGCATCGGCATGCTCGTCAATCCACGGCTCCACAATTGGGCGGCCGTTAATGTACACCACGATGAGCCGCTTGCCGAGCTGATGAATGGCCTGTGCCAGCTCCAGCTGTACGCCCATAAGATGAAGGCCCGTGCGATCAATGCCTTCCCCGCACTCCATTTCGCTCTGCGCAAGTCCCGACACGACCGAAGCGCCTGTGCGCAGGTCGATCGTTCCTTCGCCGAAGTCGCGCGCGCTGGACCCGCCAAGCGCAAGCACGACGACATCCGCCTGCTCCGCCGCTGCGAGCGCAGAAGCGAAGCCCTCGCGGGAGTCTCCTTGAATGCGGCAGCCCGGCGCTAACAGCACACGGTCCGCTCCGTTCTCGCCAAGCGTCTCCCGGATTCCGCCAAGCAGCGTAACGATGTTCTCCCGCGGCTGCGGTGACGTGTAATCCCCCAGCTGATTGTAGGTATTGTCCGCGTTCGGACCGATGACCGCAATCTTGCCAGTTCCCGCTTTCGAGAGCGGAAGCGCGCTTGCCTCGTTCTTCAGCAACACAATACCTTGACGCGCAATCTCCCGCGCCAATTCGCGATGCTCCTTGCAGCCGATAATCCGCGCAGCTAGCGCTGGATCTACATAAGGGCGATCGAACAAGCCGAGCTTGAACTTCGCCGCAAGCACTCGGCTTGCCGCACGGTCCAAGTCCGTTTCCGTAATTAGTCCCTGCCCCAGCGCCTCCTGCAGATGAACGCCGAACATCGCCCCGGACATCTCCATATCAATGCCCGCCTTCAGCGACATCGCTGACGCTTCAGCGCCATCCTTCGCGACATCATGGCCCCACGCTAGCATATTGATGGCGCCGCAGTCCGTAATGATGAACCCGTCGAAGCCCCACTCCTCACGCAGCAAGCCGTTCAGAAGCTCGTCGTTCGAGGTGCATGGCACGCCGTCGATCTCGTTATATGCTGGCATAATCGACATCGCGCCCGCTTCCACGCCTTTGCGGAACGGGTACAAGTCGACCTCATGCAGCTCCCGCTTGCCGATATGCGCAGGACCGGCATTGCGTCCGCCCTCCGAAGCGCCATACGCAACAAAATGCTTCAACGTCGCAATCAAGCTGCCTTCGCCATCAAGCCGATCTCCTTGCAGCCCTTGAACGGATGCCGTCGCCAGCTCGCCAATCAAATAAGGGTCCTCGCCGAAGCACTCCTCCGTACGACCCCAGCGTGGATCGCGAACGACGTCGAGTACGGGCGAATAGGTCGCCGCCCCGCCTTGGCTGCGCGTCTCAAGCGCAACTGCGCGGCACATCTCCTCATATAGCGGCACATTCCACGTGCTGCCAATCAACAGCGGAACCGGGAATACCGTCGCGCCAATCGCCATATGGCCGTGCGAGCATTCTTCCCCGAACAGAATCGGAATGCCGAGCCTGGACTCCTCCACTGCGTAACGTTGGATTTCATTGACCGCACGCACGCCTTCCGCCGGGGACAGCCCATTCTCAAGCGTCACTTCCGTCCACGGATCCGCACGAAGCGTACCATAGAGCGAGCCGATGCCGCCCTTGCGAACCTGCTCTTGAAACTCAGCGCTGAGCGCAATGGCGCCGCCTTGCTGCTTCTCGTACATTTTCCAACCGAAAGGCTGCGTCAGCTGACCGATCTTCTCCTCCGTCGTCATTCTCGACAGCAGATCCTTCACCCGCTCCGCAGGTGGTTGCGCCGCATCCTTGTATCGCATAATCGCTCTCCCCATTCTCCCCAAAATAATGACAGAAGGAAGTATGCCTGATGGCATACTTCCCGATCTGCCCTAACTATTGTTACTTCTTCTCGATCGCGTTTTGATAGATCTGGATATACTGCTCAAGGTTCAGACCGTCGAACCCTTTCACATAACCATCCCAGTCTTTCTCAATGTCCTTATCGCCGATAATGAACTGCGCCATGTTGGAGTTAACATAATCCTTGATGGATGTCGCCAGCTGTGCAATTGTATCCGTGTCTTCCGGTTTCACATAGGCGCCAGACGGATACGTTTCCTTCGGTGCATAAGGTGCATAAGCTGCCGTTGCGTCAGCAAGACGCTTCTCGTAGCCTGCGCCTGTCAGCGGGTCTTGAGCCGTTGCGAACAGATCACGGAATTCTTTCGACAGATCTTTCGGTCCAAGCAGCGACCAGCTGTCATTGCGTACAACATTCTCGTCTTGCTTTTGCAGGTTAGAGAAGCTGTATTTAGCAGGCTGACCTGTAATATTCAGTTCACCAGCGTCAGCTTTCTTCCAGCCAATGCCTTCCTTCTGGCCGTATTCGCTGAACAGGGCGCCTTCTTCGCTGTATGCATAATCTGCGATTTTGATCGCAGCAATTTGCTGCTCTTCGCTTGCTTTGTTCGTAATTGCCATTGGGAATTCGCTGATGCCTTGCGACATACCAGCAAGCTGTACGCCTTCAGGTCCTTTGACCGGAGGCACGATAACCCAGTGCTTCTGACGCTCGTCTTTATCTTCATAAGCTTTAACAAGGTAGCTGATAAGCGCTGTCGTGATAGAGCCGACGATTTCGTCGCCCTCACGCTGGCCAAGCTGACCAACCGCTTGGTCGTTCTGTGTGAATGCCGCTTTGTCGATCAAGCCTTCGCTGTACAGCTTGTGCATGTAAGCGAGACCTTCTTTCCAGCCCGGCTTATTCGCGGCAAAATCAACTTTGCCGTCTGTTACAGTCAAATACTTGTCATTGTCGTTGTAAATAAAGGAGTTCATGATGAACGCATCGATGTTGCCGTTCCAAACCGATTTGTTTGGTGCGCCAGTAAGCGGAATTTCGTCTGCTTTACCGTTGCCGTTAGGGTCTTGCGTCTTGAATGCTTTGAGCACAGTATATAGTTCATCCGTCGTTGTAGGCACTTTCAAACCAAGCTTGTCGAGCCACGCTTTGTTCATCCAGTACTTCTGCGAGAACGTACAGTGGTAGCACTCGTTAAGACGCGGGAGGCCGTAGATATTGCCGTCTGGCGCTGTCATCGCTTCTTTCATGTAAGGCTTTTTCTCCATCATGGCCTTAATGTTCGGCGCATACTTGTCAATCAGATCGTTAAGCGGAATGAGCACGCCTTGTTTGCCGTAAGTCGTCAAATCCGAAGTCGTGAATTTACCCTCAAGGAATACTTCCGGGTAGTCGCCGCTCGCAAGCAGCAGCTGTCTGCGGTCAACAAGCGCGTCCGTTGGCGCAAGGTCCCACTTAATTTTGACGCCAAACTTCTGTTCGATCAGCTTCGTATATTCGTTATCTTCAAGCGGTGCTTTGCCTTGTGGAGCGAAGAAGCCAAGATTTACTGGCTCAGTAGACGTCTCATTCGATGCTCCGGCATTGCTGCTCTTATCTGTGTTTGATGATGTGTTGTTGTCTTTGCTGCTGCCACATGCGGACAGTACGATGCTGCTAATTAGTATAAGCATTAACGATACCAAGATTGACTTTTTCAAAGCGCTTCCCCCTTGTGATTGGTCTAAAGTTTGCTGCACCTGCCTTGAAGTCGCCTTCAGACAGTTCCCCCTGCTTCTTGTAACAATCAACTTGACTAATGATACAGGCGCTTCCGCGCTGCCAACCTCACCTCCAGCCAGAATTCACATGAGCTGCTATGATAATCAGCCCTTCAAGGAGCCGATCATAACCCCTTTAACGAAATGCTTCTGCACGAACGGGTACATAATGAGCACCGGCACGCAGGCAACGACGATGAGTGCATATTTCAACACTTCTTCAAAGCCTTTGTCCCGCAAGCTTTGGGCGGTATTCGCCAGCATTTCCGGATCGGCCGCATTCAGAATGAGCAGGTTACGCAGCACATACTGCAGCGGGAATAGATTCTCTGATCTTAGATAGATCAGTGCATCGAAGTATGCATTCCAATGTCCAACCGCATACATAAGCGTCATAACCGCTAGTATAGGCTTGGAAAGCGGCAGCGCGACGCTCCACAGGTAACGCATATCTCGGCAGCCATCCATTTGGGAAGCTTCCTGCAGCTCCGCCGGAATGGAAGACATGAAGAATGTTCTTGCAATGATAACCTGGAAGATTGAGAATGCTCCTGGAAGCCACAGCGCCCAGCGCGTATCTAGCATGTGTAAATTTTTTACCAAAAGGTAAGTTGGTATGAGTCCGCCGCTAAAAAACATCGTAATCATCATTAGAAGCATGAAGTACTTGCGGCCTGGCATCGTCCGCTGCGAGAGCGGGAAAGCCATTAATACGGTAAATGCAACGTTGATGAACGTACCGACTGCCGTGTAAACAAGGCTGTTATAGAAGCCTCTCATCAGCTGCGTACTTTGGAAGATCGACTTGTAAGCCCTTGCCGAGAACTCAACGGGGTACAGCCAGACCTTGCCGGACACGACCGCATCAGGCGAGCTAAAAGACGAGCTTAAAATGTACAACAACGGGTAAAGGACCGTCAGTGTCAACAGGCCAAGCAATGTGTAGATGATGCCAAGTAGAACGCGATCGCCGAACGGTTCTCTGATTTTTTGTTGAATTAGCATGTTCGTCCGCCTTTCTACCACAAACTGTTTTCAGAAACTTTACGAGCAATTGCATTGACAACGATGAGCAAAATCAAGTTGATAATCGAGTTGAACAATCCGACCGCGGAGGAGAAGCTGAAGTTCGCCCCGAGCAGACCCACCTTGTACACATAAGTGGAAATAACCTCGGATGTACTCATGTTAAGCGGATTTTGCATCAAATAGATTTTCTCGAATCCGACCGCCATTACGTTACCAAGGCTTAGAATGAGCATCGTGACGGTAATCGGGATAAGTGTCGGCAAATCGATATGAAGGATCTTCTTGAACCTGGATGCACCGTCCATGCGCGCTGCTTCATAGAGCGAAGGATCGACGCTTGAGAGCGCTGCGATATAGATGATGGAAGCATACCCCATCTCCTGCCACACACCCGACCAGACATAAATCGATTTGAACAACCCCGGCTCACCCAAGAAGTTGATATTCGAGAAGCCAAGGAAACTGAAGATATGATCCACGACGCCGACATGCGGCGAAAGCATTAAGATAATGATGGATACCATAACGACCGTCGAAATAAAGTGAGGCGCGTAGGTAATCATTTGGACCGATCTCTTGAAGAGGCCTGTCCGCACTTCATTCAGTGCAAGCGCCAGTAGAATCGGCACCGGGAAGCCAGCTATTAAAGAATAGAAGCTGATGAGCAGCGTGTTCTTAATGAGCAGCGGGAAGTTCGGCGAGTGGAACAAGTTTTCGAAGTGCTTGAACCCAACCCACGGGCTGCCCATGATCCCTTTAATGATGTTAAAATCTTTGAACGCGATGATTACCCCGAACATCGGGATATACTTGAAAATAATAAGATAAGCAACCGGAAGCAGGACGAGGAGATACAGTTCCCAGCTTCGCTTTACTCGAGTCCATGTCTGAACCATCGGCATAACCCCTTCAGTCAGTATCGTTCACTTCTTGTGTAGCTCGATGATAGCCCGTCCATCGCAGTGGCAGCAATTCGTAAGATTCCGTAAATCCACGATTTTCGCAAAACGCGTCAAATCAAGCTTTTTAGCACTGCGAAAGATGTGTACTCCTCTTTTTTCTACAGAACATGATTTTCTCTAAGGCATGACCTAACAGCAAAAAAACCTTGGAGCCGCCTGCTGTTGCTGGCATAACCCCAAGGTTCGTAGTAGAAATAGGTGGTGTAGCGAATGATACTAGCCTGTCTGCTGTTTGCGATAATCGCTTGGCGAGACACCCGCGACGTTCTTGAACGCACGATTAAAGGAATTGTAATTGAAGTATCCGACCTCTGTGCTTATTTCCTGAAGCGAGCGCTCCGTTGTGAGCAGCAGCTGCTTCGCTTTATCCATCCTCAGCCCGATCAGAAAATCGACGAAGTTGTACCCGTACGCTTCCTTGAACAGCTTGCTAATGTTCTTCGCATGGATCATGAACTGATCGCTTAAATAATCGAGCGACAGCTCCGGATTATGATAGTTCTCTTCGATAAATGCCCGAATATCGCTAATAACGGCACGGGTCCGTTGTGAATCCTTCAGTGCCTGCAGCTTGCTTGCCATCTCCTCGAAGACGCGCAAACAGCCTCGCTTCAATTCTTCCAGCGTCTCCCAGCTCCGTCCGAGTTCAAGCAGCTCCGCCCCGCTGTCCTTCCACACGCTGCGATAATCTTTGGACAGCTCCAGAAATACCCGGTTCAGCTGTTGATGGAGAAATTGCAAGAAGCTCTCGATCTCCTTGCGCGATGAGATCGAATCTTGCATCTGGCTGAACAGCTCTTCGATGTGCCTCTGCCATGCCCCGTCTGCGATCCGAACCGACTGCGATAACGCATGGATCGTCCCGAAATAGTCATGTACGCGCTGCTCGGAACCTTCCATCTGTGCGGGACGAAGGAGCCGGCCTGTACCAAGCACAGCCTTGTACTGCAGCAGGTTGCCGGCGATCTCATGGGAGCGGCGGATTTCCTCCAAATTCGAAGCAAAGCCGTGAACCCCGATGGTGACCGTGAAGCTTAAGTTGCTCTGAACCCACTGTACAATTTGTTCCCCGATCTGCACGCTCAGCTCATCGCCGTCAGCGTCATCCGGCACCCAAATAATGGCCGACAGCCTGCGCTCCGTTATCCATTCCGCCCAAGTCGTTGCATTTCGGAGACCAGCCATCTCTCCGGTCACGCTGGATAAGACGAATTTCAGAATCGATTGATCTTGACGGTGATAGGCTTCGATAAACTGCTGATAACGATCGATCTCGACCACAAGCACGAACGCTTGCGTACCGACCGGATTCACCTGCAATGCAAGCAGATCCGCCATCCATTCCGATTCACGAATGGGGACAATGCCCTCCACCGCTTCTTGAAACCGATGCTTCTTGCGGAGAATAATGGCTTCTTGGTTCTGCTGCATCGACTTCGATGTCTCTTCCAGCAGCTGCTCCAGAGCACCTTGAATAAAGCCGAACTCATTGCTGCCCGACTGTCCCTTATACGGATTGATTAAAGCGCTAGTCCGAATAAGCGAGACAAGCTGACTGATCGGTTTATAATTGCGACGGGTTATATGGACAACCCAGATTACGCCCAGCAATACCGCAATGAGGGCAATAATGACCCAGATGTTGTAGAAATTGAGCGCAACGTGAGCAAGTCCCCAGCCGGTAGGACCACTATCCACAGCCCAGCCCGTATAAGGGGAAATATAGTGAGACAATATGCTATTCTCGCCATCGGCCCCGGAGTCAGACATCAACGCAGCGCCTTGTTCATCGATCATTCGCACGTAGGTAAGCTTTGGATTATACATCGGCATTATCGACTTCTTCAGCTTGGATAAGCTGACATTGACGACAATATACCCTGATTTGACGGTCGAGAAATGCGGAAAACCTTGCACAAGTGTAATCACATCCGTCGGCTTCTCCACCGCATACGGGCGGAAGCTTCGCTTCCCTGTCCATTTGCCGGCTGTCGCCTTCTGACTGATATATGTCTGGATGAATGGCTGATCGACGAATTTAGTTGCTTGTCCCGAGCCGTCGCCGAGGACAAAGTTATCTTTTAAGCGGATGATATAGACCGAGTCAATGATCGGATTATTCAGCTTCCAATCATCCATCAGCTTCGTTGCTTGAATATTGAGATACACATCATCGTTGTCCGAACCGAAGAAGAGCCGAAGCTCCTCGGCCGTAAGCGTGTCTCGCAGCACCTGATAGTTCAAGGTCTTCAGCGAATTATCCGTAAACAGGACGACCTGCTGCGTCAAAAACTCGTTCGCTTTAATCGCTTCTTTGCGGTTCTGTTCATTCAAAGATTGGAAGAAGACAAAGAAAAGAATCGTAACCACGACAAAAAACACGGGAAGATAAGATAAAAGCAATTTGCGGAACCAGCTGCTATTCATGTTGACTCCTCCTTTATCTTTTCCCGTGTTGGTCGTCTAAGACAATTATTTTACATGATTTGTCGAATAAATGCGATCCAGATCCAGTCTCTACGTTTACTTTGTCGAAATTCTGAATACATGCGCAATCGGCGCCTTGCCCTGAAGCTCGCTAGCCGGAAGCTGAATAGTCACTCCTTCGCTGTCTTGCGTATAGCCGATCGGCTCATCCGATGCAAGCAGCTCAATGCCTGTAATGGGCTCGCTGTATGGGATACGGATCTCTGCTGTCAGCTCCGCATCCTCGCTTGCGTATAGATATGTGCAGTATACCGTGTCGTCTTTGCGCGTGAACGCGCATTGACCGGTGTAATATGGTGCACAAATCCGCGTGCCATATACGGCTTCGCCGTAAACCTTCATCCAGGCGCCAAGATCTTTCATGCTCTTAAGTGCCCCTGCAGGCAGGCGTCCATCCGGTTGCGGTCCAACATTAAGCGCAAGGTTGCCGCCCTTCGCGACGGCTTCCATCAAGATATGCACAAGCTGACGAGCCGTCTTGTACTTGTCCTCGAATTTGAAGGAGAACGAAGTGCCGATCGTGATGCAGCTCTCCCATGGCACGTTCAGCGGACGAGTCGGAATCGTCTGCTCCGGTGTCACATAATTCTCGTAAGCGCCGCCTACCGTGCGGTCCGCCGACAACAGCCAAGGCTGCGTCTCTCTTGCGCGCTCGACAAGCTCGCCTAGGCGAATGTCTTGGCTAACACGGCCACCTTCGCGAACCCAGCCGGCATCAAGCCACAGAATATCTATGCGGCCGTAACGCGTCATCAGCTCCATAATTTGCTCATGCGTGAAATCGACGAACTTCTCCCACAGCTCCGGCTTCTCCTGCGGGTTATAGGAAGGTCCGCGCCACGTATGGTTGCCGCGCTCCATGCCAGGTGCCCAGTAATGCGGCGTATGCCAGTCAGCCTTCGAGAAGTATGCTGCGATCGCGATGCCTTTGTCACGGAACGCATTGAAGACGTTGCCCGCGATATCGGCGTTCTTATGCGCATGGAAAGGCGTATCCTTGCCGGTAATCCGATAATCCGTCGTATGCGTATCCCACATGCAGAAGCCGTCGTGATGCTTCGTCGTGAAGATCAAATATTTGAAGCCGCCCTCCGCAGCCGCCTCCGCCCATTTCTCCGGCTCGAAGCGGAACGGATTGAACGTCTTGTTCAGGTCAAAATATTCACGCTTCATCTGCTCGTAATCCGTCGTCCAATCCACATCGTCACGTGCCCAGTCGCCATCGTCGTCACTAAGAATCCACGATTCCACCATGCCAATCTGGGAATAAGGACCCCAGTGCATCATCAAGGCGAGCTTCTGGTCTTGGAACCATTCCAGACGCTCAAGCGTAACCGGATTTTCCGGTTTCACCCACTCCGCTTCACTGCTGTAATTATGCACACCATTTTCGACTTCAATCTCGACTTCTTCTACAACTTCTTCTACAACTTCATCTACGACTTCATTTACGTTCTCACTCATCTATTAAACCCCCTTAATAAGTTAGGCAAAAGGATTAGGCCAGTATTTTATGCAGCTTATTCTCTTGCATCAGCTTCAAGATCAGCTCGCCGAACAGCGTATTCGCCCATGCGAACCACGATCTTGTGAACTGAGTTGGATCATCCACATGGAACCCTTCGTGCATGAAGCCGGTATCGCCGTCGGTATTAATCAACAATCGTACCAGCTCGGCAACTTCCTCTTCATCCTTTGCTGTAAGCGCCTGCATAACGAGGCTGATATGCCAAATATAGCGATGCGGCGTATGCGGACTTCCAATTCCCCGGGCAATACGGCCTTCGTAATAGTACGGGTTGTCCGGGCTTAGAATAAACCGGCGCGTGTTCTGGTAGATTGGATCTTCCTTCGCCGTGTAGCCAAGGTACGGAATGGACAGCAAGCTTGGCACATTCGCATCATCCATAAGCGTATAATTGCCGAGCCCATCCGTCTCGTACGCATAGATATCGCCGTAGATCGGATGTTTATAGATGCCGTAGTTCGCGATGCCTTCGTCGATATCAGCCTTCAGCGCCAATGCTTCGCTCTTCAGCTTGTCATCGGACAGCACATCAGCTGCGATCTCCGCCAGATAGCCCAGAGCAACGCTTGCGAACATATTCGCTGGCACCAAATAGCCGTATGCGCAAGCATCATCGCTTGGCCGGAAGCCTGACCAGGTCATGCCTGTATAGGCGACAGGAGCACCAAGTCCGTTATTGTGAATCGTGTCGCTCGACGGTCCCGATGTACGGGTGAACCGGTACGGCGACTGGTCCATATGATGCTGCTCCACGCGCCACAGCTGCACGATGCGCTCCGCCGCCTGCCGGAACGTGGCATCGAACGCCGTTGTACGGCCTGTCTGTTTCCAGAACAGATACGCAATCTGGATCGGATAGCAGAGCGAATCGATCTCGTACTTGCGCTCCCAAACCCACGGATTCGGCTCCGCCAGCTCCGTAATATCATTTTCCCAGCGGTTGTTATTGGCTTCTTCATTGAACGCATTGGCGTAAGGGTCCATCAGAATGCTGGTGAACTGCCGCTTGAGCAGACCTTCTATAATGTTGCCGAGCGCTTCATCTTCGGTTGCCAGCTGAATATAAGGACGAACCTGAGCGCTGGAGTCCCGCAGCCACATCGCTGGAATGTCGCCGGTAATAACGAATGTCGAACCGTCCTCTTTAAGCCGCGTCGTCGTCTCGAGCGTATTCGGGAAGCATTGTTTGAACATATGCGCAAGCTTCGGATACGGCGCAAGCTCCTTCTCTGCTTTGGCAAGAACCTCTTGAATGGATGAAGTCAATTGCAATATAAACACCTTCTTCTATTGGATTAGTTGAAGCTATAACGAACTAGGAGGCTGATCAAGGATCGGCGAGTCCGCAAAGCAGACCGCGCCTTGCTCTGACCCATGCAGTTCAAAAATAACAAGCTCATTGTCGCCCTCGCGAAGCAGCGGTGCTGGGACATATAAGGTCCGCTGCGGCCCTTTATTCCAGTAACGGCCGAGGTTGAAGCCGTTCAGGAAGGCGACCCCCTTCGTCCAGCCTAGCATGTCAAGGAACGTGTCTGCCGGAGAGCCTTCTATATGCAGCGTTCCTTTGTAGAACTTCGGCCCAATCGTTTCTCCGGAATCGCCGCCGCTATTAAAGGACAATCGCGATAAGTCCTCCAGCGGAAGCGGACGGATCGTCCAATCGAACAGGTATTGGAAGCCGAGCCTTACCCCTTCAGTAATGCCTTTATGATCCTTCAAATATGGGCCATAGTTGATTCTGCCCATATTCTCGACGAGAATGTCAAGCTTCGCCCCGCCTTCAGGCACGCTAATCGTCACGGATTGCGGCACCGGATCGCGTTCTATGATGCCTTGATATTCGCCGTTCAGGAAGATCAGCGCCCTGTCCCGGACATCATGCAGATACAGCTGCTCAGCCGGACGCGGTCCAGAGATCCGCGTCGAATATAGAATAAAGCCATGTTGCTGGCCCAGCCGCTCCATCGGAAGCGGAGTAACAGATTGCATAGGCGCGGATAAGGCAGGCAATTGCTCGAACAAGGCTGCTTGTTCTGTCAGTTCGACTCGGCCATAGGCTTGCTTCGGAATTGCTGGCGGAAGCTCCAATTCGCCAATGGGCATGTAACGGGCAATCACTTGCCGCGCTGCAAAATATTTATCCGTCGGTTCGCCTGTCTCATCAAGCATCGCATCATAATCGTAGCTCGTAACGGTCGGCTCATAACGATCCGGTCCCTGGCAGTTTGCCCCGTTATAGAAGCCAAAGTTCGTGCCGCCGTGGAACATATAGAAGTTGAAGGAAGCTCCGGCCTTCAGCATGTCATCGAGCACACTAGCCGCATCAAGCGCGCCACGAGTATGATGAGCTTTGCCCCAATGGTCGAACCAGCCGTTCCAGAATTCCATACACATAAGCGGCCCGTCCGGCTGATATTTCTTCAGCTTGGCGAATGCCGACGCAGCATCCGAACCGAAATTGACGGTCGACAGCACGCCAGGCACAGACCCGCCTTGCAGCAGTGCGTCGGTTGGGCCGTCTGAAGTGAATAGAGGCACATTGATGCCGCGTTTCATGAGCCCATCCTTCAGATGCTCCAAGTACTTCGCATCATTGCCGTAGCTGCCGTATTCATTTTCAATTTGCACCGCGATAATCGGTCCGCCGTTCGTACACAAGAGCGGAGTAAGCCGTGGAATCAGCTCATCGTAATAGGCATCCACCTTGGCAAGAAACGCCGGGTGGCTGCATCTCAGCTGTATATAAGGATTGGCCAGCAGCCATGCCGGCATGCCGCCGAATTCCCACTCTGCACAAATATACGGGCTTGGCCGAACGATGACATGAAGGCCGAGACTGCCTGCAAGCTCCACAAAGGCAGCAGCATCAGCTATCCCTTCGAAATGAAATTCGCCTTCCTTCGGTTCATGAATGTTCCAAGGGATGTACGTCTCCACCGTGTTCAGTCCGCAAGCCTTCAGCTTGAGCAACCGATCCCGCCAATAAGCCGGCACGGTTCGAAAATAATGCATCGCTCCGGAGAGCAGCCTAACAGGCTTACCATCGTATACGAAGCCAGATTTTTCTATTGAAAATGAATGCAACCCGCTCGCTCCCTTCCTACGTATGTAGACAAGAATATACGCGAAAAAAGCACAGCTCAACGGGATTTTTTCTAGCAGTTCTCCTTTTTCCGCCTGCGAGCAGCTGCGCTGCTCCACAATTTTCGCAAGAAGCGAATTCACGCGAAAAAAGTAAAGTGCGCAAAAAAGCGCACTGCTCTAGGGCAGCACGCTTCTCCTCTATTACAAGCGCGGATCTCATGCCTTGACCCTTACGCCTCTTTACGTTTCACCGGAACATAGATGTCCATGGACACTTCATCCAGCCCCTGACCGCAGTGCTCCTCGTCATAAAGCTCAAACTCGGTCGTGCCTGCATGCTCATAGCCGGAGTGCGGGAACCACTCGCTGAAGATGGCCCCCCATGTGCTTTGAATCGAATTCGAGAACTGAGCCATTGGCACCTTCGGTGTCGTGAACACCGCATATTCTGCAGCTCCGAACTCGCGGCAGACCAGATCGCTATCCTCGATGCCTTCGAATGTGTCGACTTCCATTCCGATCGTATATTTGAACTTGCCTGATTCCATATCGAAGCTATGGCAGAGCCCAAGCTCAACCCAGCTGTCCTTATGAACGCGATTCGGAATTCGGCGGCCCCAGCCGCCTTTAATGTACTCCTGCCAGAATGCCGGAATTTGACGTTGGTTCTCACCATCACGCGTTGATGTATCAAGATCGAAGCCAATGACTTTGAAAGCAGGTTTCGTTACTAAACGATAATCCATTCGAATGCCTCCCAAATAAGGATTGAATTTGCCTTGCAGGACGTTCAGCTTCGAGTAAGCGATAGGCTTGATCCCTTGCTTGCGATAATCCGCCGGCGTTACATCGAACATGCGCTTGAAAGCGCGCGTGAACGTTTCATGATTCTGAAACCCGTGAGCCAGTGCAATGTCGAGCAGTCTTGCATCCGTGTTGGCCACTTGATAGGCTGATTTCGCCAGACGCCGTTTGCGCACATAATCCATCACCGTCTCGCCAGCCATCGACAGAAAGACGCGGTGAAAATGAAAGTCGGACAGCTTCGCGATTCGGGCAAGATGCGCTAAAGAAAGCTCCTCCGAGATATGCGCCTCCACGTAATCAATGGTCATTTGAATCTGCTTCAAGTAATCCTGCCTCATGGAAACTTGTTACTCCTCTCAATTGCTGTTTCCATTGTACCGCACGAAAGTCCGCTTATTCTTGATGTTTCTTGCCATAAATGAAAAAAAACCGCCAGCATTTCAGCCAGCGGCGCTCTAATTTAGTTAGGTTACTTAAACTTGTCCGGGAATTGCTTAATAATGCCGTTCGCCAGCGTATCCGACAGCATGTAGAGATGTGTCAGCCCATCGTCGAACGCTTTGATCTGACCGTCCCAATCCTTCTTCAGCCCTGTTGTCAGCAGCGCTGCAACGAACTCCAGATGGCGGTCGAGCAGCGATTTGAGCTCCTTTTGCGACCAGTTCGGATTCGCACCGCTCAAGAACTTGGCGATATCATCCGCATTCTGATACCACGCCTTATTGAATTTTGCCAAATCCGCTTGATTGCCGCCCATGGCTGCACCGACGATCTGTCCCGCGAGCTGAATATGCTCCGTCAGCAGCGCCGCCAGCTTATTGCCAGCTTTCTCGCCATAATAGGGCTTGATTGCATTGCCGATGTCCTGTTGGTTGCGAAGCAGCCGCTCCAGCACTTTATCTTTGTCCGGGAGATTCGAGGTTGCGCTGACAATATAGGATTGCGTGTAGATCGCGTGATCTGTCCACAGTCTTCTCATGTTGTCCTTCAGCTGCCACATGGATGGAGTCCAGCAAGCTTGGTGATGGTGGGAATGGTCGAGTGCCCTGCTTGCTTGTACACCAGCTGGAGCTAGACCTAAGGTTAGCGCCAGGCAGAGCATTAGCACTTTGATGCAGCGATTTCGCATGTTGTCATTCTTCTCCTTTGTTTGAAACGCCAGTAGTGGAAAGCCCCTTATATTGTGGACGTTTCCACTCATTTCATGCATGTGGAGGCAATTAACCCGTGCCAAACTGCTCCCTACCGCATGTAATAGTACGAGTGTGCGGCAGTATGCCGCTATCAAGGGAGGCTTGTAGATTCATATGGTAAGGGCGACAAGCAGCGCAAGTAAGATGACTAAAGGCTGTACAGGCTGCAAAAGAACTCCGGTTCGAGCTGTATTCACCACAGGTATTCTCCGGCGCAATCCGGGAACGAATTTTGCCTTGGTCGATCTGGTCAATCTAGGCAAAACGATCGCGCGCGAGATGAGGGTGCAGGTGTTCGACTGGTCCAGCGGGCTGCCCGTTCCGCTTACATTATCGCCTTGCAACACGACGACTTGCCTCGTATCGCTTGCTCCGGGCACGTCAAACTTCGTCTACGCCGACGTATCGAACGTGAAGTTCAGATATGAGGTTCGCATCACCCGACGCAGCGTGAACCGCAACGTCATTCTGAACGTGACCGGCCTTGGCGAGCAGCCGACATTAACGCCGCAAACGGGCAATAACGTGCTGCAGCACGGGCTTGTGCGGCTGAAACGGAGACATGGTTGCAAATAAGCGTTTACGTGTTACGGCTAGCTATACAGAGCTAATCATAATCCGTAATCGGCCTCCTCTACCGCAACAAAAGCCTCCCCCAGCCATGATGGCTGAGGGAGGCCCGTTGTTACTACGAGAATGCGATTATACGTGCTTCTTCCAAGCTTTCTCCCGCTCGCCGATGAGCGGGAACTCTCCGATGCGCAGGCGCGCGCTGCCATACGGCACGAGCGTCAGCTCGGCGAATTCTTGATTCGCCGTCTTTGGATAGATCGGCGGCGTACCTGCATTGTTGCCTTCCATCTTCCACTCGCGGATGAGCTGCCCTGTCGCCTTAAGGCGAACCGGCGCATGCTCCGCATCGAATGGCTGGTACGGCACGTCGGAGAGGGTAGCCTCGTACTCGTTATTTGCCAAGAGGCCGTATTTCCAAGGCGATCCCGGGTAGACCTCCCAATCGTGAAACTTCTCCCGCTTCGTCAGCAGCTGCCAGTTCTCCTGAATCGGAAGCGCGAACACAAGCGGCCCTCGCTCGACGCTAATCGCATACAGATTGCGAGATACGGCGCGAACTTCCATCGGCAGCGTCAGCGTTAGCTGCTCGCCATTCGCCCACTCCCGCTCCACGCGCGCGTAGCCATTAACGATGTTAAGCTCCTGCTTAACGCCGTTAATCGTCAAGCTTGGCGCCTCGCACCATGCCGGGATGCGCAGCGAAATCGCGAAGGTTGCGCTCGGGCTATTGAGCGCCACATCCATCTTAACCGTGTCGCGGAACGGATATTCGCCGCTGACCGTGATCGTAGCCGCTGCGGAAGCTCCGTTGCCAACCGGCGCTTGCACGGTACATGGCGTATAGGACACTGCCGCCAGACCGCCGCGGTTGTCGCTCATCCACAGATGCGAAGCCAGCTTCGGCCAGCCCTGGTGCATGTTCGCCGTACAGCAGCCGAAGTTCGGCTCAAGACCGAACAGATTCGCCTCCGGACCGTTGCTCCAGTTGCGCGGCGCTACGTTACATACAACTTGATTCACCTGCTGGTCGTATTGGTGCGCGCACCAATCTTTTGAGATCGTCGCAGGCAGTGCGTTGAACGCAACCTTTTCGAGAATATCCCCGAACCGCCCTTCGCCGAATACCCGCGTCAGATTCTCCATCGAGTACATATATTCCACAACGGCGCACAGCTCGACGCCTTGGCTTGGATGCGTGCCGGACAGCCATTCGTCTCCGGAGAACATGCCATGCGCTTGTCCATGATAGGTCATTAAGCTGTCGATGCCGCGATGCGCGGCTGCACGCTCCACCTCTGCGCCGCTCAGCTCATAGCGGATGCCCGGCGTCTTGATGCCCATCGCCACGTTGACGACATGCGTCGTCCAGTCCCACTCTTCAACCTTGCGCCAATACGGGAAGTCGTGAAAAATATCCGTCCAATCATTCGTCTGCTCCGCGACAATGTCAGCCAGCTCAAGCAGCCGCGCTTCACCTGTTTCCCGGAAGAGCCATTGAATGCACAACAGCATCTCGGCGCCGCGCGCCTTTGCCCATCCTTCAAGCGGCATCGCTTCGATCTTGCTATGGACATAGCCGAAAAATTTCGTTAAGAACGGTACAATGCGCGGATCGCCCGTTGCTTCCTTATACTGCGTCATGACCTTCAGCATAATCATGTAGTGCCACCAGTCATGCTTCTTGTTAATATCTTGATTCACCGATTGAATCGTGCCGACAGGTCCGAATGAGCCGTCCTCCCGCTGGCTCGCTAGCGACCATTCAATCCAGCGCTGCGCCTTCGCAATAAGCTTCTCGTCCTCTAGCAAGTAAGCAAGCGGCAGCATCCCGTCCAGATAGTACGGACCACGCTCCCAGCTCTCGCCGCTTCCGCCAATCCAGCCGTTATCCGGCCCAACGTCCCCCCATTGCTCCTCAAGGTGCCCCGTCAGTCCGTCAGCTTGAATGCGCAGCTGGTTCCGCAGCCAGCCTGCCGGTTTAATCGCGCCAAGCGGCAGCGCCTGGAACGCGGTATCAATTAGCTTCCTCATGGTCGATTCCATTCTCGCACGTCTCCCTTTGCACATCGAAATCTGATAATCCTTCCAACCGAATATAGCACGGAGACAAGCGGGCAGCCGATACCCGAACACAACAAATAATTGTCTAATTACAACATTTATATTGAGAATCAGATCTAGTGCATCACTCCCAAATCACTTATTATAAAAGCAATCCAGTACGTGAAGGAGTCCATTGCAATGTTCCGATTCACCTCTCCCCCAATGCCCCACCATATTACTTGCGGCGAAGACACCTATGCCCCTGGAGCTAGACATCCCGAGCGCGCCAGCATTGGCGTATTCGACCTGCTCATCGTCACGAAGGGTTGTCTATATATGGAGGAAGAAGGAATGACGCTGACGATTCCTTCCGGCCACTATGCGTTTCTTCGTCCAGACCGTTATCATCGGTCGCGAATGCCATGCACGGAGGTGACGCATTTCTATTGGCTGCATTTCCAGACGCTTGGCAGCTGGAGCGAAGTGAATGAACAAGTGCCTTTCACGTCGCCGGCCAGCAATGAACCGTTTATGCAGATTGAGACCTTCGTTTATCATATTCCGCGGATCGGCGAGCTTCGTACGCCGGAGACGGTCTATAGCTGGATGCGCCAGCTCATGGCGCTCCGCCATGAACCGTCGGCGGCGAACAGCTTCCGCCAGCAAGGCATCTTCCTCGACCTGCTGCTCCAGCTGCAAGAGGAAGGCGGCGAAACGGCGGGGGACGCTCATCTGGCTGTAGCCGACGAAGCCGCCGCGTTCCTGCGCCTTCATTACCGGGAGCCAATTAGCTATAAGGGGCTGTCGGAGCAGCTGCATTTTCACGCGAACTATATTGCGCTCTGCATGAAGAAGGCTTTCGGCTGCACGCCGCTCGAGTACTTGAAGCGCTACCGTATCGAACAGGCGAAACAGCTGCTGATCCATACGAACGAGCCGATTGGCGCCATCGCCGAAGAGACCGGCTTCCTCACTTTCCCATACTTCGTCCGCTGCTTTGGGAAGCATACGGGGACGCGTCCGAAAGCTTTTCGCCAGCGGTACCGGTGATCCGGCAATCGCCGCTCGCGGGCAACAGCCCCCGGGCGGTATAATAAATGCAAATGCGTCTGATGGAAAAGAAAGAACGAGAGAAAGAAAGAATGAAAGGAATTTGCGCCTGTGAGCAACCCATTATCGCTGTCCGCAATCCTGTCGATGTGCGGACAGCTTTCGTATAAGAAAGGCGAAGCCGCCTTTCGCAGCGGCAAAGTGACGATTACGCGCTATGAGCCGGACGGCTCGCGCTGTGAAGCGATCGTCAAGCTGCAAGAGCGCTTCGACGTAAGCGTGCGAATCGACGCCGACGACGGAGATGTCGCTGCAGCATGCAGCTGTCCAACGTTATCCTCGTACGACAAGTATTGCTCCCATATCGCGGCGGTGCTGCTTCAGCTGCACGATGCGCAGCAAGCAGGTCGCCAGCCAGGCAGCGCGCGAACCCACGCATCTTCGCCTGCGCGAGCTGAGCGATCCGTTGATGGCGAGCTCGCAGCAAGCTTGCTCGGGCTATTCGCGCACAAGCAGCCGCGGCTGCCAGTCGGCTCGCGCTCAATCGTCGAGTCCCGCGCGCTGCTTGACTTGAACTTCATCTGCAAGCCGTTCGCTTACGGCAAAGGAAGCGTGAAGCGCCTCTTCGGCATCGAGATGAAGGCGGGTTTGAATCGCCCGCTCATCGTGCAGCAGATTCGCGACTTCCTCGCTCATATTGAACGTGGCGAAGCCTATCCGCTGTCGAAGACGTTCACTTACGATCCGGTGCAGCACAGCTTCCATCCTGCCGATTATGAGATCATCAGGCAGCTCATTGCTATTCAGCGCCACGATAACCTATACCGCGAGACGACCAGCGCATACACGATGCATGCAAGTCCGATGAGCGGAGAGCGGATGCTGCTCGTGCCCCCTTACGCCTGGGAAGCGCTGCTGCCAGCACTGACGAAGACATCTTCGGCGATGTTCGAACAGGAGGGCGCTCAGTTTGAAGGCATCGCCGTTTCAGACGAACGACTGCCCCTGCAATTCAAGCTCGATCAAGGTGAGGGTAAGGACAGAAGCACGGGCATGGGAAGCAGCTATATGCTTGCGGTTGAAGGCCTGAATCGGATGACGATTATGGAAGACTACGGTCTTGTAATCACAGACGGAGGTAAGCTTGTTCCATTGCCATCAGAGGGCTGCCGCAGGTTGACCGAGCTGCAGCAGCTGCTCGAACATTCCGGTGCGCGCGATCATGTCGCGATTCGCTCCGAACAGATCGAGCCTTTCATGGAGCGCGTCATCCCCGGCCTGCTGAAGCTTGGCAGCGTTCATATTGCCGAAGCGGTCGAGAACCGCGTCACCCACCGGCCGCTGAAAGCCCGGCTGTACTTGGACCGCGTGCGGGACAGGCTGCTCGCGGGGCTGGAGTTCCATTACGGCGAGCTGATTATTAATCCTCTCGATGCGGATACAGACATCCAGAAACGCGGCGGACTTATTCTCGTTCGGGACGGTGAGCGGGAACGGCGCATTCTCGCGCTTATGGAGGAAGCCGTGTTCGCGAAGACGGAAGCCGGTTATTTCATGGAGGATGAAGAAGCGGAGTATCAGTTTCTGTACCACATCGTCCCACAGCTCGAGAAGCTGCTGACGGTTCATGCCACTTCAGCCGTTAGGACGAGAATCCATACCGGCGGTCCGCCGCCGAAAGTAAATATTAAGATGAATGAGCGGACGCATTGGCTCGAATTCGAGTTCGACATAAGCGGCATTCCGGAGACGGAGATCCGCCGCCTGCTGCAGTCGATGGAGGAGAAACGGCGATATCACAAACTGCCGAATGGCGAGCTAATGCCGCTCGAAACCGCCGAGCTGCAGGAGATGATCCGACTCTTTAACGAAGCTAAATTCACGGTGAAGGATCTCACGGCAGCGGGCATTCATGTCCCTCTGCTGCGCGGTCTTCATCTCATGGAGCAGCATCGCGGCAGCAAGACGATCACGATGGACAAGTCGTTTAGGAGACTGCTCGACAACCTGCGAAGCCCAGACAACCTCGAGTTCCCGGTGCCGGACAGCTTAGCGAACGTACTGCGGGACTATCAGGTTTACGGCTATCAGTGGATGCGCACGCTCGCGCATTATCATATTGGCGGCATTCTGGCGGATGATATGGGCCTTGGCAAAACGGTGCAAGCCATCGCGTTCCTCGTCTCTCAGCTGTCCGAAATCCGTGAACAACGACTCCCTGCCATCATCGTAGCGCCCGCTTCGGTCACGTACAATTGGCTCCACGAGCTGCGCCGATTCGCGCCGCAGCTTCGTGCTGTCATCGCCGATGGCACGAAGACGGAACGCAGCCGAATTGTGAAGGGAGCGTCATCGGACGCCGACGTTATCATCACTTCGTACCCGCTGCTGCGCCGGGATGCCGAGCTGTACGCGAGACAATCGTTCCATACGCTTATTCTCGATGAAGCGCAGGCGTTCAAGAACTATACGACGCAGACGGCGCAGACCGTGAAGCTGCTCGAAGCTCGCTACCGCTTCGCGCTGACGGGCACGCCAATCGAGAATCGGCTGGACGAGCTGTGGAGCATCTTCGATGCCGTCTGCCCTGGCCTGTTCCCGAAGCGAAGAGAATTCGCGGAGCTGACGCGCGAGGCAATCGCGAAGCGCGCCCGCCCCTTCCTGCTGCGCAGGGTGAAGACCGACGTGCTGAAGGAGCTGCCGGAGAAGATCGAGACCCGGCTCGCGACCGAGCTGCTGCCGGAGCAGAAGAAGCTCTATGCCGCGTATCTTGCGAAGCTGCGGCACGAGACGCTGAAGCATCTGGACAAGGATACGTTCCAGCGCAATCGGATTCGCATCTTGGCCGGACTGACGCGTCTGCGCCAATTGTGCTGCCACCCCGCGCTGTTCGTCGAAGACTATGCCGGCAGCTCCGCCAAGTTCGAGCAGCTGCTCGAGCTCATTGACGAATGCCGCAGCGCCGGCAGACGGATGCTCGTCTTCTCCCAGTTCACGCAGATGCTCGGCATCATTCGTCGTGAGCTGACAGAACGCGGTGTGCCGTTCTTCTATCTCGACGGCAGCACTCCTCCTTCCGAGCGCGCGGAGCTAAGCGCCCGCTTCAACGACGGCGAGCGGGAGCTGTTCCTCATCTCGCTCAAAGCCGGCGGCGTCGGCCTTAACCTGACCGGAGCCGACACGGTCATTCTGTACGACCTGTGGTGGAACCCCGCAGTTGAACAGCAAGCCGCCGACCGCGCATACCGGATCGGCCAGAAGAACGTCGTCCAGGTGATTCGGCTCGTCAGCCAAGGCACCGTCGAAGACAAAATGTTCGAGCTGCAGCAGCGCAAGAAGGACCTTATCAACGAGGTCATCCAGCCTGGCGAGGAGGCACTGTCCGCCTTGACCGAATCGGAAATACGCGAGCTGCTTATGCTTGGTCCAGCATAGCTAGCGCGAAAAACCGTATCCCTGTGGGATACGGTTTTTTCGGCTGTCACCCTCATGCTCAATCTCTCGCCGCATTCAGCTCGATCACATTATGGTCAGGGTCCATGATGAAAATTTGCGCGAAGCCGGTGATGCTGTTCCGGTTCGATTTATGCGGAATGTCGCACTTGTTCAGCCAATCAATCGTGGCGTCGAAATCAGCCACGCGAATGGCGAAATGCCCATCGCGCGTATCGATGCCGCCGGTGCGCTTCGTCTCGCCTTCGTGCATGATGAGGTGCAGCTGCTGCCCGCCTGCGCCAATCGCATACCACGCACCTGAGAAATCAAATCCCGGCCGCTCGATCTCCGCAAGCCCGATCACCTCGCGATAGAACGCTTTTGCCCGCTCGATATCCGTTACAATGATGCTTACATGATGGATGCCTTCATGCTGCAGCATATCCCTTGCCACCGCCTTTTTTTTCCACCATTATAACATCGAACCCATTCCCGTGAACGCGCTAATTTGAATCAGGCAGCCCGAACAGCTTCGTCCACTTCGTGCCGTTGTTGATCGTCTTGTAAATGCCAGAGTTCGATTCGCTCGTCACCGCCATATAACCGCTTGAAGGCGATACGAAAGACAGCTTCGCTTCATACCCTGGTACGCCGCTCGGCAAATTCTTCCACGTCTTGCCGTCATCGACAGAACGGCCGAATTGAACCTGATCCAGCGCACCGCTTCCAGCAGCCATGTAGGCTGCCGAGTGGCCAATAACAGCCATATCCGTTGGTCTGCCCGCCGGCCCAGGCAGCTTACCTACAGGTACTTCAGGACCCGGAGCCGGTCCGCCTCCTGCCGTCGTATTGGAAATGACCTGCTTCCAATGCGCGCCGGCATCGGTCGTATGAAACACGGAATACGAAGTCTGCGACATGCCGGAAGCGCCGTAAAGCAAGACCCACACATCCGAGCTATCCGTGCCATAGATCGCGCCGCCGTAACTCACAGACGATTTGACCGAGAGCGAATTTACCCACGATTTGCCGCCATCCGAAGTCTTCATGACTTCATATCCGCCGGTTGCTTTTACAATAATCGCCCATGCTTTATCCTGCGAGATGAACTGGACATACCTCGTGTTCGGCGGCGTCGTCACCTTCGTCCAATTCTTCCCGCCGTTCGTCGTCTTGAATGTAAATTGGCGAGTGAACCCATAACCGACGTTCTCATTCAGAAATTGAATGCGGTCGAATCCATACTGCCCAGTCGGAACCCACGTGTAGCTCGTGCCGCCGTTTGTCGTCTTGAGCAGCGTGTTCTGTTTCTCCGCACTCGTCTTCGCGAGCACATAACCGACCGAATTGGTCAGAAACTGCATCTGGTTAAAGCTCAGCTTGCCTGTATTATAGATCGACTGCCAATGACAGCCTCCGTCCGAGGTGCCTATCATAAACCCGTTGCCAGCCGCACGGCCGATGTTCGCGCCAAGAAACTGAATCGCTTGCACATGGGCGCTGCCCGTATCCTTCATCGCCGCAAGCTTCAGCCCGTGATCATCCGTCCGACATCCGGCAGGAGCCGCAGCCGTAGCCGCAGTTTCAGTTGCAGCCAAAGCGCCGGCAGGCGCGGCCAAACCGCTAATCAGCGTGCCAGTCAGAAGCGCAGCAGCCGTCAGCGTGTTCATTACCTTCTTCATCATCAATTCACCTCGTGCTTTCTTGTAGTGCCCTTCCCTTTATCATGCTCTCTCTCATCTCTTTCGACGAAGGAGCCGCAGCTTAAGTTGCAGGGCCTTTCTACACTAGGCAAGTACCGCAGCTCTGTTATAAAATTTCCTGTATCTGTTATTTCTAACCAAGAGGAGAGGCGACAAATGAACAAAGGGCTGCACCTTGCCGGCATCTTCATCCTGGCAGTCACATTACTAGGGACGATTGGCGGCACAACAGCACAGGAAGCATACGGCGCTTCGTTGTTCAAGCCTGCGTCAGATGGCATTCTAAACTACTCGCCACTCACTGCCTATATTCCCATTAACGGCCGCGATGTCGCTTTGCAGCTTGGCATGACCAAGAGCGAGGTCGATCGTCTGCTCGGCAAGCCGCAAGCAATAAAGACGCTAAGCAGCGATTATTATCGCTACGGGGAAGACATTATTATCGGCTATGCAGGCGAGAGAGCGGCGATGATTGATCCCGGTATGGAAGGCTCCCTTCGCAAGCGAGTAAAGCCTGGCCAGAGCTGGGAGCAAGCTGAGAGGCTTCTTGGAGAACCGTCTCTAGCGTCAGGAAGCGACCGTATCTATAGGTATCAAGCGAATTCGTATTTGTTCAAGCAGCTGCGAACAGCGAAGGAATTGGCCGCAGCTGGGGGGCGCTCTGATGTTTATGAGGTCATCGTATCGCTCAACGCATTCGGAGAGATCAGCTCGGAAGTTATGTTCAAGGCTTCTTACAAACGTGATGTAGCTAGAAAAATACAGCTCGCAAACAGCATCGACGGACTCCCGCTGAAACCTGCCCCGTTCGTGATGGACGATCTTGCCGTAACCGACGAGCTCGGGCGCACCGTCCGGCTAGGGATGGAGATGGCAGACATAGACAAGCTGCTCGGAAGCTACGAGAGCTATACGATGTCGCTTCCAATCCATGAATATGACAGCATGTCTGTCTACTATCGCGGCACGAAAGCAGTTGGCATTAAGCTGAGAGAGGACCCCGCTCATCTATTCCGAACGCCGCGCGGCATTACGATGCAGAGCTCCGCAGCCGTCTTGGAGCGACTGTACGGCAAACCGACAGCAGCCGACCCGCCAGGCTGGACTTACTATTTTTCAGAACATGCATCAGGGTTAGAGCTTCTAAACGAACTTCCAGCAAGACCTACCCGTATACCTTACGATTACGGAATCAGCGTCATTCTGAACGACGGTCCTTCGCCTGTCGTCACCTACTTGCTAATCGGCGATGCAACGTTCCTTCGCGAAATGAAATAACAAATTTAATACTCGTTTCACACTTTCCAAATCTCCCGTTAATACTTGGCTGTTACACTAAGTTCAGCTAAGAGGAAGGGAGTGTGAATACGAATCATGAACCATGCACCTGCCATTGTGTATGCCAATCGTCTGTGCGACAGCGAAACGATGACGAACAAATTGATTTTCCAAATTAAGCAGGACAGACTCTCGGCAAGCGAGCTAGACAAGCTGCAAGCAAGATGCAGCGCCGAGCTGAGCGAGCTTCGCCAAGAACTCAATGAGCTGCTGAAAGAGCTTCGTGCAATTGCCGACGGCAGCAATTCCCCCGCTGCTCTTCCACGCCGAACCGCAGCATAACAAAACCGACTTTACCTGTATATGGGCGAGTCGTTTTTTTTTATTGTTCGTTATGTAGAGGCAACTTCCCAGCGACTGCGGTACTCCGCAAGTCTCGGATGCAGCACGCTCGGCTCCATCGGCAGCAGCAGCCTCAGCTTCACGATCCACTCTTCGAAGGATTCGAACGAAGCGAATAGATTGGCAGTTTCAGGACTCATGTATACAAAATAGGGCGAAGGATACGTCTGTGTCAGATGCCGCAGCGCGGTGTCAATCGGTGTATACTTCTTCCGCTTGCCCTCGAAGCCTTCAATGATGATGCCAGCTCCGCCGCTGCTGTGCTCGCGCTTCCACTCGTGCAGCTGATCGAGCCGCTTATGGTAGGCGCGGACCGGCTCTTTTGTCATCCTTCTCACCGTTTCCTCATGCAGTGGATACAGCACGAGCCTTACGAACGACCGCTCGCCGGCAAGCTGCGCTGCAAAGTCAAGCTCCGCATCCGATGTATGCTCGAACGTATCGTAATAGATCAGCGTTCCTTTGCCCGTCGTCGTCTTTGAAGGCTCGAAGCCGAATGGAATGGCATGTGTGATCTTCTTCTCCTTAATGGCGTAAACCTCCTTGAGCAGTCATGGATTCCATTCGAGTATACCCTGACCGCGGCGAACTGATAAGAGCGAAGACTGTTCTTCATACAAAACGTTTTTATTATATTGGGCGTGAAAGCGCTCAGCTAATTGACGGAAAATGGAAGTCATGCTACGTTTACGATATAAAACGTTTTTAGAGGGTGCGTGCGATGAACAAAGAGGGCCGCAGCGTCACGATTAAAGATATTGCGCGGGAAGCCGGCGTATCGATCTCGACCGTTTCATTCGCCTTCAACGGGACTGCTCCCGTCGCGCAGGAAACGAAGGAACGCATATTTGAGGTCATTAAACGACTGAACTATCAGCCAAACTCAGCCGCCCGCGGGCTTGTCACTCGCAAAACGAATAATATTTGCTTATTCACGCCTCATCCCGCTTCCAACTTCTTCTCCTTCGCTGGCAACAGCGTCTTCTCGCATCTTCTGCAAGGCATCGGCGAGGTGCTCGACCAGAAAGACTACAACCTTCTTATCTCCTGGGACAATATCGGTCATAAAGCAAAAACACCCAAGCTGATTAAGCTTATGCGCGAGCGTGCCATGGATGGCGTGCTGATCTGTTTGCCGAATCATGATTCATCGATCATCGAAGAGCTGTCCGATCATCATTTTCCCGTCGTCATCATTGGCAGTAACGGGCTGAAGAACCAGGTTAACTCGGTTGACGTCGACAATTATGATATCGCTTACCGCAATGCGCAGCATATGCTTCAGCTTGGGCATACTCGTATTGCCTTCATAAGTCCAGGTCCACTCGAGTTTCTCGTCTGCGAGGACCGGCTGGAGGGGTATCGCGATGCGCTTGAAGAGGCGGGCATTCGCTACCGAGAAGACTATGTATTCATTGGCGATGAGAAGGAACGAAGCGGCTATCAAGCTGCCACCGCGTTCATGACGCTGAAAGAGCCACCGACGGCGATCATATCCGGACGCGATGTTCAAGCGGTCGGCGTCATTGAATATGCCCGCGAGCAGGGCTTGTCCATTCCGCGCGATGTCGCGCTCATCAGCTTCGAGAATTCCGAGCTGGCGGAGAAGTATGGCATTACGTCAGTGACGACGGACCTGTACGAGATCGGCAAGGAAGGTGCGAAGCTGCTTCACAAGCTGCTCACCCGCAAGAAGGACCGCGGCGCACAAAATATCGTCATCCCGTCAGAGCTGATTATCCGCGCGAGCTGCGGCGTCGCTCGGCCGAATATATAGTTACATGGAGGGATCTTGAGTTGAAGTTTGCAAAAGCACAGCCGATCTGGCCCGCTGGCCTGGAAACGGCGATGAATATAACCGGCGGCTTCCGCGCTCAGCTTATGAACGCGGATGGCAAGCTGCCGGACAGCTGCCTCATACGAATTACCGCCTCTGCGCGTTACCGCCTGTACGTAAATGGCATCTTCGTTGGTCATGGACCTGCAGCTGGACCTCATGGCTATTACCGCGTCGATGAATGGAACTTTAATAATGACGTATTTGCGACCGGACAGCCGAGCATCGTCGCGATTGAAGTCGCTGGTTACAACGTGAACAGCTTCTACACGCTGGATCAGCCTTCTTTCGTGCAGGCGGAGGTTGAGGCGGATGGTGTTATTATTGCTGCGACTGGCTGTGGCGGGAATCGGAATGAGAACGATGGCGTCGGCGAATTCGAGGCATTCGTGCTGCCGGAACGTGTGCAGAAGGTGCAGCGATACAGCTTCCAGCGCCCATTCATGGAAGCGTATCGGCTGACGCCAGGGATGCACCACTGGCGTTACGATGAAGAAGCGAAGCCGTCTGCGCCGGCGGAAGCAGCTGTGGCGGAAGCGAAGCGGCTGCTGCCTCGCGGCGTAAGCAAGCCTGCGTTTGGTTTGGTAACGCCTGTGTCCGTCGTGGCACGGGGCTCGGTTGCACGACGCGATGAGGCCGTGGAGCCTTGGCGGGACCGAGCTATTAGCGATATCGGGCCGTTATTGAAAGGCTTCACAGTCGATGAGCTGGAGCTGCTGCCGACCGATGAGCTTGGCCAGCTGCGGACAAGCTGGCAGGAGCATTGCGAGCCGAAGCTGCCTTGGGAGCTGCACCTGGAGCAGCATGGCGCTGCGATCGTCGAGTTCGACTGCAATCGTACCGGATTTATCGGTATCGCTTTCCGGTGCGAAGTGCCTTCGCGAATTGCACTGACCTTCGATGAAATTCTTACCGATGGAGATGTCGATCATCTGCGTCTGGAATGCTCGAATGTCATTTATTTAACATGCGAGCCGGGCGCTTATGATTTCGAGACCATCGAGCCATACACGATGAAGTACTTGAAGCTAATTGCACTTGAGGGCAGCTGCACGATGACGATATGCACGCTCCGGGAGTACACCAATCCCGATGCGGACCGAGCCGGATTCAGCTGCTCTGACGAAGCTCTCGGCGCAATCTTCGAAGCGGCGCGTGAATCGTTCCGACAGAATGCGGTCGACAACTTCACGGACTGCCCTTCCCGCGAACGTGCAGGCTGGCTGTGCGACAGCTTCTTCGCCGCCCGTGTCGAGGCCGATCTGACTGGCGATCATGTGCTTGAGCATAACTTCTTCGAAAATTTCCTCCTTCCTGAACGGTTCGAGCAGCTGCCGGAAGGGATGCTGCCGATGTGCTATCCTGCGGATCACTATGACGGCACGTTCATTCCGAACTGGGCGCTCTGGTTCATTATTCAGCTGGAGGAGTTTCAGTCCCGCGGCGGCGATGAGCAGCTGATCGCTTCGCTGCAGCCAAGGGTCGAAGCGCTTCTGCACTATTTTGAAGGCTTCCGAAATGAGTTCGGGCTGCTCGAGAACCTTGAAGGCTGGGTGTTTATTGAGTGGTCGAAAGCGAATGATTTCGTGAAGGGGATTAATTTCCCGAGTAATATGCTGTATGCCGGCGCTCTTGAAGCTGCTGCGCGGCTATATGGCACCGAGTCCTATTACGATGATGCATCGATGGTGAAACAGATGATAAGAGAGCTGTCTTACGACGGCTCGTTCTACGTGGATCAGGCGATGGAGGACGCGGATGGCGTGCTTGAGGTGACGGATAACCGTACAGAGGTGTGCCAGTATTACGCCGCCTTCTTCGGTATTGCCGATCCACAGGAACAGAACGACTGGTATATGAGTCTCGTGAATGATTTCAGCCCGATTCGCGTCGCCAATGAACCTCCTCTTGCCGGCATTAACGGGATTCATCCGGCGAACGCGTTCATCGGCTATTATTTGCGCATGGAGCTGCTGTCGCAGCTTGGCCTTGCAAAGCAGCTGCTCGCGGAGGTCAGAGCATTCTTCAGCGTCATGGCGGAGCGGACAGGCACGCTGTGGGAGCATAACCGGACGACGGCGAGCTGCAATCACGGCTTTGCTTCGCATGTCGTGCGCAGCCTCTACCGGGACGGGCTCGGCATCGCCTCCGTGGACCGGAAGCAGCAATCGCTCGAGATTGCCTTCATGGACACGGGGCTCGCTTGGTGCAGCGGCAAGCAGCCGACGCCGGATGGCCCGATCGAGCTGGATTGGCGCATCGAAGGCGATGAACTGCACTACCGATTAATCGTGCCGCAGGGCTATGCGGTCACAATCGAGAACTACAGCGGCAAGCAGCTTGTAAGCGAGCCGTAAAATAATCAGTATCACCATAAAAAAGTATCACCATAAAAAAGGGATGCCCGTTATGGGCATCCCTGAACATCTGGCAAGTTATTGAATAACACTTCTAATGTTTGGAATAATCGGTTCACCGGCAAGCAGATGTACGAGATCATTCTCGGTTAACCTTTTCAACGTATCGTAAACGTAAGTATTCTCCGTCTGTAAGATGAATTCTGCAATAACGCTCAATATAAACAACATTTTGAATGCCTCAATGGAAACGATATCGTCATGTGTAAGTTTGCGTATAGAGTGGTAGCCTTTAACGATTTGCTCGCAGTAAATGCTGCCCTCCCCTCCCATATGCGCGCACATTTCTCCTAAGTCATACAAATGATAGCCGTAGATGCATCTCCCAAAATCTATAGGAATTACATTCTCCCCATCGGTTAAAAAATTCGCATCACGCAAATCGGTATGAACGATACCGAGATATTCAGAGTTTTGATCCATCTCGTCCATTCTACGTATGATGAAATTGAGCGCATCCTTAACAATCGTGTATTGAGCGGTTGTAATCGTACCGACGTCAATGCCGCGTTCTATGGTATTTATTATTTTGCTTACATACTGCTGCCTATGAACAGGTCTGTTGTTATATTCGTCCTGCATATGTTCTATCGAGCATTGGTGCAGTTTAGCAGCTGCGACGCCTGCATCATAAGCTTGATTTGTATATTCTGGCGAGTACTGCACCAGTTCAACGCCGGGAATAAAATTTCTTACCAAACATTGCGTGCTTGTTCCATTGACCGTTATCGATGACAGCAATTGACCGTCCTTATTCGGCACAGGGGATGGAGATTTAAGCTCTGGATACTTCTGATTCAAAATATGGAGGATACGCGCTTCAGATGCGATGGCTGCAGGCGTATAGTATTTATGGTTATCATCATTTGAAGTGCTATCTTCCTGCTCCTTCTTAACGAAGAGATCAAACATATATTGTTCCTTGTTTGCACTATGAACCTTATAAACCATTTTGCCACTGTAAGAAATGAATTCGATTTGCTCAGCAACCATTGAATATTGTTCTAGTAATAGATCATTTATGAGATTATCGTACATGATGCCTCCTAGATATATGAATAGTATAGTTAAGCATTAATTTCAAAACTTTTGAATGGCACATTACGCGAGGTTTCGGTGGTATCGCCAAGCTGTCCTTGGGTATTTCTCCCCCATAGCCAAACGCTTCCATCCTTGTCAACGGCCATCGCGTGCTTCGTTCCTGCAGCAATATGGATGATATTCGATAAGCCTTGTACCGGTTTCGCTGATCTATTATTCTCGTAGGATCCGTCTCCAAGCTCACCGAAGGCGTTGCTGCCCCATGCCCAAACGGTACCATCCTTGCAAAGCGCCAAAGTAAAACGTCCCCCTGCCGCAACGGTTTGAACATCGGTAAGTCCAATGACCATTCTTGGCATGATCGAGCATTTGGCATCGAATGTTTTATCTCCTAATTGCCCTTCCGGGTTGAAGCCCCAAGTCCAAACGGTGCCATCCTCTCTCAAAGCCGTACCGTGACAACCACCTGCAGAGATGTGTATGATTCGATCAAGCGAAGGAACTTGTGTAGGCGTCCAGACCTCATCTCTAATCGGGTAAGGGTCTGTGCAATCTCCATAGGCGCCCCATCGCCAAACCGTTCCGTCGTTTTTTAACGCCATGGAGTGAAAACAATTGGCTGCAACTTCTTTAACGTCGGCTATTCCCTCTACTCGCACAGGAGATATTCTTGAATCAACGGTTCCGTCTCCAAGCTGGCCGTACCAATTGGGCCCCCATGACCAAATCATGCCGTCTTTTTTTAATGCTAACGTATGAAATACGCCCGCCGAAACCGCAGCTACATCTTGAATACCTTCCACTTGAATGGGAGTGTCGACATAATTGTCGATCGTACCCGTGCCAAGCTGACCGTGTGTATTCTTCCCCCATCCCCATACGGTCCCGTCAGACTTTACAGCGAACGAGTGGTAGACTGCGGCAGCTATCCCTTCAACATTGGATAGTAATTGGATTAATGTAGGCTTGCTTCCGTCTTCACTCTTCGCCTTGCCAACGCTGCCCCATCCCCAAACCGTACCATCCACATTGACAGCTAATGTATGCTCCTTACCTAATGCAGCGTATTTGTTCTTGTTGGCTTCGATCGCCTTAGGATCAAAACCAGCGAACATCTCTTTAGCACTCATTGTATACCCGCCTTCCATAGAGTGAATCGATTTGGCCACGGTGTCAATGATGTCCTCCAGACGCTTCTTTTTCTGGAACAGCAGCTCTTTATGCTTTTCTAGTGTTCGTTTGCGGTCATAGCCGGGACTGTCCATGATGTCTTTAATCTCGTGCAAGGAAAGTCCGATTTCGCGAAAGAACAAGATTTGCTGAAGCCGTTCCAATTCCCTGTCCGTGTAAAGACGATGTCCAAATGGGTTCACGGATTGCGGCACTAGCAAAGTGATTTCATCATAATGGTGTAGGGTGCGTATGCTAATGCCTACCATTTCGGCAACTTCCTTAACTTTGTAAAGCACATCATCACCTCGTACCTTCATCCTAATGCATCACGCTACGTGAGGTGCAACAGTTTTTTATGAGCCACAAGAAAAGGACTCCTGCCACAACAACAGGGCATGAGTCCTTTTCTTTTTTCATATCCAATACTACTTCGACTCTTGCAGCGCACGCAGGCCGAGCGCGAGCGAACCGCACAAGCCCGCGTTGTCGCCAAGGCCTGGCGGCACGATGTAGCTGCCGATGCCGTCCAGTACGGCTTCAGCGCTGATGTAGCCCTTCAAGTTCTTGCTCACTTCCGCGTGGATAAGCGGGAACAGCTGCTCTTGATGCATGACGCCGCCGCCAAGAATGATCTTCTTCGGCGACAGCAGCAGAATCGCGTTCGCTATCGCTTGTCCGAGGTAGAAGGCTTCCATCTCCCAAGCCGGGTGATCGACGCCGAGCTCGCTTCCCTTGACCTTCCATCTGCGTTCAATTGCAGGTCCAGCCGCCATACCTTCCAAGCAGTCGCTGTGATACGGGCAGGAGCCTTCGAACGTATCCTCCGGATGACGGCGTGTCAGCACATGGCCGCCTTCGGGATGAACGAGACCGTGCACCATTTTGCCCTCTGCATAGACGCCAACGCCGATACCAGTACCGACCGTATAGTACAAGCAGCTGTCGAGACCAGCCGCCGCACCCCAAGTCGCTTCACCAAGCGCAGCCGCGTTAACGTCAGTATCCCAGCCGAATGGCACGTCGAATACTTTGCGCAGCTCCGGCAGAACCGGATAGTTGCCCCAGAGCGGCTTTGGCGTCGTTGTGACGTAGCCGTACTGCGGGCTAGCTGGATCAATATTGATTGGTCCAAACGAGCCGATACCAATTGCTTCAACCTTTTTATCACGGAAATATTGAATGACATTAGCAATCGTCTTATCCGGCTCTTCCGTCGGGAAGCTCACCCGATCTTGAATGATGCCGTCCTCGTTCCCAATCCCACAAACAAACTTTGTTCCACCCGCTTCAACTGCTCCAATCAACATGCTCCCCAAGTCCTCCTAGTCAGCTTACCAATAATAGCGTTATCTTCTACTATGCAAAATAGCAAAATAACCAGCCAGCGGCAAGCTATATTTTGCCGCGCAGCCATTCCCACACGGCATGCAGGGTCAGCCACTGGTTCGATAACCCCATTCCATTGACGTACGGAGCCTGCTCGCGAAAATAATCCGGGTGCCATCCGACAATCGGCACTCCGCAAGCGCCAGCCGGGCCGTACTTATTATGGTTCCAGCCCGGAAACGAGCGGCGCGGCGCTCTGCCGGCGAAATCTCCGCTGCTGCCTCCGCCCCAGCCGCCGAATGTCCCCAGCTTGCAGATCATGTCCGCAATTCTGCCGCCGGACGATGGTGTCCCGGCAGGAGTCGCATACACGTACAGCACCGACTGCCGAAGCTGCGCCGGAATGCGGCAGCGCGGCGAACCAATCATGACGACGAGCGGACTTCGCCCTTCGTCGCCTTGCTCCATTAGCTGCATCGCGGCATGCACCGCTGCGACACCGCCGCCGCTGTGGCCAACGAGAATCGTTCTGCCTCCGCCGGAAGCAGGCAGACCGAGGCGGTGCCTACTCTCGACAATTGCCGCCACCGTGCGCCTGCCGCCGATCGAGCGCCCCGTCTTGTGCGGGCTGCGCCGCATGTCCCGGCCAATCTCCCAAATCTGCGGCACGACGCGACGACCCCAATTCCCGTAAGGGAACAGCAGCTCGGATGTAGCCACCTCGTACCCTTCCCGTCCCAGCACGCCATGCAAGGCGGAACGGAAACTTTCCATAAACAGCGGAGCCGTCGCCAGTCCGCTGAGCAGATAGAGCGATACCTCTCCTCCCGCTGCGCCGCTAGTCACTTGAAGCGGCCCCTTTGACAGCGGCGTCGGTCTCAGCCGCTGCACGCGGATGCGCCTTCGCGAACTCCATCGCAGCGACAATCCGCTCCATATCGCTCGGATGCGTGTCGCGGAACCAGCGAACGAGCAGCGGCGGATTCATATCGCTCAGCGTAACGAGTGCGGTCTTCTGCTGCATCGATATCGACCCGTCCGCGGTGCCCAGCAGATCCATGGCGTACGCATCTGCCGCCGATTCCGCTTGGCGGGACACATAATTGCTCACCGGAAGCGACGCGAATGATAACAGCGACAGGATAAGCAGCAGCAGCGGCAGGGCCGTTATATCCGAGCGGCTGCGAATACCAAGCCGATCTCCGAAGCGGCGGATCGACCAGATATAGATCCAACCGCCAATGACGATCACGACCAGCGACGAGCCTACCGCGCCCAGAGCGCTCCATTCGAGATGATGCATCGCATAATGCCCCATCTCATGCGCCATGATGAGCAGAATCTCCTGCTCGTTCAGCTGCTTCAGCGTCGTATCCCAGAGAACGATACGCAAGGATGAGCCGATGCCAGTGACATAGGCGTTAATGGCATTTGTTTTGGCGGACATATCCACTTCATAGACTCGGCTCGCGGGAATGTCGGACTTGGCAGCGAGCGCAAGAATCTCCTGTTCCAGCTGCGGATCGGACAGACGCGTGAAGTGATTATACAGCGGGTCGATAATAACCGGCTGCACGTACATCATGAATGCGGTAAAAGGCACCGAAATGAGCCACAGCTTCAGCCACCAGCGTCCTCTGCGCGACATTATCCAGAACGCGACAGCCGTAACAGCGAGTAAGGTGATATAGCCGACGCCGAAGGCAACGAGCTTATCCCGAATCCAGCCGGGCCATGGCTGTGTCGAGATGCCATACGACTTGGACAAGGCAAAGCTAAGCGCCCGCAGTGGCAAGTAGAGCACGAACGCAGCGGCATCTACAAGCAGCACGTAGAGTGGAAACCGTACGACAAGCGGCAATCTCCACGACTCCAGCGCATCCCGCCAATAACGAGCGAGCCCGCCGAACAGCAGAAACAGATAGATGAGCCACTCCCACGGCGCGCTGATGAAGAAGATCCAATTGCGCATCGCATTCAATCTCGCGCTATCGGCGAGCTGCTTACTTGAGAAGAACGTAGTCGGATCAGCTGCTGTTCCGGTATACGAGGAAGGTACATTATTCGGCGACGTGTACCAGACATAAGCGGTCACGAGCGCCGCATACACCACGAACCATATGAACCATACGAACCCTTTTGAACGACGGCGTCTAGGCATCGAAACATCTCCCACTTTTCCAAAGATTAGGGTAAACTTATCATAGCATGTTTCGCCTTAGGAACGTAATTGAGCAAGGGAGTGTAATCAAATGGGTATCAAAATCTATGCATATATCATGATAGCTCTAGGGCTGGTCTGTATGACGATTGCGTTCATCCCTCCATACGTCAGCACCCTTCGTACCGTGCTTTATTGTGCCGTTGGTTTATGGTCCATCTATAACGGCGTTAAACGGCTTCGCAGGTAAGCAAAAAAAGCCGATTCCCTAGTGAGTCGGCTGGAACTGCCTCTTCATGGCGAGAATCGGAAAACCTCCGGGTGTCGCTCGAGGTCCCGCGTGGGAGAGCACATACACGTGCTCTCACCACCCTCAACCTACCCAACTAACCAACATTTTATAGCTGAGAGAATACATACGTGCCCTCAGCAGCTGAAGCGGCGCTTTCGCACTCCGAGAGAGAATATTTCCTCTCTCAACACACGATTACCCCTTTTTCGGCTTCCGAGAGCGGCTTTTCCTCTCTCAATACCAGCTACCGGCCTACACGTCCGCTTTCGCACTCCCGCATCTCCCGAATGCAGCACGAAACAGAGCCGACTCCCCAATGAGTCGGCCCTGTCAGCTCTGCTTGTCCAATCAATCGAGACTAAATCACTTCACGCTCATCATTGCCCGGAAGCTCTGGGAATGGTGCATGCGGCTCTGCCTGGTACCAGAACGTCGTCGATGCGATGTCGCTCTGTTGCGGCAGGTAGCGTCCGCCAGAACGCCAGCCGAGATCTTGTATCGTTACGCGCAGCTCCGTCTCGAAGCGAATCGGGTCCTGCACATGCCAACGATACATGCCGAAGCGCTGCTGGCTCCGGTACAAGCCGTCCGGCTTGATAACCTGGTGCATGCCGAGGAACGGTGTCGAGTACACGCCGTACTGCCCTTGCGGATGCTCCCAGTTCCACGCGCCGCCGAAGTAATCTTCCGTCCCCGTGCCGCAGATCGTCGGATATTCCGTATCGCCGTCCATGTAGAACTTGATCTCGCCTTCGCCCCACCAGCCGGTATTGTTCACCTGCCATGCCAGGTATGTTCCGACGTAGTGACCTTTGCCCGTCACGCCGTCAATTAAGGTGTGCACATCTTTATAAGCAACCGGATTGCTTCTTCTCCACTGCGCGTGGAAATAAGCCATATCCTCCGGCACTTCTGTAAGCGTATAGTCGATTTGGTAGTACAGCACCGCTTTATCGGTCTTAGACGTATTCTCCATCGTAACGCGCGCTGCGCGGCGGAAAGGCATCTGCCAATAGCTGTTCATTCCGCCTGCCGGATTGACCGCAATCGGGAACGAGTTCACATTGCAGCGCTCCTGCCAGCCATTGCAGAAGAAGTCGCCGACAGGTACTTCAACCGAAGGTGTCTCCTCATTGTCCCAGTAGAAACGAATAATCATATTTCGCCACGAACCCGGGAAGCAGGTCAGCCAAATATGTTGAATCGCGCCGGGACCTTCAATGTCAGCCATCGTCAATGTAGCGCCAGGCTCAATCTCCACCGAAGGCGATACTTTCCAGCCTAGACCTAAGTCTCGCGCGCAGTTCTTGCCGGTTCCTTCTGTCGCCATGCCGCCTTTGCCCGGTTCTCCTGTAAAATTCTCCGGACTGATTGATCTTGTCTTCGCATTCGATAAACGTGCTAAGTTGCCAATCCCCATATCAAGGCCGTTAAAGTTGTACAAGTCGATGCCCTCTCCCTATCACATTGGTATGCAAACGGTTACTTCATGAACATGGCACCTATGCTACTCTCTTTTCCCATATTGTGTCAACGCCTACTTTTCGACCAAGTGAAAACGGCTGTCGCCGTCCATACGGCAAAAGCTTACGTTTCGCGGAGAAATCTAAGCAAAGGATATCGAAAACTTATACTTTCTTAGATTTAAAAATAAAGCAGCTCCATCCTTCCGGATAGAACCGCTCTCTGCCTTGCCATCTATTTGCCCTGCATCAGCCGCTGCTGCTCCTTCCAGTACGCATCCCACTTTACAAGCGTCTCCTGAACCGTGGCTTTGCCAAGCAGCATCTCCTGCTCCGTCGTTGTTGATACTTTGGACCATTCATTATTACCCGGGTACTTGATCGGTGTTTGATAGTATAAATAGGTTTCCGGATCATTGGTCATATCGAGCAGCGTTTTATACGGGCCTGATATGAAATACGGATCATTCGCTGCCGTCGTATGGATCGGCACAAGCCCATATTTTTTGCTGAACACCGTGTTCTGTTCCGAACTCGATAGGAATGCGATCAGCTTCCATGCCGCATCCTTGTGCGCGGAGTCTGACGGAATGCCCCAGCCTGCTGCGCCGACCGTAATCAGCGACTTGCCGCTTGGGCCTTTGGGCATCGGTACGGCCGCCCATGTACCAGGCTTCATCTGAGTCTCCAGCGTCTGAATGACGTCGCTGTCCTGCAGCAGCATCGCGGTCTGACCGGATGTGAATGCCTTCACCTGCTCATCAAATCCCCAGTACACCGATTCCTTCGGCGACGCATTCTCATACAGTTTCTTATAGAGCGTCAGCGCCTCGTTCGCAGCCGGCGTTGAATAGATCGTGGAGCCGCTGTTTAGAAAAGCGCCGTCCGCCAAGTTCATAGCCGTTCCGTTGTAGGTGCGGATCATGCCGTCGAAGACACCGTTCGCGCCCTTCGCGCCGCGGAAGGAGAAACCGTATTGATTACGCGCGGGATCAGTCAGCTTCACAGCGGCGTCATAGATCTCGCCCCATGTAGACGGCGGGACAATATTCGCCTGATCAAACCAATCTTTGCGATAGTAGAGCTGACGCTCGTACAGTCCATTCGCCAGAAAATACAGCTTGCCGTTCACGCTCCCCACGTTAAGAGGAATTTGCTGTACCGTGGAATAATCCTGCCAGCTGGCGGTGTATGCATCGAGCGATTCGATATATTGCTTGTTCACATAGTCCGCAACGTTAATTTCACGGACTTCAACCACGTCAAGGTCTTGCTTTGTCGATAGCATCGTCTCTATGGTTTCATCCGCCTGGTTAAACGGCGGCGAGATCAGCTCCACTTGAATCGTTGGATACTCCTGCTCGAATTGTGCAATGAGCGACTTCAGGATTTCCGTTCGCTGCGGGTTCGTCAAGCTTTCCATCATCCGCAGCTGCACATCGCCCTCCGCCGTGGCGCTGTTCTCCTCTTCGCCGCTAGTCGCCTGTGCATCCATTACTTGGGCGTCCCCTGTCGACTTCGCATCTTTCGCGCTGCAGCCTGCCGCCATAACAGTCGTCGCCACTAGCAAGCCATGCAGAAGCTGCATTCTTCCTCTTGCAGTTATCTCCATTGACGCCTACCCCCTGACCGCATAAGTTGCATTCTCGGCTAATCGTTCGGCACAATCGTCAGGCAGCAGCGGACGGCTGTAGTAATACCCTTGCGCGTCGTCACAGCTCAGCTCACGCAGCAATTGCACCTGCTCCGCTTTCTCCACACCTTCAGCAGTCACTTTAAGGCCAAGGCTGTGCGACATGACAATGATGGACCCTACGATGGCGCGTTCCTTCGGACTTTCAATCATATTATCGAGGAAGGACTTGTCCACCTTCAGACGTTCAATTGGGAAGTTCTTCAAATAACTGAGTGAGGAATAGCCGGTGCCAAAATCATCAATGGATATTTTGACCCCCAAATCCGACAAGCCTTGCAAGGTTCGAATAACCTGCTCCACATCATGCATCGCAATGGATTCCGTAATCTCCAGCTCCAGCCACTGTGGCGCAAGCCCCGTCTCGCGCAAGATGCTAGCGACATTATCGACGATGCCGGGACTCTGGAATTGATGAATTGACAGGTTGACCGAAACATGAACCGGTGACAGGCCGTCCTCTTGCCACGTTTTATTTTGCTTGCATGCGGTGTACAGAATCCATTCGCCGATTGGGATGATAAGGCGTGTTTCTTCGGCAATGGGGATAAAGTCAGCTGGAGAGATCATCCCCTGCTCATGATGCTTCCAACGAACGAGCGCTTCCACACCTACGATTGTGCCAGATTCCATATGAACCTGCGGCTGATAGACGAGCAGCAGCTGCTCCCGCTCCAGCGCCTTGCGCAAATCGCGCTCCAGCTCGAACTTTCCATACGTCTTCTTGTCCATCGCACTGTCGTAGAAGCGATGACTGCTTCGTCCGCTTTCCTTCACGCTGTACATGGCCATATCCGCGTTCTTGATCAACGACGGTCCGTCATCGCCATCCTGCGGATACATGCTGACGCCGATGCTGGCAGAGCAATACAGCTCTTTGTCCTGATAATAAATCGGCTGCTGGATGAGCGCGGCAAGCTCGTGAATGATCAATTCAACTTCCCCACCATCCCTGATGTTCGGCATCAGGACGAGAAACTCATCACCGCCGAACCTTGCTGCCGTATACTCCTTCGGAAGCTGCCGCTTCAGCTTCGTCGCAATATCGACAAGCAGCTTATCTCCAGCGCCGTGCCCGAACGTATCATTAATGAGCTTTAGCCTGTCCAAGTCGATGAAGAGTACGGCAAATCGCTGCCCTTGCTGCTTCGATACAACAACTTCCCGATCCAGCAGTTCATTAAACAGATTGCGGTTCGCCAGATCGGTCAAGTGATCGTGATAGGCCATATAGCGGATCGCCGCACTGCTTCGTCTGCGCTGATACAAGTAATTGACCAGAAATGTCGCAATGCCAATGAAGACGATACAGATCAGCATCGTGTTGCGGAGCTTCGCTGTATCTTGAATCAGCTCGTTCACCGGCACAACCGCCTCTATAGTCCAGCCTGTCGAGGCTAGCTTGCCAGTGACGACCAGCTGTTGTTTGCCATCAATACGAGTTACAGCGTTCCGCATCAAATACTTCGACTCATCCCGATTTGCTTTATCCGGCGCAAGCAGAGGAATCCGGTATTTATCGCCGGTTACGCTTTGTCGCGACTGGCTGAGCAGCCGGTTCTCATCGTTCAGCAGGACCATTTCGCCTGTTTTGCCAAGAGTGGCTTCAGCGAGCGCGCTGTTGACGTCTTGTGTGCTGATTTCGACGAATAGAATAAACTTCATTCCGGTCGGCAGCGTTAATATCCGGCTAATGGCAAAGGAGGGCTGCCCGCTTCCCAGAAAACCGGTCCGTCTCGTTTCGAGCCAGACATTGCGTCCATTTCCGGCAATCGCCTGCTTGTACCAATCGCTATTCACATAGGCGAGCCTTGGTTCGGAAGGGCCGACTGTCGAGATCTCATTAACGAAGCTATCAATCGGGAAGAAATGTACATCTTTAATGTCAGCTTTGCTGAAGAACCGCACGGAGAGGATCGACTTGATCTGATTTGCGGCGTTATAGCGATCAAGTTGGTCGCCTTGCATGTCGCCGTAGATTTGAAGACTGCTGAGAATCCCGGCGTCTGTAATGACGTTGTAGGTGAGGTCTTCGTAGGTACGCAGCATAAGATTAAGCTCATCGACCGTTTGCATAACGGTCTGCTGGGTAGATAGTGTCATTCTTTCCTTCAAAATCACTTTGGACTGTGAGTAGGAATAAAGGCTGATGCCTGCCACAAGCACAGTCGAGATGAACAGTATAAACAAGAAGGGTCTAAAGCTTTGTGTCAACGTCAAGCCTCCATTCGCACCACGTCCACAGACCCTGTACTATAGGTCAGTAGAATCATTATATTACCAATTTAGCATACAGCCGTTAGTAAAGTTATTTATAAGTGTTAGATTTATATATGGTTCACGCAAAATAAAAGCGCCCCTTCGAGTACGAAGGAACGCTTTTTCAAAACGGAAGGCCCGCTTCGGTCGGGATGAGGCATTGCCGGTATTGTAAACAGCCCCGCTGCCGCGAAGTATAGCGACAATTCCTTTTAGACAGGTGTATCCACTTGTTTCGCACTCTCACTCTCTGCGAGCGCGTGCACCTTCGCTTTCAGCACCTCTTCCAAATAGGCTTTGTTATGTAAGACTGCGGCGTCAGCCGGCCGATAAGCACGGGCGCGCTCGTTGTGAACGAAGGCTCTAGCGGGATCGCCGAGCTTGTCATAGCAGACGCAAAGCTGCAGATGGGGCAGCCACGTTGCGCAGGCGTTGTTATGCAGCGCCCAGGAATGCTCCGGCTTCGGCGCGTTTAACGCCGCTTCATACCAATACGCCGCAATCGCATACGCTCCCTTTTGCAAATGCCAGTATCCGATGCGGCAGCAGAAGTCAGGCCGAGGGCTGCCGTATTTGAACGATCGCAGCGCGTATTCCAGAGCCAAGTCGTCTGCGCCGAGCGCGGCGTAGCTGTCCGCTATCTTCCCGCAAGCAGAGATATTATCCTCCACCCAGCCTTCCCCAGATAGCAGAAACCGGCTGTAAGACATAATTGCTTGTTCATGACGGGCATGATCGCTAAGTTCATTAGCGTAGTAGAACCGGTCTCTGGCACTGAACGATTCGCCTCTTGCGAGCCGTTGCTCGTAGATCCGCAAATTCCGGTCGCTGTCATGCCGGAGACTGGCGTGCGTGACCGCGATGTCAGAGGCATGCGAGACGCCGTACACTTCCAAGTATTCATGGACGGCGCCAATCCATCGGAATCCGCGCTCACGCTTCACGAGACGATTCCTTCGCAAGGCGCTTGTCACGGTGCCATACTCGTCCTTGGCCAAATGATAATCCATCGAGACCGTGTCCACATCGGGCGACAGCGTGCTTTTCAACTCGAGCAGCTTATTCAAATCCGGCTCCAGCAATACGTCGTCGGCATCCAACCACAGGATGTACGCCGAGGTCGCTTTGCTGAATGCATAATTGCGGGCCGCCGCGAAGTCGTCGATCCACTCAAAATCATAGATCGCGTCCGTGTACGTCGCTGCAATGTCTTTGGTGGCATCGGTCGAGCCCGTATCCACGATGACGATTTCATCAACGGCTTTCTTTACAGAATCCAAACATCTGGCAATGACATCTTCTTCGTTTTTCACGATGAGACATAGACTGATAGCAATCACGTTTGACGCGCTCCTCTCCAGTTAAACCGCACGAATATTACTACTCTATGGTTCATAAAGATCAATATTCCATTATTTGGGGAGGGTGATATGGTTGACCGTTAGGCGCATTCTCATCGGCAGCCCCATTCGTCAGAAACCAGAAATTCTAGCCCTATTCCTTCAATCGCTTGAGAGGCTGCGTCGTACAACATGGCAAGCTGATTATGTATTTATCGACGACAACGAAGATGCGGCAAGCGTGATGCTCGCCCAATTCAAGGAAGCCATTCATGCTCAAGGCTCGTCAACCGTCAGGCTCATCGCAGGCAACAAGACGTCTTCTGACTAAAAAAGAGACGAAGTCACGCATTATTGGAACGACGAGCTAATCGGAAAAGTCGCGAATTGGAAGGATCACTTCATCCAGTTCGCGAGGGAAGAGCAGTACGATGCCTTGTTCCTCGTCGATTCAGATCTGCTGCTTCATCCCGAGACTCTGGAGTCGCTGCTGGAAGCGGATAAACCGATTATCTCCGAGATTTTCTGGACGCGGTGGCAGCCGGAGGGGGCGGAGCTGCCGCAGGTTTGGCTCAAAGACCACTACTGGCCATGGCAGTCGGACAAAGCTTCGGCAGACTTGCAGCAGGAACAGCTGAAGCTTCTAACGATGCTCCGCTTGCCGGTTGTCTACGACGTCGGCGGCTTGGGCGCCTGCACACTGATTAGCCGCGAAGCGCTTGGACAGCCCATCTCTTTTCGAACGATTCCGAATCTGTCCCTTTGGGGGGAAGATCGGCATTTTTGCGTGCGCGCAGCTTTGCTTGGCATCGGGTTATCCGTAGATACCCACTATCCTGCGTTCCATATTTATCGCGATACGGATATGCCGAGAGCGCTTCAATATTTCCGCTTTACAGCACCACAAGAACAGGAGCCCCGCCGAGCGCCGTATTTCTTCGTGAAGAATGCTGGACCGAAGCTCGTGCTCTCAATGACGGCGCGCAACGAGGAAGGCCGCTATCTGGACGAGGCGCTGCAGCGGCACCGCGAATATATTGATGCGGCGGTCATCATCGACGACGGCAGTACCGACGCCACACCGACGATCATCCACGAGCGGCTTGACGGCATTCCGCTCTTCTACGTGCGCAACGAAGTATCGCGATTCGCGAACGAAATCGAGCTGCGGCGGCAGCAGTGGGACGCGACGGTCCAGCTGCGACCGGAATGGATTTTGAACCTGGATGCGGATGAATATTTTGAAGACAAATTCGCGCTTGAAATCTCTTCCATGTTGGCGAATCCGCTAGCGAGCTGCTATTTATTCAGACTGTACGACTTCTGGAACGAGCGCCAATACCGTGATGACCAATACTGGCAAGCGCATCAAACATACCGCCCTTTTCTCGCTAGGTACACGCCTGGCTTTCCCTACCAGTGGAACGAAGCAAGGCAGCATTGCTACTCCGTCCACGCCATCTATCGTAGCACCAGTCTTATCCTTGTCTGAATTTAATAACATGGTCATCTTGACGTTGAGCGCGGGGTCGACAATTACGCTGCAATTCTTCGGCTTACTTGGAGCCGCGACACTTATCGGCGGAGCCGCTGGTGCGGCGCTGACCATCGTCAAGCTCTCTTAACACTAGCCCAAATAGCCACTCTAAAAGAGGAGGCGCACATCGCGCCTCCTCTTTTTTCAACAACCGTACCAAACGCAAAGAAGGCTGCCATTACTTAGCAGCCTTCTTATACCTGAGAATACCCCGTCCTTTGGACTTCCCAGCTGTATACCATGAAGTTATTTTAGCAGCCGATACAGCGTATCGACGGACTGCATGGCGTACTCCATTTGAATGGGCTCACCCGCTTCGGTCAGCACTAGGCACGGCACACTCGCAACCTTCCACTTCTCCCGCAATACCGGCGCATAGTTGATATTAATTAAAAATACCGGTGTCGATATGCCAGCCGCTTCGGCAATTTCGAGCATCCGCAGCCCGATCTTGCACGTCCCGCACAGCGGCGTAAAGAAGAACACCGCTTCCTTGCCCTGCAAAGCGGCATCCTGCTGCAGCCATTGCTGCTCGGTTATTTCCTTCATGCCCATAATGGCACCCTACTTCCGCCCATAATCCGCTTTAATCTCGCCCCACTGCTTCGTATGCCACTTCAGTACTTTATTCGAGTACGTATTGGTTTGCAGCCAGCGGATGGCGCGGTCGACCATAAGCCAAATCTCGGTGGTGGACTCGTCGCGGACGAGCGTGGAGGAGACGGCCTTCTCTCTGACCCATTTGAGCGCATTGACCGAATCGCTGTAGACGGTCTTGTTGCTGCCCAGCTTCTTCAAGTGCGCGAGCCCGTGCACAATGGCGAGGAATTCGCCAAGATTATTCGTCCCTTTCGAAATGGGTCCCACAGCAAATATCACTTCACCGGTTTGTGTATCAACGCCCTTGTACTCAACAGGACCTGGATTGCCATTCGTACCGACATCGACGGAGATGCTATTGTAGTCAATCTCCCCTATTTCTTCAGCAGACGGAGACTTGCGCTTGTAGAAGGAGCTTTTGCCGCCCGAATTGCCGCCAGCACCACTACTTGCACCAGCGCTTCCTTGTCCCCAATGCTTCTTCCATCCGCCCTGATAGGCTTCCTCAGCCGCCGCACGGCTCTCATACGACTTGAACTTCGCATCGTCGAATCCGTTCGTTTGCAGCTGGCAGTCTGCCCAGCTTGTATATACGCCAGGCTTGCGCCCTACCCAGACGACATAAAATTTCTGCTTCGCCATTAGATACCTTCTTTCATCAAAGATACATCATGCACCTGCACCCGGTTTCGTCCAGATTGCTTCGCCTCATACAGAGCTGTGTCCGCCTGCCGAATGAGCATGTCCAGCTCATCGCCTTCCGATGGCGTGAAAGATGTGACGCCTGCGCTAATGGTAACGACCGAACTGACCAGGGACGCACCGTGCGGAATTCCAAGCTCCTTCACTGCTTCACACAGCCGGACACCGATATCGGCAGCCTCTTCCGCACTCGTCTCAGGCAGCAAAATAATGAATTCTTCCCCGCCATACCTAGCTGCGAATCCGCCGCTCTGCTGAGCGAGCTTGTCGAGCACACCTGCTGTCAGCTTCAAGCAGCTGTCTCCCTCTTGATGACCATATGTGTCATTATACGCTTTAAAATAATCGATGTCGCACAAGATGACCGACAGCGGAAGCTCTCCCGACAAGGCGAGAACCCACTCCTTCTCCATCATTTCATCGAAAAATCTGCGGTTCGCGATGCCGGTCAATCCATCGAGCGACACAAGCTTCATCAGCTGCATATTCGACTCCTGCAGTTGAAGCTCGGCCAGCTTACGCTCCGTAATATCGCGAAAAATAATAATAACCGATGGCGCTTCTTGATACAGCATATAAGCCGCCGTAACTTCCACGTCGATCGGCTCACCGTTTAGCTTCACATATCTGGACTCATACGGGCTGAGTACACCTTTCGTATCAAGGACCTGCTGAAGATGCTGCCTTGCCCTGCTCAGAAAGTCAGGGTGGACGTTCTCCTGGATCGGCCTTACCAAGAACTCCTCCAGGCTGGAACCGCCCAGCACCGCCATCGCCTTCTTATTCATAAACACGATCTGCCGATTCGTAACAACGAAGATAGCATCCGGAGACAGCTCTACCAGCTGGCGATAACGAGATTCGCTTTCCTGCATGGCCTGCTCTGCTTTCTTGCGCTCCGTAATATCGCTGCCTGCGCCGATCAATTCAACTGTCTCGCCGTGCTCAATAACCGGAGTAAGACTGTTCAGGTATATAAGACCGTTCAAGCCTGATTCATACTGCACAGTCTCTCCCGCCCATGCGCGGTCGTAGATATCTCGAATATAATCTTGCCGGTGTGGTGGAATCAATTCTTCCATTCGCTTACCGACATCATCCTGCGTCAGGCCTAGCATGTAGTACAGCTTCCCTTCAAACATGAGATAACGGTACTCCCCGTTAATCTTCTTCACTTTAAATGTAATTCCCTGCTGTTTCCGCAGTAGATCGGTATACTCCAGTTGTACGAGGGCCAATTTGGCCTTAACGCGAGAAAAGCGGCTCCAAAGGAGAGCCGCTGTTAGTATGCTTATGAAAATAAGTAGTAGTAAAATCCAGATCAACATGATGTTAGGCACCTGCTTGGTATATTCGGATTCATCGTTATATTTCGACGAAATTATCGTAAGTCCTCTAGGTGTCTTCTCAATTGATGCGTTGGTCTACAAATAAAAATCAGGAGCTAAGCGGAAGTGTGGACAGCGTTACCTCACCTGTCTCAACGCTCATATGAAGTGTACGACTGACTTGGCCGCCTACCTCTGCCTTAGCCGCTCTCATTTGAAGACGCGCTAACATCGACTGGATTTGTTCTAAGTTTCTGCTGCCGATTCGGTAATAATCGCGGCGCTTCGGCTGTGCTCCTCCGTATAGCTGAATAACGAGATCGCCTTTACGGCATCCGTACTTCTCCACCATCGTTTGAATGAGAAGCGGAACGCCTGTTGTTGCGAAATGTCCCGGACGTTTCTGTTCATCCCGGCTCGATAACGGCTCAGGAAGAACGATGTGCACAAGACCTGCTGCTTTCTTAACTGGACAGTATGCAGTAACCGCCACGCAGGTGGATAGGGCGAATGTCATTATGGTGTCGATCTTGTTGTTTGAACTTTTCCATTCGCCTAATCCAACGACTTTGTTCATAGATGCCTGACTCCTGCCCTTCGTGGCGGTTACTTTTCTAAGCTGCAACGTCAGTATAGCAAGCAATTGTTAGATTTTTTTAGGGTTATCAGCACTTCCAGCAAAAATTTTACTCACACTTTATTTACATTTATTAATGGCTGAAAAAAACGATCTGAATAAAGAACAGCACGGCGAACAAATAGAAGATCGGATGTACGTCTCTCGCTTTGCCGCGAACCAGCTTCAGTACCGGATAGACGATAAAGCCGATGCCGATGCCTGTTGCGATGCTGTAGGTCAGCGGCATAAGGACGACGATCAGAAACGCCGGGAACGCTTCTTCAAGATCGCTCCAGTCAATCTTCCGCAGCACGTTCAGCATTAGGAAGCCAACAATGATTAACGCTGGTGCGGTAATCGCCGGAATGCTCGCCAGCACCGAAATAATCGGCGAGAAGAACAACGTTGCAGTAAGCAGCACGCTGACGACCACAGCCGTAAGTCCCGTACGTCCGCCAACCGCGACCCCTGCGCTCGATTCAATATAAGCCGAAGTCGGGCTTGTGCCGAGAAGCGCGCCGACAGAAGTGCCGACAGCGTCGGCAAGCAATGCGCCTTGGGAGCGCGGGAATTTGTTATCCTTGAGCAGACCTGCCTGCTCTGCAACGCCGAGCATCGTGCCCGTTGTATCGAACAGCGTAATGAGCAGGAAGGTGAAGATGACCGAGTACAGCCCTTGTGTAAACACGCTGCCGATATCAAGCTGGAACGCCGTTGCGTTCAGACCGCTTGGCAGAGACACGATTGAATCCGGCATATGCAGCTGACCTGTGAAGTAAGCGATAATTCCGGTAATGAGCATACCGACGAACAGGAACCCTTTAACACCGTAAGCCATTAGAATGAGAGATATGATAAGGCCGACGACGGTAAGCAGAGTCATAGGCTGGGTTAAATCGCCGAGTGTAAGCAGAGTTGCTGGCGAATCTACGATAATCTTTGCATTTTGCAAGCCGATGAATGTAATAAACAGTCCGATCCCCGCCGTAATAGCATGTTTGAGGCTGGATGGAATTGCATCTAGCAGCATGTAGCGGAAAGGAGTGAGCGACAGCAGGACGAACAACAACCCGCCAACGAATACAGCGCCAAGCGCAACCTGCCACGAGAATCCGCTTCCACCAACGACCGTGTAGGCAAAATAAGCGTTCAGTCCCATACCTGGAGCGAGCACGATCGGATAGTTCGAGAACAACCCCATAATGAGAGTAGCGATCACACTAGCAAGCACTGTCGCTATGAATACGCCGTGAAAATCCATGCCAGCCTCGCTCAGAATGCCCGGATTCACAATAACGATGTACACCATCGTCAAGAACGTCGTAATGCCCGCAATTACTTCGGTGCCAACAGTCGTTCCTCTTTCTTTCAGCTTAAACAGCTTGTCCATGAAATAAAGCGCCTCCTATATCCAATTCAACGTAAAATTAGCATCCCCCAAATAAAAAAACCTAACCTCGGGCACAGGGGTACACGCATAGACGTGTCCTGTGCTCGTAGTTAGGATTCTTCGGCTCCTTGTAGAAACCCTCAAACCATATTATTGAGGATATACGAACATGAATGGCAGATTTAATTAGTGAGGCGAAACCTTTACTAGATTAATGGTTAATGTGCGTAGTGTCAATGGCTTTTGTATGATTTCGACGAAAATTCCCGAACTATCTTACATATGTACATGATAACGTTCGGTTTTTAGACGAAGCACGACCGTTACCTCCTTCCGTCCCCCGCAAACCTGATATAATAGAGAGCAAGCTATAATTATCGCTCTTTAGGAGATACGACGAACGATGATGACGAATCTTGAGTATGCGATTGACGATGCACAGTGGCAGCAGCTGCTGGAGCAAGTTGCGAAATATTTTGACGACCTGACGATAAAACGGGGATTTCAATATTATAAGCAAGGCGCTGTCCTTAGCGTAACGATGCCGCAGGCGGATCGGCTGAGGGCCGTGGTTGAAGGTGCCGAGCATTATTCGGTGTCGCTGGAGCTGCCGAGTCTGGAGCAACGATCCTGCACCTGTCCGGCGAGCAAGGGCTGCAAGCATATGACTGCTGCCCTGCTTCAATATGCCGCGCTACAGGAGCGGTCAGTTCCTGCCCTCGTCAATGCTGCTACGGCAGTACGCGCTGGTGCTGCTGCCAAGGCGAGCTCCGCTGGGAAGAACGCTGTGAGCACAATGAAACCTGCAAAGCCTTCGGTCACTGCAGAGGAATTGAAAAAGATGGCGGTATCCGACTGGCATCAGCTATTCGCCCGTGCGATGGGTCCAATTAACCAGCATGTAAGGTCGATGCATGAGGCAAGGGAGATTTTGGCCGTCATCCATGGCCTCAAGCCTCCGTTATCGCTTCTTATGGATCAGCTCTACGAGGTGCATGCGCATTTGTTTACGCTGGAGAAGCTGGTCAAGCCCGCGCAGGAGGATTGGCGGCACTCGGGCCTGTTCATTGGCTATCACACTCAGCTCGCGATGGATGAGCTGCTGGAAGTGACGATGCGCGGATTCGCCGGTGGGCTGTCTATCGCGGAAGAATCCGAGCTTTGGCCTCGTGTGACGGAGACGCTGCACTACTTACGAGAGCAGATGTTGAAGGAAGATAAGAGTTTGAACTGCTTCTTCAAGCTGTATCACGCCTGCTGGCGGTACTGGTTGAAGCCCAATCTCGCAGAATCGCGGCGCGAGTTGATTGAGAGAGAGCTGCAGCAGCTGGAGGCAGCAAATGAGGAGATGGGCAGCACGCTGTCCAAGCTGCCATGGACTTTTGCCCAAAGCTTGATGTACTTGTACTTGGAACAGGATGAGGCGGCGTGGGAGCTGCTTCGAGGCGCAGGCGTCCTGCTTCCGGGGCAGGCTTCACTGCTATTCGAGGCGCTCTTGCAAGAGCAGGCTTGGTCGCGGCTGGCAAACTGGCTCGTGGAGCTCGGACCGCTGCTCGGCAGCTTCCGAACGGATGAGCTTGACGGCACCTATGGCGATTATTGGGGCGCTGTACTACAGCATGTGCCGGATGCGGAATCGCGTATGTGGACAACGCTTGTTGCGATGCTCCCTTATTCGCGCACTCTCTATGAGGATGCTCTTGTCGCGCACGGGAAGTGGCGGCTGTGGATCGACTACCATATGAGCTGCGGCAGAGAGCCTTTGGACTTCCGCGCTACGATGCTGAAGCCCATTGAGAAGGATGCGCCGGAGCTGCTGCTCCCCTTCTATCATCAGGCCGTGGAACGCTACATTCTGCTCAAGAACCGCGACAGCTACAAAGCAGCGGTAAAGCTGCTGAAGCGGCTGCTCAAGTTGTACCGCAAATTGAAGCAGGAGGTTCGATGGGAGCAGTTTATTACCGCTTTTGCCGCTCGCCATAGCCGCCTTCGGGCATTGCAGGAGGAGCTGCGAAAAGGAGGACTATTGCCGTGAATTCGTATACGGACACGTTGATTATACAAGTGAGTTTGACCGAGCATGGCGATGCTCTTATATATGGCGTGAGCCCAAGTGGCGGGTACGTGTCTGGGATGATGGTAAAGCAGCGGCTGTTCGCTTGGCATGAGCCGTCCTTCTACGGTACCGAGCTCGAGATCGAGAAGGTGCAGGAGCTGGAGCTTGTCGTCCTCCCATCGGAGCAGGTCATTCCCTTCTTCGCCGAGCGGCATTTGCTCACGCATGTCGAATGGGTGTGGGAAGGCGATGCGGCGAAGCTTGCCGAGCTTGCGCCGCTGGTTGCCGCGAGCATCGATGCGCGCTCCATCGTCCCGAGCTTTGCCGCTTACCGCAAGGGGAAGCTGGAGTGGAATTGGGACGAAGGAGCGCTTGAGGCCACCGCGGCGGCGAAGCTGCGGAAGGTATTGGATGTGCGCGGTAGGAGCGGAAAAGGAGAGCAACGCGGCCGGAGCCCGAGTAACGACGGGCATGGCGATGGCGGGAGTTCGAACAGCGGCGGAGATAGCGACGGGCATGGCGATGGCGAAAGCTGGAACAGCGGCGATGATGGCGGCTTTGCAGCCGGACTTCGCGCGGCGTTCTCCGCGGCCGTGTTCGAACGCCACTTTGGCAGCGAGGAAGCGGCCGCGGATTTGCGCCGCGATTATCCGCTGCTGTTCGCGCGGGAGCACGGTGGCGTTGCAGCGGCGGGCATGGACGCGCGCGCATGGCTCGTCGCCATCGGCTGGAAGGCCGACACAGCGCCGTTCCGGCCGCTGCTGCAGCTGCTGGAGCCGAGCCCCGAAGGGGCTGAGCACGGCGACAGCGAAGCATGGCGCCTTCAGCTCGTGCTGCAAGATCGGCACGAGCCTTCCATGCTTGCGCCGGCGCGGCTAACGCTCGCCGGCGAAGCGCTGGGCTCGTGGCCGGCGCCATGGTCGGCGCACGTGCATGAGCGATCCGCCGCATGGCTATCGCAGCTGCAGGCGAATTTGCCTGCAGCGCGTCTCGCCGGCGGCGGCAGCGATTTATTGAACAGCCCGCTCGGAGATGCCGAGGCGTGGCAGTTCTTGACTGAGGACAGCCAGCGGCTGCTCGCATCTGGCTGGCAAGTGCTGCTTCCCGGCTGGTGGGAAGCAGCGAGCAAGCGCAAACCGCGCCTGCGGGCGAAAGTCCGCTCCGGCGAGGAAGAGCGCAAAGGCGCCAAGGGCGGCGGCGGCTCGCTGTTCGGACTCGATTCGCTCATTGATTTTGACTGGCGAATTGCGATTGGCGACAGCGACCTGACCGAGGCGGAATTCGCCGAGCTCGTCGCCCGCGGCGAGCGGCTCGTCCGATTCCGCGGCGAATGGGTGCCGCTTGATCCGGCGCTCATTGCACAGATCCGCAGCGCGATGGCGCGGGTTAACAAGAAGAACGGCTTGTCGTTCCAAGAGGTACTTCAGCTGCATTTGCTTAGCGGTAACAGCGGGCAGTGGCCTCGGAAAGCAAATGGTGAGGAGAAGGCCTCGAATGAAGGTGAGGATGAGCGCTCCGAGGAGCAAATCCAGCTTGAAGTCGAGCTGAACGGCCATTTGACGAAGCTTATGAACCAATTAACGCAGCAGTCCGAGTGGCCTGCGGTAGAAATTCCTGCTGGTTTGCAGGCTGAGCTGCGCAGCTATCAGCGGGACGGCTTCGCTTGGCTTGCTTTTCTGCGCCGCTTCGGGCTTGGTGCTTGCCTCGCCGACGATATGGGCCTTGGCAAAACCGTTCAGTTCATTACCTATTTACTCCATGTGAAGGAGCAAGCGGAACACGGAGGCGCGCGAGGTCCTGCCCTGCTCATCTGTCCGACTTCCGTCCTCGGCAACTGGCAGAAGGAGCTTCGCAAATTCGCGCCATCGCTGCGTATTATGCTGCATTACGGTAACAGAAGGCTCACTGGCGATCCGTTCTGTGAAGCTTCGCTGGAGGCCGACATCGTGCTCACCTCTTTCGCGACAGCCGCGCTCGATCAAGAGACGATCAGCAGCTTCCATTGGACCGCGATCTGCCTGGATGAGGCGCAGAACATTAAGAATGCAGGAACGAAGCAGTCTGTAGCCGTGCGCAGCTTCCGCGCCAAGCACCGCATTGCGCTGACAGGTACGCCGATCGAGAACAGACTGTCTGAGCTGTGGTCGATCTATGACTTCATTAATCCGGGGTATCTGGGCAGTGCGCGAAGCTTCAACGAGCAGTTCGCGCTGGCGATTGAGCGGGAACGCGACGAGGAGCGGACGCAGGAGCTGCAGAAGCTCGTGAAGCCATTCATGCTGCGCCGCAAGAAGAAGGACCCTTCGATCCAGCTCGACTTGCCGGATAAAAATGAGATGAAGACGTACATCCATCTCACCGCTGAGCAAGGGGCTCTCTACGATCAGACCGTCAATGAGCTGATGGAGCAAGTGGCGAAGAAGGAAGGCATTGAGCGCAAAGGCGCGATTCTCTCTGCTTTGACTCAGTTGAAACAACTTTGCGATCATCCGATTCTGCTGACGAAGGAGCCGATTCCTGAAGTTAGCGAAAGTGGCGAGTTCGAGAGCGAATCGCTCATCACCCGCTCCGCAAAGCTGGAGAGGCTGCTTGCGATGGTGAGGGAACTGCGGGAGGAAGGCGAACGTTGTTTGATTTTTACGCAGTATATTGGCATGGGTCAAATGCTGCAGCGGGTGCTGGCGCATGAACTGCAGGAGAAGGTGCTCTACTTGCACGGCGGCACGTCGAAGACAGCGCGCGACCGGATGATCGATGAGTTCCAATCGCAGACGCTGCCCGCGGATGAACAGCCGAATATATTCATTCTGTCCATCAAGGCGGGCGGTGTCGGACTCAATCTGACGGCAGCTAACCATGTGTTCCATTTTGACCGTTGGTGGAATCCGGCTGTTGAGAACCAGGCGACGGACCGCGCATATCGGATGGGCCAGACCCGCGATGTGCAGGTGCACAAGTTCATCTCGCTCGGCACGCTGGAGGAGCGGATTGATGAGATGCTGGTGAACAAGCAGCAGCTGAGCGACAACGTCATCACAAGCTCAGAAGGCTGGATTACCGAGCTGTCGACGGATGCGCTGAAGGATTTGTTCACTCTGCGGCGTGATATTATGGATAGTTGATTGCATAGGAAAGGCGGCCTCGGCGGCTGCCTTCCAAGTGTCCGAGAAAAGAGGTCATTGCGGCTTCCTCTCGGGCACTTTTTTGTTGTTCTCCTTGACCGATTTTCCGCTTATGTAGCTGGTCCGCTGGACCTCTTCACTTCACCTCAATCGCAAAATAATACTCCGCGCTCCCTTGGTCCAGAAACCATTCGCAGTAGATGCTGTACTCGTAGATGCCCTTAGCTTGCGGGACGTAGTACGAATCACCTGTGATCCTTTTGCTCATGTTGGTCAACGTCAGCTCCTTGATCCGCTCCGGTGCTTTGATTTGGATCTGCGAGCCGCCTTTCGCTACGACTGGCTCCATCTGTGCAATTGAGGCATCTACGCTTTGGCAGCTTGCGGTATCCGCTCCTGCTGGTTTGCACCACGAGTAGCCGCCAAGCTTCACCTTCATCGGAACCCCGTCCACAGAAACAGCCGGCATTGGTGGCTCACCCTCTTTGAGCCACTGAGACTGCACCGTTTGCGCTTGCTTCTCAGTCTGTTCCCCTTTGCTGTCATTCCCCACAATATAGCCCCCATAGAACGCACAACCGAGCATAATCAAAATAATGAATGCCATTAATCCTCTCTCACGCATCATCATCCCCCCTTACCACCCAAGACGGGGAAGGCGCAGGTAAGGTTGCAGACCAAAAAGGCCGCATGCACGCGGCCTTATGTACACTTATGTACAGAACAAACTATACCTTCTCTACCTTAAAAACAAACTTCCACTTTGCGGTATTGCCGGAGTACCTGCCGCGATTCTCGACGACAGTGACGTTTAGCGCTTTGGTGACGCTTTTGCCGATAGAGGATACCTTCACTGATGCGGTAGCTGCGCCATCATCCGGGTATTTATCCTGCTCCTGCGCCTCTGCTTTCAGATTAACGGAGCCGGAAGCACTTACGTTCAGAACAACAGATTCACCATCTCCAAGCTCCTTGCCGTTCACGAAGCCGCCCCACCACCATTCATTGCCAACGTGGCTGTTCGAAATCATGTCCGCGCTAACGAACGTCACTTTAACCTTTACCGTCTTGCCAGCAGCCGACAGCGATGGTGCCGACACAGCTAACACCAGCATCAAACAAAACAAACTTTGCAGCAGCTTCCTATACACCGAACTCTCACCCCCCCCCCAGACATCTCCCTGAATATACCACAATAGGAAGAATCGGTATATTTCCTTTTTTTCATCTATCACTTATGCTGCAATAGCCAATCAAACTCCACATTTCACTTCAAACTGCGCACCTTCCACCCATTCGCCGCGCTCGAAGTCTCTTCCTCTCACGAGCACTCGGTCTGCGTACACCTCAACATAGAAGCCCTGGCTGCCGTCTTTATGCTCATCCTCATCTGTCCATAAGTAAGCGACCGATGCTGCGTTGAACATCGCCGGAAGCGTGCCGCCGCCATCGAAATACGTATGCGGAGCATCAAGCTCCCAGTGGGTGTGTCCAGTAAACATGATAGCTTGCCGATGCTTCGCCAGCACCGCTTTTAGCTCCTCGTCCTGTGTAACGCCGTACCAGTTCTGCGCCTCCAGGGAACCAGCTACTGTATTTTTGAGCGGTTGATGCAGGAAGACGAAGACCGGCTTATCCGGTGCAGCCGCTTCTCCGAGCTTGGTGTCTAGCCAAGACAGCTGCTCATCCGACAGCGTACAGTACAGGCCAATACCCTCTTCGGTCCCAAGAAATATAAAATGATATCCGCGGGCCCAATGATCATGGTACATGCCTGTCATCCCTGTCTGCGACATGAAGAGAGGAATGCAACGCTGCCAATCGTCGCAGATGTCGTGGTTGCCGCTCGTCACGAACAGTGGCGGCAGCCCTTCCTGATTGCGTTGCCAAATCTGCCGAAACATCTCATACTCCACCAATTCGCCGTTATCCGTCACATCGCCTGAATGCATAATGCCGCTGCTCTCCGGCGCGTTCGCCGCAATATCCTTCAGCGCACGGTCCAAATTCCGGTTATGCTCATGCTCCATGTCTGCCACAATATGCGTATCCGTGATGACCTGGAACGACAATAGCAGCTTATCATCTCTACTATTCACCATACTTAGCCCCCTCCATTGCTTGTGACTTTGAGCCCGATCACTCCGACTAGAATGACACCGATCCATAAAACCGAAGAAACCGGAAGCCGTTCGCCAAAAATAAAATAGCCTGCCAGCGTAATCAACACGATGCCGACACCCGACCATACGGCGTACACGACACTCACCTGCAAATAGCCAAGCGCATAGTTGATCAGTGTGAAGCTCGCAGCATAGCAGACGAACATAAGCACCGACGGCACCAATTTCGTGAAGCTCTCGGAGAGCTTCATGGAGATTGTACCGGACAATTCAAGTGCAATCGCAATCGCTAGTAGTATCCAGCCCATCGTCGCCTCACCTTTCATCTGCACCAATAGCGAACCCAAGCTCTTCATAGGAAATAATGATGGCGTCCGCATCAGGCAGCTTGGATGCAGCAGCAGCCCCGCTCTCTGGAGCGATGCCGATCGCAACCGCCGCCTCGGCAAGTCCAGCCATGCGCATATCGCCATTCGTGTCGCCAATGACCGCTGCATCCGAAGGCTGAATATCCAGCTCGCGGCAAGCGAGCAAAGCCATATCAGGGAACGGCTTGCCCCGCTCTACGCGGTCCGTCCCAATGATTACGTCGAAATAGGAGTCTAGTCCGAGCCACTTCAGATGCTTCACCGCGGGTGCTGTTTCATCTGCGGTCACGACGGCTAGCTTCAGCCCTTGCTCGCGGCACTTCGCCAGAAACTCGACTACGCCAGGCAGCGCTTTGGATGCACGTGCAGCTTCAAGCTGCTGATCCGCATGCTGTCTGCATTGCTGCACAGCGATCTTCGCCTCCGCCCAAGACATGCCTGCCAGATATCCCTGCCATGCCAGGATGGCAGCCAAATCCTCGATTGTGCCCATCGCGAGCGGGCCGTTCCGGTCATAATCGACAATAGCATCGCCTTCATGGCGCGTGCCCCAGAGCGACGCAATATCTGCGCTAATTGGCGGCAGTTCACGCGCCTTCAGTTGATTCGCGAATTCGGCAAGCATATGCTCGCTCCACTTGCCCCATGTATAGATGAAATCGATGAGCGTTCCATCCTTATCGAACAGAATCGCCTTGATTGGATAGGTCGCACCTGCTGCCGTTAAATTCGCCACACCATATCCCTCCTCTTTTCATTAACTATAAGCGAAGGGGCATCAAACGTTCAATATTTTTTTAATACATTGGGTATTTAATCGATAAGTTGGGATATTACATATAAATTCAATATTTATTGAACGATAGAGCCAAGGTGACTGCCATTCTGCTCATGGGTTTGGTATAATTCCACTTAATTGAACGGTTTCGTGAGGGGCGGTATACGATGAAGAAATCGACTTCGGGGAAAATGAAAGAGCCTAGCTCAAAGCGCGAGGAAATTCGAGCACAGGTTATAGATGCGATTGCCCAGACGATGGACTTATATGGGGTTAATTATTCATTTGGTCAATTATATGGCATCCTGTTCTTCGAGGATCGGCCGATGACGCTCGATGAGATGCAGGGCAGCATGAATATGAGCAAGAGCAACATGAGCTATGCCGTCCGTTCGTTGATGGATTCCAAGATGGTGTCCAAGCTGGATGAGAAAGCCGATCGCAAGGACCTCTACACGGCGGAAACCGACTTCTTCAAAGCGTTCCAGCTATTCTTCGCCTCGAAGCTGCAGCGGGAAATTGATGTGATGAAGACCGCAATTGAGCCGGTTATTCAGCCGTTGTCCGAGACGATTCTCGCTCTGGAAACGAGCGAAGAGGAGCGGAAGCTGTGCTTGCAGGACCTACATAAGCTGCGGCATGCGGTTCGCTATTACGAATGGCTGCAGCAGTTCGTGGACAAGCTGCAGGAAGGCGAATTCTTTGATGGCAAGCAAATTGGGGACGACTAATAATCGCCCCTAATACTCCATCTTCCGCTCGAACGATTGCAGATCCATGTCGCCTTTAATGAAGAGACGCTTCAGCAGATATGGGTTTTGTGAGGATGTCGTCATGCCGTCGTCGAACGTAAATGCATACGTATAACCGCTTTCAGCCACAATATCTACTGTCTCTGCACTGCGCAATCCGTATGGATATGCAATAACATTTGCTGGCACCGGCAAATGCTTCTCGAGGTCCTGCTTGGAGCCAGCAATTTCTTCACGCTGTCCCTTCGCCTTATGCAGCGGCAAGTACGGATGCGTTCGCGTATGCGACATCATGTCCCACCCCGCACGGTACAGCTCCCCCGCTTCGCTCCAATTCATATAACTGCCCCCGCCAACCCAGCTAGTAACGAGGAACTCCGTCGCTGTGAACCCATATTTGCTTAGAATCGGATAAGCATTCGTGAAGTTGTCGCGATAACCGTCGTCGAACGTGATGAGCACCATCTTGCCGTCATTCTTCAGCTTGCCCTTCATGAGCTGGTCGAATTGCGCCAAGCTAATGCTTCTGTAGCCATGCTCGTGCAGCGACTTCATCTGAGCCTGAAACGCTTCCGTGCTGACGATATATTCACCCTTCTTCGCGTTCGTTATCGAATGGTAGCAGAGCACCGGAATGCGTACCTCAACGGAGGAGCTGGACGAAGCAACGGCTACCGCCTTCTTGAAGACGAGCAGCTGGTCGACTGTTATGGTAAGCGTTGCGAGCATAAACATGCCGATTGCAAGCGATAGATATAGTTTTGTTTTGAGCAAATGCACTCGGAAGCACCTCTTCATCCATACTAAATATCATTAAACATAACTAAACCATACTACTTATAAAATAAACCATTCAAAATAATAGTCGTCTATGTTACGATACATTACATAATTACTAGTTTGAATGGAGTGAAGATCATAATGAAATTGAAACGTGCCACTTCCATGATGCTGCGTGCAGCACTGCCTGCTGTATTGCTCGCTCTAACGGTTGCACAACCGGCTTTTGCCGCACCGAAGAAAACAGAGCTGCTCGTATCCGCAGCGGCAAGCCTTAAAGATAGTCTTGCAGTTATTGAGAAAAGCTATGAGGCAAGCCATCCGAATATCGATCTTGTCTTCAATCTTGCTGCATCCGGCACTTTGCAGAAGCAAATCGAGCAAGGCGCTCCGGCAGACCTGTTCATCTCCGCAGGTCAGAAGCAAATGGACGCGCTTGTAAAAGAGAAATTGATTAGCCGCAGCACGGCTTTGCTGTATAATGAGCTTGTTATGGTTGTACCTTCGACTTCCCGTAAAACATTCACAACCGTGAAACAGCTGACAGACAAAGATATTAAGAACATCGCCATCGGCCAACCTGAGTCCGTGCCAGCCGGCCAATACGCGAAGGATACGCTAACGACGCGCAAAGTGTGGGATTCGCTGAAATCAAAGCTTATCTACGCGAAGGATGTTCGCCAAGTGCTCACTTATGTGGAGACAGGCAACGTAGATGCAGGCTTCGTCTACAAGACGGACGCGCTTACGTCGAAGAAAGTGAAGATTGCGCTGCGCATCATTCCCGGCGTGCATAAGCCAATCGTTTATCCGGCAGGCATCGTCGCTGAAACGAAGCATTCCAAGGAAGCTGCACACTTCTACGCTTACTTGCAATCCAGCGCTTCAGACGCGGTGTTCGCGAAGTACGGCTTTAAACTGTCATAATCTATTTCATTTCTTAGGATGATCATTTATGGATTGGCCTACGTTCTATGAACCGATAAAGCTATCGATTCAAATTTCGCTCATTGCGAGCATCGTCATGCTGCTGCTCTCCTCCATTATCGCATGGCGGATGGCGAAAGCCCGTTTCATCGGCCGGAGCATTCTCGATGCGCTGTTCATGCTCCCGCTCGTCCTGCCGCCGACGGTCATCGGCTTCCTGCTGCTCGTCGCGCTTGGACGCAGAAGCTGGCTCGGGAAGCTGTATGAAGCGTTGTTCGGCGGACCGATTATTTTCACATGGGAATCTGCCGTTATTGCAGCGGTTGTGGTCGCCTTCCCGCTTGCTTATCGTACGATGAAAGCTGGCTTCGAGGGAATAGACCCCGCGCTGGAAAATTCGGCAAGGGTGTATGGCGCCTCGGAGTGGCAGGTATTCCGGTACATTACGTTCCCGCTCGCCTTCCGCTCGGTCACAACCGGCTACATTCTCGGCTTTGCTCGCGGGCTCGGTGAATTCGGCGCTACGCTAATGATTGCGGGCAACATTCCCGGCCGGACGCAGACGATTCCGACAGCGATCTATGTCGCGATGGACGGCGGAAGCATGAAGCTCGCTTGGGCTTGGGCCGGATCGATGGTGCTGCTGTCGTTTATTATGCTGCTTGCGGTTAATCGGATAACGAAAGATTAACGCAAGACATGGCTAATGAGTAGCTAATGAATAGCTAATGAATAATGGAGAATGCCCTTCGCGCCGCGGAACTTGACCGCAGCTTGCGAAGGGCATTGTTTGTTAATAGCAGGCTATGTGTCCAGCAGCACACGGCCTGTCTCGGACAGATCGTAGCCTTGAATCGTACGCAGCTCGTTCTTGAAGGCGTCCGACTGGATCGTATGCAGCACCGTCTCGATCCATTTCATATTGTCCGGCCGCTTCAGCATGACAAGATCGTATCGCTCCGCGATCAGCGGAATGAAGTCGATGCCGCCAACAATATTCGCAGCCTTCTGGATGCCGATGCCGACATCGGCTATATTGGCGGCGATTTTGCCAGCGACGGCGAGATGGCTGTGCTCGACATCGGCGTAGCCGAGCAGACTGCCGGCTGCGATCCGGTGCAGCCGCAGCTGCTCATCGAGCAGCACGCGCGCTCCCGATCCTTGCTCGCGGTTCACGAGCTTCAGCCCTGGCTTGCTCAGATCGCTCCAGCCGTGCAGCTGCTTCGGGTTTCCCTGCCGCACATAGAAACCAGCGGAACGCGTCAGCAGATGGACGACGACGATCGGCAGACCGACCAATAGCCGGCGAATGTACGGCAAATTGTACGTATTCGTATCGCCATCAAGCAGATGCGTGCTGACGATGTCGGATTCGCCCTTGTACATGGAGATCAGGCTGTCCATGCTGCCGACGAATGAACGCAGCGGGCGCATACCTGGAAGCTGCTTCTCGATATGCTTGCTCAGAATGTCGAGGCTGACATCGTGGCCGGTAATGACGAGCGGCCTTTCGGGCGATGCTGCATGTGAAGGCTGCATGCTTGGAACGGCAGCCGCCCGCTCCAGTTGCTGTTGCTGCTGCAACGGCGTTACGGCGATGCCTTTGGCGCGTTGCTTATACGCTTCAATATCCGATGCATCGACACGGATCTGTTTGCCGACGCGGTACGAGGGCAGCTCGCCTTTCTTAATGAGATCGTATACGGTGAGCTTTGATATCTTCAACAGCGTCGCTATTTCTTCGGTCGTATAAGACGTATCGCTAGACATGGACACCTCTCGCATCAGTTCTAAGTAAGTTGCTCGTACCTTTCATTATAGCAGAGCCGATTTGGAGAAAGCACGAATCACCCATCCATTTTCCAAAATGATACGCCACTGCACGCCTTGTCTCCTCTGACGCAAAGGTAGTATGATGGTACAGCACTTAAAGCATCTACAACTAGAAAGATAGGGCACTCATGAAAATTAAAGATTGGGATTTAAACTTAAAAATCCGCCTCGGCGGTGAAGCGGCATTCAATGTCATCTTCTGGACCTTCTTTCCGTTCTTGTCGATCTATTTCTCCGATCAATTCGGCAAAGGCTGGACGGGCACCTTGCTCGTCATATCGCAGCTAATGAGCGTCTTCGCGAACCTGCTTGGCGGTTACTGCGCAGACAGATTCGGGCGCAAACGTATGATGGTACTCGCCGCATTCGGACAGGCTTTCGGCTACGGACTCTTCTCGCTCGCCGCGTCTCCGCTCTTATCGATGCCGTCTATCGGCTTCATCGGCTTCACGATAGCAAGCTTCTTCGGCGCAATCTACTGGCCTGCCAGTCAAGCGATGGTCTCCGACGTCGTCGAAGAGAAACATCAAGCAAGCGTCTTCGCCATCTTCTACACAGCTGCCAATGTCGCGGTCGTTATCGGCCCGCTGATCGGCTCGCTCACCTATACGGAAAATCCGTACCCGGTTCTGGCAGCAGCAGCGGCAGTGTGCGCAATTCTTGCGCTCGTGATGAACGCACGGTTACACGAGTCGCGTCCAGCTCGAGTGGCAGAACGCACACAAGCCGAGGAAGGCCAGCCGTGGTACAAGGCTATCGGCACACAACTGCGCGATTATCGCGTCATCGCAACAGACCGCGTGTTCCTGTTGTTTACTATCGCAGGCATCCTGTTGTCGCAAACGTTCATGCAGCTTGATCTACTGTTCCCGGTCTTCCTGAAGGAAACGGTACAGCTGTCAACGATATTCTCGTTTGGCGACTGGAATCTGCAAGTGAACGGACAGCAGCTCTTCGGTATCATCGTCTCGGAGAACGGACTGTTCGTCGCATTGTTCACCGTCGTCATTACGAAGTGGATTGCGGGCTTCCGTGACCGTTATGTCTTCATCGGAGGCGCTGTGCTCTATGCAGCCGGCATCTATATGTTCGGCTTGATGTCCTCGTTCTGGGGCTTCACGCTAGCAATCGCTGTCTTCACTATCGCCGAGCTCATGTCGGCAGGGCCGCAGCAAGCGTTTGTTTCGCGGTTAGCGCCGGAGCATATGCGCGGGCAATATTTTGCCGCAGCGAGCCTACGCTATACGGTCGGACGCACCATTGCGCCACTGACCATTCCGCTGACCAGCTGGATCGGCTTCCCGTGGACGTTCGGCCTGCTCGCACTGCTCGCGATCGCATCCGCGTTCATCTACAACGTCATGTTCAACCGCTTCGACCAGCATTCCGTGCCGATGAATGAAGCGGCATAAGTAAGTCGCATAAGAAAGTGCAACAACAAAAGCCCACGCCTTCGATGGCGTGGGCTTTGTTGCGTCGTGCGCTGTGCTAACGGACTCAGGAAACGTTATTTGGACGATCCGTTAGCGCCGACGCGGGGTGATGGTGAGGTGCTGCGGATCTAAACGACACACTTCAAACAGATGACGCAATTGCGTCCCTGCCGCTTCGCCTCGTATAGCGACTCGTCGGCTTCTTTGATCAAGCCAGCCACTGTATGCTTATCGAAGACGGCGAACCCGAAGCTCATCGTCACTTGGAAGCTCTGCCCCTCCTCCGAAGTAAACTTCAGCTTCGACAATTCCTCTTGGAACGATGATAGCCGCTCCTTCACTTCATCCCGGTTACCCGTTTGCATCGTAATCGCAAACTCCTCGCCGCCGTACCGATAAGCCATGCCGCCGTGCTCCGCATTGAACGTGCGATTGAGCATCGCCGCAACCTCCCTCAGCACCTGATCGCCGACAAGATGGCCGTAGCGGTCGTTAACCGATTTGAACCAATCGATATCGCCCATGACCAAGGTCAGCTTCCCGCCGCCATGGACCAGCTCTTTCACCTTCTCTTGGAACGTGCGATGATTGCTTAGCCCTGTTAAATAATCATGCTTCGCCATCTGCTCGTAACGGCTTTTCTCACCGAGATGCTTGCGCCCCCGCGCCATGACGATGCCGCCGCCAACTCCCATCAGCAGCAAGCAGATGAAGTTCATCCTTACAGTAGCCGCATGCTCATGCAAGGAATCTGCACTTCCACCTAGCAGCACAGCTGTATAGCACGCGGCAAGAATGAGCATGGAAATAACGCCGCCTCGAAGCCCCCAATACACCGCCGCATGCAAAATAATAAAATAGGTAACCGGGAACATCGGACTTCCCGCCCCGCCAGTTAGCGCGAGCAGCGCCGTCACAGCAACGAAGTCGAAGATGACGCCCATCCGCGTAATGAAATAAAAGGCTCTGCTCTCCATATTTCCCTTGGAGAGAACCACCTGCGTCAAAGCTATATAAGCACCGCCCCCGCATAACAACAGCACGAAGCTGCCTTGCGACTGCGGCGATTGGTAGTACTCGAAGTAGATCCATCCGGCTGCGAGCAGGAAGAACCAGCGCAGTACGGAGAAAATCGTTTCCAGCACATGATCGCTTTTCAGAGATGTATTCTTCATAATTCGACACAACTCGCCATCATAGTAGGTTATAACGCTATTGTACATTATGCTGCACCCCTATGATAGTCCAGACTTTCGCTTCAGTCATCGCTACTCTCGTAGTGAAAAAGCTCCTCCAATACGCACCAAAGCCGCTCTGCGTCTGACTTTTCAGCCCATGGATCGAAATGCGGCTCCATCACTTCGCCCCAATTCAAAGGTGAATTTTTTGTCGAAATCCGTCCTATCCGTGGTTGCTCGACCGTTGACGGCAGCTCTTGATAGGAAAAAATATAGCTCCCGAAGCTGCCGATCGTATAATATTTGTTAAACTGCCGCGGCTTCTCTTCCTGCAGTTGGTAGTGCAAGAAGACATAGCTGCTGTACATGTCTGTCTTTAATCTCGCCAAGCTCCCGACTCGCTGCTCCGCTCTATACCCTGGACGTCTCCAGGGCACGTCGTCCATAGGGCAATCGTCGTGAAAAATATCATTCATACGCATCTCGAACTTTACCGTCGCCTCGCCTTCAAGGGTAGGCCAAGCCTGCAACAGCGGTGTCAGCGCCTCATTCCAAATGCTGCCGATCGGCTCTTCTCGCTCATCCGCTCTCTGCTCTAAATAGGCAAACAGATGGCTGCCTTCGCGGAACACGCTGCACACCAGCACGCTTTGCTTTTCCAAGCTGCTCTGCAACTGCTCCCGCTGCACCTTCAGCTCCTGAACGAATGCCGCTTCCATGCCCGGCTTCAGCGCAGACACCCACATGAACCGCTCGATATTTTGCCTCATCGTCTTGATCACGCCGCCTTTGGTTAATGGAGTAAACTCACGCAAATAAGGACGGAGTATCCGCAAAAAGTGACAGCACCCGTTCGTGGTCCTCCGGCGCGAGTCCGACGCCGTCGCAGTACGAAGCGTTCGCGCGCAGCGAGCGACTGGAAGCCGTGCCCGTCAGCGTCACATGAATATCAGGGTTCTGCAAGCTGAAGCGCATGCCCGGCTCGATGAGTCCTTTCGGCTCAGAGCGCCGCAGGAACGACAGCTTCTCCATCCGTTTCGCTGCTTCGGTACGCATATCTTCACCGAGAAACTTGGCCGGCGACTCGGCGAGCAGCCCCATGCCGAGCACGCTGCCATTAATAATGGCGATATCGTTCTCTCTTGCCAGAGGGATGATCTCATTCGCCGCAGAATAATCGAGCAGCATATAGCGGGCGTAGAATTGGATCGCATCGAAGGCTCCTGTCTCCATGTAACGCTTCAGCAGAGGCAGATCGCGGGTAGTGACGCCGAGGAAGCGGATTTTGCCCTGCTCCTTCAGCTTCAGCAATGCCGGAATCGCCTCATTAATAATGAGCTCAAACGGCTGTTTCTCGACATCATGCAGCTGCATAAGATCAACGCAATCGGTTTTTAACCGCTTTAAACTTTCTTCAGCCGAACGGATGACATTCTCATAATTGTAGGGGAAATCGTACCGGACCGCTTTTGTCGCAAGCACTACTTTATCCCTTCGTCCGCCAGTGAGTGCCCTGCCGATTCTCTCCTCCGACTTGCCGAGTCCGTAGAGAGGTGCCGTGTCGATAAAATTAATGCCGAGGTCGAGCGACTCATGCACAACTCGTTCAATTTCCGCCTCATCAATATCCCGAAAATCGCCTCCGATCGGCGCGCCGCCGAGGCCAAGCTTGGATACGCGAAGTCCCGTCCTGCCAAACGTCGTATATTCCATTGCCGCACTTCTCCCTCCTAATAATGACTGTCCTGTCCGAATATATCGTTTTTGTTATTTTCCCTGTACACAAACTCAATATATACTATTAATAAAAGGAAGAGGATACCTCGTTTTTGCGATTGATATCAATATTTTGCGATAAGGGGACAAGAGCCGTGTATGATGCGCATTTTACCGCAAGGCCGGATTTCGATCGTTTCCCCGGCTTCCCGCTTGGCATTGGGCATATCCAAGACGAGCCTGAGCATTCCGTGGACGGTACGACCTATCAGCCGGGCTTCTACAATGTTCATTTCGTTGTAAGAGGCACGGGCTGGATGCAGACCGAGCACGGGACGGTCCAGCTGAAGCCTGGAATGGGCTTTCTCTATGGCGGCCATCCGCAGTATTTCGGCACGAATGGCGATGATCCGTGGGAGGTATGGTGGATCTATTTCGCTGGCGAAGGCATGAGCCGTCTGCTGGGGGACAAAACGTTGCGGGATGTATGGGCTTTCTCGTACGGGGAAAACGATCGGGTTATGGCGCTCGTGCAGGAGCTGTGGACGACTGCGAGGCTGAACGACGCGAGGCAAGTGCCGAAGCAAGCCGCTCTGCTGTATGAGCTTATGCTGGAGCTGCTGCTGCACGCCTCCGACCTGAACGCCTCCGGAGAGCGAAGCTTATCGCAAAGCATCCGGCGCGCAGCCGAATATATGCGCATGAACTGCGCCCGCAGCCTGCCCTTGCAGAAGCTTGCGGACCTATGCGAAATAAGCCCGGCGTACTTCAGCCGGACTTTCCATGAAGAGATGGGCGTTCCGCCGCTGACCTACTTAAACCATCAACGCATCGAGCTGTCGAAGCAGATGCTGATGGCCACGGCGAAGCCGGTCAAGCAAATCGCGCTCGAGGTCGGCTTCTCGCAGCCGAGCTACTTCATCGAGCGATTCCGCCTCGCCGAAGGCGTCACGCCGACGATGTTCCGTGCGGGAGCGGTGCGGAAGAAGGAGGGGTAGGATGGGGAAGACGAGCCGGAGCGGAACTCCTTCCTTAACCGTCTCCCCATACCTCCTCCTCCGCCGTCCTCCTCACTCCGCTACCTCTAACGAATCGTAATGCGCTTATTCGTCCAGAAACCGCCTCGTCGAATCGCTAACGAACTTCAGTAACCTTATTGCACCCGAATCTGGCAGTTTTGCTTCATTTAGCTACGAATAACGCGTCTGGGGTTCTTTACAGGTGGAGATGGGCAGATTTCAGCCAAATAACGCGTCTGGAGTTCGCTAGACGTCTGAGTACCGCAGAAAACCGACCACACACAAAGAAAAGCGCCCTAATTAGGACGCCTTACTGTATATCTACAACAACGAGCAGCTCCAGCCTAGCCCTGCGGCACAATCACATACCGCGAGGCTTCTTCAGCCGCGCCTGCATGTTCGCCTTGAATGACCCAGCCATGCGACAAGACGGACGCGAGGCGTTCCTTCTGCGCAAGGGTAAGCTCCGCAATAACCGACTCATTGCCCGCATCGAGCACGAGCTCCGGCTCCAGCTTGTACGCAATATGAATCCAGCTGCGAATGCCGCGGATCGTATTGTACTTGATCTGGTAGCCTGTGCGCACCGCCGCTTCGAATGTCTCCGAAGCTTGCGTCGCGAATGCCGTTAGCTCCTCGTAATTGAACTGATACATGCTCGTGTCATCCTTCGGCAGCTCGCCTTGCAGCGTCCGCTGGATGATCTCGTCATCCGACCAGCCGAGCACACGTAGAGATTCCATCAACAGCGCATCCCATTGGGATAGTTTCACTCGTTCTTTCACTTCCGTCATCCCCTCGTCCTCCTCCTGCTCACAATGCTACAAAATGTCCCGGGCTCACTTCTCGCAAGTCCGGAATCGCCGCGCCTGCTTCTCTGACCCATTCTACCCGCTCGCTCACAACGTGAGGGTCCGGTACCGGAATGGAAGATAGCAGCGCCTTCGTATACGGGTGAAGCGGATTGTCGTACAGCTCATCGCTTGGCGCTACCTCGACGAGGCGGCCGCCATACATAACGCCGATGCGGTCAGAAATGTGCCGCACCATCGACAGGTCATGCGCGATGAACAGGTAGGTCAGACCAAATTCGCTCTGTAAATCTTCAAGCATGTTAATGACCTGCGCCTGCACGGACACGTCGAGTGCGGAGATCGGCTCGTCACAGACGACAAAATCCGGTCGCACAGATAAAGCCCGCGCAATGCTGATCCGCTGGCGCTGCCCGCCGCTGAATTCATGCGGGAAGCGATTCAGATGCTCGCGCTTTAAGCCCACTCGCTCTAGCAGGGAAGCAACGAATTCCTTGCGCTCCTCGCCGCGCTGCAAGCCATGAATATCCATCGGCTCCCCGATGAGCTCAAGCACATTCATCCCCGGATTGAGCGATGAGTACGGATCTTGGAAGATCGACTGAATGCGGCTGCGGAACGGCTTCAGCTGACGCTCGCCCAGCGCGGACAGATTATGTCCATCAAAGTGTACTTCACCGGATGTATAGTCATAGAGCCGAAGCAGACAGCGACCAACAGTAGACTTGCCGCTGCCGGACTCGCCGACGAGACCGAACGTCTCGCCGCGCTTAATCTGAAAGCTGACGCCATCAACGGCTTTCAGCACCTCCGTCGGCCGGCCCCAAATATCCCGGCCCTTCGTAAAATGCTTCTTCAAATTGCGCACATCAACCAGCCATTCATGCTCGCTCATCTTGCAGCGCCTCCTCTCCACCTTCTGCTAACCAGCACATATACCGGTGGCTCGGCGATACTTCCGTCACCTTCGGCAGCTCCGCACAGCGCGCCGATGCATGTGGGCAGCGCTCCATGAACGGGCAGCCTGGCGGCGGGTTGAGCAGATTCGGTGGCGTGCCGTCAATCGGCACGAGCCGCTCCTTGAAGCCGCTCTCCCGTTTCGGCAGGGAGCGAAGCAAGCCCTGCGTATACGGATGCTTCGGACGATAGAAGATGTCCTCTACCGTGCCTTCCTCCATCACCATGCCGCCGTACATGACGACGACGCGGCTGCATACCTGCGCCACAACGCCAAGATCATGCGTGATCAGCGCAACTGCTGTGTTCGAGCGCTCCTTGAGCTGCCTTAACAAATCCAGAATTTGCGCCTGAATCGTCACATCGAGCGCCGTCGTCGGCTCATCCGCAATAAGCAGCTCCGGCTGGCAGGAGAGCGCCATCGCGATCATAACGCGCTGGCGCATGCCGCCGCTGAACTCATGCGGATATTGGTTCACGCGCCGCTCCGGCTCCGGAATGCCAACTTGGCGCAGCATCTCAATGGCTTCGCGCAGTGCCGCCGATTGCCCAAGACCACGATGGCGGCGAATGACCTCCACCATCTGCTTGCCGATCTTCTGAACGGGATTCAGCGCCGTCATCGGGTCCTGAAACACCATTGCAATCTGGTTGCCGCGCAGCTTGCGCCAATCCTTCTCCGAGAGGCTCGACAATGACTCGCCGCGAAACTTGATATCACCCTCGACCATCTTGCCCGGTGGAGGCGTGAGCGCCATGAGCGCTTTGGCCGTGACGCTTTTGCCACTGCCGGATTCACCAACGATGCCAACCGTCTCGCCTGCATCAATATGAAAACTTACGCCGCGAACCGCTTGATTCTCGCCATCGCGGGTAAAGAACGATACTTTCAAATTTTCGACGGACAAGAGCCGTTCTGCCATCTGTGTTCACTCCTTTATGTCCACCGCTTAGCGCCGGTTCAGCTTCGGCTCGAAGCCGATACGAAGAATATCACCGAGCACGTTGAAACTCAGAACCGTTAACAATATAAATAAACCTGGGAAAACCGCCAAGTATGGCGCGTTTCCGAGAAAACCCTGCGCATTGTTCAGCATGCTGCCCCACGTTGCTTTCGGCAGCTGCACCCCGAAGCCGAGGAAGCTAAGGGAAGATTCAAGCATAATTGCGGAGCCAACCAAATTCGATGAGCCAACGATGATAACAGGCATCAGGTTCGGCAGAATATGCTTGATGATAATACCAAGCGAGCTCTGGCCGGAAGCTCTCGCATAGAGCACAAACTCCCGTTCCTTCACGCTCATCGTCTCCGCTCTAATAATTCGGGCAATGCTCATCCACATTAATAATGCAATAATGACAACGATGCCGCTTACGCTCGGCTTCAAGAAAATGCTGAGCAAGAGCAGCAGCAGGAACGACGGGATCGACATGAACACTTCGACTGCCCGCATGAGCACATTGTCTAGCCATCCGCCAAAGTAGCCGCTCACGACGCCAATAACGACGCCGATCGTTGTTGCGAGCAGCATGGAAGTGACTCCGACCATCAGCGATACACGGCCGCCATAGAGCGCGCGCGAGAAGTAATCACGACCATAATCATCAGTGCCAAACCAATGTGCCGCACCGGGCCCCTGCAGACGCTCAAGTACATTCAATTTATTCGGATCATAAGGAGATAAAAAAGCCAATGCGGCACCTACCGCGAAGATAGCAAGAATAATGACGGCCGCAATACCCCATTTATTCGAAAACAGCTCGTTTCGTACATTTCTCCATTTGGTGCGATTCATGAGGTCACCTCGTCTGTTTGATTCTTGGATCAGCTACGCTGTACAGCAAGTCGGCAGCCAGATTTCCGATCATGAGCATAAAGGCAGAAAATAGTGTAACGCCCATTATAATCGGATAATCCATCCCCTTCGCAGCAGTCACCGTGAGCGAGCCGATTCCCGGCCAAGTGAATACGGTCTCCGTAACAATCGCACCGGCGACAAGTTCAGCGAGCGAGAGCCCAAGAAGCGTAATGACAGGCAGCAGCACGTGCTTCGTCACATGCCGGAACAGAATCGCATATTGATTCGAGCCGAACGCATATTGAATTTGAACATAATCTTCTTTCAGCTGGCCAATCGTACTGGAACGAATATAACGCACATAGCTGGACAGGAAGCTGATCGCCAGCACCGAGCAAGGCAGAATGCCATGCTTAATGACATCAAGCGCCGAATCCTTGCCAATCGTGTGCATTCCCATACTTGGCAGCCAGCCGAATTTAACGGCGAAGAAATACATAAATAGAATACCCAGCCAGAATAGAGGCACCGAAATTCCGATATAGGCGAGTAAATTAACGAGCTTGTCTACCCAGCGGTTCCGATATGCGCCTGCGAGCATCCCGAGTGGTATCGCAAGCAATACAGCTATGGCAATCGAAACGCCCATAAGGCCCGCGGTAGCAGGCAAACGCTCCAGAATTTGATCCATGACCGGCTTATGATTGACGAGGGAATACCCCAAGTTGCCAGTCAAGCATTCCTTCAGCCAGTGGAAGTATTGAACATAAGCCGGCTGATCAAGCCCTAGGTTATGCCGGATGCGTTCAATATCATCCGCGTGCATGCTCGGTGTAACAAAGTTAAGCACCGGATCGCCCGGCGCCATCTTAATCATAGCAAAGCAGACAATCGATACGAAAAACAGCATCGGTATCGTCTGCAGCAAACGTCTGGCGATGAGTTGTCTCATTCGTGAAGTCTCCCTGCTTTGTGTAGCAAAAAATAAGCTGGTGTCACCCAGCTTATTTTTTGAAATTTTTCTTATTTAAAGTACAGTTTTGCCGGATCTTCAAAGATTACGACCGGCTTCAGAACCGCTTCGTCCACACCGCCAAATTGCTTGTCGAATGCAACGATTGTTTTCGTGTAGCCGATTGGGTAAATTGCAGCATCACCAGCGATAATTTCTTGGATCTTCTTGTAAACTTCACCACGTTTTGTTGTGTCAGCTTCAGTCGAGCCTTGTTTCCACAAGCCGTCTGCTTCTGCATTTCCGTAGTGGAAGGAGTTGTACGAGCCGTTTGTTGTGTACAGCACGCTGTATGCATCAGGATCGGAGCCCATAATATATCCGCCAACAAACAGATCGAAGTCAGTTGCTTTCGGATCGTAAGCTTTCGCGCCGAATGCGGATGAATCCAAGCTTTGCACCTCAACGTCAATGCCGATTTCTTTCAGCTTCTGTTGCGTGTATAGGGAGATTGCTTCTTGTACTTTATTGCCAGCCGTTACGATGAAGCGCAGCTTCAGGTTGCTAACGCCTGCTGTTTGCAGAAGCTCTTTCGCTTTCGCAACGTCGTTATCGAACGTTGGTACATCATTCGTGTGGTACAGCGTATCAGGCGTCAGGACCGAGTGAGCCGGATCTGCATAGTCTGCGGAAGCATATGCAGCTTGGATAACCTCTTCACGGTTCAAAGCATAGCCAATTGCTTGACGAACTTCTTTCTTCTTTAGCACGCCAATGTCGCTGTTCTCGTTGAATGCGAGGTAGGACAGACGGCCTTCAGCGTATGGCATGATGTCGAACTTGCCAGTGCCTTCAATCGTCGAAACGTCTTGTGGATCCAGGTATTTCACGTTAATCTCGCCGTTCTGAAGGGCAAGGTTAGCAGCATTCGTGTCTTTTGCAACGCGGTACGTGATGGAATCAAGATGCGGCTTGCCTTCGAAATAGTTATCGAAGCGCTCAAGCGTTACATACTCGCCTGTTTTGTACTCTTTGAACTTGAACGGACCGGAACCAACTGGTGCCGCGTTCTTCGTGCTCTTCTGAATATCTGTTTCTTTCTCGAAAATATGCTTCGGAATCGGCGTCAGCTGTACAAGTGTTGCTTCGAAAGCTGGGTTAACTTGCGGCAGCTTGAATTCTACCGTCAGATCGTCGACTTTCGTTACTTGAACCTGCTTATCTCCGAATACGAGGTAATCGCGGAAGAAGCTGTTCTGGTTCTTGTCGAGAATTTTATCGAATGTGAAGACAACGTCATCAGCAGTCAACGGTTGGCCGTCGTGCCAAGTAAGGCCGCTCTTCAGCTTCAATGTATAAGAGAGGTTATCAGCAGATGGCGTCAGGCTGTCTGCCAAGTAGTATGTTTTCTTGCCGTTATTGATTTGGAACAAAGGTGCGTACAGCGCTTGGTCAATCGTCAAGCTAACGCGGTCGCCGGCGTAGATTGGGTTAAGTACATCAGGGTCAGCAGCTACAGCAATAATTAGGTTGCCGCCGTCTTTCGGCTGCGAAGCGTCAGTCGATGTGTCCGTCGCTGCGTCGCCGCTGTTTGCAGTGCCAGTGTTCGTTACATTCGAGCCTTTATTCGAATTCTCAGTCGAATTATTGTTCGCTGAATTTCCGCCGCACGCGCTAATTACGAGTGTCAATACGGCTAAAACAATTACTACGGATAAACTTCTTTTTCTAATCATGCTGTCAGCCCCTTCAGAAATGATGCGTGTTATTTTGTTAATTTGAATTATACATCGGAATACTCGGAATTACAATAACCTATCGAAACATTTCACTAGATTCATAGTTTATCTACTGAATTATACTCGAATCCTCCCAAATAAAAAAGCGGTAGCATCCCTTGAAAGCATTGGGATACGACCGCTTTTAAAAAAAAGTTCATATGATTAACAAAACATTACCGGTTATTGCGGTAATAAGGCTTGTCCGTGTGATATCCATCGTTGTTCGCTGCATCGGATTTGACCTGATCAACCGTGCTCGTCACTTCATTGGCAGTACCCGAATCAGTGCCCGTGTCTGTGCCAGAACCTGTGTCGCCACCGACGTTCACATCAGAACCATTGTCAGTACCTGTGCCAGTCTCGCTGCCATTATCAAGAACACGACGTGCCGTAACGAAAGTACGGTCCCAGGCGCTTCCTTTAAAATCAGAAATCGTCACGCCGACGCCGACGCGATACGTCTGCAGCAGCTTGTCGTCGCCGATGTAGAGGCTTACGTGATTGATTTTGCCGTCTTTGTTCGTGTCCGTGAACACGAGGTCACCCGGTTGCAGATCCGCTTTCTTTACCGGCGTGCCTACCAGCGCTTGCTGCCTGGACGAACGCGGCAGATCGATGCCGTTCTCTTTAAAGATATATTGCATGAATGAAGAGCAGTCGAATGCGCTCGTGATGCCGGATTTAGCGCCGAATTTATATTGTACGCCTAGATATTGTTCGCCTGTCGCAATAATTTTATCCACCAAGCTTGTTCCCGTCGCAGCTTCTTTAGAGGCTGTTGTCGTTGTCGTCGTCGTTGTCGTCGTCGTTGCCGTCGTCTTGGAAGTTGTCGCCGCGTGCGTTGTGCCTGGTGCTGCGAGCATGCTTCCGCCAATCGCTACGAATACGCCCAGCGTGATACCGATCATTTTAGCATTGAAACGTTTATTGTTAGTTGTTGTTGTCATGTGTAAGTTCCTCCTGATGTCTGTATTTGTAGGTTAGGAATCGCTTTGCCTCGCTTGCCTAGAAACACTATAACACAGCGAAAACTCCCACTATTTTTCAATGAGCACCGAGTCCTTAGGCCCTCGCCGTTCACGCCCGTTTCTGAGAAAATGATGAGAAAAACTTAATAAAGCGCATATTGACGCCGCCGCGAAGGCAGTCTCTGTATATTCACGGAAAAGTCCTTTATAATGAGGTACGAAAGATTCGCTTACAGCTAAGAAGGTGAATGCATGTTTCGCAAGTTTCGCAAATTCCGAGTTGGGCTCGCGCAGAAAATGATTATCGGCTATGTCGTCATTATTTTGCTCCCGACGCTGCTCATTGGCTCGTTGTATTATAAACAGCTTCATAATAATGCCGTGAAGGATTACGCCACGAACCGTGAATACCTTATTCAGCAGGTCGGCTCCACTTTCCTGATGAACTTAAGTCAGATCGAGATGATTCACGACATGTTCCAGACGAACCGTACCTTAAGCGGCTTGCTCTCCGGCAACTATACGACGGCGTCCGAGCAGGTATACGTCTACTTGAAGGACCTCGTGCCACTGTTCTCCTTCTATAAGAATAGCTCAACGTACATTGACCGAATCCGCGTGTACAAAATGAACCCGAAGGTGCTGAACCTCGGTGCCAGCATCGTTGACAACGCCAGCAGCATTGCTCCCGAAGTGGACAAGCTGAAGCTTGGCGAAGGCTACTGGCTGCAGCAGATCGTCGATAAGAGCCCGGATGCGCTTCTGCTGACGTATTATAAGAAGCTGTATAATGAGGATTTCACGCAGGAGATCGGTATTCTGGAGATTCGTCTTAAGCGGAATTTTGTCAGCAGCCTGCTCCATTCGAATGACCCGAGCGGCGCGAATGCGCATTATTTCTATGTTACCGATAAGAGCAACGTGCTCGGCACGAATCTTGTCACGGTCTCAAAGCCTGACATGCCGCTTACCGCAGGCGATCAAGAGCAGATCCTCTCTTCGATTAAGATGCCGCGGCCGTATCAGTACTTCGAAGCATCCGGCGGAGAGCTGCTGATGAACAAATTCCAGGTGCCGAAGATGTCGGCGACCATTATGGCGCTTACGCCAACGGACGAGCTCTTCCAACGGACGAATAGTCTCGTGAGATGGTATGTACTTGTCATTGCAGCGCTGCTCGTTATTCTATCCGGCGCTTACTTCGTCACCTTCTCTACAGTCGTTCAGCGTATTCTGAAGCTTGGACGACACATGCGCACGAACCTGCTCGCACGCTACGATGAAGATCGCGGCAGCGATGAGATCGCCTTCCTCGTCTCGTCGTATAATACGATGATTACGCGCAATGACGAGCTGATGAGCAAGATCGACATCTCGCAGCTCAGGCAGAAGGAAGCGGCTTACTTGGCCCTTCAAGCGCAGATCAATCCGCATTTTATCTACAACGGGCTTGAAGCGATCCGGATGGCTGCCGAGGAGAACGAGGACCCCGACGTTGCGAAGATGCTCTATGCGCTCGGACAGTCGATCCGTTACAGCTTATCGCGAAGCAGTCATGCGACACTGAAGGATGAGCTATCGCATATTCGCAGTTATTTGGAAATTTACAAGGTGCGTATGGAGGAGCGGCTGCAGTACGATATCATCGTTCGGGATCAAGCACTGCTTCTGCGGGAGTGCCCACGATTTATCATTCAGCCGCTCGTCGAAAATGCAATCATTCATGGCATCTCGAAGCGCAGCAAGACCGGGGTTCTGCATATTGAAGCATGGCTCGAAGGCGAGCTTGCCATCGTCGAAATTCGTGACAATGGCGTCGGCATGACGCCGGAGCAGCTAGAGATGCTGAGGCGCAAGTTAGATGGCGAGATTAGGCCGCAAGAATCCGAGAAGCCCGGCGGCATCGGAGTCATGAATGTGCATGAACGAATGATCAGCAAATTCGGGCAAGCCTACGGGCTAAGGATTACAAGTGAGCTCGGGGAAGGGACGACCGTTGCCTTGTACATCCCGAGAAAGGGGGAATCATAATGAGGCTGTTAATTGTAGAAGATGAAGCGCCGATTCTGAGGGGTCTGCTGCGCAAGGTAAAGGCGCTTGACCTGCCGTTTCATGAAATTGCAGGAGTCTCAAGCGCAGAGGAAGCACTTGAGGATTTGCGCCAGCATCCGGCAGACCTCGTCATGACGGATATTAATATGCCGCAGATGAACGGACTCGAGTTCATTCAAGTCGCCCAGAACGAAGATCTATGCGGCAGATTCATTATTCTGACTGGCTATGATGATTTCTCTTATGCCCGAAGCGCGCTGCGCTTGAAGGTCATCGATTATTTGCTGAAGCCGATTAACGATGAACAGCTCGGTGAGCTGCTCACCAAGATTGGCGAGCAAATTCAAGCGGAGCTTGATCTGCAAAGCGACCATGAGGATGAAGGGGAAGTGGAACTCAGCGAAGACAGCTTCCCTGCCGAAATGGACAAGCCGGATGCCGGCAAACAAATGCTCGAGTATATTGAAACGAATTATCAGACCGATCTGTCGCTTAGCTCCGTGGCAGAGCAGGTCGGCCTCCATCCGAACTATGTCAGCTACCTGTTCAAGAAGGAGACCGGCATGAACGTTCTCGCGTACATCCATCAGCTGCGGGTTGTGAAAGCGAAGGAGCTCATCGTGAAGCGTCCGAATTTGCCGCTGAGCGAGGTAGCGGTTCTGACCGGCTTCGAGAATCCGCGGCACTTCTATAAAGTGTTCAAGAAGCATACCGGCATGACCCCGCGCCAGTTCGGGGAGTATAGCCAATCGAATCCTTCATGATTTTTGTCCGCCAGTGTGCGGTGCCCGCGGCTAAGCGCTTTTGAAAATGTAACGGACTCCAGCGACGTTTATTCCGATGAATTCAGCCACTTTAGGCAGAAAAAATGGGAAATAGCGCTTCTGGAGTCCGTTATTTTTTTGAGCGAGCTGCTTCTGGAGCTGAGAGATCGTATATCGGCCGTCAGCTTTCAGGTGGCCAGTGGGCAGTGCCACCTTCTATTTCTGCGATATCGCCGCATACTTGCTGCTCATCCACTTCTCGAGCTTCGAGAGGCCAAGCTCCTCCGCCTTGCTCACCATCAAATTAAATTGCGCCACGCATGCTTCCTGCGTATCCGCCAGTATAACGTTTGTCTGCTCACTGCTAATGAGGGCATCCACTTCTCCCGCGATGCCCGCCTCCTTCGTATCGGACGGCGGATTAACGCGCGCGAGCAGCGGCTCGTAGACCGTGTGTTCCTTCTCTACGCGTAGCGCCTCCATCATTTCCGGCTGGGCAGGGTCATAGGATGCTTGATTCGCAATATTGCCGTGTACGCCGAATGCCCAAACCGCGACGCCGTACTTCTGTACCCACTGTTCATAGCTCGCATACTTGTCCTGCAGAAACTGCTTCTCAAAGACCGGGTAGCCCTCCTCTGACATATGCCAGTGCACCCCTTCGATGCCCCAAGCCATCAAGCGCTGCCCTTCCTCGCTCCGCAGATATTGCAGCAGCCGGATCGCCACATCTGGGTAACGGCTCTTCTTCGTTACATATGTGCCGGCCCAGCCGCTCGTATCGTTCACATGTACGAAGGAGTCTGACAGCGGCGAGGTAACCAGCTTGGCGTGGGCGCTCATACCCGCAGCCTTATAGGCGCTGTTCGCCGAATTCGCATCGTACACATTACGAATGAAGGCGAAAGCCGCGCCCGTATCGCGCTTCTCGATATATTGCTCGTGGTTGAACGTAAAGTTCTCCGGCAGAATAAGCCCTTCTCTGTACAGCCGGTTCAGAAACAAATAATAGTCCAGCGTCTTCGGATTCCGAAGCTGGCTCTGAACCTTGCCATCATGCTGATATAAGCCTTCCACGCCGAACCGCTCTTTGAAATACTTGCTCCACTGCGAATTTTCATCCAGCAAGAGCGGAATCATACTCGGATACTTGGCTTTCACCCCAAGCAGAATCTGCTCCAAATCCGCCAACGTATGTAGCGGCGGGCTGCCGAGCTGCTTCATCATGTCGTCGCGAATGGTAAGCGCAGCCGTCCCCGGCCCTGCAACCGCATACGGATTAAACATGTCGACTTCCCTCTGGTAGTAATTGCGGATTGTATAGAAATGCCCGTCCGACGAAGCGTTCAGCCGCTTCTCCTCGTCCGAGACAACGAATTTCGGCGTATAGGCATTCATTAATAAGTCCCACGCATAGCTCGTTTCTTTCGTTGCCAGCCGGTCAGCTAGCCGATCCGAATAGATGATATCCGGCAAATCGCCTCTAGCCAGCATGGCAGGCAGCTCTTTCGTATCCATACTGCGGATGATGTTCAGCTTCACACCTGTCCGCTTCGTCAGTTCTTCCGGTATCGGCCCAGTGAACGAATCGACCCAGAACCAGGGCATATCCACGTAGACGGTCAACGTAATGGGGGTATTATTGGTAATCGAAGTTGAATTATTATTATTATTATTCGTAGTCGTCGGCGGAACGCTGACTGGCAGCTCATTCACAATCTTCGGTGGCTGCTCTTCCTCCGTACGCTTGCAAGCGGTGATCTGAAGAATCACGCTGGCACATAGCAAGGTGACAAGCAGTATCCTCCACCTGCGCGCGACAGCTCCAGCAATCATCATCAACACCTCCTCCCATAAGCACTCTTCTCATTGTAACCATTTTCGATCACGTTCGACAGCATCAGCTATAAAAACAGAAAAAACAAAAAGCCGACCCCTGTAATAGAAGTCAGCTTCTTGCCCTTGAAGAACTATTCTTTAACTGCACCGATCATCATGCCGGAGACGAAATACTTCTGCATGAACGGATATACGAACAAGATCGGAATCGCGGCGATAAACACCTGCGATGCTTTAATGGTACGGTCGGATACGCGGCTCATCAGCTCCGCATTCTCTCTCGTAATAACCCTTGAGTTGGAATCGAGAAGAATCGTCTGCAGGTAAGACTGCAGCGGATAGCTCTTCTGATTGCTCATGTAGATAATACCGTCGAACCATGCGTTCCAGTGCGTAACCGCCGCGAACACGACCAGCGTTGCGATAATCGGCATCGACAGCTGCAAGTACAGCGACACCAGAATACGGACGTGACCCGCGCCGTCAATGAACGCGGACTCTTCAACTTCCTTCGGAATATTCCGGAAGAAGTTCGACAAGAGAAGCACGTTGAAGACGGAGATTGCGCTTGGGATAACGAGCGCCCAGATCGTATCAAGCAAGTGCGTATTTCTAACAATCATATAGGATGGCACGAGACCGCCCGAGAAGAGCATCGTCACAACAAGATACCAAGCGAAGAACGATTGATGCTTGAAGTGGAGCTTTCCCTTCGACAGCGGGTACGCAGCCAAGATGGTCAGAATCATGCTAATCGAGACACCGAGAATGACACGCTCCACGGAAATACCCATCGCATGCCAGAACTCGGAGTTTTTAAGGATATATTCGTACGACTTCGTCGAGAATTGCACGGGCCAGAAAGTAACCTTCCCGGCTGTAACTGCCGTACTCTTACTAAGCGAAATCGCCAATACATGAACCATCGGAATGATACAGCTTAGCGAAAATAAGATAAAGATCAGGCTATTAATGACTGTAAATATACGTTTGCCTAACGAACGGTCTACCACTTACGTCCCCTCCTGTCTCCTAGAAAATGCGATGATCCGATATTTTACGGGCAATCAAGTACGATACGGTAATCAGAACTAAGCTGACCACTGAACGGAACAAGCCAATTGCAGCACCAAGTGAATATTGGGCTTGCTGAAGACCCATACGGTATACCCAAGTATCGATAACATCGCCTGACTTATACACGGCCGGAGAATACAACATAAGCACTTGCTCGAAGCCTGCGTTAAGAATGTAGCCAAGGCTAAGCGTAACCATCAATACAATCGTCGACTTCATGCCTGGAAGCGTAATATGCAGCGTTTGTTTCCAACGGCTTGCGCCGTCCATAACAGCGGCCTCGTAAAGCGTCGGATCGATTGTCGTAATGGCAGCCAAGAAGACAATCGTACCGAAGCCGGTAATTTGCCAAGTCTCAGTACTTACAAGAATATACGGGAACCATGATGCCTTGGATAAGAAAATAATCGGGTCAACGCCGAACTTTGCAAGCATTGTGTTAATGAGGCCCTCACGGGAGAGCATGTCGCGGAAAATACCGCCGAGAATAACCCAAGATAGGAAGTACGGGAAATAAATAATCGTTTGAACCGTGCGTTTGAATACTTTCGACATAATCTCGTTCAGCAGAATTGCAACCGTAATCGCAGCTAACGTCTCTATAATGATTTTCATCGTAGCGATGAAGAGCGTATTAGCTATAACTTGCTTTACATCCGGGATGTGATACAGACGTTTAAAGTTATCGAACCCAACCCATTCGGAATGAAAGAAGCCGAGTGTCGGTTGGTACCGTTGAAACGCCATGACAACCCCGAGCATTGGGAGGTAGGCATATATAAACAACACAACAACCGGGGGAATCAGCATGAGATACAGCGCTAGCTGCTTCCTAGGAATTTTAAATGCATTCATAAGCTCGCTCCTTACTACTTTTAATTGCGTTAAAGACCAGAGAGTGCGGATGCATGATCATCCGCACTCTTCATGCCTTTAAATGAATTATTTTTTCTCGTCGAACCAAGTTTGAACGGATTCACTGTTTTTTGCTTTGAACCAGTCGTTAACTTCCGGGTTTACTACAGAGCCGTAAAGCGAATCGTATTGTGCCAGGAAGTCGTCGTAGCCGCTGATGTCGCCGCCTTTAACAACATTCAGGAACATAACATCCCAAGCTTTCTTGATGATTGGAGCGTTGTCGAGCATATTTTGCGTAGGCATATCAGTGTACTCATTCATTTCGAAACGCTTCTCTTTGATGTACTGGTCAACTACGCCTTCACTACCTTTGCTTGTGTAAGTCAGGTAAGGAGGGAAGCCATTTTTGTCGTTCTTGTCTTGGTAAGCTTTTGCTTGATCATAGAACGTTTTGTACGCTTCAGGCAGCTTGTCGCCTTGACCGTCTGTGAGCGCTTGTTGAACTTGCTGGAATCCTTCGTAGTTAAACGATGGGTTGTACACGTGCATCGGGTACAGTTGGAACCAGCCGAAGCCGCTCTTAGGATCCGTGTTATATTTGCCGAATTGCATCGTCTCTGGATTGTTGTTCAGGTCGTGGAACAGGTTCTCCATCTTCACAAGCGCCTCAGGGTTCTTAACGCCCTTCTTCGCTACGTTTACGCCAAGCAGCATCGTTGCTGTAACCGAAGACTTGCCCGGTTGATCGTCAGCGGAAGGAATGGCAACTGGCTCCCATTTTGCATCCGGTTTTTGTTCAAGAATTTGGTTCAGAGGCCACCAAGAATCCCACATGCCGCCGAACACAACTGTCGACTGGCCGTTCACAATTTGCTCGTTGTACTTCGTGTCATCGAGTGTTGCGAAGTCTGGGTGGATATAGCCTTTCTTGTAGTACTCTTGCAGCTTCAGAAGCGCTTTACGCGTATTCTCGCGGGACTCTTCACCGAACATACCGTTCTCCAGCTCGCCCTTGCTGTTCTTGATCCAGATATCCGGGTAGGAGTGGAACATATTGAAGAACGCGGCGCCGATACCCCAGTTTGTGGAGTTCAGGTTTGCATCGGCAAGCGGAATCGGATACAACGTTTTGCCTGACTTGTCATAATCGTTTTTCTTGAATGCTTCGAGAATCTTGTCCAAATCTGCTACCGACTTCGGAGCGGACAAGCCTGCTTTCTGCAGATCATCTTCACGAATCCAGAGCATGTTGCCTTGGTCATGGTATGTCATACCGTTAGGGATACCGTAGATTTTACCGTTTCTTGTCACGCTTTCAAGCAGACCTTGGTAATCGCCTGTCAGGTATTTCTTCATATATTTTGTCGCGTAGTCTTGCACTTCTTCCGTCATGTCTTCGAGCTGGCCTGTGGATACCAACTTCTCGAATTGCGAAGGCGATACGTAGAAGAAGTCTGGCAGGTCGCCGGATGCGATCATCAGGTTCATCTTCTCTTCAGCCTGGGAGTTCGGCGCAGACCAGTTATACTTCAGCTTGATGCCAAGCTTGTCTTCCCAAGTTTGCGTATAGATGTTCTTCTCGATCGTTGAACCGTCCGGCGCGTTCTTCGCGACGCCGTTGTCCGTGTGAACTGTCGTTACTTCAATCGCTGGAGAGAACTTACCGAAAGGATCCTTCGCAGGCTCTGCGTTCGCATCAAGCAGCTTCGAAACATCCGTCGTTTCATTACCATTGTTTGACGAACCGCTGTTGCTGCCAGTGTTTCCAGTGTTTCCAGTGTTGCTGCTGTTATTGTTGCCGCATGCTGCCAGCGATACAGATAACGAAAGAATGAGAGTAAGCGATGCAAGTTTAATGCCGTAATGCTTTTTCATCTTAATCCCCCTGTTAAACTTATTGTAATCTTGCTTAGGATTACCTGAACTTTAGTTGTTTACTGCTTAAGACTGAACGGCAAGCTTCTTCGGAAGTTTGCGAAGCGGTTCAATAACGACATCGCCGGACGCAGTTGCCAGGCAGATCAAGCGCTGGCCCGCTGCAAGCTCGCTTGGCGAGATCAAGCAATCCTCGACATCGTGTTGTTCAACTTTTCCATCGACGACCGTGCTGATGCAAGTCCGGCACGTGCCGTTACGGCAGGAATATGGAATGCTGGCTTGCTGCTTGATTGCAGCGTCCAGGATGAATTCACGCGGTGCGACCTCAAACGACACACCTGTTGCTTGTATGGTTACGCGATTATTGCTGCTCATTGTAATCGCTCTCAATCCTCTTCATTTTATCTGCAATCCGCGACAGGAACGGCTCGTAATCCCATACTTTGTTGATATCTTCAACGTACTGGTTATACCAAGCGAGTGTTTTCTCCATCACTTCTTGCATCTTCTCATAATCATTATCAAAGCGGTGCATGAGCCACTTGTGACCATATTTCAGGTGAATGGCTTCATCCGCCCAATCATAGTCAATGTGGTGTGCGGTTTGCAGATCGCCGAATTGCTCGAACTCCTGCTTCGCTTTCTCACGGTTGGCTGGACCATCAATCTCGAATCGGTGCAGCAGCGCCATGAGGTCTAGCTCATTACCGCCATTCGTCACTTGTGATGCGTACGTTTCTTCGTAGACCGGAACGTCTATACCGATGTCGAAGCCCCATTCGATCAGCCTCAGCTCACCCATCTTCACATGCCTTGACTCGTCGTATGCCCAGCGGGACAGATCAAGGTAAAATTCCCACGGCATGTCGTCCCACGTCCAAATCGCAAGGCCTGGCGCTTCCGCCGCCCATATTTCGGTCAGATGATAGATCGCCTGCAGCACTTGAATTTCAATCGGGGATTCGGCTCTCTTCGGCGGGATGGAGCATGGCGCCGGGACGAATCTCGGATCGCGCGCGGCTTTCGCCGGCATCTTGTAGGGTTGCCTATTCGCGATAATCCATGCATCAGCCGCTTCAGCAGCCATCGACTCTTCACCTGTGACACCGTTTCCAACAATGCCACCAATACCTTGCAAATAGGTGCGAATGGCGTTTCTCCACTCACTTACGTCTTCCTTCGGCAGCAGCTTATTCCGAATCTCGCTTACTTGATCGATCTGGCACTGAATCTGCTCCGGGAACTTCCACATAAAGGCAATTGTCGGTGCATCGCTAAGCTGATCCGCTTGCTGCAGATAAATCTGATATTGCTGCATGAGTTCTTGCTTCACCACGTCGTAGACGCCTGCCAGAAGCTCGTTATCGCCTTGGCAGCGAATGAGGAGCGACAGCAATCGGCTAAGCTGCGGATCGTGATTGCCGTCCACATCGCGGCGCGGATAACGCAGTTCCATAATGCGCGTGCGAAGCGCGTCGGCCCGAAGCGAATCCTGCCATAAGTGATGCGGCAAATCTTTATTTAGCTCCCAGTTCGTTACGCTGATTAGGAAACCGCCGAGAGTTCTCATTATTTCCTTCTCAACTAAGTAGAAACGTTTCAACAATGCTGATACTTCTTCGACTGTTCGCGTGTGTTGATGCTTTCCAGCGAAGAGCGCATGACTTGCTGACATCCGCCTCACCCCCCATAAGGAACTATATACACTATACATGAAGCGCTTTCAGGATTTATACGGATCATTTTTTATATCCTTGTGTCCATTTTTAAGATTGAACACTGTCGAACCGTTTCAAATTAACAGGTAAGTAGATGGGTGTAAACGAAGGAAAAATTGTTCATGGAGGAGCGGACATAGAAAAAGAGCCTCGGCAATGATGCCCAGGCTCCTCGCATCTATTCCCACGGATATTTCGTAACCAAATAATCTGCGAATTTCTTACTTTCCTCCCGGCGGTGCTTGCGCATGAGCGCCCGCTGTTCTGCCGTTTCGTGCAGCTTGTGCTCCTCCTCGGTCTCCGGCACAATCTGCGGGACAGGCGTTGGCTTGCCCAGCTCATCGAGTGCGACGAAGGTTAGGAACGAGGTCGCTGCGATTTTGCGTTCGCCGCTTTGGAGGTCCTCGCGAATGACTTTCACGAATACTTCGACCGAGCTCGTTCCCGTCCACGTAATGAATGACTCGAGCGACACTGAATCAGTAGGGCGAATCGGCTGCAGGAAGTCGACAGAATCCGTTGAAGCCGTAACCGCCGCCGAGCGGCATAGCTTCGATACCGAGATCGATGCGATGTCATCGATGTATGACATCAGCTTCCCGCCAAACAAGGTGTCATGGTTGTTCACGTCTGTCGGAAATACGCGCGATACTTTAAAACATCGTGTTTCACGGGTGTACTTCGGTTCCATGAGTCATTCCGCCTTCTCCCATATTCATCATTTCCTTCGCCTTATCATGAATAAGCTCCGATACGGTCACGAACCGAAACCCCCTCTCAGCAAGCTCCGGCAAAATCAATCGCAATGCTTTAACTGTATGTATATTGCCCGTCACATAGTCATGCAGCAGCACGATATCCCCGCTCCGCGCATTGTTCAGCACCTTCCGTACGATAAAGCTGACGCCCGGACTGCGCCAATCCTCCGTATCCTGATGCCAAGACCAGAGCACTGTCGTATAGCCAAGCCTCTTCGCAATTTCAACCGTCTGCTCGTTGTAATATCCGCCTGGCGGACGAAACAGCTGCGGCTTGCGCCCAGTCAGCTCAATCAAGGAGTCTTCCGTGCTTACAATCTCCTTCTGTACCGTTACCGCCTTAATACCGTTCGTGAAGAAGACATGATGGAACGTATGATTCGCGACCTCATGCCCCTCAGCCACTTCGCGCTTGATGATGTTCGGAAACTGCTTTACTCGGTGACCGAGCACGAAGAAGGTCGCCTTCGCATTGTATTCCTTCAGAAGATCCAGAATCTCTTCTGTCGCTTTCGGGGACGGCCCATCATCAAAGGTGAGCGCGATGTCCTTCTTCGCCATCGGCAGCTCCCATATAATATCGCCTCTTTGCTCATAGAATGAGCGCCCTTTCGCCGGCCTGTCGAAGCCGCATAACAGCATGATGCACAGCAATGCTGCGAATAACCGCCAACTTACAACCACTCTTGTTCCTCCTGTTTTTCCACTTGAGCACCATTTACTATGTGCCTGAAGGGGTGATTTTATCCGAGACAAGTTGAAACGGCTGTATTCGTCCTCTTGGCGGCTCCACGGTTCCAAAAAGAAAACGAGCACCCGACCGTTGCCGGTCAGATGCTCGTTCTATTAGGTGGATGGGAAGCGATTAAGCTGCGTCACTGCTGTGTGACCGTTTCTTCGAGGAATCAAAATTGTTCATATTGATCCCGCTCCAGATATTCAAGGCATTCACCTGATCTGGATGGTCGAACACGAGGAAGGCTGTAGGCAAGTAGCGCGGGCCGTATTTGCTCGACGGCTTGTTGACGACTTGATCGTCCTTTACGAGAACGGTCGATGAACCACCGTCGAGGTTAGCTGCTGTTACAGCGCCCTTCTCAAGCAAAATGTTCTGCACATCGTACAGTGTCGCACCGACCGAGTAGCCCGGCTGACGACCGTCGATCACGACGAATACAATCGTGCCGTCCTTCAGCTGCGCCATTGATGTACGAGGCGCAATGCCCCAGCCGTCGGCTTCGCTCTTAATAAGCCCTTTGCCGTTCACGATAAACTTCGGCTGGAACGTTACCGCTTCGGAGACGCCCATCTTAACCAGCTGGTTCGGCGTATAGCGACCTGCAATCATAAGGCCATTCTTATCAATGCCGACTACATTCACTTTGGCATTCATGCCATTGCCTTTGTACAGCACCTTACCGCCGGACATGACGATACCGGCCGGCTTGAAGCCGTTCCCTTCCCAGTTCGGGTCATCGAATGCGCCGCCGTTCACACCGGCAATCGCACCCGTGCGCTTCACCATGCTTAGTACGCGCTCCCCTTCGCCAACAATGTTCGTTGTGACGACACGGATCATTTTCGGATCGTGCACATACATGAGGTAGCCTTTGAAGGTTTTGTGCGAGATGGGCTCAATCTCTACGCTACCCTCTGGATGAGCCGCCAAATTGATGTTGTGATTGTCCTTCACATCCGCCATCTGGTCGAACTTCTTGTTATAATCGGCGACCCGCTTGTCCAGCTCCTCCTGGCCAATGAGGTACTTCGCCAAGTAGCGGTGCTGGCTCGTAATAAGCGTATCTGCCATCATATAACGCAGATTCGAGCCCGACGGCGTCAGGTAGAACCATCCGCCTCCTAATAGAATGAAGACGATTAACAGCATGAACAGCTGCATCATTCTGCGCTTCAAACGCTTAGGTTTTACAGGCTTTAGCTTAGGCGCATGCGATCTATTTAAACGTGTTTGTCTCGATAATTGTGTCTGTTGCTCCACGCATTCATCTCCTCACTATCATCATTTTAGTAGCCGTGCGAGGCGCTCCAACTACTATAAGGACGTAACCTTAAAGGAAGCTTAAAAGCGTTCAAATCTACCAAGGCAAATGATGGGGACAAAGAGAAGTCACCGCGGTTAATTTCATCAGGATTGCGGTAAGCTAAGCAGGACAATAGGCAAAGGAGGTCACTTCATTGCAACAAACGCAATCGCAAACCCAGCAGCAAACTGCAAGTATGCAGACGCCGCCAAACGTGATGACAGTCAAGGACACGCTCTATGTGAAAGATCAGTTATCGTGGCTTATTCTCGCCATGAAAAAATGCAGCCATTTTGCGAATGAATGCTCAGATCCCGAGATCAAGCAGGCCATCAATAAAGCAGGCCAAATGCATGAACGCCATTACAAGCTGCTCTTGAAGCATCTGCAGAACAACAATACCGCGCAGATGCAGCAAGTGCCGCAGCAGCATTAGAAAGGAGGAGCGTCTTCAACATGAGTCCGAACAATAATAATACGATCGCCAATCCGAAGCCTCCCTACGAGCCGCAGGTGAAGGGACCCGAATTATCCGACCGTGACCGGATTAACGACGTACTGGCGACGGAGAAGTACTTGGCCGACAGCTTCGGCATCGCCGCCCGGGAAGCGAGCCATCTATCGCTGCATCAAGACATTATGACCGTGCTGAACGAGACCCATCAATGCCAGCACGAGATATTCGAAGTGATGTTCCGCAAAGGCCACTACAAGCTTGAGGCCGAGGAGCAGCAGAAGCTCGATCAGGCGTATCAACAGTTCAACGGCTATTCGACGCAGTTCCCGTATGGCGGGACGCTGCAGTAACTTCGTCAGTTAAGATGAGAAAAAAAGCAACAGAGCCGCGATATTCAATCGCGGCTCTTTGCATTGGGTAACCTATGCAAATCGGGGAACGCTAACTTTGCCTCTCACCAAACAAAAAATCGCCCACTGCTCAAACCAAGCAGCGGGCGATTTTGCGTTCTCTCAAACTATACCATCACTTTACAAATGTCGTTCGTAAATGCAACTGGATCCTGAATCGGCAGTCCCTCGATGAGCAGCGCTTGGTTGTACAGCAGCTGCGTATACAGGTTCAGCTTCTCCGCATCCTTCTCCGCCGCGTCCTTCAGCGACTGGAACACCGGATGGTTCACGTTGATCTCCAACACTTTGTCGGCTTTGACATCCTCGTTGTTTGGCATCGCCGCGAGGATCTTCTCCATCTCGATCGACAGCTCGCCTTCGCTCGTGAGGCAGACCGGATGGCTCTTCAGACGCTTCGACGCCTTCACCTTCGTCACTTTGCCGCTGAGAAGCGTCTGCATTTGCTCGAACAATACTTTGCTGCCGCTCTCTTCCGCATCCTTCGTCGCATCATCTGCTTCCGACTCGATGCCAAGGTCGCCGCTCGATACGTTCTTGAACTGCTTTTCCTTGTAGCTCATGATCGTCTTGATCGCGAACTCGTCGATATCGTCGGTGAAATAGAGGATCTCATAGCCTTTATCAAGCACTAGCTCCGTCTGCGGCAGCTTCTCAATCCGCTCGATTGAAGTGCCTGTCGCATAGTAGATGAACTTCTGATCCTCCGGCATGCGGGAGACGTACTCATCCAGAGTCACCTGCTTACTCTCCTTCGAGGAGTGGAACAGCAGCAGATCCTGCAGCAAGTCCTTGTTCATGCCGTAGTCGCTGTATACGCCGAACTTCAGCTGTCTGCCGAACGCTTTATAGAACGTCTCGTACTTGTCGCGCTCGTCCTTCAGCAGGCTCTGCAGCTGACCTTTAATCTTGTTCTTGATATTCTTCGCAATAAGCGTCAGCTGGCGGTCATGCTGCAGCATTTCGCGGGAGATGTTCAAGGACAAGTCCTCGGAATCGACCATACCCTTCACGAAGCTAAAATAGTCCGGCAGCAGGTCCGCGCACTTATTCATGATCAGGACGCCGTTCGAGTACAGCTCCAGCCCCTTCTCATATTCCTTCGTGTAGTAGTCGAATGGCGTGCTTTCCGGAATGTACAGAATCGCCTGATACACGACCGCGCCGTCCGCGCTAATATGAATATGCTTCAGCGGCTTATCGAAGCCGTAACGCTTCTCATGGTAGAACTGCTCGTAGTCCTCGGCTTTCAGCTCGCTTTTATTTTTGCGCCAGATCGGCACCATGCTGTTAACGGTTTGCTCTTCCACATACGACTCCAGCTCAGGCATCTCGCCTTCTGCTGCTTCGCTGCCCGCCTTCGGACGCTGGCCCTTCACGTCCATCTTAATCGGATAACGAATGAAGTCGGAATACTTCTTAATAATCGAACGCAGACGGTATTCCTCCAGGAATTCGTCGTAATTGTCCTCTTCCGTATTCGCCTTGATATGCAGCACGATCTCGGTGCCGACCGTGGCTTTCTCGCTCGGTTCGATGGAATAACCGTCCGCGCCTTCGGATTCCCACTTGAACGCTTCATCGCTGCCAAGCGCGCGGCTTGTCACCGTCACCTTGTCCGCAACCATGAACGCCGCATAGAAACCGACGCCGAACTGCCCGATAATGTTGTGGCCGTCCTTGCTCTCGTTCTCCTTCTTAAAAGCGAGGGAACCGCTCTTCGCGATAACGCCGAGGTTATTCTCGAGCTCTTCTTGCGTCATGCCGATCCCTGTATCGGAGATCGTCAAGATGCGATTTTCTTTATCCGCGGTCACTTTGACATAATAGTCCGCTTGGTTGAAGACGAGGTTATCGTCCGTTAATGCTTTGTAGTAAATTTTATCAATGGCATCGCTGGCATTGGAGATAAGCTCCCGCAGAAAAATTTCACGCTGCGTATAGATGGAGTTGATCATCATTTCGAGCAGACGCTTGGATTCCGCTTTAAATTCTTGCTTGATCATTGGCTGTAATACCCTCCCAATTCATGGCTCAATATGGTTTAGCACTCTAAGCTTCCGAGTGCTAATTCTACCTAATTTATAGCATAAATAGGAGGTCCGACACAAGCCCGTAAGCAAAAAGAAACGGCCGCCGCATCAGCATGCAGCGAGCCGTCACCATCCAGCTTAATATTTAAACGTATCCACCGATCCTTGCAGCCTCACAGCTAATGTGGCTAATTCATGAGAGGCTGCGGCTGTTTCTTCCGCCGCTGCCGCCGCTTGCTCGCTAATCGCCGCAACAGACTCGATCTCGATCAGCATCTCGGACGCCCGCTTCGTCTGATTCTCGCTCGAGGAGGTAATCTCTCCGACCATCTGATACGTATCGTTCACCTTCGTCACGATGCCGTCGAATGAATGCTGTGTTTGCGCGAACTGCGCAACCCCTTCGCCAACCGCATGTACGCTGCGAGCGGCGTTATCCTGCATGTTCTTAATAATCGCGCCGATCTGCTTCGTCGCTTCACTGCTTCGTTCCGCAAGCTTGCGTACTTCATCGGCAACGACTGCGAAGCCTCTTCCTTGCTCACCCGCACGAGCCGCTTCAATGGCCGCATTCAAGGCAAGCAGATTCGTCTGTTCTGCGATACCGTCGATTACTTCAATAATGTCGCCGATCTTCTTGGAGTCGCTCTCGAGCAGCTCCATCTGAGTGTTGGCACGCTCCATCTTATCAATCGATAAGCTGATTGTTTCCGTACCTTCTCTTGCGATCTCGACCGCTTCTTGCGACAGCTTCTTAGCGCTGTGCGCGCTTGAAGCGACGAGTTGGATCGAGCTCTCCAAGCTCTCGAACACATGCGACATCGTGCGCGAACGATCGGCTTGACTGACACTGCCTCTGGCCACTTCATCGGTGCTCGCCGTAATCTGCTGCGCGGATGCTGCGACGCTTTCCGACGCGGAAGTCACCTGCTCGATTGTCGATGACAAGGAATCCACCATCTCGTTGATGTGATCCGCCAGTATGCCGAGCTCATCCTTCGAGTTCACCTTCAGCCGCGGCCGAAGATCGCCTCTCGCAAATACGTTCACCATATCGGAGATGTACAAGATCGGTCTTGCCAACGCTCTGGCAGAGAAATAGACGAGCACAAGCGCAGCCAGCATCACGATAATCGCTGTTACGATAGTCGTTTTCATCATGGAATAGATCGGCCCCAGCAGCTCTTTCTCCGGAACAGCCATTTGGATAACGAAGCCGCTCTTCGTCTTAGCGGCATACCCGATCTTTTTAATCCCTTTAAAGGTGTAGGTATAAGACGTATCCTTACCAGCCTCCGCTGACTCATAAGCTGCAATTATCTCAGGAACGTTCAGGTCATAGACCGTCTTCTTCATTCGAAGCGCCTCGTCAGGATGGTAGACCATGATGCCACCGCTGCCGAGCATGACCGCGTAGCCGGTGTCGCCTATCTTGGCTTCCTTAATATCTTTAGTCGCAGCATTAATATCGTAACCGGCAGCATAGAAGCCTACTGCCTTACCGTTATTCATTAACGGATACACTAGCGGAACGATCAGTTTAGTCGGGTCAATCTTTGGAGCCGCAGGACTCCCAATGCCCTGTTCGCCTTGAAATACCTGCTTCAAGACTGGAACAGCCGAATAATCAACCTGCATTCCTGCATTGTTATATCCGACTTTGCCGGTCGGATCAAGCGAGAACGCTGACCCGACGAGATCCGGGTTCTGTTTGGAGAAGCTTGTAATAAGTGCTTGATGCTTCTGGAGATCGGTCCCGTTCAGGACACCTATGCTAGCAAGCGCTCCTACCTTAGCAAGCTTTTGCTGTAAATCTTCATCCAGCTGTGCCGCAAGCGTCTGCGTCTGCAGCGCCAGCTTGTCGTTGATCTGATCCCGGAACACGGAGGAGTTCGGAATAAACAGCGCCAGCGACATCGAAACAACGATAAGCAACGAAATGACGAGCGTAGAGATCATCAGCTTCGTGGCGATTTTCCGTGATGTAAGGCGCTGAAGAATGGAAGGACGGTTCATAACTGTGATTCCCCTTTGCTTCTAAACTAGATTTTGGTTAGTTTAACTATAGTGAACAGATGTTTGATTACTATGGAAAAAGCATTTAGTTTTTGTTAGAACCTGTATTTTACGCTTTTTTTAGAATTGGTTTAGAAGCTGTTTAGAGCTGGGCTATACAATAGAGGAAGAAAGGGGCGTGAGCCTAATGTCGATCCGAAAAAAACTCGTGCTCTCCTATATCGCCATGATTGCAATTCCAGCCCTACTCTTAGTGCTTACTGTACTGCTCGCAGCGAGCGCGTTCATGAGGGATTCCGGTGCTGAACCGGTTGGCGGCAAGAGCGGCGTGCCGTTCGCGGCGATACGCAATCTGTTCGATGGCCGGAGCGAAGTGACGTCAGGGCTGCTGTTCGTTGCCCAGCATGATCCGAAGCTGCTCGGGGATGAGGCTTTTCTCCAAGAGACGGCGGCGGAGCTGGCGAAAGCCGATGCCGGTCTTCTTGTCCTGAACGGCGGCGGACAAGCTGCATATACTTCTCAAGGGTTGAATGCGGATGAGGTAAAGCAGCTGCTCGCAGAGGATAAAAGCAGCAACGGACACGGTCGCGATGCCGGGTGGGGACCTCCCTGGAAACGCGACGACTTCAGCAAGCTGAGCCTGAACCAGATCGCTTTCACGGCAGCGGACGGTCAGCCCGGAACGGTCGTCATTGTATCGGATATGGAGCCGGTTGCTCGCTTCTTCCGTCGGTTCTTCCCGACTGTGCTGCTGACGCTTGTCGGCACGCTTATTCTGACGAACGGCCTGCTCACCTACTTCGTGTCGCGCAGCATCATTAAGCCGCTCTACGCATTGAAGGATGCGGCGAGCCATATCCGCGAGGGCAATTTGGAGCACAGACTGCAGCTGCAGCCGCTTAATCGGCAGGATGAGATCAGCCAGCTCAGCCGATCATTCGAGGAGATGCGGGTGAGGCTGCAAGCTTCCATCGGCGCACAGCTGCAGCTGGAGCAGAGCCGCAAGGAGCTGCTCGCGAACATTTCGCACGATTTGAAGACGCCGATTACGGGCATTCAAGGCTGTGTTGAATGTTTGCAAGGTGGCGTGGCAGATACAGAAGAGAAGCGCGGCAAGTATGTAGATATGATCGCAAGCAAGACGAGCGATATGAACCGGATGATCGAGGAGCTGCTGCTCTACTCGACACTCGATATTGGCAAGCTGCCATTCAATTGGGAGCGGCTGGATGCCGCAGCATATATGCAGATGACAGTCGATGAGCTGCGCCACGACCCTCGAATGGCAGGTATAGCGCTGGTGTACGAGAACAGCGGTGAGCCAGGCAAGCCCGCTTGGATTCGAGCTGACCGCGAGAAGCTGAACCGAGCGCTGCTCAATATTGTCGGCAACAGCCTCGCGCATATGGAACAAGAGCCGCGCGAGCTTCGCTTCGCGATGATTGCAGACAGCGAAGCGGCGGAGGCGGTCACGATTCGCATCACCGACAATGGCACAGGCATTCCGGCCGAAGCGCTGCCGCTTGTGTTCGACCGGTTCTACCGCGCGGAGCAATCGCGCCGGACAGAAGCCGGAAGCAGCGGGCTCGGGCTGACCATCGTGAAGCAAATTATTGAGGAGCATGGCGGAACGGTAGAGGCGCATAGCGTAGTCGGTCAGGGAACAAGCATTACGATCAAGCTACCCCTCCTAGTAGAAGACGCGGATCATGAATTACCGAGAGGAGACCAGCTGTGAAGAAGCGGATATTGATTATCGAGGATGATCCCGTCATTGCCGAGGTGCAAAAGGATTATCTGGAAGCGAGCGGCTTCGCAGCCGATATAGCGTGCCACGGCGACCAGGGGCTTGCGCTTGCACTGGAGGGCGAGTACGATCTGCTGCTGCTCGACCTCATGCTTCCGGGCAAGGACGGTTACGAGATATGCCGGAGAGTACGCGAAGCAAGCAATCTGCCGATACTGATCGTCTCTGCGAGGAAAGAGGAAGTAGACAAGATTCGCGGCTTCGGTTACGGCGCCGACGATTATATTCTGAAGCCGTTCGGACTCGGCGAGCTTGTCGCACGAGTGCGAGCACATCTGGCGCGGTACGACCGGCTCGTCGGAAGCGGCGAATGGCGGCGGGATGAGCTTTCCTTGCATGGCATCCGCATCGAACGGAAGTCGCATCGCGTCTATGTGAACGAGACGGAGGTTGCTTTTACAGCGAAGGAATATGACCTGCTCCTCTTCCTCGTCAGCAATCCGAACCGCGTCTTCCGCAAGGAGGAGCTGTTCGAACGGATATGGGGACTGGATGCGCTCGGCGATCATGCGACCGTCACCGTCCACATTAGCAAGCTGCGGGAGAAGATTGAACGCGACCCGTCCGCTCCGCAATACATTGAGACGATCTGGGGCGTTGGCTACCGCTTTAATCTGTAGGAGGTCTTTAATCCGATGAACAAAATATCTTTAATGCAGCGAAGGATTCTGCTGCTTCTCCACATCCTCTTCGCCTCCATTATGTTCGGCGTGCAAGTCGTCTTCATCATCCTTGCCTTGACGGCATCCGTGACGGACAGCGGCTCCGTGCTGCAAGCGTGCTACTCGATCATGAATTTGCTCGCGAGGACAAGCGTGCGGGCATCCACAATCGGCACGACCGTAACCGGTATTATGCTGTCGGTATGGACCTCTTGGGGACTGTTCCGCCACTACTGGATTATTGCCAAAGAAGCGCTGACGCTGCTCGCTATCGGCATTGGGCTGTATGGGCTGTACGAATGGACGCTGCATGGGATGAACCGCATTGACGCTGAAGGTCTGTCCGCTTGGAGCGCGGCGAGTTTTAACGTGAATCATATCTCGCTATGGATCGGAATCATCATTCAAACCGTTTCCCTCATCGCGATGTTTATTCTATCCATATGGAAACCTGGCGGTAAACGCAAAAATCCAAAATAACGCTAAGGAGAGTTGAAGCCACTATGAAACGCACTTCTGCAATTATCTATTATGTACTGGCATGGCTATTCGCCGCATCCCTGTTCGCTCAAGTCTTCCTCGCCGGTCTTGCCATATTCGATAACGGCGACTGGTCGATGCATAAGTCCTTCATTCATTACTTCGAATTCATACCTATCATCATGATCATCTTCGCAGCGCTTGGACGCCTGGGCTGGCGTACAATTACGTTGTCTGCCGTCCTGTACTTGTTTATTATTTTTCAATACATCTCGGTAAACCTGGATGCACGGGCGCTTGCTGCGATCCATCCGGTAACCGCGCTTCTGCTGCTGTGGACCATCCTGTATCTGATCCGCCGCTCGAACCCTTGGAAGCAGCGTGCCTGAGAGGGAGTGACTCTCGATATCGCGAGAACACATAAAAAAACAAATGAGAGTCGGGTTTGCCGACTCTCATTTGTTTTTCCCGTTCGCACCCGATCAACCCTTCACCGAACCTGCCGTCAGCCCTCGGATAAAGCTTTTCGAGCCAAAAATAAACAGAATCAGCACGGGGATCGTCCCGAGCGTCAGCCCGAGAATTTGCGCAGCCAAGTCGGTCCGATACGCATTGCCGAGCGAGGTAATCGCTAGCGGAATGGTGTATAGCTCCGGCTTGTTAATAATAATTAACGGCAGCAAGTAGTTGTTCCACGACCAGAGGAAGACGAGCAGCGACAGCGTCGCAATCGCCGGGTAGATGAATGCTACAACAATCCTAAAAAATACGCCGATGTCCGAGCACCCGTCAATCCGCGCACTCTCCAGCACCTCGGTCGGGATTGCCCCCTTCATAAACTGCGTCATCCAGAAGATACCGAACGCATTCGCAACCCAAGGCAGAATGAGCGGCAGCAGCGTGCTGGAGACATGAATGTACCGCATCTCAATAACGAAAGCGACAAGACCAAGCTGACCCGGAATCATCATCGTAAGCAGCACACCCGAGAAAATCTGCTTCTTGTACTTGAACTCATGCTTCGCGAACGCAAAACCTGCAAAGCAGCTCACGAACACCGACACCACCGTACTCGCCGCCGAGACGATGAAGCTGTTCAAATACGCGAGGTCGAACCGACTCTCTGCCACCGTCTTGATGTTCTCCATCAAGTAGTGACCCGGTACCAGCACAATCTTCTGAAAAAGCTCCTCATTCTGATACGTGCCCATCACGATCATAATGTAGAACGGTAGAAGGGCAAACAAGGAGAACAGCGCAATCGTCGAAGTCGTAAGCGTCGTGCGGAGCGATCTATTCATTCCTCTTCCCCCTTCTGGAATTTCACGCCTATGAACGAGAATACCGCGATAATGACGCATAGCCCATACGCGATTGCGGCGCCAAGCCCATATCTCGTCGTGCTTCCGTAAGCTGTGTCATACATATTCCATACCGTTGTCAGGCAGCAGCGGTCCGGGCCGCCGATGACCGCACTGCTTGAACCCATGCCCGCGCCGCCGAGCAGCAGCATCGGTTCCTCGAGCAGCTGGAATCCGCCGATAATGCCCGTAATGACAATGAACGTAATGACAGGCCGCAGCAGCGGCAGCGTAATCGACCAGAAGTTGCGGAAGCCGGATGCACCGTCGACCTGCGCCGCTTCGTTCAAGTCTTTCGGAATGTTGGCAAGCCCCGCGAGGAAGAAAATCATCGTGTAGCCGAAGCCTTTCCAGAACATCATCAGCACGATAATGAGGCGCGCGTACACGGGGTCGCCGAGCCAATAGATGCCTTCATCAATGATGCCCAAATGAATCAGCACCTTGTTCACGAAGCCCGCCTGCCAGTCGAACAGCAGATTGAACATCAAGCCGACCGCTACCGGCGTCACGATATAAGGCAGAAAATTAATGAGCTGAAAGAACGCCCGCCACTTCACGTACTGGCTGTAGAGCAGCGTTGCAATGAGCAGCCCGAATAAGAGCTGCAAAGGCAGCGTCATTACGATAAACATCAGCGTATTGCCGATTGATTTAAAGAAATACGAATCCCCGTTGAATAGAAACTTGTAGTTCGCGAAGCCGACGAATTTCTTGCTGCTGATGCCGTCCCAGCTCGTTAAACTGACGTAGAAGGAGAAAATAATCGGAATGAGTCCAAACGCCATATAGAACAGCAAGTAGGGGGATAGGAAAAAATACGGAACCCATTTGCGTTTTGCAGTATCCATTATTCACGCTCCTGATAAAGAAGCCAAAGAACAGCCCGGGAGATACGCAGCCGTTCTTTGGTCTTTAAGTTGGTTAGCCCGTTCGATGCGGCCTTATTCGAATGTAATGTTTGGCGCTTTCGCCGTAAGCTCCGTCTTGATCTTGTCGAAAGCCTGGTCGACGCCAAACGAATTGTCTTTGGATAGCGTCTGCAGCACAATGTTCATGACATCATTCAGAAGAAGGTCATTAACGTTCTCCGGAACGGCCTTGGTCGTCTCGGATATATCCTTGAAGTACTTCTCGCCGATATCTTGATTGCCGAAGCTCGGCCACGTCCACTTCGTAAACGCCGGATCATCATAGGCCGGCTTGAAGTGCGTGAATACGCCGTCCTGCTTCTGCGCGGTCGCGCCGTCCTGCGACATCGATGTGAACTCAATCCATTTCCACGCAAGAGCTGCGTTCTTCGCGCCTTTCGGAATGCCGTGCGAGGAGCCGCCTGTGATGTAACCGCCAGCTGGAGGAACCATCAGACCCCAACGGCCTTCTGCCTTATCGTTCGCACCGATAACATATTGCGGCATCCAGACCGGCGACATCGCGAACATATATTTGGACTGCGCGAACGTTGCGTTCCATGCCGGCGTCCATTGGTCGAGCTTATCGACGATGCCGGAATCGCGGAAGCTGACGAGATCGGTCAGCAGCTGCTTGAGCACAGGCGTATTCATCTTATCGCCGTCGAAGAACGGACCGGAGCGCTGTCCTCTCAGCACCGTATAGACGTCTCCCAGTCCAGGGAACATTTTCACCTTGCCGCCACTGTTTGCGACGACTTCCTTGCCCTTCTCGATAACGGCGTTCCAATCCGGGAACATCGCTTCCAGCTGCTTCGGATCATCGGTACCGAGGTACTCCTTCGCCAGCGGCTTCAAGTAGGCAATACCGGCAATGCTCATGTCGTCCGGAATAGCGACGAGATGACCGTCTACCGAGAAGGCGTTAATGTCATAGTCGAACAGTAATCCTTTATCTGTGTTGTACGGCGCGTCCTCGAGGTTCTCCAGCACGTTCATATCGAATATTTTCGCTTTCTGCCCTGCTTCAATCCGAATGACGTCCGGCAGCTCGCCGCCCGATGCGATCGTCGTTTGCAGCTTCTTCGTCACATCGCCAGCGGATACGTTGACTCTCTTCACCTTAATATTCGGATACAGCTTGTTAAAAGCTTCCAGTGCCGTCTTGTGCTCAGGCTCCCACGTCCACAGGACGAACTCGCCTTCTGTCTTATCGGCGCTGCTTCCGGTGTTTGCCGCAGCAGCATTATTGTCTGAAGCTGTATTGTTTGCTGCCCCGTTCCCGCTTGCCGAATCATTCGCTGCCGTATTTCCGTTCGAGCTGTTGCCGCTGCCTCCGCCACAGCCTGCAAGCAAGCCGATCAGCATGGCCGCGGACAATCCCGCGCCAACTCGCTTCATCCATTTCGGTTCCAACATTGATGAATCTCCCCCTAGCGATCGTTTTTGTATCCGCTTTCAATATAAATCGAAGACCTACGCCGCTGAAATATAAGAAACCTACACTTTTGGTTGCATTTCTACACTGCTCTTCTACCGGCCCTACGCGCTCAGGTATAATAGAGCCATCATCTTCCTGTACATGGAGGTTACACTATGAAGATCATTCTGGTCGACGATGAACGTATCGCTACCGAGCATATGAAGAGCCTCCTAGATTGGGAGGCACACGGCTTCCACATCGCAGCGACAGCGACAAACGGCCGCAGCGCCTTGAAATTATGCGAAGATCTTCGCCCGCAGATTATGATTGTCGATATTCGTATGCCCGTCATGGACGGCTTGGAGCTGATCCACGCCGCAACCGAGCGGAAGCTCGGCGTCAAGTTTATCGTTATGAGCGCCTATGAGGATTTCGAGTACGCCCGCAAGGCGATCTCGCTCGGCAGCGTGTCCAGCTATCTCATCAAGCATGAAGTAAACAGCGAGAAGCTGCTGCTTGAGGTGAACAAGGCGAAAGAAGCATGGGAGACTGAGGAAGCGCAGCGCGCCATTCAACGCAGCGAGCAGCTGAAAGCACTCGTGACCGGAACGGCTGGAGCGACAGCGACGCTTGCAGGCAGCAGCGCTCAACCGGGTGGCGCTCCCCTGCTGCTGAAGCCTCCCTATGCGATGGCGCTGTTCCATAGCGACACCCCGTTCTCGGCTGTCCCGGCAGCAGCGGCAGCAGTCGCAGCTGCGCCATTGCCCCGGCTCACCTGGGAGCAGAAGCTGACCGGCTCCGCCGAGAACAGCGGCTGGCTGCTCGCCGGCGCCTTCCCGCTGAACGCGGATCAATCGCTTGCGCTGTTCTCGCTGAAGAGCGCTATCGCCGCGCCGATGCGCGAGTCATTCCATGCGCTGCTGCAAGCGATCCGCGAGCAGCTGAGCCAGACTTGTCCCGCAAGCTTCTCCATCTGCTATACATGTGAAGCGGACGAACGGGCAGTTGCGTCGCTCCCTGCATCCTATCACAAAATAACCGCCGCACTGCATCATGCCGTCTTCATCGGCCCGCAGGCAACCGTCTATGCGGATGAGCTGCCACTTCCGCAGCTGCTGCCATCAGCTCAACAAGACATAAGCTTTGCGCACAGCTCTTCATCAGCACGGCTGCATGAAGTATCAGAGCTGCTGCTTGAACGTGCCAATGGCTCGGAGCAAATTGAAAGCGTTATCAGCAAGGTGTTCGCGCCGCTTTCCCAGCCGGTCTGGAACTTGCGCGGCCTCTATCATACCGTGCGCGGGCTAACTGCACTTATTAACGAGCACCGCGTGAAGCGAGGGCTGCTCGAGATCGACCCTTTCGACACAGAGTCGTACCATGCAGCCTATAGCACCCGGGACATTCAAGCCCGATTCGTCTGCCTGCTTCGCGAGCTGTGCACCGCACCTGAAGAAGCTCGGAGCCTCTCGCATAAGCTGCAAAAAGCAATTCTATTCATCCACGCGCATTATCGCGAAGATATCAGCATCGACGCTGTCGCCGATGCCGTCGAGATCAGCGCCTCTTACTTGTTCCAGCTGTTCAAACGCGAGCTAGGCCGCACGTTTCTCGATTATTTAACGGAACATCGCATTCACCATGCGAAGCGCATTCTGCGTCATGGAGATACGAAGATGACCGAGGTGGCGACACTTGTCGGCTATCGCTCGCCGCAGCATTTCAGCCAAGTGTTCAAGAAGCTGACGGGTACGCTGCCCCATCAATACCGAAGCGGGGATTACAGCCGATGAGAAGCCTGCGCTCGGTTATTTTTCAACGAATCGTTATCGTTGCCGTCGTCAGCTTTCTGCTCTCGGGCGGGTTCACCTATTCCTATTACGAGACGATTCTCGTCAAGCAGATGATTCATGACGATCAATCGAAGCTTCGCCAGACCGCCAGACAGCTGCAATATATGTCCGATGATATTACGCAATTCGCGTCATCTCTTATCATATCGAATCAGCTGCAAACGTTCTATAAAACTTATAATTCTGCCGATACATTCGATCAATTCATGCTGCTGCAGAATACATTTAACTTCCTTAACGATTACAAAGGGCTGCGCAAAGAAGTGACCAGCTTCGCTCTCGTCATGCCAAGCGGCGAAACGTTCTGGAGCGAATCGAAGTACGACGATTATTTCTCCCGGCGGATGAAGGAGCCGTGGTATCAGAATTTTGCAAGCGCCGAGAATCAGACGAGCGGCTTCACCGAGCCGCATCAGATCTTCTTCGGACCCGCAACCGACAGCAAAACGATCAGCTACATCGTCAAGGTGCGCAATATCGAGAAAATAAGCGGCAGCGTCATCGGCGAGCTCATCGTAAATCTCGATTACAGCGATTTTGATTCGCAGCTTAGCTTCGGCAGCGCGGACTTGGACGGGCTCGTCTGGATAAACAACGCAGGCCATGTGCTGTTCCAGAAGAAGCCGACGAAGGAGCTCAAAGTCAATTTCGCGCAGCTCCTTCAAGATGCAGCCGAGCTTAGGGCGAGCGAGACGCAGCATAAAACGCAAGGCGGCTATATGCTCGTTGACCGGATGGCCGGCAACGGGTGGAAGCTCGTCTCCTTCACCTCGCGCCATTCGCTGGTCGATCGGGCGAGCATTATCATCTACTTGCTCGGCATCTTCACGCTCACGAGCACCGCGCTAATCTTGCTGCTCATGATGCCGGCGATCTTCCGCATTACAAGGCCGATCATGCAGCTGTATCATGCGATGAACGCTGCTTCAAGCGGCAATCTGCAGACGTCCGTGACGATTCATACGGGCGATGAAATCGAGAAGCTCGGTGTCGGTTTTAACCGGATGATCGACCAGCTTCGCGTCCATCTAGAGGAATCGATCCGCTACGAGCAGGAGAAGAAGGAGATGGAGCTTGAGCTGCTGCTAACCCAGCTGAACCCGCATTTCGTCTACAACACGCTTAATGCGGTCATCTATATGGCGCAAAAACAAGGCAATGACGATATTGTGCGGATGGTCAGCTCGTTCATTCGGATTTTGCAGGATGCGGTCAAGATGGGAGGGGCGCAGTCGTTCATCCCGCTTCGGGAGGATCTTGCGCTGCTGCGCGACTACTTGGCCATTCAATCTTACAGGTACGCGGACATGTTCGAGGTGGAGTGGGCGATTGACGATGCGGCGATGGATTGCCGCATTCCGCGCAACCTGATTCAGCCGTTCGTCGAGAATGCGATCTTTCACGGCATCTGCCCGAAGGATGAGAACGGTGTTATCCGTTTAAGCGCTGCTGCTCGCGACGGCAGACTCATCATTACGATTGCCGATGACGGCATCGGCATTGAGGATGGACAGCTCGCTTCCATATGGGAGGAAGGCGAGAGCCGCCGCAGTCCGGGGCTTCGTCATATCGGGCTGCCGAATTCGAAGCAGCGAATTGAGCATCTGTTCGGCGGGCAAGCCGTGCTGCGCATCGACAGCACGGCAGGTCTTGGCACGACCGTTACGATTGATTTGCCCATCCAGCCCCAGGATTATGCGCGGCGGGTCGGCTGACCTGGCTGGACGTCTATGATTCGTTAGCGCGCGCACCAAGAAGGGCTGCAGCAAATTCGCTGCAGCCCTTCTCTATTTCATTCTCTATTTCAAGCTAAATCACTACTGCCTGACTTACCACTCCCAAGGCATTTTCGCCGGCACGCCGATTCTTTCGCAGCGGAACAGGCTCTTCACTTCTTTGGAAGCTTGATCGTACGCTTCTTGCGGAACGTGGATCGAGCCGCCAGCGCCGTACCAATCGTTGTTGTAGATCAGCGCAATGTTCGTGCGGTTCTCGTTCGTTACGTTCGGCGTACCACGGTGCCACATGCGGATGTCACGGATGACGATCGAGCCCGCTGGCATATGGATTTTCTCGGAGTACATCGTTTTCGCGGCGCGAACTTCCGGACCGTCAATCGACGTATGCTTCGTGTTCTCTGGATCCAGATGCGTACCGCCAGGCCATACTTCAAGCGGACCGTTCTCTGCGTTTACATCCACGAGCGGAATGTTTAATACAAGGCTGTAAGCAGGAAGCGCCACGCCTAGGTCAGGGAATAGCGGCGGCATATCCGAGTGCACGTTCTGGTAATCTGAGCCTGGGCAAGCTGTATCCGATGCGAGGTACGTAGCGCGAACACCTTCGCCAAGAACAGCTTTGATTACTGGCATCGCGAACGCGTTAGCAATCATGTAATCATTAATGAATGGTTGTACAAAAGGTAGATGCATTTGTGCACGGTTTGTACCTGTGTTGTAGCCGAAACGCTCAATATATTCGTTAAACATCGGAAGGAATGCAGCCTTCAGCTCAGCAATTTGCTCAGCGGAGAGTACGCTTTCAAAACCGATATATCCGTTTTTCTTAATTTGCTCAATCGCAATCTCAATTGTTTCCTGTTCTGGGACACCTGTCAGTCTTTCTTGTTCTGTCAATTTGAGTAGCATATTTGTTCACTCCTTTAATGTGGTTGACTTATGACTTGATTATACGTTGCATGTACAGGGCTGTATTGTATAATGGAAGTGCGATTGTAAAAAAGTAAGAAAATAAGGTGGATAAATTTTGACAACGGACGAAACGCTGCTAACTGGGCTTGAACAATTCATTGCGATGATTGATCTGGAATGGCCGCGAATGAACCTGCATTCGGGCGGCATCTGGCGGAATACGGGCTGGGACGGCGTTGGCTACGACTTCGAGCTGAGCTACTATATTCAAGGAACGAATACGATTCGGCAGGACGGGACCGTTGTACATGTTGCGCAGAATGACTTGCTCTTCCTGCCTGACACGATTCGCAATAGCAGCTGTGAAGAAGGCAGCTTCAAGGTCATCTTCCTCGCCTTTCAGTTCAAGGACGAAGCGCTCAAGGTCCAGCTGCGCCATATTTACAAAACCATTAATCTACAATCCAAGCCGCTGACACTGCCGGGGCTGGAGGAAGACTTCTTAGCGCTGATTACGGAGATGCGCTCAGGCAAGCCTTCGCCTCATCTCACTAAACATCTGTTCATTCACATTCTTGTGAAGATCTATAGAGCGGTGCACTTGTTCCATGGCCCGACCAAGTCGAAGACGCTCAAGCATGAGCCGATGATCCAGGAGATCATCAAGGACTTGAATGAAAACTACGGCGATGCCATATCGCTTGCCGAAATCGCTGAGCGGTACGAGCTTAACGAGCGGTACCTCAATCAAATCTTCAAGAGCATCACTGGCATTCCGCTCGGCCGCTACTTGATGAAGATCCGCATCGAACAGGCGAAGCGTCTGCTGCGCACGACCCATCTGCAAGTGACCGACATTGCGCTCGACACCGGCTTCTTTGACGCTGCCCACTTCTGCAAGTCTTTCAAGAAGTACACGGACCACACCCCAGCGGAGTATAAGGCACGGATGGAGCATGAGCTGCATGAAGATGTAGACATAAAAGAGCCAGTAAAGGAACTCTAACTTCCTCAATAAGCTCATTACGATTCGTTAGAATCGCCGGCAGGCATACAAAAAGGCAGTGACCACCGAGGTCACTGCCTTCTTCTATATTTCTCCTCAAGCTGACGGAAAAACGGGCGAATATGTACTATTTTAAAATAAATTATTCCTACCCGAAAACTATGTTTTTTCGTATAATAAAATAAACCGACACCAATAAATCGAAAGCGGAGGATGATCTCTATGGAACGTCCGTCTGTAAACTTTTCCTTTGACTGTGTTGACGAAGTCCCGCTCCACCGCGTCCGCGGCAATCAGCTGGGTATCTTGATAAGCATCATTGTCAGCGTTCTGACCGGACAGCTGTGGATTCTATTACTGCCGTTTGTCGTTCAGCTCATCAGCCGAACCTACGGCGTGCGCTATAACCTGTTCGTGCGCGTGCTGTCGCCGCTATTCCCAGTCAGCGCCAGAACAGAAAGCCGCGAGCTGCTGCGCTTCAATAATCTGCTCGCGATTATTTTCCTCGTTGTCACGCTAATCGCCTATGCGCTGAACCTCACGGTGCTCAGCTATATCAGCCTTGGAATGCTTACCGTGGCCGTTGTGCTCGCCTTAAGCGGGTTCTGCCTAGGCTGCTTCATGTATCTCCATTGGAAGCAATTCCGACTGCGCCGCAAAGCTTCACACTAAATTTGCACGACAAAATAAACCCGGACCGCATTGGTCCGGGTTTTTCATGATTTTTCAGTTCAATCGTATGCGCTCTAGCCCTGCTCCATCCACGCCTTCAACTTCGGCGCTAGCAACTTCGCTTCCTCATAGCCCTGCAGGTACAGCGCATCCAGCTTCGACGAATCGCGCTCCAACCGGCCGACGGTCAGCTTCTGCTGCGGGCGGATAACGAATACGTTGCCCTTGCGCTCCTGCTCCGCGATATAGTCCAGCTCATCGTTATAGATACGGTCCCGCGTCAGCATCTTCTCTACGAATTTCGGGAATTTGCGGTATGCGCGCCGAACGATGAAGGAGAACCGGTTCTTCGATTTGCGATAGTCGTCGTTACGGGTAAGAACGAGCACATTGCGCTTATAGCCGTCACGTTCTGCCTGACGCAGCGGAATCGGATCGGAGATACCGCCGTCAAGTAGTTTGCGTCCCTTATATTCAATAATCGGCGCGATAAAAGGAAGCGAGCTCGATGCACGAATAATGGTTAGTAAATCAAAATCCGGATCGCTCTTGCGATAGTACACCGTCTCGCCGGTCTCGCAATCGGTCGTGCCGATGACGAATTCCGCCGGAAAGTTGTTGAACGCTTCGTTATCGAACGGCACCAGCTGGTTCGGAAGCTCGTCGAAGATGAAGTCCATCCCGAACAGCTCACCCTTCTTGAAGAAGCCGCTCCACGAGATGTAGCGCGGATCGCTCACCCAGTTCACGTTCACTTCCCGATTCCGGCCGATCTGCCGAGAGAGGTAGCTAGCCCCCATACACGCCCCCGCCGACACCCCGATTGTATATGGGAAATAGATGTTTTGCTCCGCGAAATAATCGAGCACGCCCGCCGTATAGATGCCCCGCATGCCCCCGCCTTCAAGTATGAGTCCAATTGAATCCATTACGTCTGCCTCCTGCACGATATGCCACTAACGCTGCTATAGTTTGCTTCAATTATTTTATCCAATCAAATTTGAGTAAGTCAATTTATACATATGAATATAAAGCAACAAAATCCACAACCTCTTCAGGGTGTGGATGCTACTGTTAACTTGCAATATCGCGATCTCCTGCAGTCTTGCTTCTGTCCGCAAGCAGTTGCAGACGTTGCCCGAAATTACGCTCCACAAGTCCAGCCACGTAGAGCATACCCATCAATCCTAGCAGCACGATTGTCACCGAGATCGGAATCGCCCACAGATGGGGGGAATGAGAGAAGAACGGTATAAGAGCAATCGCCGCAATCGGCGGCGCATTCCACTTGAATTTGCGAATGAGCCAGATCGCAATGACGACATTGATAAACAAAGTGATCGCACTCGCGTACAGCGATACCAGGAGCAAGCCAATCAGAGATGTCACAACTGCGCCTAACACGACCTTCGCCAGCTCGCGAGTCGTAAATGGACGAGAAAGAAACAGAAAGCTAAATGCACCGATCGTTGGAAAGAATAACGTATCAAGGAAGGATACGTGTAAGGATAGCCAATAGATCAGCATGACATACAGACAGATAACTAGCGTTTTCACATTCATAACCTACAAGGATGCCTCCTTCATGTGCACGGTAGCCCAAGTGTAAACGGCTGTCGCCGTCCTCTGGCGGCAAAAGCATACGTTTCGCGGAGAAATCTAAGCAAAGTGTACCGAATACTTATACTTCCTTAGATTTGCACAAAATAAGGCGTCCGATAGCTGGTACCGGTCGCCTTGCGTCTTTCGTTCATTCATTCCATTCGTTCGTTTATTCGTTTGTTCGTTATCCTCACGATAACATACTCTCGCATAGCCGCCAAGATTGGAATTCACGCCAGATGTTCTTGAATCTGCCTCCTTGCGATGTATGGCCAGCTGTGTCACAATCGGTAAGGGATGTATAGCGTTTCCAAACGAAGAGGAGGACAACAATTCCAATGAGAACGATTAAGCTTGGTACAAGCACGTTAGAAGTGCCCGTTCTGGCCGTCGGCTGCATGCGCATCAATTCGCTTAGCAAATCAGAAGCAGAGCGTTTCGTCCAAACATCACTAGAGGCAGGCGCGAATTTCTTCGATCACGCTGATATTTACGGCGGCGGGAAGTGCGAGGAGATTTTTGCAGATGCCATACATATGAACGATGAGATTCGGGAGAAAATCTTCCTTCAATCCAAATGCGGTATCCGCCAAGGACAATTCGACTTCTCCAAGGAGCATATCCTGGAGTCGGTCGATAAGATCCTTCAGCGTCTGAGAACCGACTATCTGGACGTATTGCTGCTGCACCGTCCTGACGCTCTTGTTGAGCCAGACGAAGTTGCGGAAGCATTCGATAAGCTCGAGAGCTCTGGCAAAGTGCGCCACTTCGGCGTATCGAACCAGAACCCGCTCCAAATTCAGCTGCTTAAAAAGTCGGTTAAACAGCCGATTATCGCGAACCAGCTGCAGCTTAGCATCACGAATGCAAACATGATCTCTAACGGCGTTAATGTTAACATGGTGAACGAATCGGCAATCAACCGTGACGGCAGCATTCTTGATTTCTGCCGTCTGAACGACATTACGATTCAGCCTTGGTCGCCATTCCAATACGGCTTCTTCGAAGGCGTATTCCTAGACAACGACAAGTTCCCTGAGCTAAACGCCCAAATCGATGAGATCGCGGCGAAGTACGAAGTGAGCAACACAACAATCGCTATCGCTTGGCTGCTCCGTCACCCGGCGAACATGCAGCCGGTAACAGGCACCACGAATGTGGAGCGTCTGCTCGATTGCATCAAAGCAACCGAGATTCGCCTTACGCGCGAAGAGTGGTACGCGATTTACCGCGCTGCTGGCAATATTTTGCCATAAGGCTTGGCACAACGGCATCGCCAGCTATAACGACAAACACCCTCGGGCCCGTTACATCGGGCTTCGAGGGTGTTTTCATTTACAGAGAAGAGGAGAGCTACCAGCTCCACAGCTGCTCGAACTTATCCGGGTCCATGCCGGAGCGTTCGTTCCGGTTCAGGCCATTCAGCCGCTCCATGTCGGCAGCCGACAGCTCGAAGCCGAACAGCTCGGCGTTCTCGTGGATTCGCTTTACGTTCGAAGACTTTGGAATCGTCACGACGCCGTTCTGCAAGTCCCACCGCAGCACGATCTGCGCAGGTGTCCGTCCGTATCGCTCGCTCAGCTCTTGAATGGCGGGCTCCTCAAGCACGCGGCCGAGCATGAGCGGACTCCAAGCCTCAAGCTGAATGCCTTTGCTCTTGCAATAGCTGTGCAGTTCGAGCTGCGTCAGCCGCGGATGATACTCCACTTGATTCACAGCCGGCACAATTTCGCTTGCGCCAATCAGCTTCTCAAGATGGTGAATCTGGAAGTTGCTCACGCCAATCGCTTTCACCTTGCCTTCGGCGTACACCTTCTCAAGCGCTCGCCACGTATCGAGAAACGACGCGCGAACAGAAACCGGCCAATGGATCAGAAACAGATCCACATAATCAATATTCAGCTCGCTAAGCGACCGATCCACTGCGCGCAGCGTCTTGTCATAGCCGTGTTCCGGGTTCGCCACCTTCGTCGTCACGAAGATCTCTTCCCGCGGAACGCCGCTCTCGCGAACGGCCCGGCCGACGCCGCGTTCATTCTCATAAGCCGACGCCGTATCGATGCTGCGGTAGCCAGCCTCAATTGCCGTCCGCACCGCGGCCTCGACATGCGGGCCATCCTCCGGTCTGCCCTGCCATACTCCTAGTCCTAACCACGGCATTTGAACGCCATTATTCAGCGTCACTTTGCTTGAAAGCGATAGTACCACGCGTATTTGCCCCTTCCTCTTCTTCCAGAAATTGAGAAGCTTCTTATCCTCTTCTTTATACCCTTTCCGCTCAGGTCTGACAAGGCTTATCCCGCTTTGAAATAGACGGACTTGCTGCTTTCACAGATCATAAAAGTCCATATTTTGTATGAATTACGCACATTGAAACCGCTATCATTTGGCATTACAATCTACTTACATCCGCGAACAGTCACTAGAAATCGCCATAATTGGAAGATTTTCAATTCTGGAAGGGGTCGACTCGGACAATGAAGAGAAGTTTGAAATTAACTGCAGGCTCACTCGTCGTTCTATCACTCGCGCTGTCTGCTTGCAGCAGCGGCAAATCCGGTTCTGACGGTGAAGTGCTGCACCTGAAATGGAGCACCTGGGGCAACCCTGGCGAGCTAAAGCGTTTCTACGAATTAACGGATCAGTATAACAAGGATCATCCGAAGACACAGTGGGAGCTCGTTGCTGTACCGAACGACGGTTATGAAGAGAAGCTTATTACGCAGCTGCAAGGCGGCACTGCGCCAGACGCGTTCTACGCGGGCGATCAGACCGTCGTCAAGCTCATTGCCAACGGCTCGATCACTGAGCTGACCCAGCTGATGGACAAGCCAAGCAGTCCGATCAAAGCGTCTGATTTTGCCGAAGGGCTATGGGGCGGTTCTAAGAAGGGCGACCAAATCTTCGGCGTAACGGTCGACTGCAACCCGCTTGTCATGTACTACAACAAGAAAGTGCTGCAGGATGCCGGCATTACGGACGATCCGCAAGCGTTGTACGAAGCTGGCGAATGGAACTGGCAGAAGCTCTCCGAGCTGACGGCTAAGATCCAAGCGGCTGGCAAATACGGCCTCGTGCTTGAAGATTGGTCTTCTCCGATCTATTCGTGGGTAACGACAAACGGCGGCAAAGTGTACGACAAAGATCTTGGCGGCCAATTCGTTGCAGACAAAGATCCGAAAGCGCTCGAAGCCTTCCAGTACCTGGCTGACAACGTGAAGAACAAGAACTTCGTCTTCTCCGGCTCCCTGCCGAAAGGACAAGGTCCTGATGCCATGTTCATGTCCAACCAAGTCGGCTTCGGTATCGCTGGACGCTGGTGGGTGCCGCAGTATAACGCAAACACCGCGCTGCAGTACGACATCGTTCCGCTGCCTACGAATACAGGCAACAAAATGGAACCAGCAGGCATCCCTACCGCTTACATGGTTATGAACAAGAAAACAGCTCATCCAGATGAAACGTATGACTTCCTGTCCTACTTCGTATCGAAGGCAGGCCAGCAGTTCCGTCTGAAGGGCGGTAATGCCGTTCCTTCCGTATCTGGTGTAGATGATCTGGTTCTCGATAAAAACGCTCAGCCTGCGCACGCCCAGTACTTCCTGGACGCTCGCGAAATCGGCTACGCGCTCTGGCCTTCGGAATCCGCAGTAGCAGGCGCTTCGGACGTCGTGAAGGACAACTACGACTTGCTGCTGCTCGGCAAGCAGGACGCAGAGACGACGCTGAAGAAAATGGCTGAAGGCGTCAATAAGAAAATCGCAGAGGCAAACGCCAAATAATATAGCAACGCCTTAAGAAGGGGAGGAATTCATTCCTCCCCTTCTCTACTATTCCATTCGAGCTAAACCCGGAGGTGCATTATGAATCCTAAACGTTCGAACACCATATGGGGCTATTTCTTTATTGCCCCGCAGCTCATTGGGCTCCTTGCCTTCTCGCTCATCCCGCTCATCAGCGCGTTCGTGCTCAGCACGCTCGATTGGGACGGGTTTAAGGCAGCGACATTCGTCGGCCTCGATAATTTCAACTATGCCTTCCATAACCCTGACTTTCAGAAAGCGATGAGGAACACGCTGCTGTTCTCCGTCCTCACTGTGCCTGCAAGCATCTTCCTCTCCCTCATCACAGCGGTTGCCCTGAATAACGTACGGATGCGCGTGCTGTACCGTTTGTTCTTCTTCATGCCTGTCGTCACGAGCTCGGTTGCGGTTGCAATCGTCTGGATGTGGCTCCTTAACGGCGACTTTGGCCTCATCAATGTCATGCTCAAGATGATCTTCAATGTCAAAGGCCCGCAGTGGCTGACCGACCTGAATCTCGTGCTGCCGTCGCTTGCAATCGTAAGCATCTGGAAAGGAATCGGCTTCAACATGGTGCTGTTCCTCGCCGGGCTGCAAGGCATCTCCAGAGACTATTACGAAGCTTCAATGATTGACGGCGCGACAAGAAGCCAGCAATTCTGGCGCATTACGGTGCCGCTGCTGTCGCCGACGACGCTGTTCGTCACAATCATTGCCGTTATCGATTCCTTCAAAGTATTCGATACCGCATTCGTCATGACAAGCGGCGGACCGGCAAAGGCCAGCTACACGATGGTCTACCACCTGTACGAGCTCGCGTTCAAGAACTTCCAGTTCGGCAGAAGCGCATCGGCAGCTGTCATTCTGTTCGCCATCATTCTTGTCCTAACCGTGCTGCAAACCTACTACTCCCGCAAATGGGTACATTACGCCGAATAAGGAGGATGAATGTCCATGGAATCTGTTAAGACGGAATCAATGACGCAGCTGCAGCAGCGCACAGTTACAAAGCGCGCTTCGCACAAAGTGAATATCCCAGGCATCATTCTCCATCTCATTCTGATCGTAGCTTCGGCGCTCATGATTGCCCCATTCTTCTGGATGGTATCTAGCGGCCTGAAGGATCTGTCCCAGATCTTCCTCGTTCCGCCGAACCTGTTGCCGAGTCCGTGGCACTGGGAGAACATTCATCGTTCCTTGACGGCAATGCCGTTCGACAAGGCCTACTTCAACAGCGCCTACATTTCAATCGCGATCGTCGTCGGCCAGCTGCTCACCTGCTCCATGGCTGCGTTTGCTTTTGCAAAAATCAATTTTCCGTTCCGCAACATCCTCTTCATCGCTTTCCTGTCGATGCTGATGGTGCCGGAGCAAGTAACGATCGTGCCGCTGTATATTATTTTGAAAAATCTCGGGTGGCTGGACTCGCACTTGTCGCTCATTATTCCTGATTCGTTATTCAGCGCGTTCGGCGTCTTCCTGTTGCGTCAGTTCTTCATGGGCATTCCCCGCGACTTGTCGGAATCGGCATACGTCGATGGTGCCAACCAGTGGACCATCTACTGGCGCATTATGATTCCGCTCGTGAAGCCGGCGCTCGCAGCGCTTGCCATCATTGCTTTCCTCGGAACGTGGAACAACTTCTTCCGTCCGGTTATTTTCTTAAGCACGACGGATAAGTTTACCGTTCCGCTTATGCTGAGTACGTTCAAGGGGCTATACGTAACGGACTGGACGCTCATGATGTCGGGTTCGACAATCGCCGTTATCCCGGTTCTCGTGGTCTACTTGCTGCTGCAGCGGTACATTATTGAGGGAATTACGATGACCGGTATCAAGGGTTAACGTAGATGTAGGTATTGATCGGGTATTTGGCGTCGATGTGCTGCTCGTACACGACATGCCGCTCAGCAGGCGCTGCGTACCTGCCTCTGTACACAGAAGCGGAGATGCCGAAGTAAGCGGCGAACGTTCTGGAGAAGTAGTGATTCTCGGAGTAGCCGCACTGGGAAGCAATTTCATTAATGCTGAGGGTGCTGTGGCGCAGATGATAGGCAGCGCGCTCCAGCCGCAGCTGAATAATCATTTGGCGAAGCGGAATGCCCACCTCGCGTGCGAACAATCGTGACAGATGCTCCTGCGACAGCTCGCAGTGGTTTGCGATTTCTGCAACCGAGATGGGCTCGACCAGATGACGGCGAATATAGGCGAGCGCCTTGCCCACTATAGGGGAATAAGAGGAACCGGCAACGGTTTCTTTTTGTTTGGCTGCGAAGCCCAGCTGGTTTAATTCATTGAGCAGCGCGGCAAGCAGGAACCCGCTGCGGCTGCTGTCCTTGCCCGTATACGAAACCTCAAGCAGGTGGCGAATCATCTGCTCCTGAAATCCTCCCTCGCGAATCGGAATGACGTCAGGTCCGTCCGCGGCCAGCAGCGCAAGCTCGAAGCAGTCTTCCATTGTAAAATGTATAAATTGATGCCGTGTCGCCGACGTCTCGCTGAACTGATAGCCGTGCAGAGCACCTGCTCTCGTAATGACCCAGCAAGGCTTGTCCAGCGTATATACCTTGCCTGCGATATGGTATGTCGTTCCCGTTCCGATGGGGAAATAGACGAGCTCATGCTGTTCCAGTCGGCGCAGTTCCAGCTTCCAATTACGCCTCACGACGAAATCCCCGCACAAATGTACAACAGGCAGTTTCATAACGGTGTAATCAACTCCTATGCCATTGTAGGTTTTTTCCATGCTTGTTCATGCGCAATTGTTATTGTAAGCGATTTCATTCAAGCTTTAAATAGACTGACAAAACTAAATAATTAATGTCTATTTTCGACAATTTATTATAAGGCGGTGTGTAGATGGTTAAGAAGCAGCCCGCGTTGATAGGGATTGACGGTGTCTACATCCCTGTTTCGGACAGGAGGCAAGCGGAAGAATGGTACGTACGCCACCTGGGGCTTGAGCGCAAAGAGGATTATTTGCTCGCAGGGAAACAAGAGGTTTTCTTGCGTGAGCGAATGGACCGCACGGCTCTAACATTCAAGACGAGGAGATGGTCGTACATTATGTTCTCTCAGCTCCGCCATGTTGCCTATTTCGGCTGGTTCCTTATTTGAGAGTGCTGAATCTGCACGCTCAGCGCTTCAAGCGGCCGATTTGCATGTTGAGAGTACGTATTCTGCTCTCTCGGCTGCTGGTTCCTTATTTGAAAGTGCTAATTTTGAACTCTCAGCGCTTCAATCAGCGGATTTCTATGCTGAGAGTACGTAATTTGCTCACTCAGCAGCAGAACTTTAGTTAGTTTGCTCGACTGCGGCGGTGAGAGCACATATACGTGCTCTCAGCCAACTTTCGGCGCGATCTACCTAAGAAAAAAAGCAAGCCGAACCGGTCCTACCGGCTACAGCTTGCTTCTTCTCGTTTAAACAGTCATATGCTCGTGGCTGACGAGCGACTTGCGCGCCCAGACACCACTCTTCCAACGAGCGAGCATGAGCAGTCCCCTCACCCATTCATCGACGGCAAACGCAATCCATACCCCGATCAGCCCCATATCCTGATGAATGCCGAGGTAGTACGCGAGCGGCACACAGATTCCCCACATGGAGCAGATGCCCATGAGGACCGGGAACTTCGCGTCGCCAGCTGCGCGGAGCGAGTTAATGACGACGATGTTGAAGACGCGCCCTGGCTCCAGGACGATCGACAACAGAAGGATGCTTGCGCCGATTGCGATGACCTGTGAATCCTCGGTAAACAAACCGAGGAGCTGATAGCGGAATAAAGCAGTGATAGTCACCAAGCCTGCCGTTAACGCGATGCTGAGCTTTAGGCTTCGCAGCAGCCGGAAGAATGCCGCCTTCTTCTCGCCCGCTCCGACCATATGTCCAACGATAATCTCCGTTGCCATTCCGATTGCCATCGACATCGCCATGAAATACGCCGAAATGTTCCATACGTACACATGCGCGCTCAGCGCTTGCTGGCCGATCATGTTAATAAAGACCATAATCATCATGAGCTGCGACTGCCATGCAAGATGCTCGCCTGCGGAAGGCAAGCCGATGCTTAATATTTTGGAGGCATACTGCTTGTCGAAACGGAAGTAATCCTTCAGCCGAATCTTGCTCGGTACAGTTCGGTACAGTAGCACGAGCAGTACCAGCACGCCGATCAAACGGCTTGCAATCGTTGATACCGCTGCACCTGTAACGCCCCATTCCGGGAAGCCGAAGTGTCCGAAGATGAGCAGATAGTTGCCTGCAACGTGCAGCAAATTGACGCCGAGCGTGACAAACATAACGCCTCTCGTATTGCCGTTCGCCCGAATGATCGACGCGATGGCATAAGAGAGAGCCTCAATCCATATAAATCCGCCGATGAGCCGCAGATACTTGTTCGCAATCGCCACCTGCGCCGGATCAAGATTCATCAGTTCAAGGCCCTGCTTGCTGAAGCAGAAGAGCACCGCGCTGATCACAACGCCAAAAATAAACACCATCGTAATCGCCTGTGCGGATATTCGGCTCGCCGTTTCCTTCTGACCGGCTCCCAGATATTGCGTCACCGCTACGCTTGTGCCGACGGCAACAAACCCGAACATCATCGCGCAGAACATAATCATTTCATTCGCAAGCCCGACCGCACCGGCGGTTTCATCCGAAATGCGGCTTAACATAAAGACATCCGCTGTGCCCAGCATCATGCGCAGGACGGTATCGACCAGAATCGGCCATGCCAGCGCAAACAGCGTGAGCTTCTTCCAAGAGGGCTGCTGCGCTCCTAATTGTTGTTCTCCCCTACTCATCTTCCTATTCGCTCTCCTATCCCATTCACCCGTATCTATCTCTATTTATGATTTCACTCCCGCTATTATCCCACCTGCCGGCGTTGTCTGTCTAATGGAAGTATCACCTACTGCCTGCACGGAAACATGAAGAAAGACGGCGTAAATGGACCATTTACGCCGCCTTTCCAAGAAAAATGCCTACACTTGCATAGTGCCTTTGTCCTTCAGCACCTTCATGAAGATCCCGCCAACAACGCTGCGATGCTGGAAGTTCAACTGTCTCGTCGTTAACGTATCCGTCCAATCCGAGAACGGCACACGGTCCGGCGTGTCGTTCAGCATATGCCAGATTGGCTCGATCAGCGAAGTGAAATCACTGTCTTGCTCCGCGAGCGCAGCCGACCATACGAGCCAGTCCGACTTCGTATACGTCGCGCGGCTATCGAGCGGCGTGCCGTACTTGTTGCTTTGCTTCACATACCAAGCCACTTCCTTGCGAATCATATCGCGGTCGAACAGCTCTGTACCGAAGAGCACATCCCAGATCAAGTTATATTTGAGGCTCCATGTGCCTTCGGAACCGAACGCAAGCTTCGTATGCTCGCCATCTGCTGCAAGCTCGCCCCACTTAACCGCCATGTCCTGCGCCGCGCTGCGGTAACGAGCAGCTGCTTCCTCATCGCCTTGCAGCCGCTTCAGAATGCCAAAGCTCGCAACGCCCATAATCGCTTTCACAGACAGGTTCGCATTGCGGGCAAGATGGCCGGCAAAGTCATCTGTGCACAGCTGGTTCTCTGGATCGAGGCCGAACTCCAGCAGATACGATGCCCACTCGCCAAGCAGCTCGATATGGTCAAAGATATATTCGCGGTTAGCGCCAGCCAGACATGCAGCAGCCGCCATGATGAGCATGTTGCCGCATTCCTCGACCGGCATTTGCCCATCTCGCGAATTATCGCTGTACACTTGACCGTTGCCAATCGGATATTGGCCGATATCATGCGGCGCGAACTCGAACGGCCATGCATCGGTTAACGAATATTTCAGAATCGGACGGATCATGCCCTCTACGAGCGCTGGATTGTACAGCAGGTAGAGCGGAATGGACGGGTAGCTGACATCGACCGTCGCCATACAGCCATTGCTGTAACATTCCTTGGACAGGAACAACAGCTGTCCTTCCGTATCCGTTACGAGCTTATGCGCAGCGATAGACTGCCGGTAGGACAAAGCAAGCAGATCGGCATAGCGCTCTCCGCCTGCCTTCGTGCCGTCTTCAAGCAGCTGCCGGTCGAATGCCGCACAACGCTCGCGCAGTGTATCAAACTCCGCGAAGGCAGCCGCGAGCATCTCTTCCGCGCCTTGGCCGTTCCGGCGCCAATACGCTTGCAGCTTGTCGCCGAAGTACTCGACTGCATAGACGTCATCGTATGCAAGAACAACCAGATGGCTGACAGGGGACGCGCCAACGCTGCCGCTATCGAAGACAACCGCCATCACAGGGCTGGCATCCGCCACCACCCTCGCTGCCGTCACATCAGCCGGTTCGCCCTTCAGCTGCTCGCCACGGACGAAGCGCTTGCGCAGATCGTCTGTGCCCGCGAATATCCGGGCAGGCTCCGAGCGCTTCGCTGCCAGATAGAAATGCCCCCAATCGATGCGGTGGTCGTCGCCCGAACGGTTCATATAGCGCTGCTGCTCATGGCTCATGCGCAGCGCCAGCAGCTCATCGCTGTCTGCAGCTTCGCAAAGCACCGCTTGCTTCGGAAGATCGACGCACCATTCGCCCGTCACGTCGTAGTACACGCTGACTTCATGCTCGCGTCCGTCAGTCGCCTTCACTTCAAAGGATACATACGAAGCTGGGCGCGACAGGACATCAAGATCCTCCAGCAGCAGCGGCGTCAAGAAGTTCACCGACAGCGCCACTCCTCCCGCTTCAAACGTATAAACCGTGCTAAGCGGCGTCACCGTTAATCCGGTCTGCTCCATCGCAGGCGGTTCCGTATAGTACCGGTCCGCTCTCGGCTCCACTTTGCCGGCGAAGCGCCATACTGTCCCATCGATACGCACTAAGCCGGTCATCGCATGACGCTGGCCGGTCCAGTGGCGCGTATAATCGTCAGTCAGGCGATCAGCTGCCGACCAAACGCTGAAATAAGGATCAACTGTAACTAGAGGAACTGAAGAAGGACGAATTGCATGCATCATTGGGACATCCTCTCAATCTAATATATATTTTTTATAATATATATAGATTAAATCGTATATAGAAGGATGTCAATGCAGAGATCAGCGCGCTGCACGAGTGAAGGGCAGGGCAACATCAACCGTCGTCCCTTGACCGAGCTCGCTTTCGATGCTGATCTGCCCGCCATGCTCCTTCACGATTTTGTAGCAGATCATGAGGCCAAGGCCCGTCCCTTTCTCCTTCATGCTGTAGAACGGTTCGCCAAGTCGCGCGATACGGTCCACTGGAATGCCGCAGCCTTGGTCGGTTACACGAATGGAGACATGCTCCTCATTCCTTCGCCTAATTACAATTTTTATCTGGCCGCCGGTGCTCATCGCTTCAATCGCATTCTTCACCACGTTAATGAATACCTGGATAAGCTGATTCTCATCGCATTCCACCTCTGGAATGTCCGGCTCCGTCTCCAGGTGAATTTGTACATTATTCATCAGCGCGAGCGGATAGAGCAGCGAGGCTACCTGCGCCAGAACAAGCTCGATCCGGTGCATCTTGAAGGACGTCGACTGCGGCTTCGCGACCGACATGAACTGATTCGTAATCCACTCCATCTGCTCAATCTCGCTGCGCATCACATCGAGGTACCAGCTGTTCTTGTCGGTCGTCTGCTTGCTTAGAAGACTAATAAACCCTTTAATCGTCGTTAGCGGGTTACGAATTTCGTGCGCGATTCCTGCTGCAAGCTGGCCGACTAAGGCGAGTTTATCCGTCGTCCGGAGCAGCTCCTCCGTCTGCTTCAGTTCTGTGATATCGCGCCCTATCGTCAGCAGACCATTGCGCCTGCCGTCCGCGTGGAAGATCGGCACCTTCATAATGTCGTATATACGATCACCGTACGGCGTATTCGGAAGTCCATTCTGCTGACGGATGGCATGGCCCGCCTCCCAAACTTGCTCGTCCCATTCGTGGCTTTTAGCGAGAATCTCTTCGTAATGCCCGCTTCGCGCAGCCAGCTCCTTGTTCGTCAGCCCTTTATACGGAATCGACCCGATCTTAAACATAATCAGCGTATTCTGGTTGGCTTCTACCCATCTACCTTGTCCATCCTTAAAACTGACGAGATCCGGCATGGCGTTCATTACCTCGCGCAGCCGTTTCTCGCTTTCACGGAGATCTTCGATCATTTTCTTACGCTCGGCTATATCCTTCATTACCAATGCAATAGCGACAGGCTCTCCATTACTGTCCAGCAGTGGGGCAGCGGAGACGGCGATCTCGACGAGGCTGCCGTCCTTGCGGGTTCGGAAGGCTTCGTAGTAGTACGTCTGCCGAGAGTCAAGCACGAGTTTGCGAACACGCTCCACCTCATCCTGCTGCTGGTCAGCAATAGTAGGCACTCTCCTGCCAAGTAACTCCTCTTCAGCCCAGCCGAATATGGACTCGAACGCTTTGTTCATTTTAATAATATGCAACTCCGTATCCAGTACGAGGCAGGCATCATCGACATTCGCAAAGAAAAACTTCAACTGTGCTTTCGAAAGCTGCTCATCCAGAGTCGCCTCATCACTCGACTCCCTCTTACGCAGCACCATATAGACACCGGTAATTGCATCATCAACGATAATAGGGAAGCTCGTTAGTGTCATCGCAAGACGTATTCCCCGTTTATGAAGAACGACCATTTCGCACTCGTATTCCGATCCGTTTGCCGAGTCCTCGAAAGCCTGCTTGCTTCGTCCCCTGTAATCCGGAGCAGCCAAGCGATCCAGCGTCAAATCGGCAAGCTCGCTTGCCTCGTATCCAAGCCTCCGCTGTGCCGTATGGTTGGATTCGAGCAGCCTGCCTTCCAAATCAAAAGATAAAATCGCTTCGGGATGATGGTCAAACAATGACTTATAGGCGGGATATCGGTCCGTTACGGGCAATCGGTGGTTATGCGACATGATTCCTCCAAATGAATGGTTCTGTATGAGATATAGTTCTTTTATATCATAAACCAAGCTAGCAGGTTGGATTTTCTTGCATCTCTCCAGCTGCTTAATGAACAAAAAGAGCTCCAGTAAGAGTAGTTACCTACCCTCACATACAGCTCTTCTCACATACTAGTCGTTTTATTCTTTGGTATCATCCTCAATCGCCCGCTCGCTGCGGTCTAAAGCTGCCTATGCTGCGGATATCGACTAGCCCTATTCTTTCACCGAACCAAGCATAATGCCGCTAATGAAGTACTTCTGCATGAACGGGTATACGACCAGTATTGGAATCATCGTAATGACGAGCTTCGCTGCCGTGAGGCTGCGGTTGGAGACCGCTAGCAAGCTGCGAACCTGATCCACATCGCGAATCGTCGTATCGTAATTGACGACAAGCTGCTGAATATACGTTTGCAGCGGGTAGTCGTCGGTATTAATGGAATAGATCAAGCCGTCAAAATAGGCGTTCCAGTTGCCCACTACTATAAAGAGTGCAATGGTTGCCATAATCGGCAAGGAGAGCGGTACATAGATTTGCAGCAGACGGCGCCATGGCCCCGCTCCATCGATACTCGCAGATTCCTCCAGCTCAGATGGAATGTTACGGAAGTAGTTCATCATGAGAATAATGTTGAACTGGCCGACCGCGCCTGGAATGACAAGCGCCCAGATCGTGCCAAGCATGTGCGTATCCTTCACCGTAAAGAACATCGGCACTAGACTTGGACCAAACAACATCGTACCGATGACGATCCACATGTATATGCCCCGGGAGCGGAACACTTTGCTGGTTCTGGACAAAGGGTACGACGCCAGGACGACCAGCACCATATCGATAACGAGCGCAAGCACGACTCGCTGCACCGATACGCCAACCGCTGTCAGAATTGCGTGATCCTTAAAGATTGTCGTGTACGTCGTCCAGCTAAATCCAAGCGGGTAAACCGTTACAAGACCTGCCGTCGCCTTGGCGCTGTTGCTAAATGAAATCGACAGGATGTTCATCAGCGGAACGAGCGTCATTACGGCCAGCATCGTTAGAATACTGTAAATAATCGTGTTGGTTATGATATCACTCTTTGTTAATCGAATTCCCATCCATTTCACCCCGTCATCTAGAACACCTTATATTCGCCATACTTCTCCGCCAGCCATTGCGAGACAAGAATGAAGATGAATGCCACAGCCGAGCGGAACAATCCAACCGCAGTAGCGAACTCGTATTGATTGCTCTGGAAGCCCATGCGATAAATATACGTGTCGTAAATATCAGCGACCTGATACACGAGCGGATTGTACAAGTTGAATATTTGATCGAAGCCGCCGCTCAGAATACCCTGAAGACTTAATATGAGAATGAGCACTACCGTACCTTTTATGCTCGGCAGCGTAATATTCACCAGCTTGGCCCATCGTGAAGCGCCGTCTACATCAGCCGCCTCGTACAGGTTCGGATTAATGGCCGTCAATGCCGCAAGGAATACAATGGCGTTGAAGCCGAAGCCTTTCCATACATCCGTCAAATAGATGATAATCATGAACCAGGTGTTGCTGCTGAAGAACATCGTCGGTTCGCTGCCGTTCAGCTTATGTACGATACCGTTAATCATGCCGTCAATGGAGAAGAAATCTTTGAAAATACCGGCCATAATGACCCAGGAAAGGAAGAAGGGCAAGTACACGATCGTCTGTACCGTCTTCTTGAACCATTTTTTCTTAATTTCATGCAGCAGCAGGGCGAATGCCAGCGCGCACGAGACATTCAGGATGATCTTAATAACGGAGATGGTAATGGTATTGATCGTAATTTGCTTGAACTCCAGTATTTGAAACAGCATTTTGAAATGATCGAGTCCCGCCCATGGAGAGCCCCAGATGCCTGCAATCGGATCAAAGTATTTGAAAGCCATAATCGAACCGAGCGTAGGATAAATGCTGAAAATAGCCAAAATAACGATACTCGGAAAGAGCATAAAGTGATAATGAATCGATTCCTTGTTACGCACTCTGCCGCCCGTTTTCAATATAAGTTCACCCCAGTTCGAATCAAACAAATGCTGAGTTTGCTCAAGCCAAGCAGCAAGCTCAGCACTTGTTTTGTGATCCGTTATCCTTATTTGCCTACGATATCGTTAACTTCTGCTGTAATATCTTTACCGCCCATGTTGTTCCACAGCTCTACGAACTTGTCGAACTCATCAACAGACTTCTTGCCAGTAATGATCTCAAGGAAGGTCTTCTTCTCCAGATCGTCAAGCGATGCTTTCTTCTTCTGCATCAGATCGGTCGAACCGATGAATGCCGGAAGCGTCTGCTGAACCGGATTCTTCACAAGGCCAGCCGCACCGACCGCGAACTGGTTCGCAAGGCTCCACAGTCCCATATCCGCGAATTTATCCGCTGCCTTGTTGTAGTTCAGAATCGAAGTCGCTTGTACTTTCGTCTCTGGATCTGCATCTTCCATCTTCGTCTTGCCGTTTACAACGTCCATGATCGCTTTGTAGCGAACCGTAATTTCATGCGGATCTTTCGCACTGACACTTGCAGGCAGCAAAGGCATCTTCGCATTCAAATACTTCGCGCCCTCGTCGATCGTCAGCTTGTTGTACCAGTCCAGCTTCTTCGTGTTCGCTTCTTGCGCATAGTTCAGCATCTTCATAATGGCTTCTGGGTGCTTGAAGCCTTTCTTCACGACAACGAATGATCTCACGGCGCCGTAGCCCTTCGCATGTGCGATGCCGTCAACACCTTTAAGCACAGTCGCTTGCCAATTCGCATTATGATCGTTCTTCACCGAATCCGGCAGCGGGTACCATGTCGCCCACCATGCGCCCTCGAACAGACCGGCTTTGCCCTTCGCAATCGCTTCTACCGCTTTGTTGCTGTCGTTCATAATGAAATCTTTCGCAACCAGACCGTCCTTGTACCACTTCGCAAGACGCTCCAGCGCGCCTTTCATCTCAGGCTGTACGGAGCCGTAGCCAACGCTGCCGTCTGCCGTTCTAATCCATTGTCCCGGATACGAGTTATACGCGCCGAATACGAAGTCGAAGGAAGCTGTATCTGCTCCGAAAATGTTCTGCTGCGACGGAAGCGCGCCAGCACCGAATTTATCCTTGAACGCTTTCAATGTTGTCTCTACATCTTCCAGCGTTTGCGGCTCTGGGAGGCCCACTTGGTCCAGCCAATCTTTACGCGTCCAGATAACCGGGATAGCTGTCTCAACGTCGGCAATCGACGGAATCGCATACAGCTTGCCGTCCGAGGACACGGATTTCAGCGCATCTGGTCCGCCAAGCGCGATGCTGTCCTTCAAGTTCTGGGAACCGTAATCGTTATACACCTGCGTCAAATCTTCGATCATATCTGCCTTGATGAGCTTCTTCAGGATGCTAAGTCCATTCGGGTCCACGCTAATGGACAGGACATCTGGAATGTTGTTCGCTGCGATCAAGAGGCTGACCTTCTGCTCGAAGGCGAAGTTCTGGTCGCTTGTCGACCATGCCATCTTCGGCTTCACGTTCAAATTCTGCTCAAACCACTTTTCGACATCGTTGTTCTCGAAGCTTTCCCCTGCAGGCGGTTTTGTTTCTGCCGAGAGCGAGATCCCTGTCGTGAACTCGACCATCTCTGACATTTTGCCGAACGGATCCGGCTTCTCGGCAGGCGCAGCCGTATTCGCCGCTTTGTCGTTCGTGCTGTTTGCATTACCGCTGTTATTCGTGCTTGCATTTGTCGTTTGTGCGTTGCCTTCTGCGGCGTTGCCGTCTTTTGTATTTCCCCCGTTGTTCGAATTGCCGCAAGCTGCACTTGTTAACATAAGTGCGGTGACCAGTGATACAGATGCTACTGCTTTTAATTTCTTTTTCACTTGAATCCCCCTAAGACTTGAGTAGTATGACTTGCTTGTCTCTATATTAAGTGAAAGGAGGAAGATCGCGGGATAGACGATCTTCCTCTTCTAATGGGAGTTTGGTCACCAATTGCAGGCGTTTACATGACAACATTCCTACTAACTGATGAAAAGTTTCTCTTGTGTATGTAAGCGTTTACCAATGGGTGCGCATTCACCGATTTCGCTCCCGATATTCAGACGGCGTCATGCCGTTATGCTCCCGAAACAGCTTGCTGAAATACTTCTCGTCCTGGAAGCCCAGCTGGTCGGCAATGACATAGATCGGCTTCGCCGTTTTGCGCAGCAGCGCCTCCGCATTGCTCAGCTTGAGCCCTCTTAGATAATCACTAAACTGCGTTCCCATGATGTCCTTGAAGCAGACGCTGAAGTAGCCTCGGCTCATATTGACCGCTTTGGCCACTTCCTCTTGATTAATGCCGTCAAACAAATGATCGTTCAAGTATTGAATCGCATTGTTAATGCTAGCAACAACCTCGTCCGAGTAGCGTTTACCCTGATCATTTATGTAGGTCGGAGCCGAGACGAAGCCGCCGCGCTCCTTGCTGTCATGCCGAATTCGAGCAGAGATCCGTTCGAGTACATCATCGAGCGTCTCTTTCTCGAGCTGTGTCTTCACAATATAATCAATCGCGCCTAGGCGCATGGCATCCTGAATATAGTTGAAATCCTGATGACAGGTCAGCACGACCACCTTGAGATCCGGGTAAGCATCCCGCGTCGCCTTCATCAATTCAAAGCCAGACATGCCTGGCATCGTTAAGTCCATAAAAGCAATATCGACGCGATTATTTGCTAAAAACTCAAGCGCCTTCTCGCCTCCGCTCGCTTCTCCTACAATTTTGAAGCCGAATTTCTGCCATGGCAGAACAGAGATGAGCCCTTTTCGCACAAAAATTTCGTCATCCACAATTAACGTCTTCATCATCGCGACTCCCCCTTAGATCATGCTGCGGCTTATCGGAAGCGTGAGCTTGAAGGTCGTTCCCTGATCCTTCTCCCCTTTAATCTCCATTGAAGCAGCGCTTCCGTAATTAACTTCAAGCATATCCCTGACATAGCTAAGGCCAATGCCCATGCCGACTTTCTTATGCGCGTCCGCCTGCGGCTCCAGCAGTCGCTCGATCTCCTGCTCCGTCATGCCTGCGCCATTGTCCTGCACCGTGATAATAAGCTTGCCGGCTTCTTCATACGCGCTAATCTGGATATAACCGCTCTCATCCTTCAGCCCATGGTAGATCGCATTCTCCACAATCGGCTGCATAATAAAGCGCGGTACCGCAACATCTCCAAGCGCCGGATCGACCTTAATCTGTACGTCAAAATGGTACGCATACCGGATACGCTGCAAATCGACGTAGTTCTGAAGCGCCTCCGCTTCCTCGTTTAAGGAGACGATGCCGCCTTCCTTGCCGAGATTGTAATGAAGCACTCTTGTAAAGAGCGCAACAAGCCGGTCAATCTCGTCCTGCCCGTTCATCCGCGCCAGCCACTGCACCGTATTGAGCGTATTGTGCAGGAAGTGCGGGTTAATCTGGTGAAGCAGCTTCTCCACCTCGACGGCCCGTTTCTTGCGCTCCTTCTCCTCAAGCTCCTTGAACAGATCGGAAATTTTGTCCTTCATCACATGAAATTGAACGAGTAAGCCATCGAACTCCGTGATGCCTGTCCTTTTCAATTCGGAGTTGAACTTGTTATGGGATAACAGCGTAATCTCGCGGTGAATCGTACGCAGCGGCCTGTATACGACTCGCCAGATGGATAGACCGAGCAATAAACTGATTGCAATCGACAGTACCGCCAGCAGCGCGAACTTGCCCATCCACTTGCGTACGTCCGAGCTGTACGCTTTCTTCTCGACCGCCGACAGAATGTACCAGCCCTGCTCGCCTTGCTCAGCGAAGATATAGTAGCCTTTCTTAATCGAGTCGGACTTTCCCGCAGCATCCAACTTACTGACATCAATATAGGAGCCAAGCGGAAAATCCTTCTGCCCCTGGCTGTACATGACTTTGCCCTGTGAATTAAGCATAATGGAAGTTACCGCTAGCTTGTACTGCTGAGATTTAAGCAAATCCTCAAACAATTTAATACTTGTCTCCATATAAACGTAGAGATCGGCACCTTCAATGAGATTCACTTTGCGTGCGACCGAGAACACCACACTGTCCTTGGTTGATTTCATCGTCTCATGCGGCCCGAAGAACGTGGCGTTAATGCCATGGGCAAGCACCGGGAGGTTCGATAAGCGAAACCCTTCCTGTACACTCTGATTCTCGAACATGACTTGATGCATGCCCGCGTGGTAGAAGAAGATTAGTCCAATATCCGGCTTCGCGGCGTTAATGAGCGAGATGCTCTCAATAACGGCTTTCTTCTTCTCGTACTTGGTCAAAATATCATCCGTATCGATATACGTCTCAATATCGTCGGCCACTCTGCCGTTATACATCGCCAGCTGCAGCGCCGAATCCTCCAGATTGGTGAACACATTGTTGGTGCTGATCTGAATCTGCTTCATATTGCTGCGGATACCGTCATCAATATTGTTGTTTAGTAAGGAAATGATCGAAATATAGGAGATATAGCCGATTAGAGCAAGAGGAATGATCGAACTGAGCACGAGGAAGAAATAGGCTCTGCTCTTTAGCGAGTACGATGATTTTGGTAGCACAAGTTGTCCCCCTAGCAGCATGAGCCAAAACTGTTGGATGATTTACAATTCTGTCATGATTTTTCATCATTTTACGTACTCTACCTGCTTCGCGTCAATCCATTCCTGCTCACCTAGTACTACTGAAGGCCAGCCCGGCAGTCAATTAAGACCTGCGGACCAGCCCTCGTTCTGCTGATGAAGCAGCTTTAGCTGCGCGTTTCGATGATGCGGCGGTTTAGCCGCGAGTACCGATGATTGGAATTAGCTCCGAGTTACAATGATGCTGTACGTTAGCTCCGTGCCGTCTTCCGCTTTCACGCTCACCGTAATTGTATTCGCGCCAGCCTTCAGCTTCTTCACGCTGTTAATGTGAACTTTAGCCTGCGCATCAAGCGCTGTTGCCGTTACTGTCACCGATGTTGTTGTGCTCGGCACTTGAATCGAATAGGCTAGAACATTTGGATTAAATCCGGCTACCTGAACGCCGTTCACTTGCAGGTCGCTAAGCGATGCCACATTGGATTTAACGCGATTAACCGTCAGCGTATACGTGCGCTGCGTGCCATCCTCAGCGGTAACTATAACGGTTACCGTGTTCGGAATCTTCTTCAGCTTCGCACCGCCGACAACCGTTACCGTCGACTTCGCGTCAGTAGCCGTCGCCGTTACTGTCACTTCCTTCGTCTTGATCGGCACTTCGACATTGTAGCTGAGTGTAGTCGGCGAGAAGCCCGCGACTGTTACTCCGTCGATTTGCAAATCGCTTAAAGATGCATCGTTCGAGCGGATCGGCGGGAATACGAGCGACTGGTGCTGGCTGTAGAAACTGCTTGCCGCAGGTCCGACTTTCGTCAGATCACCAAGCCAGTCGACGCCGTTGGAGGTCCAAGGCATCATGCCCTGCCAGCCGTTCGCATACGCGCTGAAATAATCCTGCTCCAGCGTATGCCCTGTCGTGCCAAGCGCTGCCGTCTCGCCAATGACAGCCGGACGATCCGCACTTAGACCGAACTGCTCTGGCGTCATATACATCGGAACGCCCCAATACTGACCCATCCAGTCGTAATAGTGCGGCGCCCAGAAGTCCAGCTTCGCTAGCGCATTGCCTCCCGCTGCAGCCATCAGCTCCGTATCGCCGACTTTGTTGCCTTGGCAGCCTTCCGTGCATGTGCCGCTGTTGTATTTCACCATCGCGATACCAACCGTTGTCAGCACGTGACTGTTCTCATGAACGGCAACACTCATCTTCGCGAACAGTTTCTGCAGTTGTTCCCACGGCAGCTTGCTCTCTTCATACACCCAATCCGGCTCGTTCATGAAGTCAATCGACCACAGATAAGGGTTGTCTTTATAGCGATTTGTAAAAGGAATGACGTAGTTCGTCACATACGAGTCGATGTTCGTGTCGTTCATCAGCATGTTGCGCCAGCTGTTATAGTTCGGGTGCGAGTCTTTCATATGGTCGAACGACATCAGCGTTGCCATAATGTACACGCCGTGCTTCTGTGCGAGGTAGAACAAGCTGTCGAGATCGTTCCAATGCGCCGCCGTTGCGCCGGACACATGGCCGGATTCATCAATATCAATACCAACCTCGCCATTGCTCGTAATCCAGACGCGCGTCGCATTGACGCCATTGTCATGGAGCTGCTTGAAATGCGTATCCCAGAAGCTGAAATCGAAGTCGCCGCCAAAATCGTTCCAGTTATCCCAAGGCGTGTTCGCCCCGTTGAACCAGATCGGTTCATGACCCGCGTAGAACTTCGTGCCTTGTACGTTAATATGATTGCTGCCACCGCCTGGGAGATCGCGGATCAGCTTAATGGTGTACGTCTTGGTCGTAAGGTCCTTCGCCGTCACGAGCACGGACACTTCATTCTCGCCAACCGCTAGATTGCTGCCGCCGCTAACTACCGCTGTCGCTGCAGAGTCCGTTGTTGCAGCTGTGATTGCCGCTGAAGTCGTCGCGTTTGGAACATGCGCGATGTAGGAGAGCTTCTTGTCTGAGAACCCGGCTACAGTCACGCCGTTCACGCGAAGATCGCTCAGACTTGCCGGGCTTGGCGTTTCGACAGGAGCACCGCCGACAAGGCCAATGCTATCGATGTAGATGCTGCCGTTAAAGTCGCCGCTTGTCTGCAGCTGAACGCCAAGCTCGTTAAACGGATTGAGCGCGGCAGCCGGAATCGTAAGCGTGAGCGTATTCCAGCTGTCCTTCGTCAAGTTATTGTAAGAGACAAGCGATCCGGTCCATGACCAGTTCTTGTCCATCATATAAGGCTGAATGCCTGCAATATTAGCGCCGCTCGGCACCCAAATATGAAACTCATAAGTGCTGCCTGCCGCAAGTCCAGCAGGATTGCTCAGCTTCGCGAACGGGCTTGTCGAAGCCCCAGTTACGTTCACGCTCATCTTCAGCGATTGCGCGCCTGCGTATGCTTGTTCACTGCTGGCGGAGAGCGCTGCTCCACCTGTACCTGTAAAGCTTTGCGTGCCATTTTCGAAATGGAATAAAGCTGTGTCGGTAGTCGCATTAGCACTTGCAGGAATTGCGAGCATTGCCGCAATCATGCTCATTATGAGAAACAGTGCAGCCAATCGGCGAGTTCTCTTCATATTCATGTTCTAGTTCACCTCATCTTTGGATTTAAGCGCTTTCATAAAAAGCAAAATCATGATGCTTCTTCTTCCCATTTCTCGTCATAGCTGTGACAGTACCCCATACGCGCAACAATCCGTTTACTCAATACCCTCCTTTTGTCGAGTATTTTGTAACATAAATGCCTTACAATTATCTTAATTATGTAATATTTTCCGTCAGTTCAGATTATAATGTACCTATAAGCTTTCTGTAAATAAGACTTTTGTTTAATTTTCTCTTAATTTTGTAATGTTACAAAATTAATATTTTGTTTATTGACAAACTGATGCACTATTCTACAATTGAACCAAGGACTCTATGACTAAAGGATTGATATGCTTGAGCAAAAAGGTGACGACCCACGATATTTCGTTAAGTCTCGGCCTTTCCCGAAACACCGTCTCCAAGGCGCTTAACGACCATCCAAGCATTACAAACGAAACGAAGCAGCGTGTTATCGAACAGGCGATTGCGATGGGCTATAAGAAGGTGAAGCAGATCATTGCTGCACAGTCACAGTCCGATGGCACCCCGCCTGGCAGAACACAAAGCATCGCTTATATTACAAAGCATCAGCTGCATCACGGCACCGGCTTCTGGATGAACGTGATGAGCGGCGTCGAGGAGATTTCGAGCGGCAACGGCTACGAGATGAAGATTAGCTTCGTGAAGAATGAGGATATCGACGCCCTCGTGCTTCCCGCCGTACTCACTAGCGGGGACATTGCCGGCTTTATCGTAGCAGGCAGCATGGACAAGCCTTATACTGAGAAGCTGCTCCAGCTCCCGATTCCGAAAGTATTTATTAACATTAATCCTGAGCTGCCGCTCTCCGGTCTGGAGACGGACGTCGTGTTCATGGAGAATGAAGACAGCATCTACCAGATTACGTGTCAGCTCATTGCTGCAGGCCACCGGAGGCTCGGCTTTATTGGCGATATCAGCTCCTGCCGCAGCTTCATGGAACGCTGGTTCGGCTTCCAGCGGGCGCATTTCGATGCTGGCCTGCCCATGAACCCGGCCTATTGCATCACGTCGGCAAGCGCGGATGGCTTCCAGAACTATGAAGGTTTCGCACGCTCGCTGAAGGAGATGAATGAGCTGCCTGACGCATTCGTCTGCGTCAACGATAAGATTGCGCTTAACGTCATTAAGTATGCCGGCGAGATCGGCAAGTCCATCCCCGGCGACATCGCCGTCTCCGGGTTTGACCAGATCGAGGAAGCGGAGTTCCTCGGCTACACGCTGACGACAGTGGCGCACGACGAGCACCAGCTCGGCTTGCGGGCGACGGAGCAACTGCTGCAACGGCTGAGCAAGCCGGACCGCGCATACGAGACCATTCGCCTCGCGACGAAAGTGGTATTCGGCGAAAGCACGATGGCGGCAGTAAGGGGATAATTAGAACGGCTGTGCAGGCGCGGATTGCGCTGCGCAGCTGGTTTTTGTTTTGGGGCAAGGGGCAAAGAGCAAGGGAGGCTTATCGCGAAGAGAGCGAGCACCGTGAGCGGAGCTCGGAGTGAGGAGCTCGAAGAGAGGAGCTCGGTGAGCAGAGGCTACGATAAGGCGGAGTCGGCGAATGTAGCTGGTTTAGTGGACCTCAGTGGCACGTATATTTGGATCCTCCAACTCCAAGAGAACGTATGCGTACAATTGAAAGCAATTAGACAGCGGAGATAGCCATTTTCTCCTCCGAGAGAGCATATACGTTCTCTCAACTTCAATCTTAGGTGGTTTTGGCACTGAGAGAACGCATGCGTTCTCTCGGAAGCATTTAGTCAGCGAAAATAACCAATTTCTCCTCTGAGAGAACATATACGTTCTCTCAACTTCAATCTTAGGCGGTTTTAGCGCTGAGAGAACACATACGTTCTCTCAGAAGCAATTAGTCAACGAATAAAGCCATTTTCTCCTCTGGGAGATCACATTGAGCGACTTTTGGCGAATGTAGCTGGTTCGGTGGACCAATTCGACTCCGGAAATACCCGAAATCAAATCATCTGTATGGAAAAACCCAACATAGTTAAAAAGCCGAATCGAGGATCGATTCGACTCGGTTCAACCGTAGGCGTGAGCTCCGCTGCCATAGGCGCAAGCTTGCGAAGCACAGGGGTGAACTGCTACGGCTCAGCAGCTGTAGGTGACACATGGCATAGAGGGCCTTCGTATAGCCACTCCCCCCATCCTCTCCCGCCACTATCCCTCGCTGGAACTACGCTTGAGCGAGCGACGGAACAGCAGCCGCAGCAACGGTGGAACTGCGAAGAAAATAAAGAACATCCGGAACAGCTGGTACCCCGCGACCATGGACAAGTCGGCATCAATCTCATGCGCGATGATGCCCATCTGGTCCATTCCGCCCGGCGCCAGGCTGAGCAGCGCCGTTGGCAGCGAGATCGGGTACAGGTTCGTCAGCAGCAAGCTGAACCCCCATGCTCCAATGATGAGCAGCAATCCACTGCCTACCGCAAGCGAGATCGTCCGCAGCTTATTTTCCAGCTGCTCCGGCTTCAGAAGCAGCCCGACATAGGCGCCGATCATGAGCTGCGCCGCATCAATGAACAGCGCTGGAAGCGCCGGACCCTCCAAGCCGCACAACAGCTGCAGCACAGCGGTACCAATCGCTGGACCGAGCAGGTACGCGGTTGGGAAGTTGACCCGGCTGCCGAGCAGCGCACAGCCTATCGCTACCGGCGCGAACCACAGCATGCCGGGGAACAGCCCGCTCCAAGTCGCGGCTGCATGGTGCAGCTGTTCCACAGTCACATCCACAGCCCCACCCGTGTCATGCGTCCCTCCGATGAGCGGACTGAACACGATAATTGGAATGCACACAATAATCATCATCAGCCGGATGACCTGCGTGACCGTGACGATGGTGACATTAACGCCTTCGGTCTCCTCCGCAAGCGCCAGCACTTGTGTCAGCCCGCCGGGCACGCTGCCGAGCAGAGCGGTCTTGAAGTCCGTGCCCGAGAGCTTGGCAACAACGAACGCCATACCTGCGCAAAACAACAATAGCAGCACAATCATAAGCACCATTGAAACCAGCTGATGGGACATCTCCTCAAGCGCCGATGCGGTCATGGCTAGCCCAATCGTATAGCCAACGGTAATCATCCCCGCATTCCGAACGGAGGAGGGCCACCTGTAAGCAGATGTTCGGCCAAAAACCTTCGAACCGATCAAGACAGCAAGCATTGGCCCAAGCAGCCAAGGGATCGGCGCATGCAGCAGCATAAACAGCGCGCCGCCGAGCAGCGCAGTTACAAGTGTCTTCCCCATTTTCTGGCATTCACCTTCTTACGTACATCAATATCAATTAACAATACTACGACTATGCCAATAAAACAAAAAATCGCCCGGGCAACCCTCATTCGGAAGGCAGTTGCCGGACGATCGTCTATGCGCTTAACTATGCACTTATCTATGCACTTATCTATTAACCTGCTCGCTTCTATTCTACTCTATTCTACTCTATTCTACTCTAGCCCACTCGCAGCGTTCTCCGTCCTTCAAACCAAGCGCTTCGCGAATCATTTGCTCAACAACCGAATAATCCGCCGGATTCTCCCGATTGAAGTTCATCCGTTCGTGCGTCGGCGCGACGCGGTTGCACATGAAACGCGGTACGCCAAGCTCGTTCGTAGACGGGGCGTGATATAAGAACGGATGGCAAAGCACCAGATCCCCTGGTTCCCCCGTCGTCTCAACAACGCGCAAGGAGTAACCTTCCGGGTCCTCATACGTATTGTCCATAAACTTCGCCAGATGCTCCTTCTTCGACAGCTTCTCCTGCTCCCGCTTGTCCTGCTCCGGAGAATCCGCATAAATGTCGTCCGACGCTGACTGCTTCTTGCCGATCAGCTCCGACAGCCAAGGGTGCTTCGCACACTCACGCAGCGCCTCTCCCAGTCCCATGCCTTCTGGATGCTGTGCCAGCACCTTCGACACAATATGGTGCGAGCCTTCCGCAACAAGCGTGCCCGAGCCGCCTTTTTTCACGCTCGAGAACAAGCATACCAGCAGCAAGCCTTGCTCCCAGCTGTCCAGGTAATGACGGAAATGACTGCCGTCATAATGCCAGCCGCCCGGAACCTCTGGCCCGAAGTTGATGATGTAGCCGCCCCACATCGCGCCTTTCATCTTCTTCCCTTCCTGCCAGCGTCCCTCCCCAAGCAAATCCTCAATCGCACCAGTTAGACGTTCGGAGTTCAGTCCATCCATAATCGGATCGACATAATTGCCAAGGCGAACAACCGGCTCCGTCCAGCTGCTCTTATCCTCCTTGTGAATGCCCCGCTTCGCGAGCTCTCCCCATAGAAAATCCTGCACCTTCAGCGCCTCTTCACGCGGATAGGCACCTTCGACCTTGACCCAGCCTTTTTCCTTAAAATGCTGCACTTGCGCTTCAGTCAACACTTTCGACATGCTCGACACTCCTCGATTCATAAAATGATTAACCATAATAATAGCTTCCAGCAACCTCAAGCCGCTCTATCTGCTGCACAGTTAAGTTACACGAACTCCACTTGATCAACGGCAATCTGCCCAGCTCGCACATCTACAAAAGGCGCTCCATCCCGCACACCAGCATGCCCGTAGCCGCTAGCCGTACTAAGGAAGACGCTGTAATCCCCCGCGACCCGCGGTGATACATAGAGCTTCCGCTCCGCGGCGTCATAGCGTACGCCGCCCCAGCCTTGAATGAGTCCGTATGATGCCATCGCCCGGGCATACCAATGGCCGCATTCATATTCATTGAACGGGTTGCGCGTTCGCCCGTCATAGCGATCACGGCAGGTGCGCACGATATCGAGCCCTTCCTGCACGCTGCCAAGCGACATCAGATGGGATGCCACCTGATATTCAATCCCTGTCCATACTTCATCGCTGTATACGAACGGCAGCGACAGCTTGCCGCCCTTCGGCCATGTGCAGAGCAGCAAGCCGCCCTCTGCGCCAAGCGCAAAGCTAGGCCGCTGCGGATTGGCATGCTCCGTCAAGTCACGCTTCAAGTTATAGTTATAGACGCTGAGCAGATGGCTCCTCACCATCGCCTGATCGAGAATGTCGCCGAGGCCGCACATTTCTGCAAGCCAAGCGCCAATGACGCCGTCGGACAAGCAGCCTTTGCCATACTGGTATTTCGGCCCCTCTTCCTCAAGTAGCGCTCGCGCTTCAGTGGAATAATTGACGTTCCAAGCATCCTTGGCCTCAAGCGGCGAAGGAGCGTGCAGCCCTTCCCACACAATTCGCTGTTCAAAATACTCCCCGTTAAACAGCTCCTGCTCCACAAAGAAACGTCCGCGCTTATAGATCTCCTCGTACTGATTGTCGCCGTCCCCGCAAGCCTCCGCGATGCGGGCAGCTGCCTTCAGCGCACCGAGATAAATGGACGAGCACATGCCGTCCGGTCCCCAGAACTCAATGTCATACGTATTGTGATGCGGCTCGGAGAGCACGCCGGTCTTATCAGGGTCCCACGTATCCATGCAGTAATGAAGGCTCTGCTTCACCTTCGGCCAGATCGCCTGCAGCCAAGCCGTATCGCCGCTAATCCGCCATTCCCGGTACACTTTCATAATGCCGCCAAGCTGCCCGTCGGCTGCGGCATGGAAATCGTGATCAGCCGGCTGGATCGGCAGCGGCACGCGGAAATTCTGATGGCCCGCTGCATCCTGGCCTTCTTCAAACTCCGTATCGCGAATGGTACGCTCCAGCTCAGGGAACAAATGCGATAGCGCCTGCGCGTAATTCCATACATGCGTACATGTACCGTGGCAGCTGCCTTGCAGATCCTCACTGCCTTCCCACGCCCAGAACCTACCGTCCACCTGTCTCAGCACGGTTGGCGATTTTAATATGGATAAGTTCGCAGCTGCCGCTTCTACTAGCTCGGGCGGCAATGAGGTGCCGAAGAAGCTATCTGTGAAGACTTCGCTTTCCGCACGCAATCGGGAGTAGTGCTGTGACCAATAGCCAGCCGCTTCTGTAATATCCGCAAACCTTCCTGCATACCAAGGCTTATAGTAGCCGCCCGAAGAACTGCCTACGCCAGCTCCAGCACTCGAGTCTGCACCCTCACGCTCCGTCACTGCGACGGGAATACCTGCATTCAGGTTCGATTCCGGCACATACCAGGACAGCATGACCCTCACCGTTTGCCGCTCGTACGGCAGCAGCTCCAGAGGCACATAGAGACTTGCGCCAGGGCTTGGCGCCCCCTCCGTCACAGGTGGATGCTCGCACGACTCACCTGCTGCCACCTTGTTCCAGATCATCGTCACCGAGTCGAACCAGCCGCCTCTGAACCAAGCACAGTCCACTTTAGCCCGAGGGTCATCGCTAACCGCACTGAATGCCCCCTTCTTCCATGGCTCATCCGCAAGCGCCGGCTGGTCCAGCACGAAGCCGCTCGCATCGCCTTCAGCCCGCAGCACGCGACGTCCTTCCGTGTTCCAGCTGCTCATGAAGTTTGCCGCATGGAACGAATACACGAGCTCAAGCGACTCGCTAGTCTTGTTCTCGAAGGTGAATTCCAAGCCCGCCGCAGGCAAGCTGGAATCGTTGGCATTGAGCGGAATGAACGGACTCCAGCCCGTAATGGACACGGCAACCGGCACCTTGTCATCCTGCAGGTTCACCGTTCCGAAAGGGAATCGCCCCTCGAAGCTGCTCTCCGCAAACCGAGGCAGTCCGTAATGCTTGCCATACAGCCCGCTTCCCGGTCCCGACTCGTAGTCCTTCACCTTGGTCCCGAATATTTTGCGCCGCGGCACCTGCCCCTCCAGCACTCTTGCAACAACGTCCCCATTAGGCGTCTTCACGCTTAGAGCGGAGAACACCATCGGCTCATTCAAGTTGTTCGGTCGGTGATGCATCGCAAAATGCGACAATGCTCCCGTACCCTCCAAACAGAGCATACCCGCACCAATACCGCCTAGCGGAAACGCAATATGGGCACTGCGCTCACCTTCATAGATACCGTTATATCGCTGACTCACAGAATCACCCGCTTCCTCAGGATTTAAGCGCATTCATAATCATTTGGAAAATATACAAATCCTCACGAGCATCCTCAGGCGTCGTCTTCGGCGCATGATCGTTCGTAATGACGTCATGCAAATGCTTCATCTCTAGCGTATACGGATCGGTGAGCGTCGGACGGATGACCGATTCCGTGTAGGCTTCGCCTTCTGTCTCATAAATGTGCAGCTTCGTCGGCAGATGGCGAATATACGGCGTGTCGTACTGCACCTTCACCGTTTTGCGGCTTGCATACACTTCCACATGCGCATCGAATCGCCCTTGCTGATCCATTCCTGTCTCATACGTAACGGAGAAGGTGCCATAATCGAGAATCGCGTTTAAGAAAATACTGTCCTTATGAACCGACAGCTTCGCCCCAAGACAACCCTTCGGCATACCGATTGCCTCGCGCATCGCCGACAGGTCATGGCTGCCAAGACCAGCCAGCAGCCTGTAGAAGCTGAACAACGGAGAATCCGGTTCAAGCCCCGTCGCCTCACGGCCAAGTCGCTCCGCTCTCTCCTTGCGATCTGCCTTTGCTTCCTCCGGAATATCGTCGAACATGACCGTACGGCTCGTCGGGCGGATAAAGAAATGATTTTGCCCGATAATGTCGCGCACTCTTGCGTATGTAATGTTGTCTAGGCCACCGATCTCTTGCACAGCTTGAACGAACGACGCTGCATAACGGCGCATGTAGCCGATCATCACATGGACGCCGTTGCGATCCCTCGCCTCAATAATGGCTTCCGCTTCAGCAAACGTAAGGCACATTGGCTTCTCGATCAGCACATGCTTCCCCTGATTAGCTGCTTCAATTGCGCATTCCGCATGGTATTCATCACTATTAAGTACAAACACAACATCAAGATCCTCTTGCCTAACAAGCTCTCTCATATCGGTATACAGCTTGTCTACTCCATACTGATTGCCGACATGCGCCAGCAGCTTCGGCGAAATATCGCATATTGCCGCAATTCTGTATTGCTCCGGCAGTGATTGAAGCACCGGCAAATGGATGACCTGGGCAACCTCGCCAAGACCAATCAGTCCAACATTAAGCACGCGTCCGCTCATGTACAAGAAGCACCTCTTCCCTTGAGATGTAGTTGGTATTTAGTTTACAAAATTTAAAAATGTAAAGTCATTCAATAAACACTTTCGTAATTTTGATTATAATACTCCGCTATTACTCTGTAAACACTACATTTTATTCGACAATTCGGACATTATTTCACCACATAAGTTTACACCTAATTAGTTTTGTTTATAAAAAGCTTCAAATCCAGTAGATCCTGCGGCGTATCCTATGCACAGCAACAACAAACGGCTCCCTGGGGAGCCGCCCTTTAGCGCTTCATATGAACGTTAAGCGTGCCGATGAACCGGCGCAGCTCCTTGCGATGCGAGTACAGGAGCAGCAGGAAATTCACGAAGCCGAATGTGACAACTGAAGCGGAGTAATCGGATAGGAGAATATAGATTGTCAGGACGAGCATGCCGAGCACGACTTGGAAGCCATCCGCCTCTGACGAGGTCGGCTTACCCTTGCTCAGGAGCCTCCCTGTAAGCAACAGAATTGCAAGAATAATGGCATATGCAAGCGAAGCCGTGAATGCCGTGAGCCCGCTCCATACGCCGAACGTCACCGCGATTGCTTTGCCGCCTCTTAGCTTCATGAAAGGCGGGAATATATGGCCAAGCACTGCCGCTGCGCATGGAAGGACAAGCTCGAAGCCTCCTAACTTATCTGCATGGATAAGCCAGAGGATGGGGAGGTAACCTTTTAGAAAATCAAGCACAATACCGGTCAGTCCATAGGAGTAACCCGCTGCCTTCCACAGATTGAGCGCGCCCGGGTTGCCGTCGCCATGCTCCTTCAGGTTCTGCTTAGCAAGCAGACCAAGCCAATAGGAAAACATCAGCCCGCCGGAGAGGAATGCCAGCAGCGTCCATACGACGATCATCGCTTCGACCGCCCCCCAACCTCGATGTGCCTGCCTTTCCAAGCGACCTGCCCGCAGCATACAACCTGGTAGATGGAGTACAGCATAATAAACAGGAAGAAAACCGTGCTAATCGGATGCAGCGCAGGCAGCCATCTCCCGAACCGGCCCGTGTAGCGGATAAAATAATAAATTTGCGCCGTATACAACAGATACCCTGCTGCGAGCGGCAGTGCCAAGGACGTTCCCAGCAGAAAAGGAGCCGCTTCCGCTACAATCAGGCCGATGAGCCAGACAGCAACAAGCAGCGTCGTCCATAGGCTAAGCTTGCTTGTGCTGAGGACAGCCCCTTTGCTGAACCCTTCGATTTCGCTGCGAATGCCGCCCGGATACATCCGAAACGACACCGTGCCATACCCGATATAATTGTTGACGGGAATACCCATTTTCATAAATTGTGCACCGAGATTCAGATCATCGAGCAGTTCGGCCTTCACACTTTCATGGCCTTTGACTGCCTCGTAGTCTTCTCTCGTCGTTAGAATGCAGGAGCCATAGAGCCCTTTCCGCGGATTCGTCCGTTCCATCGGCGACGTAAATGCATAGAGACCGAGCAGGTTCGGGATCAGCGCGAGCCGCTCATAGAACTTCCCCGCTTCGTGATAGGGCACAACGGAGATCGTCCCACCCTTCTGCGCTCGTGCTGCGAGCAGCGCCTCCATCGCATGCGATGCAAGCCGGACATCTGCATCGAGAAAAGCGATCAGATTACCGCTTGCTCGCTGGTAGCCGTTCCATACGGCCCAGTTCTTGCCTGTCCACCCAAGCGGCAGCGCCGGGCACGATATGACCGTCACCCCGAACTGTTCGGCAATTTCTCGCGTGCGATCCCCGGAGTGATCATCGACAACGATTATCTCCATCTTACCTATCGTCTGTGCCTGAAGGGAGCTGAGCAGAAAGGCAAGATTACGCTCTTCATTTCGGGCTGGTATGATGACGGAAAGCTTCCCTTGCGGCAGCGGATGATGTTCTGGCAACACCGGAACTGTATTTCGGCGGAATAACAGCAAACCCGCGGAACAAGCGCAAATGAGCAGCACAGCAACAACAAACTCCATATTCGTTCCCCCACCCCAAAAAAGCTTGTTTATCGCGATCTGTACAAGTATATGGCGGCTCACTCCCATTCTATGAACGCAAATCTATGGGAAACAAAAAATCCACAATCATGTGAGATTGTGGATTCATTGATTGGCGACCTCTATATCATTTTGTAATACAAAATCGTAGCGTCCAGTTCCCCACTAGCTGATCGTGCAAAGCTCGGAATACGCCCTGCCTGAACGTAGCCAAGAGAGGCATACAGCAGATTCGATGGATCCCCTTCTCTTGTGTCGAGCACGAGCAATGAGAGTGCCTCATGCTTCGCCATCTCCTCCGCAGCCTGCATCAGCTGACGCCCGATTCCATTGCGCCGGAAGTCAGGATGTGTCATGAGCTTGGCGATCTCTGCACGGTGATTACCATTCGGCTTCATGCAGAGATGAAGCTGCACGGAGCCTGCTATTCGTCCGTTCATGCGCGCAACGAGCAGGATGACGTCCGGTGCAAGTACTGATGTCCAGTATTGCTTCGCTTCTTGTTCGGTTAGTGGCGGCAAGAAGCCGATTGATGCGCCATCCTCCACCACCGTTACCAGCAGCTCGGACAGTTCCGTTAGGACAGAATCGTTAATGGCATGTACTTGTTCAATTGTGATTGTCGGCATCGTTAACTACTCCTTCACGGCTTATCTTGCCCTTCGATATAGCCATATGATATAGGAGACAGTATCATTTGTATAACGAATAATTCAGGTTGTTATAATTAATAAAACGAATCGTGTTTTGAAAGGAGTTTTAGTAACCCGATGGACTCATCCCAGTTAGAAGCTTTCATAGCCGTCTGCCAAATCCAGAACTTCACCAAAGCCGCCGAGCATCTGCACATCTCCCAATCCGCCGTGACCGCACGTATCAAAGCACTTGAGACTGAGGTCGGCAAAACGCTGTTTCTCCGCGACAACCGCAATGTCAGCCTGACGCAGGCCGGTATCGCCTTCCTCCCCTACGTCGAGCGGATGCTGCGGCTGTATGAAGAGAGTAAGCTGACGCTGTCGGAGCAATTCGAGCATCAGCTTGTCCTGAGCGGGCCTGGCTCGGTGTGGCATTATCGATATCTACCGAAAATACTAGCGTTCCGCAGAACTCATCCCGAGGTAGCTGTGAAGTTCCTTAGCAATATTGATCCCGGCTATATGGTCCGGGATCTACTGCTGGACGGCGTCGTGCACCTCTCTGTCCGGTTCGATCCGCCTGCTCATCCAAAGGTATCCCAGCAGTTGCTCTTCGAGGATCAGATCGTGCTTGTATCCGCTGTAGAACGGACAGTTGCGGTCAACAGGATAGACTTCTTGTCCTCATCTTACTGCCATATCGAGTGGGGCTATCCTTTCCCAGATTGGTTTGCAGGCGTAGTGGACGCTGGCTATGTGCCCGCGCTGCACACAGATCACTCCACCATCTTGCTGACGATGCTGCTCCAGGGTGATTGCTTCGGTTTCCTGCCGCTCTCCATTGCTCAGCCTTATCTTGATACGCAGCAGCTGTTCCAGCTCCACTGCGAGTTCGAGACGCCGACGATAAGAGCGTATGCGCAATATCTCACTGAGCAGCGGGAGCATCCCTCTGTTGGATTAGGGCTTGAAATGTTGACAAATGAAAAGACATGAGTCCGGTACAATACCGAACTCGTACCAAGTCTTATGACATGCATGCAAAAAAAACAGCCGTTCAGGGATGAACTCTGAACGGCTGCTTCTTTTATAAATTACTCTGCGTTATAACTTACTTGTACTTTTGTGCTTTCAGCTTTAGTTCCGTTAGTCACAGACACCCAAATCGTGCTGCCTGCAGCCAGATTTAAGCCAGTAACTTTAATGGATGTACCGCTAGCCCACACTTGTGTTCCAAGTACAGTTGTTCCGTCAGCAGCGTATACTGTTACAGTATCACCAGATGCCACACCAGAGACTCTGACAATATCAGTAGATCCAGTATCATTCAGAACCGCAATTTGAGCCGACGTCGGTGCAACACTGCTTTGATCAGTGTAAGTCACAGCTACGCGAGGACCTTCAATTTTGCCCGAACTCTGAACAGTGATGTATACTTTGCCGCCAGTTGCAACCAGTGCAGATGCTGAACCAAGGTCAATGTCAAGCGGTGATCCGAGCACGCTTGCATCTCCAGAACTTGTTCCGAGCAGTGTACCGCCTGTTGCCGCGGAATATACTCTAAAGACATCTGTAGCTGCAATATTACCAGAAGTGTTCTTAACGGTTACAACGTCATTATTGCTTCCGCCGTTGTTTTTAACTGTGAAATCACCTGCAGTTGGAGTTGCGGACGGTGGCGCAGTTGTGTAAGTGTACGCTGTACGCGTGCTCTCATCCTTACTTGCCTTTGTTACCGTCACGTAGATTATGCCAGCTGTGGTGTTGCTCAGCGTAATACCAGTAGCATTCAGATCAATTGTTACGGAAGTGCCTGCACTTACAGTACCAGTTGCTCCAACTGTACTTGTACTACTATCTGCATAGATTTTGACTACATCGCCAACCGCAAGATTTGCAACTGTCACCGTATCAACGCCAGCACCAGTACCGACGCCATTTGCGTTACTAATGGAAGCTACCGCAGGAGCTTTCGTCACTTGCGACTGATACGAGGCAGCAACACGAGCACTTTCCCGTTCCATTGTACGTTTTACGCTGACATAGACAGAACCGCCTGCATCAGTCAGAGCAAATGTTACGGATGCTTTACCGCTAGTAGGAGTTCCAGATGTGCCTGTACCGCCTGTTGCTGCCGAATACACATAGACAATATCGCCTGGATTCAAGCCATCCACTGTAACTGTATCCGAACCTGTGCCCGAGTTATTCACTACGGTAATGTCACTCAGATCAAGCGCAGTGGATTGTGTTTCTGCGAGATAAGTTTGCGCTGTACGAGCACTTTCCGTTTTGTTCGCTGTTTGAACAGTAACATATACGGAACCACCAGTCGCAACATTTAGATTGCTGTTTCCAATATCAAGTGCAAGCGTAGAGCCTGCTACAAACGTACCTGTCGCAATCGCTGAACCGCCTGTTGCCGCGCTGTACACTTTATAGATATCGCCATCTGTACCGTTCGAAATATTAACAAAGTCATTGTTGGATTCGCCGTTGTTCACAACTGCGATATCACCTGCAGATGGAGCTACTGATTGTGGCGCCTTGATGTAAGCTGCCGCTACTCGAGGCGTGCTCTCATCCTTGTTTGGCTTTGTTACCGTTACGTAGACCGACCCGCTAGCGATGTCGCTCAGCGTAAGAGCTGAAACATTCAGATCAATCGCGACGGCAGTACCAGAAGTTACTGTACCAGTCGCTCCAACTGTAGTAGCTGGATTATTATCTGCATAGACGTTGACTACATCACCAACCGCAAGGTTTGTAACTGTCACTGTATCCGCGCCAGCTGCAGTACCGAAGCCGTTAACAACGGTAATCGTTGATGCTACAGGTGCTTTCGACACTTGCGAAGAATACGTTACAGGAATCAAGGTGCTTTCCAGTTCGTTTGCGCGTTTTACGCTGACACGGACTGTACCGCCTGCATCAGTCAGAGCAAATGGGACTGTAGCCTTGCCGCTAGTAGGAGTTCCAGCTGTACCTGTACCACCTGATGTTCCAGGATACACATAAACAATATCGCCTGGATTCAAGCCATCTACAGTAACTGTATCCGTAACTGTACCCGAGTTATTCACTACTGTAATGTCACTCAGATCAAGTGCTGCGGATTTGGTTTCTGCAATATAAGTCTGCGCTGTTCGAGTACTCTCTGTTTGGTTCGCTTTTTGAACAGCGACATATACAGAACCGCCAGTACCAGCAGTCAGGTTCGCTGTTCCGATATCAATTGCAAGCGTTCCGCTTGCATACGTACCTGTTGCAATCGCTGAACCGCCTGTTAACGCGCTGTACACACTAAAGATGTCGCCAGCTGTTAAATTACCAGAAACGTTCGAAATATTAACAAAGTCATGGTTGGTTTCGCCGTTGTTCACAACCGCGATATCACCTGCAGATGGAGCTGTGGATTGCGGTGCCTTGCTGTAAGTTTTTGCTGTTCGTGCACTCTCTGCCTTATTTGGCTTTGTTACCGTCACGTAAACGATTCCACTAGTAGTAGTGTCGCTGAGGCCAGGAGTTGCAGCAGACAGATTAACGACTACGGATGAACCGGAAGCTACTGTGCCAGTCGCTTCAGCTGTAGTAGCTGAATTATTATCAGCATAGACCTTCACTACGTCGCCGATCTCAAGGCTTGAAACGGTCACCGTATCAAGAGCAGTGCCGTAGCTGTTATTAACAGTTATCGTTGCTGATGTAGGAGCATTCGTAATTTGCGACTGATATGCTACAGCAACACGATTACTTTCTTGCTCCCCTGTACGCTGAATACTGATGTATACCGTACCGCCTGCAGGAGTCAAATCTGGTATTGTAAATTGAGCAGTACCATTAGTAGGAGTTCCGCTTGCAAGTACGGAACCGGTTGTTGCAAAGCCATACACTCTGATTGTATCGCCCGCATTCAGACCTATCACTTTAACGGAATCCGTATTTGTATCCGCGTTATTAGTTACAGTAACGTCAGCCGGATTAAGCACAGTGGACTTCGGCTCTGCAAGATAATCCTTCTTGATGCGTACACTTTCCTTCTTGCCCGCTTTCGTAACGGATACATAAATCGAACCGGCTGTTATACCGAGCAAGTTAGGCTGCGATACTGTCGCAGTTGTTGCCGATGCCAGTACAGCTGCTGATGATACTGCAGTACCGCCTGTAGTTGTTGTGTAGACATTTACAATATCGCCTTCTGCAAGACCTGTTACGGTCACTACGTCAGCAGCTGTATCATAATTGTTCGCAACGGAAATGTTAGTTGCTACCAGAGCAGGGCTCGTGTCGGAGTCAAATGTAACTTTCGTTCTTGTACTCTCCAACCCGCCGTCTCTGAAGACGCTGACATAGACAGAGCCTGCTGCAGAACCGATGTCATCTGCAGTAGCCGTTGAAAGAGTTGCAGTAGCAGTGGTTTGACCAGTTAGTACTGTACTCGTACCAATAACAGTACCTGCGGTAGAAACTTTATACACATTAATTACGTCGCCCGTAACCAGGTTGCTGACAACTACTGTATCAGCAGTTCCGTTGTTATTGTTGACTTTGACATCTGTCGCAAGAAGCGGAGCAGATACCGATTGAGCAAGGTATGCTTTTGCAGTACGCGCGCTCTCGCCTTTGCCCACTTTCGTTACCGAAACATAAGCTGTGCCGGCTGTATTCTTCAACGCAGTAGTCAAGAGTACTGTCACATCTGTGTCACCAGAATCAACAGTGTCTTCACCAATCTTATTTCCGAGCGTTGCTGCGTCATACACCGTTACTTTGTCACCTTCAACAAGTCCGTATGCTGAAGTGCTGCTCACACTCACCGTGTCGTCAACGCCAGTTTTGTTATTGACAATTGCAATATTCGCTGCAGGCGGGGCAATACTTACCTCCGCTGTATATGGCTTTGCTACTCTCGGGCTTTCAAGCTCGTTCGACTTTAGCACGCTCACATAAATGCTACCCGTTCCAGCGAGCAAATTGGCCGTACCAATGTCCACAGTAGCTGTACCACTGACTTCAGAAGTACCGCCCGCATTGATAGCTGCGCCTGTTGCGGCTTTATATACAAATACTTTGGCACCAGATGGCAAACCTGTTACAACAACAGTGTCATTAATCGTTTTATTGTTGTTAACTGTAATTTGAGTAAGATCAAGCTTAACGGATTGCGGTTCTGTTAGGTATGTCTTTGCGACACGTGTGCTTGGTTTTTTGTCTTTTCTCGTTACCTCGACATAGACCGTGCCACCAATCGGATTCAGCGCATCTGTCAAGGTTGCATTCACCTCTGTTGTTCCCGAGAGAACAACATTGTCAGTTATCGCATACTTAGTTCCGGCTGTTGAAGCAGTGTATAAATTAATTTCGTCGCCTTCACTGAGACCTGTTACTGTCACAGTGTCAAGTTGACCTGTTGGTTTATTATTGATTCCAACGATATTCGTTGTACCAAGCGGCTGGCTCGTCTCGGACGTATATGCCTTGACTGTTCTTCCGCTTTCTGTCTTGCCAGGAGCTTCCTTCACGCTGACATACAGGCTGCCGCCTGTCGCGGTTAGATTTGTAGTTCCCAAATCAAATGTCGCTACGCCGCCACTTTCAGCGATTGGCGTAGAATTGATAGCAGCTCCCGTTGAAGCTTTATACACATTAATAGTAGCTCCAGATGGCAAGCCAGATACAATAATTTCGTCATTTGCACCATATTTATTGTTAATCGTAATTGCGTCTGCGCCTAGAACGTTAGATGCGGTAGAAGGCAAATATGTTTTTGTAAGCTTCGAACTTTCCAGCTTATCTTTTCTTGCAACCGAAATTTGGAAGCTTCCCCCTGCCGCCTTCAACAGATCGGTGCCGAGTACAGTTACAGTGCCCGTTCCAGTTCCAGACACCGATGCTGTCGCACTCGCGACTTTCTCACCGTATACCGTTACCGTATCGCCATCATAAAGACCTGAAACGGTTACGGCGTCGGTTCCGCCAGCATCATTGTTGATAATATTCGTAATTGCAGTTGCCGCCAGAGCTACGGACGTTTCGGACGTATACGCACTGGCAACACGAGCGGCGCCATTGACCGAAATGTACACAGAACCAGCACCGCTGCTAATTTGAGGAATTTCAATAACGACTGTGGAATCCGCAGCGGTAGCTTCACCTAGCAGCGTACCTCCTGTTGAAGCGGAGTACACCTTGATATCGTCGCCCACGTTAACTTGTTTGATTGTTACCGTATCTGAAGTACCAAATTTTTTGTTCACGACGGTAATGTCTGCTGCTGTCGCTGCAAACCCGACTGCCGGGCTTATAGCGGATAATACTAGTGTAGCGCTGATCAAACCTGCAGCAAGTTTTGTATACTTGCGCTTAGCTTGAGGCTGCACTTTCGACCTAGCTTTAAGCTTCATGAATGTTCCCTCCACTGAATGAGTTAGTAGCTTTATACTAGTTCTATCGGATATATCTGCCATATTGTTTAGTTTTCTTTCAAAGTTTTTGCGAGAATTTTAGTTCTTTTGAAACATATTGTCTAAAGCCCCCGCTTCATATGACTTGAATATAGTCCGTACCTATCTGATTCATCGCCATAATACGACAAAAAGCGCCTAAACGGCGCTCTCCATATTTGGCTTGTATATTGAAGAAAGCTCTTAATTTCTACCTGTGTGAACAGTGTTATTAGTAGAGAAAAAAAAACAGCTGCCTGAATCATTCGGCAGCTGTTTTGTTACTACACTCCTACTTTATTATCCAAACACAACACGATCATCCGCCATCTTATGACCGCTGATGTTCTCGAATTCACGCAGCAGCTGCTCGACCGTTAGGTCTTTCTTGCGCTCCTCATCAATATCGAGGATGATTCGGCCTTTATCCATCATGATCAGTCTGTTGCCAAGTCGAATCGCTTGCTCCATGTTATGAGTGACCATTAAGGTCGTCAACTTCATTTCACGTACGATGCTCTCCGTGAGGCGCGTTATGAGCTCGGCTCTAGCCGGGTCAAGCGCCGCGGTATGCTCGTCCAGCAGCAGGATCTGCGGCTCGGTGAACGTCGCCATGAGCAGGCTTAGCGCTTGGCGCTCCCCGCCGGACAGCTGGCCAACCTTGGCACGCAGCCGCGTATCAAGGCCGATCCCCAGCTTCTTCAGCTGTTCCTGGAAGAATGCACGCTTCGCACGAGTGATACCAAAGCTTAGTCCGCGCTTCTTGCCTCTTACATACGCAATTGCCAAGTTCTCCTCGATCGTCAGATGCGGGGCAGTACCCGCCATCGGATCTTGGAAGACGCGGCCGATCCAGCGGCCTCGCTTGTACTCTGGCAAATCTGACACTACATTACCGTCGATGCGCACATCACCCGAATCCGGAGATACGACACCGGAAATGATATTCATCAGCGTCGATTTCCCAGCGCCGTTACTGCCGATTACCGTTACGAAATCGCCCGGCTTCAGAGTCAGATTAATGCCGAGAAGCGCAGCCTTCTCATCCGGCGTCCCCGGGAAGAAGAGCTTGGACACCTTGGATAGCTCCAGCATTAACGCTCACCTCCCGCAGCCGCAAACATGTCGGCCAGTTCTGCAGAACGTTTGCGCGCCGCATGCTTCTGCTTCCAAGACCGCTGAGCGGTTGGAATGATAAGCGCTACGATAACGATAACCGCAGTAATGATCTTCAGATCTGACGCATCCAGCCAGTCGACCTGAAGCGCCAACGCAACGACAATTCGGTATACGGCCGAACCAAGAACAGCGGCCAGTGTCGCCAACAGAATCGTTCTTGCGCCTAGAATCGCTTCCCCGATAATGACGGAAGCAAGACCGATCACGATCATCCCGATTCCCATCGAATTGTCTGCGTAGCCTGCTTGCTGGGCAACGAGTGCGCCGGATAGTGCAACGAGGCCGTTCGATAAGCCGATGCCAAGAATAATCGTATTATCGGTATGCGCGCCGAAGCTGCGGATCATTCTCGCATTATCGCCAGTCGCCCGCAGCGCCAGTCCAAGGTCTGTCTTAAGGAACAGATTCAGCAGCGCTAGGATAAGGATTACGGCAATGATCATAAACGTTAGAATGGAAAGCGAACTAAATATCGTATCCTGACCGAGCAGCGAGATGTTCGGACGGCCCATAATCCGGAGATTAATGGAATAGAGCGCGATCATCATCAGAATACCGGACAACAGCCCGTTAATCCGGCCTTTCGTATGCAGCAAGCCAGTGACGATCCCTGCCGCACAGCCGCCGAGACAGGCAACGATTGTTGCAATCCAAGGCGATGCTCCGTGGGCAATCATCGTCGCGGCGATGGCGCCCCCCGTTGTGAAGCTCCCATCCACCGTTAGATCGGGAAAATCAAGAATGCGAAACGTGATGTATACGCCGAGGGCCATCAGCGCGTATAGCAAGCCTAGCTCAATGGCCCCTGGCATGGAATGGATGATAGCATGCATGATGAACCTCCGATTACTGGATTACTGGATTACTGAATAATGTTTTGAGCTTGATCCTGAACAGCTTTCTTCATGTCGTCTGTCACTGTGATACCAAGAGCTTCAGCCGCTTTCAGGTTGAGGATCAGATCCAGCTTCTCCTGCATACTTACTTTCAGGTCGCCCACTTTTTTGCCGTTCTTGAGCACTTCCGCAGCCATCTGGCCAACTTGATAGCCGTGATCGTAATATTTGAAGCCCACTGTTGCAAAAGCACCCTTCTCTACCGTATCGCGGTCAGAGGAGAAGAACGGAATTTTATTCTTTTGTGCCACTTGAATAATCGAATCTACGCCGCTTACAACCATGTTGTCGAGCGTAATGTAGAGTGCATCGGCACGACCGACTAGCGATTCTGCCGCTTGCTTCACTTCAGAAGTGTTCGTTACAGCCGCTCTAACGAGCTTGATGCCATGCTTGGACAGCTCATCTTCAGCCATCTTAGCCATCACGACCGCGTTCTCTTCACCTTCATTAATGACAACGCCGACCGTCTTCACATTCGGGAAGTTCGCTGCGATAAAGTCTACCAGCTGCGTTGTTGCCGCAGGGTTTGTATCCGATGCGCCAGAGACGTTGCCGCCTGGTTGATCCAGGTTGCTTACGATCTTCGCGCTAAGCGGATCGGTAACTGCTGCGAACAGCACCGGCGTGTCCTTAACTTGCTGTACCACTGCTTGCGCCGATGGCGTTGCAATTGCAAGGACAAGGTCATTCTTCTCCGCCGCGATCTTCTGAGCGATCGACAGGTTGTTCGACGAGTCGCCTTGCGCGTTGTTGAAGTCAACGGTCAAGTTCTTGCCTTCTTCAATGCCAGCGTCTTTAAGCGCCGCTAGGAAGCCTTCGCGAGTCGCATCAAGAGATGGGTGCTCGACGATTTGGGAAATTGCGATTTTGTACGATTTTTCCGCCGGTGTTTCTGTGTCGCCTGCATTCGAGCTAGCATTAGCTGTTGTGTTGTTTCCAGCCGCAGCTGCGTTGTTTGTCTCTTCTTTCTTGCTGCCACAACCTACAATCAGTAGAACGATAGAACATACGAGCACTAATAAAGACCATTTTCTCATAACGGTATTTCCCCTCTCGTTGTGTAAAGCATTACATTTGTTCTGAAAAACTGCGACGCTTTATCACCAAACAGCAACAAAGCGTGAATCTAGCAGAATCCCCTGAGAACGCTAACATGCTTTTTATCTATATTAAGAGGTGTTCACAAGTTCGTCAATTGTTTAAAAAATTAACGAAGACCACACCCGATCCGGATGCGGTCTTCACGCGTGCTTCGTTTACAAGCAGCATTTCTTATATTTCTTCCCGCTTCCGCACGGGCAAGGCTCGTTTCTGCCAATCTTGACAGACGTAACCGGGCGGCGAGGCGCTGTGATCGTTCTCTGGTAGGAAGCGCGAATCGGGCTTGTAACGCTTGCTGCAGCCGTTTGTGCTTGCGCTGTAGCCTGCGGAGCTTCAGGCTTCGCTTCTGGTGCCGAAGGGGCTTCAGGCGCTTGTGCGTCCGTGCCGCTGAGCAATTCCCGGATCTCCTCCGGCATGTCAGGGTGCTGCAGACTCGTTTGCGGGAAATCAGCTTCTGTAAGGAGTTGAACGAGTGCGTCCGCGAGCTCCTGCTTCTTCAGCTTCGAACGGCCAGCTAGCTCACATGCAGCAGCAATTTGGTTCAAACGCTCTTTGGTCAGAGCCGACAAAATATCGCGAAGTTGCGTTGTTTTTGCTAAATCCATGATGTTAGACCCTTTCTATCCGTCAAGGCAAATGACTTCATAACCAAGTTATTTTACCATATTTCGCGATATAAGCCTATCCCAATCCTAACAAAAGGATGACTTTACCTATTCTTCATTCCTAATGCCCTATAAAAGAAATTCAAAGGGGCTGTTCCAAAAGTTATCTATGATAACTTTTGAGACAGCCCCCTTCACGGCTGAAGCGAATACTCGCCGTTACAAACAGCACTTTTTATGTTTTTTTCCGCTGCCGCATGGACATGGTTCGTTTCTACCGATTTTCGAGGAAGCCGCAGGGAATTGAACGATATTGCTGCCACTCGCACCCTGAACCGGACTCGGGCTTAGCTCTTCAGGCGTAAAGCCGCGATTGGACCACATTCTCGTCGTATTAAACACTTGAATAACCAGCGGCATGATCTCCTCTGCCTGCTTCTTGCTCAAGCGAATTTTACGTAAATCAAACTCTTCCATGATAACGCTAAGAGGCTCTTCCATCGAGCATGCAAGTTGGATATCATCCATGAGCGCTGCAGCCAGCTGCTCGACTTTGCCTAGCTTCAGCATGATATAGCTCTTCAATGCTTCCAGCTGAGGCGTCATCTCGAAATAATCGATATCTGCATAACGCAATAGCTCTTCTTTTGGAGGAATGTAATAAGGTCTGTCCTTCACGCTCTCCAAGAACGCTTCATAATCGTCCAGACTCTCACCATCTAAGCCATCGCTAAATAGAAATCCGCGTTGAACATCCCAGGTCAGCACCTTATCCGTGACGGATGAATAAACCCGATTGACCTGCTCCTCCGTCAAGCTGACGTCGTTCTGATCGTTAATAATCTCAATGAGCTTCTGCACAGGGCAGATCCCATATAAGTTAGCGGCAGCTTCCGTATACTGCAATACTAGCCTGCTTACACTGCGTTCATTCTTAAAAGATTTCTGATCCAACGTCTTGTAAGCGACCTTGACTTCCTCCGGCATGACGAAGAACAGTTTGTCCTGTTCCATGAAGCTGAACACCAAGCCTTTATCCATCATGAATAAATAGGCATCCGCAAATATCGCGTTGTCTTGAACGTAAGGAACACCGAGAAGACGGTTCACAAGCTCCCATTCCTGCGTCTCCGCTGATAGGAAAGCCGTCCGTACTTCAATTACATTCGTAATCCGCTCGAAAAGCGCCTCCACGAGCTCTTGCTTCTTCAGCTTTGAGCGACCCGCAAGTGCGCAATTGGCAGCAATGAAATTAAGCCGATCTTTTGTGAGCTGTGAAAGAATATCCTTCAAGCTAGTTACAACCGGGCCTTTGATCGCGTTATTAATATTCAGCTGTAGCATCTCTTCTTTTAAATCCATACCTGTACTCCTTTTACCTATCATACGAAGTCAAACATGTATCAGACGATGTTACTCAGTCGTTGTATTCTTTATTTTCAAATTCTTTACCGCTGCCTTACGGTCAAGCCCCGAATCAAACAAAACCGGGAGCTCTTTCATGCTAGTGACCATGGGAGACATGCATTGCGCGCACGTTGGCACGTCCTCAAATGAATAGCCCTTCCTCATCCAGCCGTTGCAGCCCTCTTTTGCACACTTCCAAATGGCTGTCATTTCGGTTGGATAATCCTCTGGGGGTCTCTTACGGGAAAAATACATGAGCAAGCCCTCCTTCAATTTATGCTTCATAAAAAAAGCCACATATCAAAAAAGGAAGCATCGCAACCTTTTCGGCATGTGACATTACGTCATTACGTCTACTATACGTGAATTAAATCATAACACATTTTGGCTCAATTAGCGAAACCATATTATTCATGGAGCTTCTAACATCCATGCAATGCTATCTCTTCAGACGAAGGATTCCATCAATTTCACTTTTCAACAACAGGTAACGATGCGCACTTCTCATAATGGAAACTTTAGTTAGTTTATTCTTTTCTACGTAGATCTTCATTTGATCCTTGGAGAGGCCTAAGGCACTTCCAGCTTCCGTTACAGTTAACACTACTTCATTGCTGGTCGCATTAAAAGTTTCTTTCGCCTTCAGATTGTAGTCCTTAAAACTTTGCATATCAGGCATCCTCTTCCACCACTTTAATTGTTCCGAATACTTTATTATAGCACGAACTCAAACAGATACATAATACTCCGGGCTATCGCTTTGAGCCAACATCGCCAGAATAGAACTTCAAGTAATCCTCGAAGTGCTCCGACCAATAGGATACGGAATGGTAACCGGGACTGGTATGCCACTCCACTTGTACATTTTTACTTTTTAATAACGTGTATAGTTTCTCATCCACTGCTGCAAGTTGATCATTTTCTCCCGCATCTAAGTATATACGAACATTGTTCAGATCTTGGCTGACAGCAAGCTTGAAGGGGTCCCGTTGATCTCTTAATGCTGGCGTTGGGTAAAGCCAGTCCCGCTGATCAATATATTGATCATTGTCCGTGTAATCCCAAATCGCTGCGCTGTGACCGCCAATCTTGCTGAATAGATCGGTGTGATTGAACCCGAGATAAAGAGCTGCATACCCGCCCATCGAGAACCCGGCAACATAGCGCCCTTCCCGCGAGGCTTTTGTACTGTAATTCGTATCCACGTAAGGAATGACTTCTTTTACTAAATAGTCCTCATAGCTGCCTTCATCTACGTTGCCCGGATTTATGCCTTGCCCGGGGACGGTGTTTACCGCAAAGCTGTTTCCGTAATCGGGAGAAACAATAATTAATGGCGCGATTTCTTTATTATTAATAAGACGGTCGGCAATTTGATCGAGCTCCATACTGTCAAAAACATAACCTCGACTTCCTCCATAACCATAAAGCATGTAGACCACCGGGTATTTCAGCTTCGGATTATAGCCTGGCGGAGTATAGACATCGAAGCTCATATTACTCCCCAAAGCGTTGCTGTAAATTTCGATGTCGTCGATGTTGGAAGAAGCCACAACGTTATTATTCCCCTTCTCGCTTGAAGAACATCCGCTTAATGTCAATCCGATTATGAGCAGCAAACAACAGGTAAACAGCCTATTGCTTCTTCGCATGGTAAACAGCTCCTTTGCTCGGGATTAGGAATTAATTCCAGTGTAGCAGACAAACGCATACACAAACATCCCTCCTTCACAGGTGAAAGAGGGATGTCTTCGCTCAGACGTCGTAATTGACGACGTATTGATGACGCTCGGTATGGTAGTAACCTTCACTATATTCGATCAATTCCCCGCTCTCGTCGTACGCATAACGCGAACGTTTGAGAAGCGGTGTTCCTGCCTCGATTCGCAAAGCGGCCAAAACAGAAGCAGGCGCAGTGGCAGCGACGGTAAATTCATCCCGGTACTTGCCAAGCGACACATCCTGTTCTTCCAGCAAATCATAGAGCGACTGCTCGCTCAAGTCCGGCAACTCGAGCGGCGCAGCACGGCTCGACAGGTAGTGCGTGTAATGAATGTACGGCTCGTCGTTCAAATAATACAATCTCTCGATGTGTAGACACCGTTCGCCGAACATTCGGTATGCCACCGATCCCGCTTCATTCGGAGTGTTCTCTGCGACAAGAAGCTGCTTGCGAATCCGATGGCCTTCTTCCACTAGCACCTCTGTAAAACGCTTCAGCTTGGACAGTTTGGACGATGATGTATTTCGGATGACCTTCGTGCCTTTCCCGCTGCCCGTCTCCACATAACCATCCCGCGCCAGTTCCTTTATTGCTCCCCGCACCGTGACTTTGCTGACGCTAAATTCTTGTTCAAGCTGCGGCTCCGTCGGTATGTTCGTTCCGAGAGGGTAGACGCCGTGCAGGATCCGGTCCTTTACGATGTTCGCGATTTGCACGTACAGCGGCTTCTTGCTGCGCGATAGCTTCATTACCGAATCACGTCTCCATTCGCATCCTTCATGGCTAGCACAATTTCTCCCTCGCTCGACATCGGCGTGTCTCCTGACACCGTATGTGCAAGCATCGCTGCGGCGGCCGCGAATCGAACCGTCCGTGCCGGCTCGAAGGCAGAGAGCTCGCCATGTATAATACCGCTGGCAAACGCGTCTCCTGCTCCAATCCGGTCATACACCGCGAACGTACGAGGCTCTGCTAAAGAGAAGCTGCCGTTCTTATACATGAACCCGAGCAGCGAGTGCTTGTTATCGCCATGAATGGTCCGATGCGTGCCCGCGATTACGGAAATGCCGTATTGGCTTGCCACTGCTGGCATCAGCTCCGTTAGCTGTTCGAGGCGATCCATCTTGTCCGTCGTCATACCGAGGATGTGGATCATATCCCGCTCGTTCATCATGACGATGTCCGCGAGCGCAAGCATCTGCTCATAGTGGTGTTTCGCTTTCGCGTACCCACCTTCGCCCCAATGGCCCGGCCGATAATTGCAGTCGAAGACAACCGTGCCGCCTCTTGCTTTTATCGCGTTCGCCAGCCGTAGCATATGCCCCCTGACAGCATCGTTCATAGCCAAAGTAATCCCGCAAAAATGAATCAAATCGATACCAGCGGCGATCACATCATAATCGTAAGCGTCTGACGGAGCCGTGTTAAAGCTGCTCTCCTGCCGGTTGGAATACGTGACCCGGCCCGGCCTAGCGCCGAACCCGTTCTCGAGGAAGTACATGCCGAGATAATGCCCACCACGGACTGCGCGATCCGGCGATAGACCCAGCTTCCTCAGATTTGCCACCGCGGCGTCTCCGAGAGAGTTGTCCGGCAGCCTTGTGATGAGGAAGCTTTCATGACCAAATCGAGCAAGCGCCGCGCCTACATTCACGCCGGTGCCAGAGAACGAATAGCGCAAGCTGTCAGCCTGTGACAATAATTCGTACCCGGGCACCTGCAGACGCATCATGACTTCGCCGAACGCGGCGACGCGTACACGGCGGTTAGCCATGGCGGTCGACCAGCTTCTTCATGATATCCAGAAGCACGCGCACGTCCTGGACATTCGTCCTGCCGGTCGCCTTGTCCACAATAGACGAATAGACATGCGGGATGACTTGCGGCACGCCTGCTTCAAGCGAAATGCGCAGAATCGGTTCGAAATTGTCCATGTCGATCCCACCCGTCGGCTCGAGGGCGAACCCTTCTTCCCCGCAAGCCTTCGCCACAGCACGCAGCTCATCCTCACGGGCTAAGCCGTTCATCGGGAAATATTTGAGTGCATTGCCGCCCATATCGCGCACGAGCGCAATCGCCGTCTTCACAGGCACGATAGCCTGCTCCGGCTGCGCCGCGCTGACGGGCCCCGTCGAAATATTCACGTACCCAGCCTGTCCCGTAGGAGAAACAAGGCTGTTAATCCAACTGTCCCGCTCACCCAGATTCGCCCGAGTAGCGCCAACAGCGGGGAAAACCTGGTTGATATGCGTGCCGGGGTAATGCTTCACAATCTGCGCGACAACGGCTGCCTGCCGATTGTCTCCGGCGCCGAGTCCGATCGAGACCGCGTCATCGATCGCTTCGCCAATCTGCTTCATCGCGGTGACAGCCGCTTCTACAGTCGGATAGTCCTTCGAGAGAACGCCGACGAGCACAAAGCCCTCTGCGGCATCGAATACCTCTTTTGCGTTCTCCAAGCTGCTTGCCAATACATTCAAAGCTGCACGGCCTTTATATAATCGTTTGGTTATGTTGGACATGTTTATTTGCCTCCTGTAAGCGTACGAATTCGAGCCGCAATGACGTCGATGTCATCGCCAAGAAGCGGGCGCGGATCGATGTCGAAGTAGCCTTGCTTCACGCCATAATCGCGTGTATAAATAGCGATGTCGCCGCCCTGCAGTCCATCATTGACAGCCTTGGCCGTGGTTCCCGCAAGCAGCGGATCTATCTGGATACGAGCACGGAATATCGCGCGGCCCGCTTCATCTTGAACGATCGTCACTTTGACACCTGGCTGCTCGTTCAGTGGCAAAAGTACTTGCAGGGACGCTTTCTCCTGCTCGCTGTTATCCTTCTTCACCGTATACTCGTCGAGCGCTTGAAGCAGCCCGAACGAGGCTTCTTTGCCGACCTTCATGCTTCGGCCGATCCCATGCAGCTGCATTTTGACCATCTCGATGTAATTCCGCATGCCTGCGACAATACCGGAGGTCGGCCCTTCGATCGCCTTGGAACCGCTATAAATCGCCAGGTCCGAGAACTTCACGTACTTATAGATATTCTCTTCCGCCGCCGCATCCACAATGAGCGGAATCCCTCTGCGCTGCGCGACAGCATAGGCCTCCTCCACGCCGATCATGTTCTTCTGCACGGCATGGTGGGACTTCACGTACAGAATCGCAGCCGTCCGCTCGCCGATGGCATCCTCGATATGCTCGGCTTTGCCTTCGTTCGCGTAACCAACTTCGACGAGCTTGCCTCCACCGAGGTATACCATCGTTTCGATAGGTGCGCCGTATTGGACATTATGTCCCTTGAGTATAATAATCTCATTTTGGGCTATCGGCTCTTGATGCAGCCGCTCGCTCAGACGCCGGTTCCCCCCCGTAACGATGCCCGCTACCGACAACGCGATGCCGCTTGACGCCGAATTGACAATAACCGCAGCTTCGGAGCCGATCACGCCTGCGATGTAGTCTCCCGCCTTGTCCACAAGATCAGCGATTTCAACATAACGTTGGCCACCTTGCCTCATCGCTTCCATGACCGTATCCGTAGGAGCCGACACGCCGAGAATGCTCATGCGCCCGCTGGCGTTAATCACGCGTTTCAATCCATATTTAGCATTCAATGAACCGCCCATTCGTATAAACCCCTCTCGCTACAATTTGATGTTCGCCTGTGCGCGTCGCTCCCTCGGAATCGACGTATGCGATTCGCTCGTCAGTGACCGAGAATAGTGTCAGATTCGCTCGATCGCCTACCTGAATGCGACCCAGATCCGGTTTGCCCAGCCACTGCGCCGCACTAACCGTCACTGCATCGATCACTTCACTGAGCGAATAACTTAAGGCTAGAAATTTCGACATGACATGCCCCAAGCTGTAAACGGGACCGTTCTGCCGGTTCCCGCGATAAATGTCCGTGCTGATCGTATCGAACCGAATACCGCTCCGCTTCGCAGCCTCCGCTGTCCCGAAGGAGAAGCTGGCTGTTCCGTGTCCTACATCCATTCGCACGCCCCTTGCAACAGCTTCGGTTAATGCGGGAATCGGTCTGCCGTCCTCTTGAAACAAGCGGTTGCTTTTCCCGTTCAAATAATGCGTCACGACATCGCCTCGCGTGAGCAAAGGAAGGATATCTTCGACTTTCGGCGGTGCCGAGCCGATATGGACCATTAATGGCAGACCGCTCGCTTCAGCCAGCTCCCTTGCAATTCGTAAAGGCTCAATGCCGTTCTCTCGAACGACGCTGCCGCTCATTCTGGCCTTCCATCCGACGATGAAGTCCGGGTACATTTGAACTGCCTGCATAGCGAGTTCCCGGTCAAGCCAAGTGAGATCAGAAAGCTCGTCGATCCGCTGCAGCCCAATCTTGGATACGTTCAGCAGCGCAAACACGCTCGTTAGCGCCCCCTTGCGGCTTGCCGCAAAATCGCCGATCCGGTCCGCGCCGCAACTGCCCGCGTCAACAATCACAGTAACGCCCTGCTTAACGCCGATCTCGTCGATCTCATCCCCGTAGGGATCCAATTCAGGAAAAGCGTGAACATGAAGGTCAATCCAACCGCTCGATACGAACAATCCGGAGCAATCCAGCTCCCGGCCACCAGCGGAATTGGAGGTCCCTTTAGCCGCTACTTCGGCTATGACCCCATCCACGATCACGATATCCACTTTCCGGCCGTCCGTGAGCGCTGCCCCTCGCAACACCAAGTTGTCTGTCATCATAAGTCCACCTTAACATTATAACGTTATAATGTTAATTTATATGGATTCGATGGCCGAGTCAACAAACATTATAATGTTTGAATGCAGATCAACTGGACAATCCGACAAACCAACACTATGAGCCAGCGAAATCGTGTATTCATACGCAAAAAGACCGACCTCGTGGGTCGATCTTTTAAATGGTGGTGTCAAAATCGTTGCTAAGTCGAAATTTCTCGACAGTCAGCAGATTGTTGAATCCCGGCAATCAGGAGCCTCATTTCCTCTACCGCTTCTCCAAAATGCGGATACAGTCGGAACTCAATCTCCATATTAACGATCCCCTCGTAGCTGTCAAGCCAGCGGAACACATCCGCGTACGGAATGGCCCCCCAGCCTACCGGCAGATGCAGGTCGCCATAGCCATAAGGCAGATTGCTCATATAGGACCCGGCATCCTTCAGCTTGCCGAAGTTGTCGTGCACATGCAGATGCTTTACAAAAGGCAATGCATTCACTATCGCCTGCTCGAAATCATAGCCGTGGGCAATTGAGGTCAGATAGCAATGGCCGACATCCAGCGTCATACCCACATTGTCCAGACCGATCCGCCGAACGTGCTCGACTACATCCTGCGGACGCAGCCCATAGGTATAATCGCATTTTAAGTCATACCAAATATTGTTCTCTATACCGATTTGAATGCCATGGTGCCTCGCTTTATTCCCAAGCGAACGCAAACGCTCCACATCTTCCTCTAGCAAAATAGCGTACAGCTTCTCACGATACATTTCCCCGTATTTCTTATAATAATCCACGAGATTCTGATCCGTCAGCTGGGCATAAGAGCTATGATACACGATCGTATCGCAGCCTATCGCCGCCGCCAATTCAATCCCCGCCTCGAAACAGAGGAAGTAATCCTCTCCCTTCTCGAGAGACATGAGATTCAATTCGTAAGGCAGGTGCAGCGTATATCCAAGGTGGAATTTATTCAGTACGGCGCGAACGCGTTCAAGACGCTTCGGATTTACTTGTCCGTTGATGACAACGTCAAGTCCATGCATGATCAATTCGGCATAATCGCAGCCAGAATCGGCAATATAGCCTAGATGCTGCTCTAGCACAGCCAAATCGCCGTTTACCATATCAGCATTCAAGCTGATTCCGATTCCTCTATTCTTCATGCTTCTCCCTCATTTCTCGTACAGTTGGCATAGCCCAATGCTTGATCCCTACGACTATTCGCTGCTTGCTTCCACGTTTCCTGCTAAGCTTCTACGATGCCGCGTTACATTGCCGTTCATTATGTGAATTTGAAAAAACAAAGCCCAGTCCTTAATTGGACTGGGTCTCGATTAAATATAACGTCATTTATATTGTCTAACTGCCGCCCGTTTGATCTCTAAGTACCTTCTGACCTATTAAATCAAATTCGCCAGCACAAAGTGGAGCATGAAATCCGCCGTGATGTGGGATATTATCGCGTACTCCAGCCCCTTCCTCCAATATAGCGCGCCAAATCCGAGACCGAGGAAGCTGTTGCCGAACATGATGTACAACGTGACCATAGGTGAAAGCTCTCCATACAACTGCTTCGCGACGGGCAAGTGTCCGCTGGCGAACAACAACGCCGCGAACAAAATCCCGACCACGTAGATCCAGACCGGCACGATACCTGATCTTGCGAACAGCTTCATAAGCCCCCATACAAGTAACGTCATTAAGCCGAGCCGAAGCATGATCTCTTCCGAGATGCCACCCTGGAAAATCGTCGTCACGCCAGCCCACCACGGCACATCAAGCGAATTCGCCAAGTCAGGAAGACGCGGCTCAAAGTAAAATTTCAAGAGGAGTTGAAAGATAATTGTCGCAAGCACACCCCATCCTATGGCATAACCAATTGCGGTCTTGTCCCACTTGGGTTGCGGGGTTCTAAGGATTACGGCACGGATCCAATCCAGCTTTAAACTCGCTTTGCCTGACAAGGAAACGCCGATCAAGCTTGCCAAACATCCGTAGACAAAGAACGACGCAGCACCGGCGACGATCAAGACAGCTGTCGGCGGCGCAATTGCCGCCGGGAGGGATGCCTTCGTCAGAGGGATCGTATACGGAAGCGCGATCAGATACGCAAGGATGGAAATCATGCCTAGCATGAGCGAGATTTTCAATGATTGCTTCAAAGGATCAGCCTTCTTTCTGCGATTACTTACCGGATCTGGCTCTCGAACAGCACATTCCGATTGTTATATCTGGATATGAAGAACAACAATAGCACAGATGCACCGAACAAAACCAGCCCGATCGCAAAGCAAACCCATACCGTGAGCAGGAAGAGACCTGCTACCTGAGAGATGATGAGTCCAACCACCGGGAGGACAATGATCCTTCCCAGCTGCTGGGCTTCCTGCAAGGTCTTCGATCTTGCCGAAACCAGCACGTTAAGTAAAATGGTTAACAAAATAAGCGCGGGCGTGACCCAAAAAAGCAGCGCAATCCATGTCAGATTTAACATCATTAGCTCGGGGTAGACCGGATAGACAATGGCGTTAACGGTAATCATGGACAGGAAGTAGGCCGCGTACGAAAGCACCAGCACCGGGATGAGCGTTGCCAGCACTTTTCCGATAAACAGCTCTCGAACCGAAATGGGCGAGAACAGCAGCGTCTCGAGCGTCCCCCGCTCTTTCTCCGATGCGAAACTGCCTTCGGAGGTTACCGACGAATTAATGACCGTTATCATCATGAACAAAGCAACAAACGAGAAATTAAGAAAATAATAGGCCAGCTGCTTCCCTACGCTGCCAAGCTCCAACAACGCGGCCTTCGTATCTCCATCCGGCAGCAAGCCGATCACTTTATCGGTATAGCTCTGGATTTCGGTATCAGCCGGAATGAGCTCCGTATGGAATCCCACATAGGCAAGAGCTGCCGGAAATATTCCGCAGACCAAAATGGTAATAATCAACATCGGCATCCACATCTTTTTGCTTTTACCGACGATCTTGATATCTTTGTGCATAATCGCTTTAATGATCGCCGGATTCATCCGTTTCACTTCCAATCGCAAAATAGTAGTCTTCCAACGTATTATTCGTAATGGTACAGCTATGAACCCAGGTACGCTCGAGCATGGAGGTGAGCAGTGGCGAGATGTCTTCTTTTCCGCTCAGCTCGAAGCGCATGGTGTGGGGGCCGATGATTTGAAAAGGATGCCCCGCAAATGTCGCCCCATCTGCGGATAGCCCCGTTTCGATATCCACCTGTACGTTTTTGAGGCGCCTCTTCTCGATCTCTTCTTTTGTCCCGCTCTCTATCAATTGACCGTTCTTAATGAACATATAAGCGTCACAGATGCCTTCCAGCTGTTGCAGCACATGGGAACAAATGATGACCGTAACGCCTTCCTTCTTGCATGTCTCATTCAAATAGTGGAGAACCAAATGAATGCCCTCAGGATCCAGCCCGTTCGTCGGTTCGTCCAGAAACAGGATTTTGGGTCTCTGCAACAGCGCTTTGGCAAGGGAAACGCGTTTTTTCATTCCGGTGGAGAACGTGCCCACGGGGCTGTCTTTATGCTTCCACATGCCGAACGCCTTCAGCAGTTCCTCTGCCCGGCGCGAATCGTTCACACCATAAATCGAGGAGAAGAACATCAGGTTATCCCAAGCCGTCATTTCTTGATATAAGCTTGTAGTTTCGGTTACGATCCCCGTTTGCTTTCGAATTTCATCTCCGCCCTTCAACGGATCTCTGCCCATCACCCTTAGCTCTCCGTTAGAGGGAGCAATCACCCCGCTTAACAGCCGGATGATTGTTGTTTTGCCAGAGCCATTCGGACCCAGAAGCCCTGTAATAGTGCCCTCTTTCACCGCAAATGATAAGTTTTTTAAGATTTCCCTTCCTTGAAAATTTTTGGATAAGCCGCTTACTTCAATGATTCCGGAATCCATATGCTGTTCCTCCCTTATGGCTGAACTGTCCTTCTGAATTCTTAACATGCTTACTCTTTAACAACATGAACAGAGCATAAACGGTAAGTGCAGCGTTTAACCCCACAAAGATAATCAGCCATTGCAGCGGGATCGGATCCGAGTGGACGCCAAACTCGCCTGTCGAGAAATATTCGACGCCGTCGAGCACCATGTGAAATACGATGGCCGGATACAAGCTGCGGTTGCGCAGCCGCATCGCCGACAAAGCGACTCCTGAAGCGAAGGTCCATACCGTTTGTAAAACTCCGTACGTGACATCCCCGCCTGCAAAAATATTGGTTGTGTGGGCAAGGCCGAACAGCAAGCTCGGTATTATAATGGCTCCCCATTCCCCCCATCCGAGGAATGGCCTGAGTAAGATGCCGCGGAACAGAACTTCCTCGTTGATAGCAACGCCTGCCGCCGCAATGAACAGTATCAAGTTTTGCTGATAACCCCAAGAACTCACGCCGTTTAATGTGGTAATCAGGATAGGCAGTGACAGGAATGGAATCCAGATAAGCCACTCCTTCCTACCTGCCGGCTTCCGAAGGCCCGTCTCCTCCGCCGTATCCGTCCAGAACACTAAAGTAACGGTTACTGCAGCATACAGCACCATAACCAGCCAACCGAGATGCTCCTCGATCGTGAGTTCCGGCCTTACGACCTGAATGACCCCGATGATTCCAAGCCCCACGATTCGGCTCGCCAGCAGTGCAAACAGCGCGAACAGGAATGGGTGTCGTTTGAAAAATTGCGGAGTTGCGTTCCATTTACTCATGATTTGTATACTCACCCTTTGGTTAGTCGTGTTTGTGCTTCATCACATCCTCATTATGCAAAATATCGGGTAATACGCCCTAGTAACCACGGTAACGAGTTATTGGAGGCGGTCATATATGACTTGACCATGACTTTATATTTACGATACCGGTCTTTTCCAATATGATAGAGTAGCGCGGAAGGGGGGCTTGCCAAATATGAACATCGAAGGAAAATTGCAGTACCACTGGGTATCCCGCACGTTATTTGTAATTCGGATCGTCTGGTCCGCACTTCACCTGCTGCTGATTGGCATCAATTATAATAAGCCGTTTGACGAGTCATGGTTTGTCCTGCTTCTGTCCTGCCTGCTCGCCGGCGCGATTCCGCAATGGGTGTGGCGGAAGAAAGGGAGATTCGAAAGCTGGCATTATCCGGTGACGGAGCTAGTTGTAACCAGTGTGTTTCTTTTCTTTGCCGCCTCTATGATGCACAGCTACTTCTCCTATATTGCGATTCCGGCGATGTGCGCTGCCGCGAATGTGTATTCCGCAAGGCTCCGCATCCCGCTGTGGTTCTGGTTTTCGATCGTTCCGGCCTTAGTCATGGCGGCTGCTATCCCGCTCTCTTCCTTCAATATATCCATCATCGAAGGCTTCTTCTTCTTCGGTTTAGGATGCGTGGTATGGAAAATGGTCGACACGCACAAGAAAATGCAGGCGCTTCTCGAAGAGAACGAAAAGCAGCGCCAAGTGTTGGAGCAGTATGCGAAGCAGATCGAGACGATTACCTTGCTTGAGGAACGAAACCGGCTGTCCCGCGAGTTGCATGATACGGTTGGCCACACGTTGACCTCGGTGATCGTCGGGCTTGATGCGGTTTCGTATATAATGAAAGCTTCGCCGGAAGAAGCGAAACAGAGCGTGGACCAACTGCGCGCCGTTGCCCGAAGCGGTCTGGACGAGATGCGCAGGCACGTACATCATATCGCTCCTTCCAGGGAGAGACTGCCGCTATCGGAGCAGCTTAGGGAAATTGCGGAAGAATTTTCCGTACATACAGGTACATGGATCGATTTCGATTCGTCCGGATCCGAGATCACCATCCCTCTCCCGCTTACGCTGACGCTTGTTAGGTGCTTACAGGAGTCGCTAACCAATGCGAAACGCCACGGCAATGCGGAGCATATCCGAATCATGCTTGCCTCTGAATCGGATCATTTGATTCTGACCGTTCAGGATGACGGCTGTGGCATGGACGAAGTGTGTTACGGATTCGGCTTGTCCGTTATGGACGAGCGTCTAACGGCTTATCAAGGTGAGCTTCAAGTGACTTCAGATAGGATGAACGGCACCACCGTCCGGTGTCAGCTTCCACTAAAATCAAGAAAGGCTGGCTGACGGTATGATAAAAGTGGCGATTGCGGATGATCAGGATTTAATACGGGAGAGCTTGCGGATCGTGCTTGGAATGGAGCCGGATATCGAAGTGGTCGGCGTCGCCTCGAACGGCGCCGAAGCGGTTGAGCTGTGCGAGCTGCACCTTCCTGAGGTTGTTCTGATGGATATCCATATGCCGGTAATGGATGGTGTCGAAGCAACGAGGCGGATCAAAACGGAATGGCCGGGCATCCGCGTCGTCATGCTGACGACGTTTCATGATATGGATCATGTAAGAGAGGCCATGGCCGGCGGAGCAGACGGATATTTATTGAAAGCCATTGAACCGGAAGACCTCGCTTCCCGGATCCGCCTTGTGCATAAAGGGGAAACGCTGATCACGCAAGAAATTGCGAAGATCATGATCTCCGAATGGGCGACAGGCGTTTCGGCCTCTTCCAAGCAGTCCAGAAAGGAGACGGCAAGCAAACCGAAATACGGATTGACGGAGAGAGAGCTTGACGTACTCCACGAGCTGGCAAAAGGCAAGGACAACCGTGAAATTGCGCGAAAGCTCTTCCTAACCGAAGGGACCATTAAAAATTATATCTCAACCATTTATTCCAAGTTGGGCGTTACGGATCGCATACAGGCAGCGTTGAAGGCCCAGCAGGAAAGGCTGTTGCCTGAGGAGTGAAAGGTATTACTGAGACATAGACTGAGGTCTGGATCAGCTGTCTCTGCATAGCATCAGGGAAACTCACTGTATAAGTGACCAGCACACCTGTAAAGCTACGTCCAGCAAAGCTTTATAAACACCCTTTATAGCTACATCCGCATAAAAAAACAGTGAGCATGCCCTTTAAGAGCACACTCACTGGCCTTACATATGGAGGCGAAGGGATTTAAACCCCTGTCCGAAGACAACGCACCAACGAAATGAATTAATAACTCTTCGCCCCGTATTTACGCAGCATTTCATATACTTCCTTGCTTCCCTCAGCCACTTCCGGCACAACAGCACCCGACTTAATCAAGGCTTCTACAACTTCAGCATGTACCCCCGGCCTTGGATTAACCCGATGGATCGAGCCATGAATCGCGCTCCCCAGCGGCGTTCCGCCATATGCATTGACCTCAGTCAGTGATGCTCCATGCTCAATTAACACCATCACCGTCTCAATGTTTCCATGCCAAGTTGCGTGATGCAGCGCCGTACCAGGCGGCTTCCTCACAGAATTGTCGAATCCCGACTCAAGCATCAGCTTTATGGAATCCGCCATGTTCAATTCTGCAAATTCAATAATCATCATCCGATCTTGCTCGGATAACGATGAGAGCAGTGAAGGTTGCCTTTCCAGAATGCTTTGAACATCTCCTTCGTTCACTTTCGCATAGGCCCCGAAGAGTCTATCCGCGTCATCCACTTCCGTTGATGCCCCATGTTTGCTGAGCAAATCGACAATCTCGGTTAAACCATAGCGTACAGCCAACATATAAGCGGTTTTACCGTCGGGCCTCCGTGCATCTACATCAGCGCCATATTTGAGCAGAAGCTCGATGATTGAAGCGGATCTTCCTCTGTATATCGCCCAATGTAGTGTAGTGCCATAATTCATGAAAGTCTGGTTTGGGTCCGATCCATGCTCCAGAAACCATTTTACGCCCGGCTCGTCTTCGAAATCCAATTTATGAAAAAATATCGCAGGGGTCGCGCCAATATCCCCGCCATACTGATGTAGCAATTCCAGCCCATCAAGCGTAGGCCATTCCACCGAATGATACAAGGATTCACCATCGTTAGGATCGGCCCCTGCTTCAAGCAGCACTTTGGCTACAGGTATATTGCCCGCAGCGCCCACAACCCCGTATAATGCGCTAAGCTTCCGTCCATATACGTCATCTTTCTGCAGACAGAAGGCATTAGGGTCCGCGCCATGCTCCAGCAACAAACGAGCCGTCTGCTCAAACCGATCACTATATTCACGGCGTTTAAGAAAGCAGGAGAAACTCATATATAGTAGAGGCTCCCACTGTTCCGGACCCCCGGGCTTTCGCGCTGCTGACGAGTCACGGGTTAGAAGGCTCCGGAGATTGTCCACTTCACCAAGCGCGGCTGCCACATAGATGCTTGAAACCGCTAAATACTTGTTCGCTGCCAGAATCGTCTTTGCCTTATCCTCACGCCCCTGAATAACGGCTGCCAAAAATTCATGCTCCCAGTCACGGTTCGCTTCCATTTCAATCACTCCGATAATGGTTTGGATTTTTTCAACGCTTCCTTCGTTACCGTTCTCTATGACTCTCTCGGCCTCCTTGATGGCCTGAATGGCAGATTGCATATTCCGGACTTTATCTTCCAGCCATTCTCGTTGCATCGACAAGAGTGCGGGCAATTGTACAGCATCTTCCATTCCCACAATGCTTTTAATCTGCTCAAGCGAGAAACCGACATATTTCAACGTGACGATTTGCTGCAGCCGTATGAAGTCCTCCTCCGCATATAGACGCTGCCCGGAATCAGAGATTCCACTAGGCGTAAGCAGGCCAATCCGGTCATAATACCTCAAAGTTCGTTTAGTAACTCCCGTCATCTCAGCAAATCGTCCCGTACGATAGAAGGATATATGACCTTTCACGCACATGTGCCTCCTTCCTCTTCATTTCGTCTTTCTATGATAACCATAACAGGTGACGTAACGTTAACGGCAAGTAGTTTTTCAAAATAACACGAGCGGCAAACTGATAAGCAAAAACCCACAACCTCGTGAGGTTGTGGATTTATGATTAACAAACAAATCTAATAATTATCTTCTGAAAATCAGGATAAAGCAAAACCCAGTCCACACGTGGACTGGGCTTTCTGTTGGAGGTAAACAGTGGCTCTATAAACCACATTTCCTCGACTAAGCAGATATGGTCGGGATGACACGATTTGAACATGCGACCCCCTGGTCCCAAACCAGGTGCTCTACCAAGCTGAGCTACATCCCGCAATCAGAGAACGAAACATTCAAGGCGCCACCCAGATTCGAACTGGGGGTGAAGCTTTTGCAGAGCTCTGCCTTACCACTTGGCTATGGCGCCATGATGGAGCGGAAGACGGGAATCGAACCCGCGACCCTCGCCTTGGCAAGGCGATGCTCTACCGCTGAGCCACTTCCGCAGAAAATAAGATGCGCGTAGAGGGACTTGAACCCCCACGGTCGCCCGCCAGATCCTAAGTCTGGTGCGTCTGCCAATTCCGCCATACGCGCATAATGAGATAATCCATTTTCTTGGCAAGAAAATGGTGAGCCATGTAGGACTCGAACCTACGACACCCTGATTAAAAGTCAGGTGCTCTACCAACTGAGCTAATGGCTCAAAAGTAACATGGCTGGGGATCTAGGATTCGAACCTAGGAATGACGGAGTCAAAGTCCGTTGCCTTACCGCTTGGCTAATCCCCAACGTATAAAGAGGTAGTGTTAGCTGTTATGGGGCGACCGATGGGAATTGAACCCACGAATGCCGGATCCACAAACCGGTGCGTTAACCACTTCGCCACGATCGCCATACAACTATTCTAAATGGCATGGATAGAATACTATGCCCTTAGGTAATGAATGGTGGAGGATGATGGATTCGAACCACCGAACTCTGAGAGAGCAGATTTACAGTCTGCCGTGTTTAGCCACTTCACTAATCCTCCATGATGGTGCCGGCGATAGGAGTCGAACCCACGACCTACTGATTACAAGTCAGT
>NZ_JBVYOI010000007.1:0-291085 GCF_056120345.1 Paenibacillus sp. sgz302114
GGCATCCCACAAGTTCGGTGAACTCATGAGAAGCCTCTAGTTTTCTGCCGATGTTACCCTTTCGTTACCTCAGGACAACCTCGTACCTTCAACCCCTTATAAATCAGGGGTTTTGGGCATTTATTACATCATGCCGCCCATCTTGGAGCCGTTTTTATTCACTTTTATGCTCGTTCGATTTCATGAGATTAAGCTGTTGAACACAATAGTACACATGTTTATGGACCGTTTATTTTCGAGTTTGAACGAAAAATTTGTGAGGTTTCGTGTGAGGTTTCTGAAATATGTGAGGTTTTGATTATAGCTGAAGAACATACTCCTAAAACCTTTACATATCAAGGATAGGAGAATGTCTGGTACTCACAATTCTCCTCACATATATACCGGTCGATTACACTTGATGCACATGTAGATGTGCTTGCCACCGATCCACTGCCAGCGGAACTTGCCCAGTGCCTTGCAGTTGCAGATACCATTTTCGTATATTTGTTTGGAACTGTCACTTTCGGCTTCTCAGCTTTCTTCCGCTCGACCACAATATGCGGCGGTCCCGGCTCGTATAATCGAACCAAACCGTCATCATGAACGAACAGAATATTTTTCTGCAGGCTAGGCAACGTGAAGGTGTATATGGCGAAGTTCTTTTCAACACCACCATGCTTGAGAGACACGTAATTATTTGACTGACAATAAAAGCCCTGAACCATTCCCTTTTAACTGGAGATGGTTTAGGGCATTAGAATTAAGCGGCTTACTTAGAAACACTTTTAGCCGGCTTTGAGCTAAATTTAAGATAAGGCCTTATCCGCCCCAAATAAAAGCCAATAATCGTATAACCTGTAATATTTGCGATTCCAAGCCAACTTTTCAGAAAACTCGAAACACCTGGAAGCTTCGCATTGATTTGATTCAGGAAATTTATGTCTTGAGTTCGGACATATGTACCTATACCGACTTGTATTACTATTGCGACCAACAATAGAAATAAAAAGTATAGTAACAAGTGCACATTATCCAATATTTTTTTCTCTTTAGGCTTTTTTACTTTAGGTAAGCTAACCGGTCGGGGTGCTTTACTTACTATGTAATCTAAACCCGCAAGCACTATGATTAGTACAACAGCTACTACAAATGGCACTCCGAAAGTTGCCTTCACCGCAGAGCCTACAGTTGCTATAATACCAATCGACTTTACGTTACCTACCGTCCCTTTAACCAAATCTTCTTTGACGTTAGTTATCGATTGTTTCACTTCAGCTGGTAAAACTGCTGATGAAATCCCCGGCATAGCAACACCTTCTTTTCGGCTGGTGGTACTATATGTATTACTCACATCAATCGAGATATAACTTCGTTGTACTGTTTTACTTAGTGACGAGATCTCAAACACGACCATATTTAGAGTTTGATTATCAAAACTAACATCTTCATGAGTTACTAATACGTTTGTGTTGTTGGCGAAGGCTTCTATCGTTGTACTATTGCGTTTAGACGCAGAAGGGGCTTGGAGTGGACGCCTTCGTACAAGTGGTTTTTTCCTGGAAAAATTAATGGTTTCCAGTGACGTTACTACGTTCACTTACCTTACCTCCTTCTTGTTTAATAATATGCATCGGAAATTCACCTATAAGAGTATCGTGTCTTTTACTCTTTTCGAATAATAAAAACTTATAAACACCGAAACTTTCTACTGGGAAATTAATAGGAGAAAACAAATAAACTACTGGCGAAATATCATCTTCACTTTTCAACTCAAACTCATGTTTAAAAAAAACATCCCCATTAGGCTTAGTTATTTGTATTAAAAAAGAGGCTCTCTCACCTTTGGGAATTCCATCTACACCTATTGCAATAAAGAACTTCTCTAATAACGATGGAAGTTCATATGTATTCCACGTATCAAACATACCAATGCAAGATAGGCGATTGTTCTCATCCATAGTAGCTGAATTACATAGAATAAAAAATCTAATTTTGGATTTCATTAGTTGTAACTTTCCCCTTCACCCATTCTCTCTGTTGATTTGATTTTACAGGTTTTATTTAAGCCACGCAACAATATTTGCCATATCAGGAGGATGATACACAGCCGCTGAGCAGCTTAGTTGCGGCTCTCACGTCAATAATATAGGCAAGCAGCAGCTTCCGTATCGCATTTACCGCACTGGATCATTTCCCAATGATCTCATATAAGATGTCGAGTCCTTCGATGGTAAGCTAGTACATAGGAGGACTTTTCACATGCTCAACACGATTATTAAACCTATGCTGCTTCAACCATCACCTACTGTCATTAGCAAACAGGGGTGGTTCCACCAGATAAAGTGGGACGGTTTCAGAGTCCTAATACATTACGATCATGGAAATGTTCGTGCGTTCACTCGTCACGGAACAGAAGTCACTGATCGCTTCCCTGAATTACAACTAATACGATTAAACTGCTCGCAAGCCATCCTAGATGGTGAATGCATTTGTCTCGATCAAACCAACAAACCTTGCTTTGAAGATGTAATGACTCGATTTCACGCAAAGAAATCTGATGCTGTAATTAAACTTGCTCAACAGTTTCCAGCTCATTATGCTGTTTGGGATTGTTTATGGCATGATGGGAAAGACTTGACAAAGACGAGTCTTCATCAGCGACTAGAAACCCTCCAGAAACTCGTCAATCCTTCATCAGTAATTTCAGTTACACCGATGTATGAAGATGGTGAGAGCCTGTTTCAACAGGTTAAGACATTGAGTTTAGAGGGGATCGTATCGAAGAATCCATCAAGCCTATACAGCTTAGATTCAAGGCCAAAGAACGTATGGGTTAAAACGAAGAATTACCAATTCGGTGAATTTAAAATATCAGGGATCCGCAAGTCAGAGTTCGGATGGAGCTTGTCCAACAAAGGACAACATGTAGGTATCATTGAGTTTCCTCCACCTTCCGATGTTCTGAAAGCATTCGAAGCAGTGGCCAAACAGATCGTCAAAGGTGAGAGTAAGAACTGGATTCATCTCGAGTCGGTACTGACATGCAAAGTAAAATTTCAGTGTTATACGAAAGACAATAAGCTACGTCACCCTACATTTGAATCGTTTATTTTATGAAGCTGCTGAGATGCAGCTTTTTATTTCCCTGTCTACAGGATATGGTAATATTAGTAATTGAGAGCCAGTTATTTTTTGTCGATAAAAAATGGTCATTATAAAAAACTTTTGGAGCTTCACCAGGAGATAAGAACATGAGTGAACAATTTGTAATAAATCAGCATTATGTTCCGCAATTTGTCTTGAGTCACTTTTCAAGCAATAAAAAACATGTTTGTGAAACTCTATTAGATGAAAATAAAATTTATACAACAACCTACACCAGGTCGATGTCCGAAAGGAACACATATGAACACCCGTTTCTTCAAAAGAACGAGCTGGAAAAATTCTTCACTAACATTGAATCCGATTTTGCACCTGCTATCAACGAAATAATCCGCATTCTAGACTCCCGAGAAAATGAATCAGTAATCTTGGCTAAAGTAAAAAAAATTATAGAAACATATATGTCGGCAGTAATCGTTTTTTATTACAGGAGTGGAGCGTTATTAAATGAGTTCTCCCTGGAGAACTTAGTAAAGGGAGCGAGAATCGGATATCTCATAGAAAAATTGTCTAATAAGAAATATATAAACGCACTTGGGGACACGATTAAGAAATATTACGATTTTGCTATTATTAAAAGTGAAAACAATGAATTTCTATTGAGTGACCAATACTTGGCTACTGCTGCCTTAGCAATAAAGAGCAGGTTTGCAAATATTAGCAATAGACATATTGGACTCAAGGATGTAATTTTATTCATACCCATTTCAAGTAAATACTACATCGTGTATTACGAGGGTAAGAAACCCAGCTATATATTAAAGGGAAAGATAAATGTCCTGAATGAACAACAAGTGGATGAAATCAACAAGATAATAATCAATAACGCATATGTAAAATGTGTTGGATACTCAAAAGAACCGTTACAAAGAGCTATTGAGCATTTTAACTACCAATCACCTTCTTCAACTTATTTAGGGTATGAAGACGGGTCGGTCGGTGGAGCAACTCTTAAGAAAGAAGTATTTTTTTATGAGACAGATGCGGAGGCGTGGAAGCAGTTTATTGGGGCAAAATGGTTTCCGTATAAAGAGCTTGGTAGAAATGAACAGTGTAGATGTGGAAGCGGTAAGAAACTAAAAAACTGTTGCATTGAAATATTTATGATAATTAAGAAAATGATCGGAACCTTTGGGGATAAAGATTTAAATTTAAAAATAAAACCGCATCCTTCTGCCATGACTGAATATAGTGTTACAGAATTCTTTAGCCCCAAAGTTCGATAGAAAAGTATTGATCCCATTCTAAGGAATTATGTTGAATGGACAAAAAATTGACGACAGCTCAATGAAACCGCCGTATTACGAAGGCGGTTTTTATTAATTTTGGTTATATATATCAATATTAAGGATTTAACAGGTCAAATAAATAATCCCACTCTAGAATTGGTCGTGGATTATTCTTTCTATATTACACTCACTTGACCTATGCATTACGAGTGCGTACAAATTCAGTTTTGCTAGGTTCTACAAGGTCTTATTATCAGTATTTTAGCCTATAATCTTCGTTTAGGTTCGGTAAGGATTTTTATGATGGTAGATGAATGGGTAGATGTGCATTAGATTTTTTCATGTTTCTGAGAGTACATACCTAATAGGAGAGTAAGCTTTAGCCAAGGTCATTATTGAGCTATCGTACACCGTTAGCTTAATTCTCTTTTCCGTCGGTTTCGTTTTAAAAAAAAGATTAATGGAGAAATTACAAGCAATGAAATCATAGCGATTAAGTAAAAATTGTAGTGCTTATTTTTTAAATCATCAAGTTGTTGAAGGTCATAATCTGCATCTGACAGTAATTTTGTACCGCCGCATAAAGTGTCCTCCGCGTACTCTCCCTTCTCATAGTAATATAAGTATTTATCTTTCGTTGTTTTATAAGCATACACAAGATACTCCGTACCTTCTTGAAGCCCATTTCCAACAATATTAATTCTGTCTCCAATATCACCTTTGATTAATGATTCAACTTCAAATGTTGTCCTGCTTTTGGGATTCAAACCACCAAAATCCTCATATGTGGTCTTACCGGCTTTTCCAACGAAAATCAAATCACTTCTATTAAACAAATCTTTTGGTTCTTGGCTATAAACACAAATCCATGCATAGCTTTTATTCGGTGTTAAAACTAAAAATGTAAAAAATACCAATGTTACAATTCCACCAAAGGTCTTAATGTGCCCCACCTATTTTCATATTTATTAACTCACGTTTATTTCCATTATATTATCAACTCAGCTATCTTGACCGTTAGTGGAATAGACCACCGAGTAGCCTGTCCTTTGATGTGTTATCGTGCCCCGTTAGTTGAACAAAGGCAACCTCGCTTATAGTCGGTTGCCTTCTTGTTTTTTAAACTATTGCACCTGTGAAAGCAAGACAAAATAATAAATTGAATCACTTTGAATTCACATTTAAATTATAAAGTTTTACAATGTCTGTTTCTTTATATCTTTTGATGTCTCTCATCATTGCAAATGTATCACCAACTACTTCATTGTCGCATCCCACTAACAACATAAACGTAATACCAAGATCTTTATTTGTACCGGTTTCGAACCCCCTACAAATCGTGCTGCCACTTACATCGACACCCCCGCCATCCCTTGAGTTGTCAAATCTGTAATGAATCACGTTGCCATCATAGTAGATGTCATAAAAAGTTTTCGTATCTGTAATACGTATTTGAGCCGGTGTTTTTGCATCTACTTGTTTGAGAAACTGAACCCACTTGTCTATGTGATAACTATTTCCATACCCGAAAAGGATTACATCTTCATTCTGAACGGCTTCTTCAAATGAATAATCCCCTATTATTGGAGGAAACTCTCCATTTGCAGTTATAGCATTTTCTCGACTTCCGCAAGCCGTTAGTAAGATAAGCACAATGGACAGCACGAATATAACTCTAATCACATTAACACCTCGAACTTTGATAAAATGGTTGGCATTTCAGCGTTCTCACGCGATTGCTTCTTCAAGTTATGCGAGTAAGCCGGATGTGCTTGCGCAGTTCATTCCTCATAAACATCATTATTTAATAAATAATTATTCAATATTTCGTTGATGAATCCTGCCCGTTACTTCAATGAAAAATGGCAGCTGAACATTATGCCAGCTGCCGTCGTGTTGTATTCAGCAAAAGTGTGCCCGTTAGTTCAATGATAAATTCAATTCACGAGTTAAGATCAAACTCATAAATCGGGTTTATACACCTCAAGATTGAGACAATCGCATTATTATATCCAGACATTTTCTCTGTTTCTTTTTCATCAGTGAACTCTTCGTTTTCGATTTGTACCGCAAGTTTACTAATTATATCGAGGTACTTGCTTACAAATTCGTTTTCATCCATAGCTTTAACATCAACTAACATTTCATTATAAGCGAGTAACTCGCCCTCGTTAATATATTGAAATTCTGTTTTATCGAATATGTCATTTGTATTTGTGAAATGAATTTTCCTCTCGATAATATCAACCATTGTAAATTGAATCATTTTCTTTTTATCACGCATTTTTATTCCACCTTTTTTATTCAACCCAACTTTCAGGCTATCCTGCCCGTTACTTCAATAAAAGAAATGGAACTGCTTTGTAGCAAGCTCCTCAGCTATCGTTCCTCGTTTAGCGTAACGGGAGCGGACACTAATTTGTTTTGGGGAAGTCGATATATACAGACAAGTCACTCTTATCGAACCGAACCACTGCACCGAAAGCTTCGGCAATAAAGCGTAGGTTTACATACATTAAATCGTCATCCTCAGAAAGTGCAGGACTTTGTAGAAGACTCACTTCTTTGCCATTTAACTTGGCAATTCTTTTTCCAGCGGTTAAAGTAATCGTAGTATCGTCGTTCTTGGCGGTAACTGTTTTCGTTTGGTTATCAAACTGAGCATTCAATTTCAAACTTGAAAAAAATGCTCTATACGGAACTAATGTAGAACCGCTTGGAGGAATGTTACCCTTTAAATCTTGTTTTTCACCATTGATATAGATGGTCGGTTGACACGGCCAACATTGTTTTGTGTCTTTTAACGTGCCCTGCGCCGATACATTGTGCCCGCCAACGAGCATGAAACAAACAAATAGAACGGCAAGGGAGAGCAATGAATGCCTCTTCATGTATAACAACTCCTTAATATTTATGATTTGGATTTCTCAAACGACTATCTTGTCTTAGACGTATTAGTAACATTGAATGTTGCGCAATAAAGAACATCCAAAATACACCACCAATGAACTTCACAACACCAACAAAAAAACACCTCTGGTTAATGAAGTGCTTTTCTGCGGCGTTTCATTCAACTATCGTACCCGTTAGCGTAATGACAATAAAGAGGAATATTACGAAATATGAGCTATTGCATCGATTTGCACCATGAAACCCATATTAGCAGGTGCTATCGTTCTTGCGGGATATGGTTCTGAAAAGTATTCTTTATATATTTCATTGAAGGTGTCGAACACCGCACCTTCTCCTAGAAATACTGTTACTTTGACAACATCTGATAACTTTGCGCCAGATACCTCTAAAATTGCTCGAAGATTATCAAGTGCCCTTCTTGCTTGCACATCAAGAGTAGTTCCAACACTCATTCCAGTTTCAGGGTCGAATGGTCCTTGCCCAGCGACATAAACCACATTGCCAACCTTTATTGCTTGAGAATATGGCATGCCTCCAGGCTTTTGAGCATCATTTGTGAAAATTATTTCTTTCATGAAAACACCCTCCAAAGTTTATTTACCTTAATAATTCTATACCATGGATATATTTACCTCTTTGTTTATAACTGCCCGTTAACGGAACAGGTAGTGAATAGAATTATCACACGTTGCAACAGAACATACATTCGCATATAATAACACCATCACTACAGAGGACGGTGTATGATGGGAGATACAAAAAAACTAACAGCCGGTGGTAACTGGCTCTGGGAGGATAGCCGGATGATACTTCCTGAGCACAAAAAGGCGCAGAATGAGCATCAACGGGAACTAATGCGTCGAGATCAGAATATCGTCGATGAGGCAGCGTGTTCCGATATATCTGCTGCATTCGGCGCTTCACTGCAACACAAGGTTCCTATACGAGTGAAGATGTTTGACCCTTTTGAGGATCTTACAATTGAAGGTGTGCTCGAACGTGTGGATCAGCAATTACGCCGGTTTAAAATAGACGGGGAATGGTTCGACATGTCAAAGATCGAACGCGCCGGACTTGTCGAAGAGCTTGATTGGGTAAATTAAAAAACTCCGCTCAAATCACCAAGCGCTTGGAGATTTGAGCGGAGCTGCCAACACTTATTTTTTAAAATTCACTTTCTTAGTCTTGCCATCCCACGATACATTGCCACCTAGTAACTCAGCAGCAACTCTGACTCCAATATACGTTATGCCTTCTCTCAGCTTGTATCCGCCAACTACCTTGCCGTTAAGATACGGTGTAGCGGCCGCAGGGTCCCAGTGTACCGTTGCACCGAGAGCAACACCAAGTGGTCGCATCGGTAAGTACACATGACCATCAATCACACGGCCATAGCCGACCAGCTTCTCGTTGACCGTAACCGGGATCTTGTCCGCGCCACTAGGACGCGGAACATCTGGATGAACATATTTGTCGTAAAAGGTACGATCCATTGCATTCGTATCTACATTTCCGTCGATACCATCAATATGACCCTTCTCCGTGTATTGAAACACCGCCCACTCCGACCATGTGTTGTTGCTCATGGGCTTCTCAACTTCATAATGTGCCACCCAGAGCGGCCATTTGGCAAGCTGCTTGCCCAAGTATGACCGCGCGAAGCTAGCTCCGGTATACACCATCGTCGGATGTCCTGTTAGACGCTCCACCTCCTGCAGCCAAGCTACGCACCAAGTCGTCAACTTCGCCAAACCGATCTTCTTGCCCATTCCCTCTCCCTCAATATCCAGAACATGCGGAAAGACTGGCTTGTACTGCTTAACGCTAACGGCAAAGTGTGCCGCTTCCTTGAGCGGATCGTTAAGATCCGGGTGTGCGAAATGGTAAAGACCGTAGGGTAGACCAACGCACTGTGCTCCCTCGGCGTGAGAAGCGAGCTTAAGGTCTACTTTGCTGCCTCCCTCTGTTGCTTTAATAAATACGCCTTGTACACCGCTAGCGCTAACAGCTCTCCAATCGATCTTATCTTGCCACTTGGACACGTCAATCACTTTAATGTTACTTGCTTGCTTTGCTTGCATCCTTACCCTCTCCCTTCGTTGTTGCCATCATATTTAATGCGCGCTCACCCTTAGCTTTGATTTCAGAAGATACGAAGTTAAGTACCTTCTTCGGAATCCACCGTCCCCATCCAGCTCTAAAGGTGTTTGCCGTCATGCTCTCCCAGCTGTGGTAAGCAAGCATGAACGTGAGTCCGTAAAAGGCGACTCCTGGCTGGTTAACTCCAAACGTGGATGCTGCTACCTTATCCAGCAGCATGCCGATGAATGGAATGAAGCTAAGAAATATGGTTCTCAGAGCGCCGGTCTGTCCGTACTCACTACGGTATGTGTCTGTTTTTTTCGCTGCAGCTACACCTGCGATCCAGTCGGCAAGCACGATGGCAGCGAACAATAGATACGCCCAGAACTTCCCGCTCTCGGTTGCTCGATTAATGATTGGTGAGATTATCGCTCCGAATGAAGCAATAATCCCGTTAGCAGGCTTGACGAGCGTATCCAAGCTAAATAAAGATCGAATAAACCTGTTCAAATTGACCATCTCCTTTTGACAACAAAATAAGCCCCGCGAGTGCGGAGCTTTACAATGCATGCCAGTTCAGTTTTAAATTGAAGCTCTCTGTTACACTACTGCTGTAGTTGCGGAAAGTCAGCTTGAGAGCAATGATGCCTCCGTTGTTTGGATCAGGCGTCAAGTCAACATCATAGAGCATTGTATATGTCTTGTTCCAGACACGCGGAGAGAGAACGTGAACGCCATATGGTGTCAAGTTCCTCTGACCGTTTACATGCCCCCGAGCATTATCCGCATCGACGTATGTCGCCCAGCAGGTACGGCCTAAACCATCCGCATTGTTTGCGGATTTTCGCCCAACTGTTAGTTGTGCGCCATATGTGTAATTATCGTAGTCAGTCCCGTCATCCAAAGAGATCGATAAGTTAACGCTTCGACGACCCGAACCAATCTGAACATAATACGTTTGGTAAGAGTTTGCCGCAACACTTACTGCCAATGATTGCGCGCCATATGGCGCACCGCCATATGCTATATCTCCCGCAACAGCTCGGATAGCTCTCTCATCACGGTATCTGACATCGTGATAGATTCGCTCTTTGAATACTGGGAACCCGTCTGTCCCATAATCCTTAGTTCGACTTAACCCGCCGTCCGGATCTTCTTTGCCAAACCCAATAAGAATAAATCCAATTCGTATGCTGCCAGCTGGTGGGCTTGGCGGATATGCAGATAAGCCTCCACTCGTCCCAGCGTTGGCTAATCGCACTACGCCACCAGAATCTAGATAGAGATATCTAAACTCCCAACCATCAAGATCAGAATAGCCTGCCCCTAGCTTCTGTGCTGGGAAGCGCGTTTCCTGGATGGTGAGATATTTGCCGTCCGGCATTATAACCTCCATCGCCGATACGACAATATCAGCTTGCGGTCGGCTAAATAAATACACGCTAGCTGGTAGAGGTAAATTAATACTCAACCCCGATACACCTGTAAACGTAGTCGCTGTCTTGCCCGTGTAGTTGAAAGTCGTAATTGAGCTAAAACTACCGTTGGCAGTGCTCGCGTAAGCCGTACCGCTTGCAACAAAGGCTGCCGTGCTTGCTACCGTAAGAACCGTGTCAGAGGTAGAGTTCGAAGCAACTGTCATTGCTGTCTTGACTACGGTTTGCGAGCGGTTTTGTATCGAGATGATCCCACCGCTGACAATGCCCTTCCCCGCAACTTTATCAATCGCACTTTGCGATATAAATGACCAGGAATCCTGAAGCGCTTGACGTAGCAGAGCAAGCTTGCTGTTAAGATCGCTGAACTTATCATTTACGTTATTGCGCTCAATAGAAGTAATGCTCTTGTCGGCAATTGCGGCGTCGATGGCCGTAATGAGCGCGGCATATGAAGCATCATAATTCGTTTTGCTCGTTCCGAGAGCAGTCTTTAACGTCGCATTGGTATAATACGTATTGTTGTACACGTTGGCATACTCTGCGTCCACGTCCGCTTTTTCGTTCGCGAGCTGCAGCTTATGCTCTCCGATCGCTTGCGTTTCGACAGCTGTAATGACTCCATCCTTAAACGAGCCATCAATATACGCTGACAAGTCGGATTGTGCTTGTGCAAGTTGGGTTTGCTGCAAATTCAGCTCTGCGGCTCGTCGAGCAAGTGTTGCCTCAAGATCGCGTTGCTTACGGCGATAGGTTAACAAATAATCTGATACACCGCGATCACGGAAGTTGCCGAGTACCAGGCGCGGATGCTGCGGCTCGAATGGATATCGTTCATATTCCAGTACCCGTGTGTCAAAATCGAAACCGAGCTCCTCGTCAATCACGCGAACCGTATCTCCAATGCTGATCGCTCCAACCGATATACCTGCTTTGGAGAGGTCCACGAGATCGACTTCATAGCTTACCTTCGGCAACTCGTTCTCCGCGAGATACTTCTGCATCGCAGCGAGTAAGCGCGCTTGATCCTCAATATCCGGCCACTCTTGTTTTGCTTGGTATGGACGCTGTTGATCATAGTAAGGCGAGTCAATGTATTTTTTCGTCTGACCGGGCATCCCCTCGATTGTTAATCCATCCTTGCCATACCCATACAGGCGCGTCACGCGGTCCATCGTATGGACAGTTCGCTCAATCCCTTGCAGGTTTTTGCGATATCGGATTTGCTCACCGTTGTTGGCCCCTCTGCGTGTCGTGAACGTAATCGTTTGATTGTTAAACGACAGCTCCGCCCCAAATACATCGCATAGGTCATAAAGCAATGCTAGCCGCGACTTCTCGCCCCAATCAAAGATATCCTTTGGAGCAAAAGTACCTGATACCACGTAGTTAAAAGGTGTGCCTGCGAATAATTGAGCGAGCAACGTTTCCGGTGTCTGCGCTGCAGCAAAGTCGATGTAGGAGTCAAAGTAGTATTGACCGAAGGTAATCGCAATGTGATGTGCCTCCACATTCTTGCTAATCTTGTCCTTCCTGCCTCCCGACTCGTGCTTAATAATAAACCGCTGACCACCCTCCGTGCTGGCGGGAAAGCGGATCTCATTATCTGTAATCAAGCCGGAATATCGTTCGTCGCTGCCTTGAGACTTCGGATGTCCGAAGGAAATAAAGAATTCCCCGTTAAGCACTTCACGAACGCGAACAGACGAGGCGGCTGGCAAATACGCCAACCGCCCCGTTTGATCCCATAGCTCTAATTTTGAAATCATTCCGATGCACCTTCACCTTGATCCATATAACCCAGATCGCGTAATTGCGCTCGATATGCCTCTGGCACTTCGGCGAGAGTAATCATGCCTTTGTCCAACTTATATCGGTAGTAGGTTAACATTACGTTGCTCCTCCTTCCAGTTGGTTAATCCGTTGATCTTGAGCAGCGACCTTGGCGGCCAGTTCATCGACCAATATCATAAGACCGACCATCGTCGCCCCGAGTTCATCATCATTTTGAAGGGACAACGTCAGCGCTTCTCCGATGTCCCGGATGACGGGCGGTTCGTTCAGCTGGTCCAGTTCCTCCGGTGGAATACCGTGTTGGATGCAAAACTCACGAATAGCTGCTAAGTCCATCGTCTACCCTCCTAGCGCCTTCACGCGCTTATACATCTCTGCCATACTTCGAACCAAGATTTCAATCTGAGTTGTGTTATCGGCACCTTGCTGCACTAGAGCCGATTGGATACTTCGAGCCGTTGATTGGTATTCAAGTTTGGCTTCGACCGCATTGGCCGTGTATGAATACTTATCCATCACAATATAACTGATGTAATAATCGTAAGCAGGGTCAAAATCAGCTATTGTGCACTCTGCACGCTCTAGCCCGTAACTCGTACCACCTTGCTTAATTGCCCACTTTGGATCTTTATCCTGACCTCTGTAGATACCCAAGATTTTTTGGATTCTGTTTTTGGCTATACTAGTCGATAAATTCCCAAAACCAGTGTCGCTGTTGTTTATATGATATAAGTTAGTCGCTGCGCCTGTTGATAGCTTTGGAGCTATCTTCTCGCGCACTATAACACCTTCGAGCAATTCTATTTGATTGCCACCTGCTGCTAGTGATATTACACCTTCAGCTCCGACGATTAGTTCTTCAACTGGATTGGCTAACACATAATCCAATGTGTAAGGAGTAAACCCTGTTGCGAGCGTAGTCGGTACGGCAGTAACTGCCCCTGTGTTACTCGTCGCATTCCATAGTGTCCATGTCTTTGTACCTGAGCCATCATATGGTGATCCAAATGTCCCGTTATTCATCTTCCAACCATAAAAATACGCTTTCCAATCAGCATTGCTCGGCACGTAAGAATCACCAAAACCGGTTAATGAATTCGATACTGACATGTAAAGATTATAAGGACTGGTTCCGCTAATAACATGTGCATCAGCTGCATTACCTGGATCAGTCTTAAGTACAGTGGCTCCATCAAAACGAGTTACGCGACTTTTTTCTTCATTTGTGGACGGCATCCAAGCTTGTCCTGTGTTGTTATAATAGACTCGCTTCGAACCTGTGAATGATGTGGCCACATGATTAATCCACGCCAGTGACCCGTCTAAGACAAAACCTGTACCCCAACGTTTTCCCTTGTACCAGTTTCCTTCACGTTCGTATGCCCAATCCCGAATACTACCATCAATGTTTGACGCAAGGATTGTTGGAAGATAGATGTAGTCAGCGTTATATGGAGCGAATTGTGTTGCAGTTGAACCATATTCAATTTGCAAATTCGACCATGTAAATGTTCCTGCATTTATGTTAACGGTAATAATTGCAAGCTCTACAATGTCTGATGCTATCGTTAGCGTCTTAGAAGTGCCACTATTGAAAGTTGTGCTTGTGTATGTGCCATCTGCTTTATAGCAGCGAACATCGTAATAGCAATTGGTCGTAAGGGCTATTCCCGATGATAATGTAATAGTTTGCCCTCCAAGAATAGGAATACGGATTGAGCTGTTTTGACCTGTAGCTGTGGCATTCAAGGTCAAATTGTTCTGGTCTGTAATAACTGCATTGGCATGAAGCGACCAATCTTTAAAAGACGGCAAAAGGTTCTTTCCTGACTTTCTTACCGCCGCCCCTTGCAAATGCTTTACTCCATCGACATAAGGGATTTTATCGGCCAGCCGATCTCCGATGTATTCGGGATCAATACCTAGCTTTGCATAAGTTCCCGCATCTACTTCGTACAAGCAAAGGTTATCCACTTGGAAGTTGCGTGATGCTACAGAACCACCTTGCCAAAGCCAGTTCAATCTCAAATTCGTTTCGCCGTTATATTGAAATTTCAAGTAGGAAAACGCATAGTTGGCATTAGGCGGAATCGAGGTTCCGGTAATCCCATTAGCCGCCCAATCTCCATTACCAACATTTACGTAGTCGCTATTGTTTTTGGTTAGCTGAAAATATAAATCAGTACCATTAGCAATGTCGTTACGAATAAATGCAGAGATTATATAATACTTCCCGGAAGTAAATAAAGTTGAGTCTACATTATAAACTTCACCACCAAATCCCGATTGGGTACTTGTATACTGCGCTGCATACGTGCCGGAATATACATTTGAAGTTGTTATACCCCACGTCCCTCCTGGGTCATTTCCTATACGTCTTGCACCTGACAGACCGTTTACATTGCTTATGCCAGATTCAAAATTCCCTCCCTTGAACATATTGGCTAGCGTACGTCCATAGATAGTTGCCTTTGCAAGACTTGCTGCCGCTACCATAGCATATATACCTCCCTTCTTAGATAATGTTTAAACCATGCTTCAGTGATACGCTCTGCGTCGCCGCATCTAGTTGTTGCGCATGGATCTCCCGAACAAGAGTCCCAAGCGTTGACCGGGCAGTTCCGTCCGCTCCGAGGCGAGCGTCCACCATCTCCGTGTTCCCGGTACCCGCTGATCCAACGATGTTGTTGACCTGCGTTTGCAGTGCATCGATCTTACCTTTAACACTGGTTCCGGCTGTGTACTCAATCTGTGTCGCCGTATGCGCGGTTGACGCGCTGGCATGCGCGGAGTCTGCCGCGATTCGCTGCTGCTGCTCGGTCGTGATTTGTTGCTGCTGACTCGTAAGATCCGCGTCGGCCTGATCAAAGTTCCTCTGCAACTCGACTTGCGATTGCGCATCGAGATCCTCTCGGATCGTCGCAAAACGACTCATCGTTATTCCCCCTTATCAGTAGAAGTAAGTATGTCGGAAACGAAAAGCGACCGTCATGTTCGGACCGGTCGCTGTTATCGTAAAACTATTGGGTCCCTCTATGACCTTCGGGAACTGGCCCGAGAAGAAATTCAGGACGTTGACTCCATTCTTCTTGGCCGTCTGCTCCAAAGGCGTGCAATTGAGCTCAAGAACATCGGTCGGACCGAGTGAAATATTAACAGTACATGATTCGCCAGTAGTCGTATTGGCTATCGTCAGGTTAGATGCTGCTCCAGTAATCGTAATGATTGGATGCGCTTCATGAGTTCCTGCATGATGTACGGTAACCGTCCTCGGAGATGAGTTAACCGCAAACGAATATTGGCTACCTCGCTTCAACCCCATACCAAGCGTGTATCCTTGCCCATACTTGAGCGGAACTGTGGTATCCAGCACGCTCCTAGAAAACGGGCTAAACGCTTTAAACGGAAGTGTAAACGAACCGAGCTGCAGCAGCTTTTCAACACTAATGGTGCCGTTGTACTTGCACATCCAGCGCTTACCTGTCGCTCTGTCGAGCACAAGCGGTTTCGCTCCTGCGCGTGCATTAAATAGTTTCGCAATCTGCTGCAGCCTGCTTTGGTACTGATTCTCGCTGGATGCCAGCAATATTACTTCGAGCTCGATGAGCCGAGGACCGTATTCCGTCCCCATATCAATCGTGCCATCGTATCCTGGTATTTCGACTTCTGTTTGCCGCGTCTCAGGTAGCAATGGGATATTCGACTTCACGAGTTTCAGCCCAAGAGATGCGAAGCTGATTCCATCGTACGTCGCGCCCCCGTTATCGATTGTCATAACGTTCACCTCTCGCCAAGAGTCGTTGAGCAACGGAGTCGCGTTCACCCCAGTAAGATTTTGCATCGGACTGGTCATCAATATGAACATCTCCACTATGTTCAACAAGCGGCCCATAGTAGTTGTTCGTGACCTCAACTGCTTGCTGGCTCTGTACCGCCCCTACCAGGCTCCCAATCTGTTTACGTGTTAACGTTACCTCGCCAAGGCGAAGAATCGAATGGAGCTCATCCGGCATAAGCGTGTCCCCGATTCGGAACGGCTTCTGACCGGCAACGCCGCCTGTATGATAATAGATTGGTACTGTACTGACGATCTTGCCGTTGAGCACGTACCCTCCAGCCTCCGGCGTCCAAACCGCTCCTGAAGCTAGTGTTTCCTTTAATTTCTTGCTCGCATTTCCGCTGCTGTTCTTTGTACTTGATGCAGCGGTTCCGGTTTCCGTTATCCCGCTAGGTTGACTCGTACCCGAACTCGTTGTGGAAGAAGCAGTTCCAGTTTCCGATATTCCGCTAGACTGGCCAGAACCAGCATTCGAAGCTAGCGCTGCATATTCTCTCTCCAAAGCTAAGAGCTCCGCCCGAATCTGGTTATTGGTCTTCTTAAACGCTTTATATCGCTCGTCTTCAAGCAATTTGTATAACGGTTTCATGTCCCCGCTATGGTCTTGAAAAGCTTGCTTCAAATCATCGTACCAAGACTCAATGTCGTCTTTCTGATCGTCGAGTGCATCAAGCTTGTCCTGACGTTCTCTGTCCAGTTGTCGCTTCTCGTCCTCATTGTCCATCTGCCGCATCTTGTCCTGAAGCTCTTTGTACTTTGCTTTACCTTGTTCGGATGTGGCGAGTCGATATTTCTCAAGTTCTTCAATGAGTGACTTACGCTCTATAACTCGCTCGGAATCGTCAATCGCTTCTTTCTGATCGTTGTAAAACTGATCGATTTGCTCGCGCCGCTCTTCCAACGCATCAAGCTCTGCTTGTTTCTCCCGCTCAATCGCATCGAGCGCAACGTCAGATGCTTGCTTGATTTGCTCCTTCCGCTCGGTTTCTAGAGCCTTAAGAGCATCCTCTTCGCGCTGCATAAGGTCGAGCTTGTTCTCGTAGACCTCGTTGTCCGCTTCCTTGTAAAACTCGGAGTCTTTCTCATAACGATCGCGTACCCGCGTCCACGCCTCCAGCTTCACGGTGGTAATGTCCGCCTCTGACTTGCCAGCCAGTCGCATTCGTCTCTCTTCTTGTTCAATCCACTCGCTCGAAGCTTCAAACTTGTCCTTAGCAGCCTCTTCACTCTGCCTCAGCAGTTCCTCTTGATGCCGCTCTTCTTTGTCTCCCATTTGTTCCTTCAGCTGATATACGCGCTCTTCAAGGTCCTGCCGAATCTCGCGGTTGTCTTTGTACCGCTGCTGAAGCCGCTGAAGCGCTTGAAGTTCCTCACTGTCGGACATTTGGTTCAGACTACGCTGGTGGTCGATAAACTTCAGTGACGACTGGTACTGATCCTGCAACGCTTGTTCGGACTTCCTAGCCGCTTCATCCTTCTTCTTGCGCTGCTCTTCCAGTCGAGCTTTCTCCTCCACTTCCATTTGCTTTTTCAGCTGATAAACGCGCACCTCAAGGTCCTGCCGGATCTCACTGTTTTTCTTGTATCGGCCCTGCAGCCGCTCAAGCGCCTGAAGCTCCTCGGCCTCTGATAGCTGATTTAGCTGTCGTTTGCGCTCGATATATTTTAACGAAGCTTGATACTGCTCCTGTTGAATCTCTTCTGCCGTCTTCCCTTTACCCTTACCTTTATCCGGAGTAGTCGAACTACCCGGCAATGGTTTGTCAAATACACTGTAGTTTCCAGTGGTAATCGCGCTGATATCGCGCTCAGCTTGCAGTAACGTAGCCTGAGCGGTATTAATTTGTCCCGATGTGTCCTTCATGGCAGTCTTCAACGTCCGCTTCAGCGTATCTTGCGTAAAGGTCCCTAAACCGGGAACTGTTGGTTGCGGAATTGGTTTGCCTTCCAGAGCTTGCATCGCTGCCAACTGAGGTTTGAGTAAATCAATTCGCGTCTGCGCTTCATTCTTTGCGATCTCAAGACGCTGCTTAGAACCTTCGGCTGCGGCCTCCACAGTGTCCTGCTCTGCATCAATAAGTTGCTTGAGCGCATCAACATTGTTAATATGCCACTTGCCTTCCTCGTCCAGCTGCACGATAAGGTCGGGGTATTCCCGCTTGAGCTGCTCTACTGTATCCGCAAGCTTCTGCTTTTGCTGTGTGGATAGCTTTTCCTTGCTGCTCAGCTGCTCGTATTGCTTCTGCAGCTTGTTCATTGCATCAATATGCTTAACTTGTCCGGACACGACACGGACGTTTGCTTCCTCTAAAGCGACTTGCGCGCCAACAGCACCTTTCGCCTGATCTCTCATGCGCCCAAGCGCATCTGCAGCAGCATCTCCTGACTCAAACCCAAGCCCCCGAAGCTCTGCGTCCACACTTTTTATGGCATCTGCGAGTTCATATATTTCATGCGTATTCTCAATGCTTCCTTTGCCACTCTGAGCAAGAGCCATTTTCTTGTTATACTCGTCCATCAGTGCGTTACGCTTCTCCATAATCGGATTCAGCGTTTTAATGCTGGATGTCAGCTTTTTGTACTCCTCGACCTGCATATTGAGCGGAGACTGCTGAAGCTTCGCGTTTAGAATTTCTTGCGAGCTCGCGAACTCCAATGCCGATTGAGAAGCTGATGAAGCTCCAGCTGTATAGGCTGCAAACCCACCGACAACTAGTCCGATCGCAGCGATCGCTAGTCCGATTGGCCCGAGAGCGATCTCTAATCCGGCGAAGGCCGTTGTAAGGGTATAGATTAACGGTACGAGCGCTGTTACAGCCGCTGTAATGGCTAAAACAGCCGCAGTTCCCGCCGTAATACCTACTGCAAGCCCTTGGTTCTCTTTTGCCCAATCTGCAACAGATTTAATGATCGGCATGAATAGTTCCATAAGCTCTTGCAACAATGGGAGAAAGCCTTCACCTATCTCTGCTTCGGCTGTTTGAAGTGTTTGATTGAACTGCGCTTGAGTACCGTTATAACCCTCCATAGCTGAAGCAGCATTTCCGGCGTACATGGATGACTCCTGAATAATACCGTTGTATGCAGCCATCGTCTTTTGCGCATCCGAGAGTTTATCCGCTGTCGTACCGATTGAGGCGGCAAAGCGGTCATACATGACGCTCAGATTCGTAGTAATGCCTGCGGCGTCAGTCAATTCCGAGTTTCCTGTCTTAACTCCTTGCGCAACCTGTTCAATGGCTTCACCCCAGCCAAGATGAGCCTCTCGGTTATAAGCTGCGGCATCCGCTGTGGCGAGAATTAGACTTTTGGTTTGATCCAGATTCAAGCCGGATGCTAGCAAGGTTTTAATCGTCCCTGAAGCTTGAGCGAGATCCATAAATCCCCTGTCGGTCAACTCTTGCGCTAATTCAGTCGTTTGCTTTACATTGACTCCTAACGCCTTCGATACCTCTTCAAGACCTCGTTGCGCATTAATATAAGCATTTGCTTTATCAGCAAGCGTCTCGATCTCGCCGATAAGCTTTGTCAGCGCAGCTCCTGCGCCCAATGCGATAAGCGCATTACTTAAAGCCTCGACGCGGTTTATGGACTCCTTGGTCTCTTGCTGCGCTTCACGCATCTTCTGCTTGATCTTCTCGATCATATCGCTGCTCGCGCCAAGCTTCCGCAGTTGGATTTCGACCTTCTTCAGTTCCTGCTCCAGCAGCTCCGGCTTAACCTCCCGAAGTTCCCGCTGAATCTGCCGCATTTCCTTCGCGCTCAAGCCAGTATCCATCAAAGATTTGCCCAAGTCCTTGATTTGCTTCGTCACTTGGCGTGCTTCATTGGTGGATGCGCCCATACTCTGCTTGGCTTTGGATAGCGATTCGTTAAAACCGCTTGCGTCCAGCTCCATCCTGGCACGGATCGCTCCGACATCGGTAGCGTTCGCCGTTGATCCTGACATCTACTCTCCGCCCCCTTGCAACCGTCTCCGAAGCTTCGCTAGCCCCTCAGCGTCAAATTCATTCTCAGTGTTGCTTGCTTGATGCAATACTTCGCTGATTGATTGATAAAACTGCTCGAACTTCTCCTGCTCCATATTCGGTGCACAGATTGAGAGCAAATTTATCACTCTCTCCTCAGCAATCTTCACTTCCATTTTGTAAAGAAGCTGTGGGAGATCGACCATATAAAAGTCGTTTTCCAACCTCAACTGCGTCGTTCCGAACTTCAAAGCTGCCTCCGCAAGCCATTCGTCAAGCGTTATCGGCCCGCGACCGGCTTGCTCAGGAGAAGCTTGCCGAACGGGGCGAGAAACTTTTTTGCAGCTTCATTTAAGTTGTTCCTCTGTACCGTCCGCGATATGAATTGAATCAACTCATTGTGATCGACATTCTCTTCAATCCACGTCGGTTCCAAATCCGTCAGGACAGCTACGAGTTCAACGATCTCATCTACAGCCAGTTGAACGCCGACCAATACCGTTGCTGTAAAATCTGATGTTTGGCGGGAAGCGATTATGTCCAGTACCAGTTGCGGCAGCGTCTCGACTTTCTGGAACAACGCCTTCCACTTAGAAACCGTGAGTTTCGGTATTTCGACCCGTTTATCTCCAAACATAACGTAATTCTGATCATCTTCCCTCTTAGACCATCGCATGCCTTTTCTTCCCCCTCATAAAAAGAAGCAGAGCCTCGTTGAGGCCCTGCTTCTAACATTATTCCTATAGAATAACTACGCGGTTTGGTCGCCGAACGCTAGTAGGTAACCCGTTGTTGTATCGGGGAACGCCTTGAAGGTTACATTCGTAATGAGCTCGCCGGTATAGTCATACTTATATTTCAAGTTTGTGCGTGGTGCTGCCTTATACAAAACAACAGCGTCGTTTGCCGTTGCCGTTGCCGATAGAGGCTCAAGCTTCACCATCTTCGCAATGTCGAGTAGGTTAATAACCTTCGATGCGTCGATATCCACACGTTTTTTAATAGGATTCGTTCCGTTCGTTGTCAGCTTCGCACCTGGAATGACTTTCGATAGCTTGTCCAAATCCTTCTCAGCGAAAGGTACTTCAATTGATGCAACGCGGCCGATGATGATTTCACCTACTGGCGTATCGCCATACTGATCGACCTTTACCTCTCGAGTGGTCTCTTCGTAACTAAGTACGACTCCACCTTGTGTCGTCTCAAAAACGACAGGTGTACCGCCTGATCCTGCATCAAACGTTACTTTACATGGACCAAGTGCAATTTTAGTCAAATCGCTAGGCATCCGTATTCTCCCCCTTGTTTTCATTCTTATCTATATAAACAGCAAGACCGTCGGCGACTAGCGCATCTGCAACCTTCTCGTCGCAGTTCACTTCTTTTCCATCGGTCTTGTAATCTGGCTGTTCCGCCGTGCCGAAATTAACTTGATGGTTATCAGCCAGCGTTAATCGGATTAAAACTTTCTGTGCTTTCACGTCTTCCACCTCACTCCAAATAGATGCATGTGAAATTCAAGCTGTACATTGGTCGCTTGTTTTCATCGCGGCCAATATAAAGCGGTGCTGGTTGGTCTGCAGTACACTGCCGTATGCACATGCCGTCAGGAATCAGCTCAAACTCGCTTTTTCCGTGTAAATGGGTATGAATCGCCACCGCCAGCTCTTCGGCTTCCTGCATACCGAATTCCTCGCCTCGTAATACAATCTGGAAAGACGGCCGCCTAATTGCCGACTCTGGATTCGGTGGAAATCCACCAGATACCTGAACATATGCTGCCGAATCCGGCGCGTTCTCAGGGAACTCATTTACAAAATAAGCGAGTGGAAATAGAACGCTGAGATAATCAACGAAGTAAATAGCTCGCAGCATTAACCGTTCAGCTCCTTTGCTATCTCTTGAGCAATTATCTGCCGATATCGCGCTGACTTTGCCTTTAATGGTCGTTCGAGGTACTTCGGTCCTGTACCTGGCGTTGTTAGCTGTCTGAATCTTCGGTGCTCATGCAAGAAAAGCGCGACATCTGTACCCCAGCCGCGCTTGTTCTTCTTTAAAAGGGAGAATGAAACTTCTCCTTTAACACTGTATCCCGAAACAGTTACATTCACACGCGCATGCTGACGCAGTTCTCCGGTCAGTTTCGGCGCGGCAGCTTGTGCGTCTTGCTTGAGTTCTTCCATTGCCTTTTGCATCCCGCGCTCAGCTGCAGCTCGGAAGCGTTGTTCTGCGAAGTCGATACCGCGAAAAACATCGTTCAAGTTGATCTCGAAGCTCATGGAAGATTCACCACAGTTATACGCACTCTGCCTTGAAAATCATGAATTGGTTGAATCCGAATAGGCGTTTTTCTTAATGCTTGTCCAAATGCGTCAATCCATTCAATTTCGTCATCATAAGAGACTGGAACCATGCCAAGAAAGCTAATTGTGGTGCCACTTTTACTCTCTTGCCCATGCTGGTCCTGTACTAACTGACTGTCTGCATCTATGCGGCATCGGTATCTCAATGGCGTGGACGTGCCTAGCGGTTTACCCCACGCATCGACACCGTCTCCCTCTTTGCAAATGACTTCCGCAGAGTGAATAAATAGATGATTCATCCTATGCGAACCTCCTGTGGGCGTCCAAGAGGCTTTTTACAGCCAATGACATCCCACCTTCCTCGTAAGTCGTGGAGACTGGTCCGAATCGCTCAGAAATCACGCCGGGACTTCGCATTAATTCTTGAACAAGTAGCAAACATGCCAGCTCAATGTCCTCTGGAAGGTTAGCCTCAACATTACCCGGCAGAATATAGCCGCCTGTATACGCAATACAAAGATTGTACCTACCAGTCGGCCATCCGGAGGCGCGAAATAAGCGTCTCTCATCGATTACCTCAAAATCGAGAACAGGTTCTTCGTTCGCAGTGACTGCATGCACTTCTGAGACAGGGTAACATGAGAGGTTAATGTGTTTCGCCCCAGAATAAACGTCGAGCACCTCAGTTACCTCTCGCTGTTCCAATTGCCGGTTTACATATTGACCGATTGTCGCAGACGCGGCACGGATCATTAAGAGCAAATGCTCGTCCTGAACCCCCGGAAAGACAGCTGAACCTTTTAATCGCTCCAGCGTGGTCAGCATCGGCATTATGGCAGCGTGATAAGACCCGCTACAACAGCTTCAGAGTCAATTGTCTGCATGTCGTCTCGGTAAATGGCCCGTGCTTCCGTCGTATCCGTGCGCCATGCGCTACCGCCAACCGTAGTCGTTTCAAGGCGATAGCCCTTTCGCTCGAAAATAGCGATTCTATCGTTTAAGGAGCCGAGATAGATCGGCGCTTTCTTCGTTGTCGTGCCGATGGATGGCATTGTATCATTGCCAACGACCTCTACAGTCCTGCCGTTAAACAACTTCTCGGTTGGTTGCGAAGGGTTTGGTTGCAGTAGCGGACGCCCTGTTCCGTCAACCAAGTTGTCCAAGAAGTTAAAGCCATCCTGATTGGTCACGAGAGACGATACCTTTGCAATTGCCGGGTTCAACGTGACATTCAGAATCTTCTTCAGATCGGATACCCCAGCGACTGCCACAGGATTAGCAATCGCGGCCAGCATCGTAACAATCTCATCATTTCGCGTACCTGTTACACCACGAGCAACCCACTCGGCCAGGTAAGCCATAATTTCTGCTTCGTTGCCGTCTTCAAGCAGGTCGTTAGGAATATCCATAAATCCGGCTTTATCCTCAATGGTGTACGTAATTTGTGCGAGTTTCGGCGAAGCCAGTTCGCTAATTGCCGCACGCTCTGCTTTTGTAAGGAATTTCGTAAATCTTGCACCGGTTTCAATGTTCCGCGTACCGCTCGCCGTTTTAACTGAAATTAGGCGGCATAATTTTTCGAGCTGCGGAAGATCCCGTTTCAGTCGCATAATCTCCAGTTCAACATCTTTCGGTACCAAAAATCCACCGTCTTGACCTGTTAGGGCGGACAGTGCACGCGCTTCCTGAAGCAGAGCATTGTCTTTATCGCTTACGCACGCTATTGATAAACGCGCTACGATATTCTTTCGATTCCAGAATCTGCATGACGCGTTGTGCGTTACGCTGTTCAACCGGCGTTTGATCATCAACCGGATTCCCATTCGGGTTTGGAGGGCCATCCTCTAACGCATCAAGCTCTTCGAGCGTTGATACGTTCTCCTGCAAACTCCGCATCTCTGCAGTAATGCCTCGTACTTCTTCAAGCTTGCCTTCTTCGGCCAGCTTGTTCGCCATAGACCGTTTTTCATTGAGCAGTTGTTTCAATTCGTTAATTTTCTTAATGTGTTTGCCCACTGTTATACCCCCATGATTTCAATTTCGCAAAGCAGCTTTCGCATTTCCAACTCGCTTGCTGCTTGCGGTTGTTTGATAAACTTATCAACTAAACTACGCGCTTCCGCGTCCACTTCGCTATCCTGATATGCTGCGAACCCTGTTGGAGATATTTCGAACAAATCGACATCCAGCAACGTTCTCAAGTAAGCTCCCTCATCAGGAAGGTAAATCCAATCCTGACCTTCGGAGGGCGCATTGAATCCAAACGAAACCCCGTCGACATCGCCGCGATCCACCGCATCAAAAGCAAAACGGCCCCACTGATTGTCCGGTAGATCGAGTTCGAATCTTAATCCGATCTCGTCCTCTTCCAGACGCAGCGTGCCGCTTTTGGTTGAACCCAATACAATATCAACGTTATGATTCCACAATGCCTTCACGTTCGTTTCCGCAAGTGTCCGTTTAAATGCTTGCGGTGCAATCATTTCATAAAATTCACCGTAAAGCAGATTCGAACGTGTGTTGAACTTGGCTGCATATCCGTAAATGGTCAAGCTCTTCTCCCCATCAGGCGCTGCTCTTGTCTCCAGCAGCGGGATCTGGAGGAACCTCATCTCCTTTTTAATTGCCTTCACCCCCTTTCAGGCCAGCTTTGGCGTTCTGGTAATCGTCCATGTTCTCCAAATTCACGAAGTTTAAGGATACGAATCGTTTATCTCCATGCGGACCGATTCCTTCTTGCTCTTCGAGAGCCAAGACCATGTTAATGGAGTAAACGCCTGATTCGATCATAATCTTATAGAAGTTCGCTCTTGTCGCCATGTCCCCGCGAAGCTCGCTAGTCATGTTAGCTTTAACGTAGTACACTTCCTGCTCTGAAAACGTAAATAACTTATCATCCAGCTCCTGCTCAACGTTCGTAACCAGTGGCTGTAGCGTATTTTTGACGTACTCCAGGGATTGGTTCTCCATGTTGGAGTACTTCACATCAGAAATGCCTAATTTGTAACCTGGAACCTTGTAGATTTTTGACACTTCCGCAATGCCAAACTTTGCGGATGCGATAAACTCAGCATCCTTGAGAGGCATGCCGAGCGGTGTATACTTCATGGTGTTATCCATGACAGCCACCCGCGCTACATTATCCATGCCTGATGTCGCTTTTTCAAATTCTTCTCGAATAATATCCTTGGATTCACTCTTCAAGGGTACATTCGTCTGAACTTCCAAGATGCCTGATATATTCGTGCCTTTGCTATAAAAGCGGCTGAGGAACTTCTTCTGCGCTTTCTGCACACCTAATTCTTCTCGGATTGCCTCTATAGGTGTAATCCCCTTCAGTCCTGATGTGCCAAGTGCCTTAAAATGCAGTATTTCATCTGGATATATTTTACGGATTTGCCCATTCGGGAGCTGCGTGACGTAATACACTTCGCCTTCCCGCGAAAGATAAACCTCCGTAAGTGATGGATTAAGCGGCCACAATGCCTTGGGATAACCTGTCCTATCGTCGAATTCAATATTGGCATACGCGTTGCCCCAAACAACCATATGAACCATCATCGTTTCCTTAAAGGTATAGGCTGTCATGTACGGATTCGCTTTTTTGCCCAATATTCTTGATACAGGGTGATCGGTCACCTTCTTTATGCTATCTCCCTGTTTGCGAAAGACTTGAAAGGGAAATTTGCCGATATCTCCACCTAAAACAGAAGCTACAGTATAGACATTGCTGTTCAGGACGGCTTGATCATTTGAAACGTATGCGCCTTCTTCGTAGGTGGACCTGCCCATACGCCATGAGTCCCAACCATCAGATCGCCGTTGCCAGAATTGCCACCATCTCCTCGTGATAAGCTCGCCTCCCTTAGAACGTAAACCCGTTCGAAATATGCTCGTTCATATCAACTGCCTGATCCAGCAGCATCGCACGAACTAACGCATTGATTATCGCTGCCAGCAAGTCAATTCGTTGGCTATCGTCTTTATGTTTCTTGCTCAGCTTAATATTTCCGTTATTATCCACGATCTCAAGCGCGTTCGAAACGCACCAAGTAAGCAAAGGACTGCCATCGTGAACCAGCAGCCCTTTGAGTACAAGCTCACGGAAAAACTTCGTCGGCTCCGTCAACGTCTGAACGCCTTGGCGAATCTCAACTCGTTCGTATCCTTCCGCTTCGAGTTCCTGTGTAAAGTGCGTAGCATTGTACGGATCGTAACAGACCTCCTTCACCATCCAACTCTCGCTCACTTCGAGCTGTTGTATATGGCTCTTAATGAATCGATAATCGGTTACCGATCCTTCCGTCAATGTACACCAGCCATCATTTGCCCAAGCCGTGTAAGGCACTCGGTCTGAATGCTCATGTTCACGTGCCCGCTCAGCTGGCATAAATCCATGTGCAGTAACCGCATATCGTCCATCCGGCAGCTTGAATACATAAGCGGCAGCTGTAAGGTCCGTTGTCTTGGATAAGTCCAATCCGCACCAAGTCTGCCATCCCTTCACCAACGTCAAAAAAGCGTCTCGCGAAATGCCGAGCGCCTTATACTTGTCCATCAGTCCGGACATAAACTTGTGTTCACTATCCGACTGCCAGCGATTTACCCGCTTAGTCAGCCATTCACGAATCTTTGCAGGGTCGCCGGTATTGTACGCTTCGTCATGCTCTGCACGTATTTGCCCCCGCAGCTCCTCCGCATACTCATTGTCTTCTTGCAGAATGGGATTCGCTTTAATCCAAAATGCTTCATCGTGAGGATCATCTTCTTTTTCAAGCTCACGAATCATTGCGAAATAGGTTTCGTTCATCGGCGTTTCACCTGAAAGCATCTTGCAAAGCGCGTCATATTCCTTCTTGCATGGACTGTTCTCAGCATCTTTCCCAGCCGTTGTGATAATTAGCATCAGCGACTGGAGACGCTTGCCGAATCCCGAGTAAAGTACGTCCACGATCTCACTTGTCGAGTGAGCGTGATACTCGTCAATAATAACAATGCAAGGTGCCCCAGAATCTTTGTTCTTGGTATCCTTGGAGAGCGGCCTCAGCCACCCACCTCGCGTCGAGTGCTCAATATAGGTCCTCTTAATTCGCAAGCGCTTGTAAATATCAGGACTAGCCTCACCCATTTTCTGTGCATCGAGCCAGACACGCTTTGCCTGAGTCTTATCGACCGCGGCACATTCAACTTCAGGACTTTCTTCGAAGCGTTTAAACTCCGGCATTGCTGGAGGATAAACGCAATCCCCGCACATACCATATAAGGCAAGTCCGCTCATCTCAGTCGATTTAACATTACCGCGAGCACGCTGGTTGTACGCTTTCTTGAATCGGCGCTTTCCAGAGTCCATATGAACCCATCCAAAAATGCATCCAAGATCAAACTTCTGAAATGGAAGCAGCTCAATGAGTTCGCCGGAGAAAGGACCGCGTACGTGTCGGCAGCAGCGCTCGAACCAGGCATACAATCGGTCTGCACGGCTCTCATCGAAAACATAAGGGAAGCCTTCTGTTGCTTGTCTCTGAAGATCGTCCAGATGTCGCTTGCAAGCCAGCCACTCCATCCTACAGCTTGGTCGATATCCCGTTACGATCTCAGCAGCATAGCGGTTAGCAGGATGAACATCTTCCCAATCTGGATTAGTCGAAGAGTTCATCATTCGGATCTTTCTCCTCTGCCATACGCCTTGCAAGTCGGGCACGCGCACCAGCGGTGATACCGAGTTTCTCGCCAAATTGGAGAATCAGCCGTGCATAATCCTTCGCCATAGTTACATGAGGATTAGCAATTTCAATGCCGCCCTTGCCCTCTATCGTGAACCCTTGCTCATCAATTTGCTCGTTCATCGCTTGATGCTTCGCAACAGCATCACAATAGGCAGCAAGAACGTCCTCGTCCAACGGATCGAAGATATCGAACTCTTCCATGTCCCGAACGATCTTCCGCCATACCTTGCGGGCATTGTCGTCAAGCCAAGACGGTATCTTAAGCGTCCGCTTCTTCTTGCGTTCAAACGACTTACCGGCTTCTTCCCGCGACTGTACTTCTTTCTTTGTCCAATGCTTCCCGCCGCCCTTCTGACCGACGCGCATATGATCGAAATGGACGACCTGATTCATCGCCAGTTTCCTCCTTTCAAAACGATCTCGTTTCTCATATCGTTTTGGGGACTTTTTTTCACAAGCGAGACCCCTGCGGTCTCGCCCCCGTTGCCGTAAATTTTCGTACCCCCGGGGGGTCTCCTAGCTAGCGTTTGTCAGCTCGGCAAGCTTCGCCTCAAGCATCTCCACGGCTGACTTCCTCGGTTTCTCTTTGGACTGTTCATACGCTAGGAAGTGTTGGACAGCTTCCACATCAGGTGCATCCGCCAATGCTTCTTTCAGTTGCTCAATCGTCATGTCAACATCAGGAGCCGTGACTGCATCCGAAGCCGCTAACGCTTCTTCAATTGGTTCTTCCAGTGTCCGAACATAGAGAACGCTGCTGAACGGCAGGAAGTAAGTAACTCCGCTTGTGTCGTTTACAATCACCGTTACCTGCGATGTATTAACTGATTGGTGTATCTTCGACATGAGCCGCTCTGCACTAGGCTCATCAATAACAATCACTGTACCGTCGAGTAGTTTCACTTCAGTCTTCATAATGGATTGCTCTTCTTGGTTCATCTTCCAAATCCCCCATCTTCCTTAACTGTTTTAATGTCGTGATGCTTCTTACATAATGGCTGCCAGTTGTTACGATCCCAGAATAGCGCCTTGTCTCCCTTGTGCGGCTTGATATGGTCCACAACAGTCGCCGCTGTAACCAGTCCAACCTTGTAGCACTCAGCGCATATCGGATGCTTCCTAAGATAGCCAGCTCTGGCCGCACGCCATTTACTGTCGTACCCCCGTTGTGCAGCTGAACCACGGTGCGCGTCCGCAGCTGACTTGTGTACCGAGCAAAACCGCTCCGTTGTCAGCTGACTGCAACCAATCTTCCCACATGGATGCTTCGGCTTAGCTGGCATTAACGCTGTGCCTTCATCGTCTTCCAGCTCGCTCGCCACATTTCACGGCGCTCCTTGCGATTCAGAATGAGCATCGATGCAGCTTCTTGCAAAATAATCTTTTTTTGTTTCTTCCACCATTTCTTCAGCATTTCGTCCCCTCCAGTTTTATGAAAATAAGGTGTTTGAGCTGGACATAATGTATATTCTGTCTAACTCGGCAAGAGACTCGAACCCGTTTCACTACATGGGATTGAGCCTAGTCATGAAAACGAGTAGCACGTATCCGCAATATGGCGAACTCAGAACAGTCTGAAGTTCTTCATAGACGAATCCATGGTCTCCTGAAGCTCTCCAATATAGCGCAAAGTGATCTTCTCTGACGAGTGGTTAAAGTGATTCATCAGCAACACAATGTCCTTGAACTTCTTATAATGGAAGTAGCCGAACGTTTTCCTAAGAGTATGGCATCCCACTTCAGAAAGACGAAACACGTCCGCAATAGACCGCATAATGTTGTATGCTTGGCTTCGACTAATTGGTCGATTGACGCCTTGCCTGCTTGGAAACAAGTATTCGTGCGGTTGCATACCATCCACATATGCCTTCAATGCCTTCCGCAGTTCCGAAGTCATCATGATTCGTTTTTCCTTCTTGGTCTTTCTCTCTCGAATCGAGATATGAGATCCTAGTACATCCCTGACTCGTAGCCTCAATAAGTCACTCACTCGAAATCCTGTGCTGAAACCCGTTATCACAAATGCATAGTTACGCGGGTTCGTCTGTCTGAGATGATCCAGTATATCTTCTAGAAGCTCAGAGTCAGTTATCGGCTGGACTGTATTCACATGACCACCACCCCTATTGCTATAAAATGGAAGTTGCACTACATTAAAATGACTCGTGGGAAAGCATCCCCGAGTCATTTTCTATTTCCCTGCTTAATGCAGGGTCTTCTACTACATAACTGCTTCACGCCATCCCATCTTCCCCAAACGCATCCACGGCAGGGAACCGGTTGCGCTTTAGAGGTGTCGATGGGTCTCAATTTCCTCGTTAATGGCAACTGTATCGCCTCCTGGTGACTGCCGATCTGCGGCCTAAAATAAGATCCTCACAACAACCCATGAAACAACAACTCGCTTCGCGAATGATCTCATGAGTTGTTGTAAAAAACTTATGGGGTGTCAAACCCCACCCCATCTCCACACGCTTGACGATTAACGTCTAAGGTCAATGACCCACCGCATGGCCGAGTCCTACATGTAATAAGGGTACAGTAGGTATCACCCGAGCAATTCGCTCTTTGTGATTCCACTGTACCCTCGTTTTGCCGACATTTTGCCGACGCTTTCCCGACAAAAAACCGTCATTTTTTAACTTGTCCACATCTTCAACGTATTGGCAATCGACGTGATCCCTTCATTAAGCTTACGCTCCACTGTCCGATCACTCATGCAGCTGCTGAAGAAAAGAACTGTTGCGCTGTGGGTCTGACCTTTTACAAATCGATGTTCTATAATTCTGCGAACTTCTTCGTCGATAATAAGGGAAATCGATTGCTCAATAAGTCTGACGTTTGCTCTGTACTTTTGCAGCCTATCTTTTTGTTCTGGCGATAACCGGTCAACATCTTGATCAAAAGCAATTACGACCTGCTTTGCCTTTCTAAAATCCTTCAGCAGCTTCTTCGCCTGAACAAGATCCGCCAACGTCGCTCGCGGGAAAAGCTCTATTTGTTCGTCAAATTTCGCCATTGCCAACATTCCCCTCGACCTCTCTCTATGATATATTTTAGAGAGAGTCAAGGCTCCAAACAAAGCCCCGGCGTCCAGATCCCCATCAGGTCCGGGGCATTTCTATGCTTTCAAACCAAAATAATCGCATCATACCAATCAACGAACTCACCAAGATACTCCCCATCTGTTAGTATCTGATATCTTTCAATAAAGAATGGACCCTTTACACTTCTCGCCTCGAATTCTTCACCTTGTTTAGGACCCTTATCCGTTTTCCTGATGATCTTGATTTTCAAGCTGCACACCTCCCTTCGCGTATTCATCAATATTCAAAGCTGGGTTATCTTTGCTTAATGGTTCACATGGCTTTCAATTTCCCTGCTGCTGCTGTCGTATTTAGTCCATACGATCACTTCAGATCGTTCCTCCTTATGTCATTCCGTATTCAAACTTGTCAGTGCTACGTTGCCACCTAATTAGGAAAAATATCCTATTTCGTCGATTTTATAGTAGAATATTACTAGAAAGGAGGGATTCCTGTGGCAGATAGAGTAGAAGTTAATCCTACACCCATTCAGAGAAACACACTTGATGTTGCAATGGAGTTAACACAGCTATATTTTCAACAAAGTGCGGAAGCAGACATCGAAAAAATAGATTCTATTTTCGCTCGATTTTATTCAGCAGCTAGAATACTTCACAGTATGCGTCCGGACCAATTACATCAGTATTTTTCTGAAGATCTGAAGTAACTTCATCCCGCTCTACGGAAAATCCGTAGGGCGGAAGTCGTTATGCCGTTCGCCTCATGTTCTTCCGTATTCATTGAATTACATCACCGGAACCAATACCCCTAGATGCTCCAATGCGATTTCAACATGTTCTAATGCAAGCGAAGCAGCTGCAATTTCTTCAATATCTCGCTCATTGACAGACAAATATAATTTCGCTGTCTCGGCCTGCTCTCTTGCCTTGATTAATGCTTTAATTAATGAGTCTTTCCTCGACTGGTCGTGCTTGTTCAAACTCAACGCCTCCTAATCCATACAAAAGTGTCCTACTTGAATTAGTTACTACAGTCCATCAAATTATCATTTCCAGTTGACCGCCAATGACCTCATCAATAAAGTGATAAGGCGCCGAAATCCCCTCCAAAACTCCGCGATCCATGATACTACCTACCGAGCTGCTCCATGTATACGCCGCGTTGCAGAAAGGAGAGACAACGAAGGACTTGAGCGTCCCACCATGCAGAGCTGCGAAGCGATTGTCTTCAGTTAACGCGATTATTTCAATTCCGGCTTGGCAATTTTGAATGACTCTCTGAATAAGTGCATGTTTCTGTTCATATAAGGTCAACTGCTCTCCTCCTAACTGGCATGCTGCCGATCAAGCGAAATGAACTTGTTGAACTGCTTTAAGAAAGCGAGCTCCACCGTTCCAACAGGTCCATTCCTTTGCTTTGCTATAATGACTTCGATAATATTTTTCTTCTCCGATTCCTTATCGTAGTAATCATCACGATAGAGAAATGCGACAATATCGGCATCCTGCTCGATTGAACCGGATTCACGAAGGTCAGACATCATTGGCCGCTTGTCCTGGCGCTGCTCGACGCCCCTACTCAACTGAGAGAGTGCGATGACCGGCACCTCCAATTCTCTTGCAATTTGTTTCAGTGTTCGAGAAATCTCTGAAACTTCTTGCTGCCGATTTTCTTTACGAGTTCTGCTTGAGATTAATTGGAGATAATCGATTAAAATAAGCCCAAGACTGCCCACTTGTTTTTTCAACGTGCGGCATTTGTTGCGGATTTCCGAGACGGTTATCATCGGAGTGTCATCTATGTAAATATTCGCCTCATGAAGGCTACCTGAGGCTACCGCAACTTTCTCCCAGTCCTCATTTTCCAAATATCCCGTACGGATCCGGCTTGCATCTACATTACCTTCTGCAGCTACCATTCGGTTAACTAACTGAGATGCCGACATTTCCAAGCTGAATACAGCTACGGTCTTTTTGGCGCGAATGCCGACATTTTGTGCAATGTTGAGAGCAAAGGCTGTCTTTCCGACCGAAGGTCGAGCAGCAACAACGATTAAATCGTTGCTTTGAAATCCCGAGGTCATCTTGTCTAAGTCGATAAACCCTGATGGCACACCCGTTACCCCGTTCTCGGAGCGATGCAGTGACCGAAATTCAAGTTCTTCGAAGTTACTAAGACAGATGTCCCCAATACGCTTAAACTGAGAATCAGTAGTTGTACGATCAGCAAGTGCTGCCCCTGTTTCTTGCATCCCTGCAACGATTTCCTTAGCGTCACCTGCTAGAATCGCGGCTTGCAATCGTTCTTTATATTCTGCAATCGCAGATCTCTGCAAGAATCTATCCAGGACAACACTTGCATAATGCGACACATTCGATGATGATGGAACGGCTCCCGCAAGCTTCGTAATATAACTGATTCCGCCTACCTTTTCCAATTCATCTCGGGATTGTAGTGCTGTGCTCAATGTAACAACATCAATGGGCTGGCCTTCCTCTCGCATATGGACCATGACGCGGAACAACCGGGAATGGGGCTCGTAATAGAATTCATCACCACGGAGCATTTCAGTGAGCTTGTCCAATGCCTCAATATCAAGGACGGCTGAACCTAACGCCGCTTGCTCTGATTCAATGCTTCTTGGCAGTAGCTCGTTATTGATCTCTACGATTGGAGTTCCGTTCAGCAAGTTCTCGCATCCTTTCTTTCACGTTTGATGGTGGCTGTGTAGCGGTAAGTCGTTGCTGCTCCATTTGCCCAATAAAAAGTTCTGCATCTTGGCGCAACTGGTCTTGGTAAACAGTTACGCTATCCTTATCCTTTCGCAAGTCAGCGATAGTAGGTGGCCACTTTGGCTCCTTAGATGCAAATTGCTTCAAATTAGACAAAGCCAAATCAAATGGCACATCAAGAAGCAGTTCATGCCATGCTATAACTTTCTCATCATCTCCACCAAAATTCGCATAGTAGCGATTAATATATGCGAATAAAGTGAACACCTCAGACTTCTTCAAGTTCCGCCTCCCTCGCTTTCTGAACAAAATAAGATGCTGGGTCTGACTTCGGGAGCTGATTCGACTGGAAGGCTTCAAAAGCTGCCAGCGTCACGATACCACGCTCATCACAACGCTGGAGAATGCCCCATAAGTAACCGATGTCTTTTCCTTTAAGGCGTGTGATCTCAACTGCTCTGGTTACAAGATCGTGCCCCATTCCCTTGGATATGTAGGATCCTAGGTGCTGAGACTGAAGCGAATTTATCCGGGCTGGGAATTGAGCATCAATTGCTCTTATTGCCTTCCTAAAGTTCAGGTCGATGATATCGGACAGATCACCACTATCTTGTTTCGTTTCGTTTAGTTTAAATAATGCTGAACCTTTTACCTCATGGTTTACCCTATACTTTGCCTCATACTTTGCCTCATGGTTTACCTCATTATTTGAGGTAAAGGGAATGAGGCGGTATCTACCGGCCTGCTGTTTCCCCTGGCTTTTATACTCGATCCTTCCTTTTTGGACCAAATAGTTTCTGTGCTTCGTCAGGGTGTTTTCGGTGACGCCTACTTTTGCCTGTAACAGGGTATTGGCTACTGCAAACCACTCTGGCCATCCACTCTTATTTGCGACCGCCATAAGGTGAAACCACAAAGTTTGTGTGGATGCTTCCAACGGATTTGTTTCGAGCCAATCGAAGAAGGCGTTCATCTCGCGTAAATAATTCATACTTCACCGCCTCGACACCGTTCCACTTCCCAAGTTCCATTTCCCAAATCTTTATAAAACGCTGCATAGACAGGAGCCTGGTCAACTGGCATTGCCTTGTTATTAAATTAATCCCCTACAACAACGACCTTCTTACTACCGGCTTCTTTTCTAGGGACGACTGGTACAATATCTCCATGCCGAGGAGCTCGCTCCTGGACCCCGACAATTACCCCATCTCGATTGCGCTTTACCCATAACAATTCCTGCGTCCAAGCTTGTTTATCCAACTGAGATTTCCCCCTTTGACAAACGTTTGGGTATTGGTAAAATAGAGCACAAGAGTTCCATTGCACGGATTCTTACTGATGTCCGCCCTGGCCGGCGGGCATTTTTCATTTCATAATTTGCAAAACGAATTAGCATCAAAAGATACGCTACCATTTCTTCGTGCTTGTTATTGTCGTACCGATCAGGGTGCTTTCCCATCCACATCAAGTTATGAATAGCATTAATCCCAGCTCGCTGAGCTTCTGCGGCCAATTGCTCTCGTGACATTTCACCGATCTCCCCTTTTTACTTCCATCTCGTGACGCTTAATGAGCTGCTTACGATCTAACCCGAATTCTTCTTCCAGTACGCCTTGCATCACAGCTACCTTTTGCCCTACATCTCGCAGTTCAAGGTAAACACGTTCAGCCGATTCACGCCTCTTCTCGGGGTCAATGTGTTTTGCCATAACCAGTGCCTCCAATGCTGTCTCAGCTTCGTCGAGCTCTTTCAGTAAGAGATCCTTAAGCGCAGCCGGATGTAAGTCGAGATTCGGTACGTCTTTCAAAATATTGCTTATAAAGCCGTCTGTCTCTTCATCTGCGATTGTTAATGCCATTCGCCAAGATGACCTAGACAAATGCTGTCTCATTTGAACAGTTGCATCACGCTCACCGGACTCTATTCGAGAGAGCTGTGTCCGATCCATCGAGAGTAATAATGCGAACTCCGATTGATTCATGTTCTTCCCAAGGCGAAACTCCTTCAACGCTTGTCCAATCGACATAGATCCATCTCCCCGTCACATATTTAATCGTTGTTTGCTGCAATGGCGCAGGCTTACTATGCTTTGTGACAAACTGGCACAAAGTAGCAGTCGATATGTGACATTCCAATTTGCTACAATTTGATTACCAACAACATTCCCTTATCTTGCCTGCCGTTCATATTCACCGGCAGGTACTTTTTTATCCAAACCGCAGCTTGATTGCTTCGAATGCAAGTTGCTTATTGTTTGGATCTAAGTAGTCCATATCGGACAGATTGACTTTATGGATCTCGTTATATAGGTGGAGAGCAAGATTCAGCATGAACTTTTCGCTTTGAGACCAAGGAGCAGATGCCCGCTTTAAACCTGTTGCTTTTATGGAGCGGTAATACAAATCAAAATACTGAGTTGTGAATACTGCGCGAAGCTTGGCTTGATTAGAGAAGAGATGTATTGTTCCTCTCCAATATCGATCTCTCATTAGATCAATGGGGATTGTGTTTTCTACTGGGCAGGTCAATTCAATTCCTCCAGATTTTGAATTAAAATTGTTCATTATTTTGCTCGTCGAAGGTTTGCTGGTCTTGTTCCAATTAATGATGAAGAACCTGAGTTCTTATTAATCCAATCAGTATGTTCTTCACACCATTGAAGCAATAAATGGGTTAAAACTCTCGGATGGCCAAGCTCTCTAATAACTGGGAAATCATCACGGTTCAAAAGCTCAGCTGCTTTCGTAGCGCCGATGTCCAAGAGTTCCATGAATTGCGTCCGATTGAGTATCGGAGGTAAATTACTTGATAATGAGTGCCGTTCAAGTGCTGAATCGACTGCAGCATTGATTATTCCTTGAAGCTGGTCATAATCAAACTCAAATTTAAGCATTGATTTCATTTCCTTTCGTCATCGGCTTTACTTTCAGGAATCAAGCACCTTGCGATCCTGAAACTTCGCGTATCGCATAGCGACTAGCCAGAAAAATTTCTTCTCGTGGTTTTCCATACAACATTGCAATCTCAAGTGCTCGCTCAGAGCTAACCATTCTTCTGCCGTTCTCAATTTGAGATAAGTAACCAGCTGAAATACTAAGTTTTCTTGCAGCTTCTTCAATGCTCATTCCAGCCATTAAGCGTGCTGACTTCACATGGTTTTCCATTTCACACCTCCAACTTCGCATATTGCGTAGTTCATGGATCGAATATACTACGCAATACGTAAAGTTGTCAACGCATTTTGCGAAGTTTATTCAACGTTTCTTTTCATTATGCAAAGTGCAAAGTATAATTGATAAGACAAAGGAGGTGTTCGGATTGTACGGAGAACGAATTAGACAGCTACGTAAGGAGAATAAATGGACAGGTAAACAACTCGGAGAAAAATTGAATTTAGCGGAATCAACAATATCTGGGTACGAGAACGAAACACGAAAACCTGACATTAGCTTACTTGATCGAATGGCAAATCTCTTTAACGTGTCTGTCGACTTTCTGACAGGAAGAACAGACTCCAGGGAACGCAACCATACAGCCGCTCCTGATCTGAATAAGTTTACCGTAAGTGTAAATGAGCTTTCTGCCAATGAAACAGACATTGGACGTGCATTTTTCGGTGGAGCCGATAAATACACCGAAGAAGAAATCGAGGTTGCTCGTGCAGCTGCTAGAGCAGCTATTGAAGCGATGAGAAAAGCGCGGAAAAATAAAGAAGAGGGAAATTGACACCATGAGAGCAAGTGAACTTAACGATGCGTTCCTCTACAGTTCCCACATCGAAGTCTGGCAAGACGGTGAACTTCACGATTATGGCGGCCAGATCGAGCGCCATAGCAAATATGAAGTTGTCATTAACGGCATGCATTATTTGAAACATGCTTTTGAATTTCGGATTAAGAAAAATAGCCCATAATCAACAGGGCTATTATTTTTCACCATAAATAGAACATATGTTTGTATTTTGGAGGGACAACATGAATTACATAGACCTTTCTCTTTACAAAGAAACTGATTTGGAGAAATGGATTAACGAAGCATATCGCAAGAACGATATTCATTATGCTAGCGATATCGATATTGAACGGATTGCTGCGATTTGGAATGTTGAAATTCGCACTTACCTCGGCCCCTCGTTTGCAGAGTGGAAAGATGACGATTACTCTTTTATTTTTATCAACGCCTACTTAACAGAAGAACATCGCCGAGAAGTATTCTTCCACGAGTTGTGCCATCCATTACAGCACACCGGATGTCAAGACACTCATATGGCCATTCAGTTCCGCGAGCTGCAGGAGACCCAGGCAGGGCTGTTTCAACTCTACTCTGCTATGCCGGTCTACATGCTTGATGAATTTAAATCCATTCAGGATCGCTCTTACTACTTAAAAGTACTAGCAGAAGAGTTTGTTCTACCACTACGTATCGTGGAGCGAAGAATCAGTCAGATACAAAGAAGAGTTCAGCAGGAGCGAACTGACCTGCAGTTCAAAGAGCGTCAAACACGACAAGAGCCTCGGACGTATTCAGCAGCCACTCGTGAGCTCATGGAGCAGCTTCACCGGCAGCTGCGAAAAGACCAGGTACAGCATAATGCGTAGGGCATCTGTCGTCTACAGAGAGAGCGGGTTCTTCGGTGAGCTAGCACCTGAATGGCTCATATACGACCTTGGCTTGCTCACTGAGGCATCGTGGGGTAAACGCCTGTATATTCCTATAAACGCACCGTTCGAACGTCAGGAGATCGATGAGTGCGACGATACAGCGTCGATTACAGTTCCTATCAGCGCGTACACGTTACGAGAGGACAAGCCTGATCGAGTTGGCATCCACCTCCCCACCGTCGCAGCTTTCGCAGAAGCACGTTGCCGATCCATCGGTGCGACATTCGACAGCTCACTTATCAGACGCCTCGTTATGCGCCTAGCCGACATCGAGGAAGTCCTTCAAATAGATGTTCGATTTCATATTCAGAATGGAGGTTTCGACTAATGGCATCGTTTAAGAAAATTCCATCCAACAACAAGCAAGGTTACAAGTGGGTCTGTATTAAAGACGGCCCGCCAGATCCTGTGACAGGGAAACGCAATCAAATTGAAAGAAGAGGAGATACGAAGAAAGAAGCTGAGGCTCGTGTAGATGCAGCTCTCGCTTCTCTGAAGAATGATGGCATCAACCAGAAGAAGATTAAATCTTTGCCATTTGAGCAAGTCGCCGAAGAGTGGATTGAAGCATATTCGCGAGGACCGGTAAAGAAGAGTACCGTGCGATCACGCAGAAATTCAATTGATCTCCTTAACAAGCACATAGCATCCGTAAACATTGATAAAATCACACACAGAGCTCACCAGAATATCTTGAACGAACTCTTCGACAAAGGATATTCTAGATCCCACATTGAGAGTGCGCATGTAACGGCCAATCTCATATATAAGTATGCAGTTCTGGTTAAGTATCGTAAGGACAACCCAGCTGCTGGAGCGATGATTCCTGTGAAGGCAGTGACTGTAGAGGAAATTGAGAATAACCCAATCGAGGAGAAATACCTTGAGAAGAACGAATTAACCGAGTTGTTGAAAGCAGTCGTACAACACGGACTGCCCGATGATAAAGAAATGTTTTACTTAATGGCTTTCTCCGGCATGCGAAGCGGAGAAATGATCGCACTTAAGGATACAGATTTCAATTTCGATACGAATGAGATGCGTGTTACTAAGACGTTATATAATCCAGACAACAACGCCAAGAAATACGAATTAACACCACCAAAGACAAAAGGGTCTATCCGAACGATCGATCTCGATCCGACTATTATTGACCTGGTTAAAGAACATATCAAACGGCAGAAGAAGATTCGAAAGAGTGTCATGCACTTTAATCCGGACTACCATGACGAGAAGTTTCTCTTTTGCAATGAAGAAGGGTACCCCATCATTCAGAAAACCGTTAATCGCCGGCTTGAGAGACTGATTACAAAGACCTCCATCAAGAAGAAGGCAACCTCACACATATTCAGACACACCCACATTAGTATGCTGGCAGAAGCAGGCGTCGATCTCCCGACGATTATGAAACGCGTCGGCCACGATGATCCTAAGACCACGCTGCAGATCTACACACACGTCACAGACAAAATGAGAAAGGATGCTGGCGAGAAGGTGAATATCCACTTCAAAGACATCCTTCAAGGCGCCTGTTTGCAAGAAATGTGAGTTTTTTGTGGGTTTTTATAATAAAAGGGACCCCTAGAGGTCCCTTTTCCCTTGATATTACTGGACTTTTTAAAACGGCTTACATCATGCCGCCCATACCGCCCATGCCGCCCATGCCGCCCATGTCAGGCATGCCTGGTTTGCTTGCTTCTGGTTTGTCAGCTACTACAGCTTCAGTTGTCAGGAACATTGCTGCAACGGATGCTGCGTTTTGCAGTGCGGAACGTGTTACTTTCGCAGGGTCTACGATACCTGCTTCGAACATGTTTACCCACTCGCCAGTAGCTGCGTTGTAGCCTACGCCGATTGCTTCTTTTTTCAGACGCTCAACGATTACGGAGCCTTCTTGACCCGCGTTAGCCGCGATTGTGCGAACTGGCTCTTCCAACGCGCGAAGCACGATGTTTACGCCTGTTTTCTCGTCGCCAGAAGCGTTAACAGCTGCTACTGCGCTGTATACGTTCACGAGTGCTGTACCGCCACCGGATACGATACCTTCTTCCACAGCTGCGCGAGTGGAGTTCAGAGCATCTTCGATGCGCAGTTTGCGCTCTTTCAGTTCTGTTTCTGTTGCTGCGCCAACTTTGATTACGGCTACGCCTCCAGCAAGTTTAGCAAGACGCTCTTGCAGCTTCTCGCGGTCGAAGTCGGAAGTTGTTTCTTCCAGCTGCGCACGGATTTGGCCGATGCGAACTTCGATGTCTTTCTTGTCGCCAGCGCCGTCAACAACGATTGTGTTTTCTTTCGTTACGCGGATTTGACGAGCTGTACCCAGTTGATCTACAGTTGTCGCTTTCAGCTCAAGGCCGAGCTCTTCTGTGATCACTTGGCCGCCTGTCAGAGCAGCGATGTCGCCAAGCATAGCTTTGCGGCGGTCGCCGAAGCCAGGAGCTTTAACAGCTACGCAAGTGAATGTACCGCGCAGACGGTTAACGAGTAATGTTGCCAATGCTTCGCCTTCGACGTCTTCAGCGATGATAAGCAATTGCTTGCCGGATTGAACCACTTTCTCCAGAACCGGAAGGATCTCTTGAATGTTGGAGATCTTCTTGTCTGTGATCAGAATGAATGGATTGTCGAGGACAGCTTCCATTTTGTCTGTATCCGTGATCATGTATGGGGAGAGGTAACCGCGGTCGAATTGCATGCCTTCAACCACTTCAAGCTCCGTTACGAAGCCTTTTGATTCCTCAACTGTGATAACGCCGTCGTTGCCGACTTTCTCCATCGCTTCAGCGATCAGTTGGCCAACTTCATCGTCAGCGGAAGAGATCGAAGCAACTTGTGCAATAGATTGCTTGCCTTCGATTGGCTTCGCGATTACTTTCAGCTCTTCAATAGCTGCACGAACCGCTTTTTCGATACCTTTGCGGATAACCATTGGGTTAGCGCCTGCAGTAACGTTCTTCAGACCTTCGCGGATCATCGCTTGCGCAAGAACCGTTGCAGTTGTCGTACCGTCACCAGCAACATCGTTAGTCTTTGTAGCAACTTCTTTAACGAGCTGTGCACCCATGTTCTCGAATGCATCGTCAAGCTCGATTTCTTTCGCGATGGACACGCCATCGTTCGTGATCAGCGGGCTGCCGAATTTCTTCTCAAGCACCACGTTGCGGCCCTTAGGACCAAGTGTAACTTTAACGGCATTAGCCAGTGCATCTACACCGCGCAGCATTGCGCGACGAGCGTCTTCGCCGAATTTAATTTCCTTCGCCATCGTTAATAACCTCCTAATGTCTTGTAAAAAATAAGTAAGACGTATCTGTTTGTTGCCATGTATGTGGAGTCAAGCCGGAAGGCTTAGCCCAAGATCGCGTGAATGTCGCTTTCTTTCATAATCAAAAGCTCTTTGCCTTCGAACTTCACTTCTGTACCAGCATACTTGGAGAACAACACGCGGTCGCCTTCTTTAACTTCAAGCGCAATACGTACGCCGTCTTTAACCGCGCCGCTGCCTACAGCGATAACTTTGCCTTCTTGCGGCTTCTCTTTCGCTGTTTCCGGCAACAAAATGCCGCTAGCAGTCGTTTCTTCTTTCGCGATTGGTTCGATCAATACGCGTTCACCTAAAGGTCTGATCATGAAAATAGCCTCCTCCTGATTTGGTGCTGCAAATTTTTACTGTTAGCACTCGCAATCATCAAGTGCTAATAACAATTTTTATAATACCGATTTTAACGACAAATTTCAAGTCTTACGGTTACGAATTCAAATGAATTTTACAATCAGCCCCGGCTATCCTGCTGCAAATAAAAAAAGCCGGCCAAAAGGCCGGCTTTACCTATTAATTCCCATATTCTGCTTCCCACGCCTTATCAGCCTTCAGCTGTTTCCGGTACACAACGCTCGACAGCAGCACGCTCAGTTCATACAGAAGAATGAGCGGGGCTGCTACCAGTGAATCGGAAATAAAGTCCGGCGGCGTTACGATGACACCGATGATGATTAGGACGAAATACGCGAGACGGCGCATCTTCCGAAGTCGCTTCGGATTCAGAATGCGCAGCTTCGTCAGAAACATAATCGCAATCGGCAGCTCGAAGAGGAGCGAGATCGGCAGAATTATATTGAACATAAACGAGAAGTACTGATAAATACCGTACGTTTCGATCAAATTTAAATGCCTTGCAACCTTCGTCGTGAAATTAAACGCCATCGGGAACACGACCAAGTACGAGAAGGCCAATCCGACCAGAAACATGAAGAGCACGAACGGGATAAACATCAAAGTTGCCCGCTGCTCCTGCACGCGAAGCGCCGGCTTAACGAATGACCAAATCTGATATGCCGCTACTGGCAGCACCAGAATAAGGGCGATAACAAGCGCAAATTTCATATAGATGCCAATCGCATCCCACAAGGAGAATGCGTGAAGCTCCATCCCCTTAACCGGCTCCTGATTAATGAGGAAGTTATATACCGGGTCCGCGCACACAAGGCCGATAATCATCCCGATCACTAGGACGATGATGATGATGATCAAACGTTTGCGAAGCTCGCCGATATGATCAAACAGCGACATAAGCTGATCGCCGCGTGCCGCTTCCGCAGTCATGGGTTCTTTCCTATCTGCCACTGCTTACAACTCCTTCCAAGCAAACGACATGGATGCCGCTATGTAAGAGCACAAATCCATTTTGTGCCTTGACTAAAAAAAGCGGGCCCCAGTTATTCTGGGAGCCGCTTGTTCGTGCTTTGATCTTCTGTAGCCGTACGATCTGTACGACTCACTTCAACCCGATTGCGATCACGATCGTCGTTATCGTCCATTATGTCTTTCGCGCCTGCCTTGAATTCCTTCAGCGTACGGCCGAATGCGCGGCCGAGCTCAGGCAGCTTGTTCGGTCCGAACAGCAGTAATGCGACAAGTGCAATGAGTAGAAAACCTGTTACGCCAATACCATTAAACATCTTTGAAATTACCTCCTTCTAATGACTTGTAAAAGCTTATGCAACGAGTAATCTGCCTAGTAGGGCAGAGGAAATAGTCAGTTCGCTTCATTAATGATTAACCATCTTGATCATTAACAACCATGCAGTCCGCCATAGCCCATCCCGATAATGTCCGCTCTTGTAATCGTGTCGCCTGCGAGAATCCGCGGCAGCAGCACATTGAACGAGGTGTACGGGTCATGCATGACGCAGCCTGGGAGTCCCATAATCGGTACATCGCCAATATAGCCCATAAGCAGCATCGAGCCCGGAAGCATCGGTGTTCCATAGCTGACAATTTGCGCGCCGGCCTCGGCAATTGCAGCTGGCGTGCGGTCATCGGGGTCTACCGACATCCCGCCTGTTACAAGTATCATATCATACGACTGATCGCGTAAATAGTGTATTTCCTTGACAATTGTATGGCGGTCATCCGGCGAGAACCGCTGCTCTGCGATCTCCGAACCGAGCGACTCTACGATGCTTGTAACGGCAGGGCCGAACTTATCTTGAATCCTTCCAGAAAATACTTCTCCACCCGTTGTCAGCAGGCCGATCCGGAATTTGCGAAGTGGCTTCAAGCGAAGCGGAGACGCGCCTTCATGCTGTTCCTTGTAGCTGGCAATAAGCTCTTCCACCGCGTGCACTTTAGCCTCTGGTACTACTAGCGGAATGACCCGCGTCGCAGCCAGCTGTCCACCGGGCATGACCACTGCGTTCGTCCGAACCGTCGCAAGCGCAATCTCGCCTAGCTCGTTAACGGCATGAACGACAGCCGGGTCGATCTCGGCGATGGCTGGAACGTCCAGCCCCGACTTGATCGCCACCTTGCCCTCATGCGGCTCAGACAGCTGTAGGCCATCACACTTAAGCGCATTTGCCATACGGCGGGCCGCGTCATCCTCATGCAGATCGCCTTCGGCAAGCTCCATAATGTAAATATGCTCCTTGCCAATATCAAGGAGCTTAGGTATGTCTGCTTCTGTAATCAAATGGCCCTTCTTAAACAGCCGTCCCTTAAACTGACCGGGGATGATCTGTGTCAGATCATGCGCGAGCCGTAGGCCGATCGCTTCCTGTACCGGCACTTCCTTCAATACCGTACGTTTGCTCTCACTCACTCTGTATGCTCCCCTATCCGGCCGGAGAGGATGCTAAGCGCATGCGGGAGCTGATCCATAATGGCCAATAAATTTTCATGTACGCCTTTCGGACTGCCGGGCAAATTAATGATCAGAGAACGACCGCGTATGCCGCATACACCGCGCGAGAGCATCGCTCTGCGCGTGCGCTGCATAGCGCCTACGCGCATCGCTTCTGCAAGTCCCGGCACTTCGCGATCGATGACTTTCAGCGTCGCTTCCGGCGTCAGATCACGTGGCGCAAGTCCTGTGCCGCCCGTCGTAATGACAAGGTCCGCTTGATAGTAGTCGGTCATCTCAATAAGCGCCGCCATAATTTCATCCTGCTCGTCGGGTACAATCCGGTAATCGACGATTTCTCCGCTGAGCTCTTCTTCAACCAGCTCCCGGATAACTTGTGCGCTCGTATCCTCGCGCTCGCCTCGCGATCCTTTGTCGCTCGCTGTCAATAACGCTACTTTCCACCGCATGAGCTTCTTCCCCCAATCGCTTTTTCAGAAAGATATGCCATTAACGATCAACTTTATAATCACCGTTTTTTCCGCCGCTCTTCTCGCTCAGATAGGTCGGTCCGATAACCATGTCTTTCTGCAGCGCCTTGCACATATCGTACACGGTCAGCGCAGCCGCGGAGACTGCTGTTAATGCCTCCATCTCAATGCCGGTCTTGCCGGTCGTCTTCACAGTGCCTTCTATATATAGCTCGTCCCTGCCATTATCGGCAAAGGCCAAATTCACGCCAGTCAGCGGAAGCGGATGGCACATCGGAATCCAGTTCGACGTGTTCTTCGCCGCCATAATGCCCGCCACCTGCGCAACCGCGAGCACATCTCCTTTGCCAATGGTGCCCGCTTTGATCCGTAACAATGTATCCTCTGCCATCGTCACAGTCGTACGCGCAACTGCAATGCGTGAGGTCACCTCTTTGTCCGAGATGTCCACCATGCGAGCTCTACCCTGTTCATTAAAATGTGTCAAATCCATGCTGCGCGCCCCCTTGTCATTCCATGTTCCGTAATGACCGCATCGACGGCCGCATCATGCTCATCCATTGGCACGCTATCGACCCACTGCGCTTCGTAGCCAAGGCCAACCCAGAGCGGGAACTTCCGCTCCTGCTCAGCAGCGATACGACTCAGCAAATCATGAAACCGGTCATAATAACCGCCGCCGTACCCCAGCCTGCCTCCGTTCGTATCGAACGCCAGCCCCGGCACGAAGACGACGTCTGGCAGCTGAACGGCCAAATCCCATCGCTGAACCGTCGCCGGATCCGGTTCTTTAATGCCATAAGCGCCAGGCACGAGCTCATCCCAAGCTTGAAGCAAGTACAGCTCCATGGAGCGGCTCTCCTTCACGCAGCGCGGCACGATTACGGAGATTCCGTTGCGCCAGCACCACTCGATCAAGAGCGTCGTATCAAGCTCCGAACGAAACGGGATATAGATCATGATGCTGCTCACCATCGGTCCTTCAAGGTGCTGCAGCCAATCGACAGCCTGCTGGCAGGTCGTATCCGACCAAGCGAGCCTCTGCTGCTCCGGGAAGCTGTCCCGCCGCTTCACGGCAAGAAGCCGGGCCATCTTCTTCTCCTCCGCATGCCTCATCCGATTCACCGCTTTGCTGGTCATAGTTACTCCATAGTTTATCACTATTGCCCAATTTTCGCCAATAAGCGGACACCCAGGTGCATGTCGCACAATAACCATTTTTCATGTAAACTGAGAGGCATAGGAATTTTTCAAGCGGAGGTTTCAACAATCATGCTTCTTCAAGTTTCTGATGTATCCAAAAGCTACGGGGTAAGCAAGGTGCTCTCGTCCATTACATTTCAAGTGCAGCCGCGTGAGCGGGTTGGGCTTGTCGGCGTGAACGGCGCAGGCAAATCGACGCTGCTGCGAATTATTGCCGGCGAGATGTCTGCCGACTCCGGCACCATCTATAAATCGAAAGAAACGACGATCGGCTACTTGGCACAATCGAGCGGCCTGCAGTCGGATAAGACCATTGACGAGGAGATGCGCGCTGTTTTTGCTCACCTCCTTGAAGCGGAGAAAGAGCTTCGCACGCTCGAGCAGCAAATCGCCGATCCGAATCTCCACGCTGACGAGAAGCAGTATCAAGCGGTACTTGACCGATATTCGAAACTGTCCGACTGGTTCCGGGAGAACGGCGGCTTCGAGGTGGATACGCGCATTCGGATGATTGTGCACGGGATGGGCTTCGGCCAGTTCCCTCCGGATACGATCATCTCCACGCTGAGCGGCGGTCAGAAGACACGCCTCGCGCTGGCGCGAATTCTGCTGCAAGCGCCAGATCTGCTCATGCTTGATGAGCCGACCAACTATCTCGATATCGAGACGCTTACTTGGCTCGAAGACTACCTGCGCGGCTATGACGGCGGCATTCTGGTCGTCTCTCATGACCGTTACTTCCTCGACGCTGTCGTCCAGACGATTGTCGAGATCGAACGACACGCGGCAAGACGCTATACGGGCAATTATTCCCGTTTTATCGAAATTAAAGCGGCCGAATTCGAAGCACAGATGAAGCAGTTCGACAAGCAGCAGGATGAAATCGCAAAGCTTGAGGACTTCATCCAGCGCAACATCGTCCGTGCATCGACAACAAAGCGCGCTCAAAGCCGTCGAAAGGCGCTTGAGAAGATGGATCGTCTCGACAAGCCGCAAGGCGATCTGAAGAAGGCGAGCTTCTCCTTCGAGATTGAACGCCAAAGCGGTAACGATGTGCTGGATGTGAACGATGTCTCCATTCGCTTCCCCGAGAAGCAAGCGCCGCTCTTCGAGCATGTTTCATTCCGATTAGAGCGTGGCGAGAATGTGGCACTGATCGGTCCGAACGGGATCGGCAAATCGACGCTCCTCAAGGCTCTAGTTGATCAGCAGCCATACGAGCAAGGCACCATTCGCTGGGGAACGAATGTGAAGATCGGCTATTACGACCAGGAGCACACGGGGCTGAACAAAGCGAATACCGTGCTTGAAGAGCTTTGGAACACCTATCCGGGAATCGAAGAAGCGCGAATTCGTACCGTACTCGGCAATTTCTTGTTCAGCGGCGATGACGTGAAGAAGAAGATCAGCACGCTCAGCGGCGGCGAACGGGCACGTGTCTCCCTCTCGAAGCTGATGCTTGCCCATGCGAATATGCTCATTCTAGATGAGCCTACCAACCATCTCGACTTGTACAGCAAAGAGGTGCTCGAATCCGCGCTTATGGATTATGACGGCACGCTGCTTTTCATCTCCCATGACCGATATTTCCTTAACAAGATGGCGGAGCGCATTGTCGAACTTGGACCGGAAGGCACTCAGCATTTCCTGGGAAATTATGACGAAATGATCCAGAAAAAGCGTGAAACCGAGGAGCTCCATCTGGAAACGCTGTCAACTCTGCAAGGAAAACCGAACAAAGCCGCAGCCGCGCAGGAAGCGGCCCCTGTTTCTTCGTACGAAGCCGACAAACAAGCGAAGCGTGACGAACGAAATCGGCAGCGCAAGCAGGAACAGCTTGAGAACGACATTGCTCGCCTGGAAGGCGAAATTGCTGGACTTGAAGAGCAGCTCACCGATCCAGACGTTTACAATGACTATGTGCGGGTACAGCAAATCCAGTCCGACCTGGAGTCGCTCAAGGCACAGCTCCAAGATGTTTATGAAGCTTGGGATCAGCTGCTCGCTTAACCCTAAGCCAGCTTCACTTCTTTCATAATTGAGCGACGTTTGATCACATATAGCAGCAATAGCGAACACAACCCGAATCCGGACAGCAGCCCTGCAGTCCGGATTATTGCTGTCCACCCCCCGAGTGAGATCAGATGCCGGAGACCTTCAACCGCGTAAGTCATCGGCAGAAAAGGATGAATGAACCGGAATAGCCCCGGCTCCAGCACCACTGGATACGAACCGGAACTCGAAGTCAATTGCAGCATCAAGATTAGCACCGCCACGAACCGCCCTGTATCACTGCCAAGCACCGCAATCATCATGAACAGAATCGCCGTAAATACGAGCCCAACCAGTATTGCGTAGATATACATCGCAAGCGGCGGCAGCACAGTTGGGATACCTAGTCCCGTATGCAAAATAAACACGGACAACAGTGCCTGACAGACGCTGACCGAAGCAAGCGCGACGTATTTGCTGCCAAGGTATGCGAGTGGACCATGAGGCAGAGCGAGCACCCGCCAAATGTCGATCACAAAGAACAGCACAAGTGAGCCCACCCACAATGACAACGCGATAAAATAAGGCGCAAACCCGACGCCGTTGCTCGGCACCGGATGCAAATTCATTTCCTCCAGCTGCACGGGATTCGCGATAACCGCTTGCCGGTTCGCCGCTTGTCCATCTGAGGATGCCATGCCCGCTGCATCCGTTAATTTATCCGCTAGCTCACCTTGCCCGCGATTGATCTGAGCAAGACCATCACGAAGCGCAGCAGCACCGTCGCCAAGCTTTGCATTGCCGATGCGCAGAGACTCCACCCCGCTGCCAAGCTGCAGCAGCCCGGTCATCAGCTTGCCGCTTCCTTGCTGCAATTGACTCACGCCACTCGCCACAGCTTTCACTCGTCCTCCAATCGTATCTGCTGCCGACTGCTGCTTGCCCAGCAATGCTGCAACATCATCTGCCGCTGTACGGAACTGATCCATCTGCCCTGCCAACCGATCAAGCTTCGGTGTCAAAGCAGCCGCTTTGCTGGCGACTTGTCCAATGGATTGCTCCAGAGACGCTCTTAACGTGTCAATCGACTGTATCGCCGCTTGCAGCGTACCGGCCGCATCAGCTCCTGTCGACTGAATGCTGCCAAGCTGCTCAGCTAGTTGCTTGTAATCGGTACTGTTGGGGAGATCCGCATTTTGCTGTCCTAATCCTTGAAGCAGCTGCTGCCCGTTCTGTGCCCGATTACTCATATCGGCGACTTGCTTCTGCACCGGACGAATTAGCGTGCTTAATGTATCTATATCTGATGTCACACTCTTGACGTTAGCCAGCTCGCTTCGAAGCTGCGTCATATCGCGGCTTACCCCTGTCAGCGATGTGAGCAGTTCGGACTGTGAAGCGGCTAACTGATTCGCGGGATTGGATGCAGCAGGTTGTTTAGAAATGGAAGCTGCGCGAATACCGCTCCATTGGTCAATTCCAGCCGTCGCTAGCTCTGCCCAAGCATTCAGCTTCACAAGCCCATTTTCCAGCTCATTTGCACCATTTGTTAAGGATTGTAAACCTGTGGATAGCTTCGTCATGCCGCCTCCGCTTTGAGTTAATCCGTTTGCCAGATCGCCTGCACCCTTGTACGCAGCGGCCGACGCTGCAGACAGCTTGGCTGCGCCGTCTGCAGCGTCCTGCAGCCCTTTTGACCCATTAAGCACCTGATCGAAAATAACGCTTAAATAGTTTTCCTGCAGCTCCTTGCGCAGCTTATCATTCACGCTGGCTGTCACGGCTCGCACAATCTTTGCCTGCAGCATGTTGCTCCCTTCGCTTAACTCCATGTTCAAACGAGTCGGCTGTGGATGATCGCCGCTGACGCTGTATGCTTGTGTCGAGAATTCAGACGGAAGATAGAGTGCGAGCGCATAACGCTCATTCTTAATCCCTTTATGCGCTTGCTCTTTGCTCACCTGGGTCCAGTGGGTACCTTTATCCGCGACCAGCTTCGCTGTAAGCTCACTGCCCAGATTGTGCTGTTCACCACCGCGTTTTGCGCCTGTATCTTCATTAACGACTGCAAGGGGCAGCTTGCTTATCCTTGCAGTAGGATCCCAAAACGCCCATAAGTAGATGAAGCTGTACAACAGTGGAAGGACCATGAGTCCCAGCAGCGATTTACGAACGGCGCGAGACCCCCACATGGATTTGATATCGAGAATAGCTAACCTCAAGCCACTTATTGTTCCTGCCTCATTCGCCTTACTCGTCGTTTCCTGCATTGCATGTTCCTCCCTATCGTCTGTCTAAGTAGCATTTGCACGAAGGCGGCAGCACATGCGATTTTTCAATCTATCCCCCTTGTCCACAGAAATATCCACAGCTATGGATGAATTGTGCGGCAATTCTGGCACTATTAACGAGGTTAAACATGAATAAATTTAACGTTTCTTTAATATTAGATGTTCCTGAGAATTATGAGAGAAGTTATTATCCACTTTATCCACATTGTCCACAGATGGGTTGTGAAAAACTTATCCGACATTTGTTCACATTGTAAATGCCCATTTTATGCGGCTTTCACGCACTTGTTCACATTGGAAGGTATTGCTGTGAGTAACTCTGTGGATAACTGGCGCTGACCCGTGGAAAAAGAAAAACAGAGGGCTGGATAACCCTCTGTTTTCTGTACTATTTGGTGATTGCAGCGCGCAGCTGTGAGCAGACTTGCTGGATATGCTCGGCGCTGCCGCGCGGCGCGTCCGTCCACTCTGCAAGCTGTACCGGGTGTCAGAACAGCTCTGGGGTCCCGGCGTAGCGCGGGATGAGATGCATATGGAAGTGCGGCACAGCATCGCCTCGCACATAGCTATACACATGCTCCGCTTGCAGCGATTCTCGGAGTATCCTGCTAATTCGGTTCGTCGCGACGAAGACTGCGCTTGCCTCCCCGTCCGTCAGATCGCCAAGCCCGCGCGTATGCCGCTTCGCTTCGACGATCAGATAGCCGAGATACACACTCTTGTACTCGCCTCCAATCCCCAAATGCGATATGGATACATGCTCGTTCTCATAGATGACGCCTCCCGCTGGCTTTATGTCTCCGCGGTGCTTGCCGCATATGAAACACGGCTGGATGTCCATACGGTTAGGCGCCTCCTTTTGGGCGGTTCGGACGGCTCGCTTCTAGCTTAAGCTAGCTGTTCCTTCACTTCTTCCGACTCGCTATCTTGCATGCTCATCAGCATCTGGTTGCATGCCCCTACGTATGCCTGTGCCGCCGCCAAAATAATATCGTTATGCACAGCCGTCCCCGTATACCGCAGATTGTTATACACAATGCTGACATTTGCTTCGCCATGCGCATCCTCGCCTGTAGATAACGAGTGGATCTCCAGATCCTCGAACTCCGCGGATACCGGAATCGCCTGCTGCAAGCAGTGAATGACCGCTTCGAGCGGACCTGTGCCCGTGCCTGTCAGCGTCCGTTCTTCTTGCGAGTCGCGCTCGCGGATGGTCACGGAAGCGATGCGGGAACGCTGCGTTCCGGCAAGTACTTGAAGGTCAATCAGCGTGTATGGATCATGCTGCGTCGCTGTCGATTCGCTAGCCAGACGGACGAGAACATCGTCAGGCACGATTTTCATCTCGTCTGCTTTCTCCTTGAACCGATTGTACACATCGAGCAGCTGCTCGTCAGTCAACTCAATGCCGAAATCTGCCAGTCTATGCTTGATCGCATGACGTCCGGAATGTTTGCCAAGCACGATCATGCTGCGCGGAATGCCCATCGCCTCTGGGTCCATAATCTCGTACGTGTTGCGGTTCTTCAAGAGACCATCCTGGTGAATGCCCGATTCATGCTGAAAAGCGTTCCGCCCTACGATTGGCTTATTGTACGCAATCGGGAAGTTCATCGCCCGGCTGACCATCCGAGATGTTTCGTAGATTTCGCTCATCACGATGCCAGTCTCTGCGCCGATGGCCGATTTCCGCGTCTCGATCGCCATCACCAGCTCCTCCAGCGAGCAGTTGCCTGCCCGTTCGCCGATGCCGTTGATCGTCACTTCCACCTGGTTCGCACCAGCTTGGATCGCAGCAAGGCTGTTCGCTACTGCAAGGCCAAGGTCATTGTGGCAGTGTGCGCTGAACTGCACTTTATCCGCACCTCTTGCGCCTGCCCGCACCGTGCGGAACAAGTTGCCGTACTCCTCTGGCAGCGCGTAGCCAAGCGTATCCGGAAGGTTAATGACCGTCGCGCCTTCGGCGATGACCGCTTCAACCATTTCGATGACGAATTCGCGGCCTGTGCGGCTCGCATCCATCGGCGAGAACTCGATTTCATCGACAAACTGCTTGCCGTAAGCGACCATCTGGCGAGCGATCTGGAGTACCTCCTCGCGGGATTTCTTCAGCTGGAAATCCAGATGGATATCCGAGGAGGAGATGAACAGGTGCAGACGGCGGCGGGCAGCATCCATCGTGGAGCGGACCGCGGCGTCAATGTCGCCTTTGATCGCGCGGGCGAAGCCGACGATCTCCACGCCTTGCAGCTCGCGGGAAATCTGCTGCACCGCCGCGAACTCGCCCGGGCTTGATACCGGGAAGCCCGGCTCAATAATGTCGACGCCAAGCTTCGCCAGCTGGCGGGCAAGGACGATCTTCTGCTCCGGGCGCAGCGTCGCGCCCGGCGACTGCTCGCCGTCACGCAGCGTCGTGTCGAAGATGCGGATGATGCGGTTAGTAGATTGGGATTGGGATTGGGGTTGAGATTGAGATTGAGATTGATTCATAGTCATAAGGGTTAACCTCCTAAATGGTTTATGGGATTTGGATTTAATTTGGTGGTGTAGCTGGCTTGGCGGACCTCTTAGGTCAATGTAGATACCTGAAGTACCTTCTTTGGGGCGCTCCGGTGATTTTTGACCGATGTAGATACTCTTAGTACCTTCTTTGGCTCGTTTCGGCGATTTTTGACCGAAGCGACCTGGAGTACCTTCATGGGCTCGCTCTGGTGATTTTTCATCGATGTGCTGGTTTAGTGGACCTCTTTGGCTCGTTTGACCGACTTTTGCTTGATGTAGCTGGTTTGATGGACCTGACCTGATGTTAGTTAATAGAGCTCCCTGGGGGATACTCTTGCGCTCTTTCGGCTCATGTAGGGTAACCAGTACCCTTCTTGCGCCATTTTGCTGCTTTTACGGCTCATGTAGAGTAACCAGTACCCTTCTTGCGCCGATTTGCTGCATTTTCAGCTCATGTAGGGTAACTGGTACCCCTCATAGCCAACGCCAGTAGCCGCCGCTGCCCAACAAAAAAAGCCCATCGTCTCTTGTAATCAAGAGACGACAGGCTTCATGAGCTTGCCGCGGTACCACTCTCGTTGCCCGAACACTCAAAGTCCGGACCCGCTTAAGCAGCAATATTTTCGGCGAGCATGGCGCAACTTGCTTGCCATAACTCACCTTCAATATGCTGCACCCGATCACGGGGGTTAGCCGTAACTGGCGTACTCCCGGCAGCGAACGCTTCGTGCTTAACGCCCCAAAGCATTGCTACCGTGTTCCACCGTTCCGCTCCCAGGCGAGTTCGGATCATCCTTCGACTGCGTCGCACCACCCCGCAGCTCTCTGCTTTTCCCGGATTCGATTCCTACTGCTCCTGATCATTGCGTTTCTGATCTATGTTCACTTCAGTCGTAATAGCATCAAAAAAAAGCCTGCCATCCCCGATTCGAAACCTTTCGAATCAAGAGACGACAGACTTGTTAGTCCAGCGCGGTACCACCCTTGTTGACGCCGCCCATGAGAGCATAACGTCCACTTAAGCATGCTAACGATTCTAGAAGTCGTCAGCGATGCACCCGATCACGGCGGTTAACCGTAACAACGTACGCGAGCTGCTCCATCAGCCTTGGCCTTCGGCCAACAAAACATGGGCTCGTTTCCGCTATTCCGCTCCCAGGCGAGATTCAAGCTGTTACCCGTCTGCGTTGCACCAACCCGCAGCTCTCTGATCACGGTACGTAAGCTCTACTATTCCTGTTCAACGCGTTTCGCATAATGAATGTGAAGTGTTGTTGCCTATTATAGGCTTCCCGAAATCGTCTGTCAATTCAGATATCGAGCAGAGTGAAAATAAATTTAACACTGCACCGACCATTCTTCCAGCGACAACCCCGGCTCTGCTTTCATGTCGAGCGGCGTGAACTCCCCACGCACAAACTTGAGATGCGCAGCCGCGCCAATCATCGCGGCATTGTCCGTGCACAGCTTAAGCGGCGGAATAAGCAGCGGGATGGCAGCTTCTTCACAGCGTGCGGTCAATGCCGCGCGCAGCCCGCCATTGGCGGCAACGCCGCCGCAGAGCAGCAGCTGCTTCGCGCCTGTCTCGCGCACCGCGCGAAGAGCTTTTGTCACGAGCACGTCGATGACAGAGGCTTGGAATCCGCGGGCGAGGGCCGCTTCGCGAAGCGGTTCACCTTTCATTTTGGCAGAGTTGATTGCAGCTAGAACGGCCGATTTCAACCCGCTGAAGCTGAAATCATACGAATCCGGCTCCAGCCACGCGCGAGGCATCACCATCTCCTCTTCAGCACCCTGAGCCAGCTTGTCAATATGAGGTCCGCCCGGATATGGAAAATTCAAAGTCCGCGCTACTTTATCGTAAGCCTCACCTACTGCATCATCCCGCGTACGTCCAAGAATCTTGAACACACCCTCGCTCTCCATCAGTACAAGCTCCGTATGACCGCCCGATGCAACGAGCGCCAGACACGGATATTGCATCTCCGCGACAAGCTCATTCGCATAGATATGCCCCGCGATATGATGTGTGCCGATCAAGGGCAGACCTAGCGCCATTGCTAAGCTTTTGGCTGCGACGATGCCGACAAGCAGTGCCCCGACTAGCCCCGGACCTTGCGTAACCGCAATAGCCGACAGATCGCGGAACGTCACGCCTGCCTCTAACAGCGCCTGCTCCATAATGAGCGTAATCGACTCGACATGCTTGCGCGATGCGATCTCCGGCACGACGCCTCCGAATCTTTTGTGCGTCTCGATTTGGCTCGAAACAATGTTGGATAAAATATGTTTACCGCCGCGGATAACCGCTACGCTCGTCTCGTCGCAGCTCGTCTCCACAGCGAGAATAAGTTCATTCGTCGTCATCTGTAAGCCCCACACCCGAGGAATTCAGCTCCGCCCACATAATGAGCGCATCCTCCATATTGTCTGAATAATAGCCAGGGCGAATGCCGGACGGCTCAAAGCCCAGCTTGCTGTACAGCCGCTGAGCCACCTCATTGGACACCCGCACCTCAAGCGTCATGCGCTTCGCGCCGAACATGACCGCAGTCCGCTGCAGCTCCACCATCAGCTTCGTGCCGAGCCCAAGACCGCGATACTGCTCGCGAACAGCCACATTCGTCACATGCGCTTCATCCATAATCGTCCACATGCCGCCATAACCGATCACTTCACCCTCGTAATCCATCACCATATAACGGGCAAAATGATTGTTCGTCAGCTCGTTCACGAACGCCTCCTCGGTCCATGGACTCGTGAAGCTTTCCCTCTCGATGGCTACAATCGTAGGCACATCATCAAGCGTCATCATTCGAAAAACAAGACGGCTCACATCCTCAATTACTTTCACTGTGACCCGCCGCCCTTTCCGTCAGCCGCTTGCTGGGCTGTTTTCTCCTGAAGCTTCACTTCCGCTTCCGTCAATTGCGTATAGTTCGGGATGAACGTATGCGCATCATCCCGCTCGCCTGCAGCGAGGCGCTGCAAGCCAAGCGAAGCAACCGATCGTCCTTCCAAAATATACTCCTGCTTGCGCACTTCTACGCTGAGACCAGCTTCCGAGCACAACTGCTGCAGCCGGTCCGCTTCGGCTTCATGCTTCTCCAGTTCGCCGACGATCCAAATCGCGGACGGTCGCGATTCAGAAGGTAACTCAGCTAGCCTCGCAACAAGCCGATCTACCCAGTCGTGCATGAGGCGAATGCCGTCTTTGGACACGCGCGTCCAATTGGAGTCTTCGCCGTCATTCGCCCACGCCTCGAACAACGCCGTGTATACCTGAGCGCGCCTTGCGTCCATAATCGGAACGATCCACACTGGAGCGTCCACCTGCGACTGTTCTGCATAAGCATGAGCATGGGATTGCCACGCGCCAAAGCCGAGCGCTTCGATGCTGGACACGCCGACGAGCGGCTTGTTCCATACCCATGACAGCGTTTTGCCCACAGAAACGGCGATTCGCATGCCTGTGTAAGATCCGGGACCGCGTCCAATCGCGATACCGTCCAGCTCTTCCGGCTTTACGCCGCAGTCCGCCAAAATCTGTTGCACAATAGAGACGGTATGAACCGAATGGTTGCGCTCCGCAAGCGACTGTATGTCTTTAAGCACTTCTTGCCCGCGCACGAGCGCGCAGGCCAAAGAGGCTGTTGATGTATCTAGTGCGAGCACGAGCTGTTGCCCGTTCTGTTTCGCCGGCGATTGTGTATGTTCACTCATTCGCTTTGTGCTCCTATCGCCTGTAATTGTTGGCACCATGCCACATACTGCGCGCCGATGCCGGTTATCGTAATCCGCCGCGCTTCGTCGCCTAAGTGCGTGATGTACATCTGCAGCCGATCCGGCGGAAGCAGCGCTTCAATCAAGCTTGCCCATTCGACGATCGTGACGCCGTGGCCGAAGAAATAGTCGTCAAGCCCAAGCTCGTCCGCCTCGTCCTCGGACAAGCGATAAACATCCATATGATAAAGCGGCAGCTGCGCGCCTTTATATTCTTTAATAATCGTAAACGTCGGGCTGTTCACGACGCCCGGCACACCGATTCCGGCTGCAAAAGCTTGCGAGAACCGCGTTTTGCCCGCGCCAAGATCGCCGTCCAGCGCCAGCACCGTTCCCGGCACTGCCCAGCTCGCCAGGAGCTGCGCCAAACGGACGGTATCCCCTTCGTTCTCCGTCATCCATATGACTTCCATTTGCTCGCTCATGAAGCGTATCTCAGCTCCTAATTTCCAAAATGATTATAGCCGCGCTTCGCAATCGTTTCCCGCAGCGGCCCGCCACGAACATCAAACTCGCGAATAAGGGCAACTCCGGCAGGTCCTGCCTCGACCTCGCCGATGAGGTACATCGGCAGGCCGGCCGCGGCGAGCTCCGCCTTCGCCGCCTGTGCATCTGCTGCTGCGAGCGTGCCGAGCAGCATGTAGTCTTCGCCGCCGTAGAGGATCCAGTTCAGCGGATCCTCGCCGCAGCTGTGCGCGTAGGCGGTCATGCTGCCGCTGCGCGGCAGCAGTGACTCGCGCAGCGCGAGCGTGACGCCCGAAGCCTCTGCGATTTCCCAGGCTTCGCTGGCGAGTCCGTCGCTGATGTCATTCAGCGACGTGACGCTTCCGCGCGCGGCGAGCATCCGCGCCGCGCGCACCGAAGGCGCCGGGCGCTGGTGTGCTTGCACCAGCGCCGAGGCGCCAGGCGGCAGCGGCGGCGTGCCCTTGCCGCCGCCAGCCGCTTCGCCGCCGCGGGCAGCTGCCGCGGCGAGCAAAGCGTGAAGACCGGCCGCGGCCATTCCCGCGGGGCCGGTCACGAACACGGCGTCGCCGGGCGCTGCGCCTGCCCGGCGGATCGCCGCTCCTGCCGTGACGGTTCCCATCACCGTCACGGACACAACCATGTGCAGCGGCGCAGATGTCGTGTCGCCGCCAACGATCGCGACGCCATAGGCATTGGCGCACGCGAACAGCCCGTCATAGAGCCGGCTTATACGTGGCGGCTCCCAAGCTGGCGGAGCGCTGATAGAAACCAGCGCATGCCGGGGCTCGCCGCCCATTGCCGCTATGTCGCTAATATTGGCGGCAAGTGCCTTCCAGCCGATGTCGAAAGCCTCCATCGTCGCATCGCTGAAATGGACGGTCTCGACCATCGTGTCGACCGCCATCAGCCACTGCAGCTCGCCGGCGGCAACACTTGCCGGCGCCTCTACAATCGCGGCATCGTCGCCGATGCCGAGCACGACTCCTTGCTCCTGAAGCAGCGCCGGGCTTTGGCGGCCTTCTGTCCAGTAGCGTATCCGCGCAAACTCATCCAATCCGGCCACCTCCTGCTTCGCGCCGCTCTTTGTTTTTCTTTTGCCCATACTCTCAAACGCTTCGCTTAACGCGGGCCGCTCTGCCATCGCATTGTTTACTTACAATAAGCTTGCTTGTCCGCTCAAGGTTTGCCGCATTTGCTTAATTTACCTTATTATATCGGTCAACCACTCTACCCGCAACAAAACAGGCAAGACCACGCCAGCGCGCAGCCTTGCCTTTATTGAACTGCCTATACCTTAAACACTAGTGGATTGCCCGCTTCTTGAAGCGGCCGCCCTTCACGTCGTGTATGTTGCCTACCGCGAGAAAAGCAGCCGGATCCAACTCCTGCACAATTGACTTCATCTTCGCCTCTTCCAGACGCGTAATGACGCAGAAGATAACCCGCTTCGTGCCGCCGGAGAACGCCCCTTCCCCGTGCAAATATGTCACGCCGCGGCCTAGACGGCTGATAACCGCATCGCCGATTTCTTTCCACTCCTCGCTAATAATCCAGACCGACTTCGACTGATCGATCCCCTCCAGCGTCACGTCTATGACCTTGAAGGCAATGTAGTAGGCAATAAGCGAGTACATCGCGCTGTCCCAAGAGAAGACGAAGCCCGCGCTGCCGAGAATGAACAGATTGAAGAACATTACGATCTCGCCAACAGAGAATGGTGTCTTCTTCGTAAACAGAATCGCAATAATCTCCGTCCCATCGAGCGATCCCCCGAACCGTATGACGAGACCGACACCGATGCCGAGAATGACACCGCCGATAACCGGAGCGAGGAACGTGCTATACGTCAGGGCCTTCACTGGGTGCAGCAGCGTTGTACCGATAGACATGACCACGACCCCATAAAGCGTGGAAAGCGCGAACGTTTTACCAATCTGTTTGTATCCGATGATAAGGAAAGGCACGTTTAGCACGAATAGAAACATACCGAGAGGCAAGCCCGTTAAATGAGAAATAATAATTGAGATACCGACAATCCCACCATCAATAATGTTGTTCGGTACGAGAAAAATCTCAAGCGCGACAGCGACAAGCGCAGCGCCAATAGTAAGAAACACCAGTCTAGATAGCAGTTCAAGTTTCGTCAACCGATAATGCTGTTTAGCCATATGATCCCCCCTTAAGCTTAACAAAAACACGAAAAATAAGCTTATTTATCCATTATACCCTCTTTTGAGCCAAATTCCAAATATAAACCCGTGTTATCTTCATCTTTTAATAATTTACATCTTCCAATCGTCATCTTTCGATGTTTATTGCAAGACTGCTTCTATTCATCTCGTTATGTAGTTGAGTACATTTATCCTCCTACTCAGACAGAGACTTGTGTTGTAACATGGGGATACACTTTGTTATGTATGGACGATATAACTGCATGATCGGGAGTGAAATCACATGATTAAGCTGCTCGTCGTTGAAGATGAGTCCGATACGAGAAAAGGTCTGATGAAGCATATCAAGTGGAGCGAACTGGGTGTGGATGTTGTTGAAGAAGCTCGGGACGGCATAGAAGGACTAGAGGCAGCTCGCCTCATGCAGCCCGATATCGTTATATCTGATATAAGAATGCCAGGAATGAACGGTATCGAATTTACTGCCAATGTCCACGAACAATATCCAGCATGCAAAATCATTTATTTAAGCGGATACTCGGACAAAGAATACCTTAAAGCCGCTATTCGTTTAAACGCTGTCGGCTATGTTGAAAAACCGATTATTATCGAAGAGCTGCAAGCTGTTATTAGACAAGCCGTACAGCTTTGTATCGAGAACAATAAAGTCAATCATATTAACGCGGCACTCTCCGGCAGCCTGCCATTCATAAAGCAAAATATTGTGAACGGGCTTATAAACAACACGATAGACGGCCGCGAACTGCAACGAAACTTGAGCCTTGCAGGCATATCTTTTGATCAAGACGACTCCTATACGGTTTCTATCATCGTCCCCTCCTATAAGGAAGACGAGTCGAATGACGTCAAACAAAGCTGCGGTAAATTGATGACCGAATTTCTGAATCAAGGTTCTGACGGCTTTACTCACTTGGCGGTTAATGATGATGCACATCATATCGTAGTCGTATCCGCGCACAAACCGGAGAAAAGGAAACAACTTAGCGAACTCTATCAGCTTCTTGCAGAGCATGTGAAGGAAAAGGAACGGAAATGCGCACGAATTTCTTGGATTGTCGGAAGCACCTCGTCCGAATTGTCCAAAATAAGAGATTCCTATGAATCCGCAGCCAGCTTTCTAAAAACCCTCTTTTATTATGACAACAGTGCTATTTATTATTCGACTGCCCTGCCAGGTGCTGTACACAAAATCAATGAGGAAATCTTGCCTTCCTATGCGAAGCTGCTACAGCATCTTCAGCAAGCGAATATCATTTCGTACATTGAGCATGTCTATTACGATCTCAAAACAAAACCAGGAATGCCAGTTGAGGAAGTCAAAAATCTATTCTATCTCATGATGCACATGCTTACCCAGCAAGCTGAGAAACGAGGACTGCAGCTAATCATATCCGGTCAGCCGAGAGAAGAATATGATTGGGCGATCATGTCGAGGATGGATACGCTTAAGCAGCTTAAAGATTATTTTCTCAAAAAAGCAACTTATATATTTGACCAGTTAGAAAAGATAGAATCCAATAGCAGAGCAGTTGTTGACGTTATCAAATATATACGCAGCAACTACAGCGACAAGGAAATTTGCATGAATACGCTCGCCGAGCATGTTCACCTGACGCCTACCTATCTGTCATCGCTGTTTAAGAAAGAAACAGGTAAAACGATCGGCGAGTATATAACAGAGGTCAGAATTGAGAAATCAGCCGACCTGTTGATGGAACCACATTCCAAGCTGTATGAGATAGCGGATCGATCCGGTTACAATGACGCCAATTATTTCTCCAAAGCATTTAAAAAAATAAAAGGAATGACGCCGGCACAGTTCAGGAGAAACCACAAATCGTGAGCCATTTATTCCGGACCATTATCGGATTATTCGCACATATGCACCTCAGGGGAAAGCTGCTTATCTCCTACTTCCTTCTTATCTTCTTTCCGCTGGCGCTGCTGACGGTCATTTCTTACAAAAATGTATCTCGTGATTACGAGAAACAAATACTCCACTCCGCGGACCAGTCGTTCGACCAGGCCTATACGTTCTTAAATTATAAAGTGAACACGCTTATTCGGGCTTCCGATGTCATCTATTTCAACTCTGATGTGCAATCGATTCTGACAAGGAACCAGAGCGAGTTCGAGAACAATTTTGTCCAGCAGAATATCGACAGACAGAAGCTGGAGTTTTTTCTCGAAAGCTTCAAGAACATTGAAGATATTTATCGGGCCAGCCTCTATGTTCCCAAGTGGTTCATGTATGCAGAGCAGAACTACAACTTTCATGATATTAACTTGTTTTCCGGGACTGAAACCTATCAATCACTGATGCTGTCGAAGGATAAGGTCAATTGGCTTCCATCGCATGCCATCAGAAACAACAATAGCGATCTCGATCCGGTGCAGGTCATCTCTTTGTTAAGAAAAATTAGAAACATTGAACAGACATCAGAAATTATAGGTGTTATTGAGCTCAATATACTGAAAGCAAACATTGAGAACATTATACAGAAAGCAAATATCACCTATGATGGAGTCGTTTATATTCAAAACTCGAATGGGGATATCGTCAGCTGCTCCAACGTGCAAAATTTTGATCAGATTAATCCGAATGTAGCGCTTCTCAAGGAGCTTCCGGGAAACGGCACGACATGGAACGACGCCTTAATCGGCAGCAATGATTACGTTGTAAAAGTACGAGCATTAGAAAATACAGATTGGACGATGGCAACAGCCATTCCATATACGGAAATATTTAAGCAGAGCACCCGGATCAGAGCGCTCATGCTCGTATTGATGCTGATATGCGGGCTTGTCTCCTATGGATTCGCCTATTTGATTACAGGAGCAACGGTCAAGCGAATACTCCTGCTAATGAAAAAAATGAGGTTGGTGCAGGAAGGATTTCTTCATGTTGAAGTGAATTCCAACGTTCACGATGAGATCGGCGACTTGACCGACAGCTTCAATCATATGGTTAAGAGACTGAAGCTTCTGGTAGAGGAGCAATATCAGAACGGCAAAGAAATTAAAAGTTTGGAGCTTAAAGCTCTCCAGGCGCAGATCAACCCGCATTTTCTATATAACACGCTGGAAATGATCAACTGGAAGGCCATTGACAATGACGTGCCTGAAATTGCAGTCATCTCACAATCGCTGGCCAAATTTTATAAGCTCAGTCTTAACAAAGGGAAAGATATTGTAAGCATAGAGGATGAGCTCGACCATATCCGAATATACGTCAAAATACAGAATCTTCGATTCGACGATCAAATAGAGCTCGTCATCCAAATTGACCCTGATTTAAACAGCTACGACATTCTGAAACTAATCCTCCAGCCCATCGTTGAAAATTCCATTATCCATGGCATACGAGAAATTAGGGGGATCGAGAAAGGCACAATCACCATTACCGGATTGTTGGATAAGAATGATATTATTCTGATTGTCCAAGACGATGGCGTAGGAATGCCTCAGGAAAAAGCCGATGAAATACTTGCAACCGGAAATACAGAGGTTGAACTGCATGGATATGGCGTTAGAAACATTAATCATCGAATCAAGCTCTGCTATGGGCAAGAATACGGCTTAACCTACTCCTCCTCGCCAGGTTATGGAACCTCGGTAACGATTCGCATACCGGCCGTGCGATCCTCCGATAAACAATAAAGGTTCGGGAAGGATATCATCCTTCCCGAACCTTTATTGTGTCTATATACGCCTCTCAGCTATTACTTGTTGGCTGCAAGAAAGGCATCCAGCTGTTTTTGCATCTCAGCTATAATTTTATCGGAGCCGGCGTTCTTAATTTTTTCAACCAGCGTCTTGAGTCCGTCCTCTGGATCTTTGATGTATCCGTAGTTGAGCGGAACCGCGTATTGCTGCACGACATTATTTATGGCTGCCATTTCGTTCTTGACGGGCTCAAAGTCTGGCGTAAAGAGCGCATAAGGATTATCTTTAGCTCGATCTGACAGCTGCTTCCTAATATCGCTAATGTTCGGCGGAGAGTCAACAGGCTCCTTATAGAACTCCGGCGTCTTAAAGCCCCAGGAGCAATAGCCTTCAGGCGCGAAGCCTTCGATATCAAGCACCTTCAGCTTGTTGTCTGCCGTAACCTCATAATGCTTGCCTTCGATTCCATAAGTGAGGAGGTCATAATAGCTTTCATTCGTTCTAAGCAATTCAAGGAACATCAGCGCTCTTTCCGGGTTTTTGGCCGATGCAGGGATCGCCATTCCATCCTGCATAGCTGAAGTTTTATATGTGTATTTGCTGTTCGGGAAAAACTCTACATTCCAATCCGGATGCTCCATATACACGCTTCTCCAGGAATCCTGATTGTGCAGGTTGCTCGCCGCTTTTCCATTCTTGAACATCTTATCGTCTTTATTTGAGAGAATCGATTTCGACCAATACCCCTTATCTCCCCACTCTTTCATTTTCTTGTAGTAATCCAGAATGCCATCGGTTTCATACAAGTTAACGATCTTCGCAGCTGGATCATCCATGTTCAACACGAACGGAGAGTATTGTGTCGCTAGGATATTATAGTACCCGTTAGCTGCATAATAGTAGCTTTCAAGGCCGCCCGAGGAGCTGATTTGGCCGCTTGGATCAAGCTGCGGATCGTTCTTCACAACCGCATCATAATATTTGCCTAAGTCGTCCAAGTTCTCAATCGACTTCAGACCGTATTTCTCCATCAAATCGCCTCTTACAATGTAGCCCATATCCCCGTACTGGTAAAACTGGGCTGGCATGGCATAGAGATGACCATTCACTTCCGTCTGTTTATACGCATCGGGAGTGATTTGTGCCAAGCTTTTCGGTGCATACTGCTTGGCCAGGTCTTCAATCGCCATAAAAGCACCTTTCCGAGCATTGGAATAAAAATTCGTCCACGTTGATGCATAAATCAGATCGATAGGCTCGCCGGAAGCAAGCAGCAGCGGATATTGCGTGCCGAAATCAGCCCATCCGATCCAGTTGACCTTCAGCGTAGCGTTTAAATCCTTCTCCAGCTTTTTGTTCACTTCAGCAAGGACCGCATCGTAATCTTTCGCAGGAGAGCCGATCAGATACATATTCAATTCAACCTTCTTGGAGAGATCTACAGATGTGTTGCTGGAAGCACTATCGTTCGTGCCGCTCGGTTCAGCTGCGTTGCTTGATTCGCCCGTGTTGCTCGAATTGGAGCTCGATTCATTGGAATTTGCTCCTCCGCAGCCTGTAAGTACAACGCCCATAATGAGTATTACAGCTAATAGCAGGCTTACGACCATTGATTTTCTCAAACAGATGCCCCCCTCAATATGTTTGTTTATGCGATAAACCGGCTTTGCCGGTACTACCCTTTAATTGCGCCAACAGTAAGGCCCTTTACGAAATACTTCTGTACATAGGGATAGACGAGAATAATTGGTCCTGTCGCGATGACCGCCATCGCCAGCTTTAGCGATAAGGTAGGCACATCAATCATGTTCACGCTTGCCATTCTGGATATTCGAGATATGGCTTCAGAGGATTGGAGAGTCGAGAACAACAAGTATTGAAGCGGATATTTCTTCGTATCTGTTATGAACAGCATGGCGTTATACCAATCATTCCAATATTCCAGCGCATAGAACAGTCCGATTGTTGCAAGCCCGGGCTTGGTTAGCGGCAAAATCAGCTTTTGATAGATGGTGAAGTCTCCCGCTCCGTCGATCTTTGCCGATTCGCTTATGGAATCAGGTATTGAGCTTATAAAGCTTCTCATGATAATCAAATAAAACACATTAATGAGCAGAGGGAGAATTAACGAAATCAAGTCGTTCTTCAATTGTAGATATTTGACAAAGAAGATATAGATCGACAAAATCCCGCCATTGAACAATGTTGTAAAGTAAAAGAAAAACGCGAGCTTGTTCCGATATTTAAAGTCCTTTCTGTTAAGCACGTAGGCTGTCATTGAAGTAATGAATAGCCCGACACTTGTTCCAACAACCGTAATGAAGATGGAAACTCCATATGCCCTAAAGATATCTTGAGGGTACTTAAACAGTATCCGATAAGCCTCAAAGGATAACTCTCTCGGCAGGACTCCGTAGCCATGCTGAGCAATGGCGTTCTCCGAGGTGAAGGATCCGGACACCAGCATGACAAATGGAAGCAGGCATAGAATAACGGCCACGACAACCACCGAATAGCTAATGACATTGAATACAATTCTAGAGCCTGCAACCTTCTTGTTCATATTTCACCTCTCCTGTAGCAGTGCTTAATAGATTAGAACAGCGCGTTCTCCGGTCTTGTCTTTCGAATAATTCCGTTCACGAGCATAATCGTAACGAAGCAGAGCACGGATTGATAAAAGGTAGCCGCAGCCGGCATCGCGATATCGCCGCTTGTAATAAGCGATCGGAATACGAACGTGTCGATGACATCGGTAGCGTCGAACAGCTGGCCGTTATTTCCGACAATCTGGTAAAACATCTGGAAGTCGCCGCGCAATATCCTGCCTAGGCTGAGCAGGAACATAATGAATATCGTTGGCGTAATCGACGGCAGCGTAATATAAAATATTTTTTGAAAAATATTAGCTCCATCAATATCCGCCGCTTCGAAGCATTCGTTATCGATACTGACAATAGCCGCAATATAGATGACCGATGTATATCCAACCCATTTCCACGAGTTAAAAAAGCAGATGATGATCACCCATACATAGGGCATGCTGTACAGATTGACCGGGTCCATGTGCAAGGATTTAAGCACACTATTCAAAGTTCCCGTTTCATAATTGAAGAGGTTATAAGCGAAAACGCCAACAATCGTCCACGAAATAAAGAATGGCAGGAAAATAATCGATTGCGATATTTTCTTGAAATACTTGCCTCCCATTTCACTAATAAAAATCGCAATCATAATTGCAAAGCATTGCGAGGTTACCAGATTAAGCAGGTTATAGAGGATCGTATTTCTAGTAACCAATAGGCCTGTACCTGAATTGAAAAAGTATTTGAAGTTATCTAGCCCGTTCCACGGACTGCCGAACACGCCAAGATTGAACCTGTATTCCTTGAACGCCAGTATAATGCCCGCCATAGGAACATAGGAGATCAATACAATTAGAAAAATGGCCGGCAGAACCATTAAAAATAAAGTTCTATTTTTTCTGAGTTCATAAAGAAAGCCGTGCTTTGTCAAATCGGATCACTTCCTTCGTCTGTTCATTCAATGGGCTGTAACGAACCAACCGAAAACGCTTACGAACCCAATTTTAGTACACCGCCAACCGGGATAATATAAACAAAAATATGATTTCAAGTAAAAATATACGATGTTTCAGCATAGCGATAAAAAAACTCCTATTGCAGAGGGGCAGCCATCGCTGCCCTGCAATTCGGAGTTTAATGAGACACTTCTTATAAGCAAACCCTGTCCATATACAATTTAATAAACGCTTCCGAATCGACATCTTTGGCAGCCCGGATGACGGACTTGTCCGCATCACCGCGCCAATAGAGCGCGCTCTTGTTATATGTCGCCCCGCGTGTGAACTCGCCCTGCGTCTCTACCAATAACTTGTCGTCGAATATCGCGCAGATTGCCAGCGGATCGTGCATCATCGGATAATGATCCGTAACGACTTGCTGCCACCGCGTAAGCACTTCCGGCAGATAGCTCGCCGATTTTTTCGGAGAGGTTAGCAAACGGTCTACGTCTTCCTTGGTCAGAACGCATTTTACCGTAACATCCAATCCGACAGCCTTAATCGGAATGCCAGATTCGAACACAACTCTTGCGGCTTCCGGATCGCATCTAATATTCCATTCGCTTAAATGGCTGTAAAAGCAGCCGCCCATCATGACAATTTCTTTCACCTTATGTTTGAGTTCCGGCTCTTTGAGTATCGCTATCGCGATATTGGTCAGGGGGCCGATCGGAACTAATGTAATATCCCCATCTGATCTCATGACCGTATCGATAATGAAATCAATCCCATTCGTACCGAACCCGTCCACATGTCCATCCTTCTCTTCAGAGTATTGGTTCGGAATCTCCTTCACGTCCACCTTGTTTAGAATAGGACTGCCTATGCCAGCGTATACGGGAATGTCTTCCCGACCGGCCATCCGAAGCAGATTAACCGCCAGCTTTGCCCTAGCTGTTACATTCTTAAATACCGTCGTAATTCCGATTACGTCCAGCTCAGGCGACTCAAGAGCAAACGCAATCGCTAACGCGTCATCAATATCGTCGCCAATATCCGTGTCTATAATTATCTTTGTCCTGTCCATTGTTACCCTCCATGTCATAGGTTATAAACAGATAGATTAGATCAATTGCATAGTTTCATATTATTCGCTGGATCAGGAAGAAAACAATGTACAGTTATCGTCTAACCATTTTTGCAGGATTTACATACAGCCGCGCAGAAAAAGAAAAAGAATGTCACAAGCTTAAGAGAGCCCAGTGCTCATTTACGCGCAACAAATACGCATAGGAATGAGGTTTTATAAGCAATCCATGAACACAGCAGCCCCAACTATAAAACCATACACCCAGCTCTGCTGGGCGATGATGAAGACCGGCATCCTCGGCTACGGCGGCGGACCGTCGATCATCCCGCTCATCCGCTACGAAGCGGTAACGAAGCACCGCTGGCTGGCAGATGAAGAGTTCGGCGAGATCCTCGCCCTCGCCAATGCGCTGCCCGGCCCAATCGCGACGAAGCTCGCCGCATATCTCGGCTACCGGCTGAAAGGCGCACTTGGCGCGACACTCTCCGTGCTCGCCCATATCCTGCCCTCGTCTATCGCGATGCTGTCATTGCTCTCGGCAGTTAACTACCTGAGCCATTCCGCCATCGTTCGCGGAATGATTAGCGCCGTTGCTCCAGTCATCGCCGTCATGCTCGGCGTTATGGCGTATGAATTCGGCGAACGCGCCGTGAAGGGACTCGGCCGCAAGCTTGGCATCATCATGCTGCTCGTCTCCTTCGTGCTGCTTCAGCTGCTCGGCGTCCATCCCGCAATTGTGATCGTGCTGTTCCTCGCGTACGGCGCGATGCACTTCAAGCTGCTCAGCCGCCTCAAGCGCGCTAAACCAACCGAAGATTCGGCGCAGAAATGAGGCTCAACTAAATGGAATGGCTCAAACTATTACTCGGTTTTTTCATTGCAAACGTGCTTGGTTACGGGGGCGGTCCTTCTTCGATCCCGCTTATGTATCAAGAAATTGTTACGCATTATCACTGGGCGGACGACGCGGAATTCTCGAATATTCTTGCGCTCGGCAACGCGCTGCCCGGCCCAATCGCGACGAAGATTGCGACCTATGTCGGCTATGAAGCCGCCGGCTGGTTTGGCATCGTCATCGCGTTGATCGCAACGATCGTTCCATCGGCACTCGCGCTAATCATCCTGCTCAGGGTTCTGAAGAAACACCGCTCTTCGCCGGTCGTCAAAGGGATGACGCTGCTCGTTCAGCCCGTCATCGCGATCATGATGGTGCTGCTCACCTGGCAGATGGGCAGGACGTCGGTCCAAGACATCGGCATCTGGCAAGGTCTAATCATTGCCGCCGTCGCCTTCTGGGCGATGCAGATCCGCCGCATCCATCCTGCTTTTGTCATCATCGCGGCATTTGCTTACGGAGGGCTTATCCTCCCCTTGCTATAGTCACTTCCGCGCACAGCAAAGAGCGTCCCAAGCCTCGGTCATCCGAAGCCAGGACGCTCTTCTTTATTCGTCTAATCCTTGCTTTCCTTCCTATTCCTCGCCTTCCTCTTTCAGCCGATCGACCGAAACCGTCTGCGTATTCAGCGGATCGGAGCCAACCTGCACGGTTGCCATCCCATTCACTTCATCCACATTTTCGATCCAGACCGGCTCCCCGCTCAGTTGAACGGAGAATGTATCCTTCGAGCTGTAAATTTCCACTGCACGCTTCGTATCCATCTGTTCGCTATTCCCTCGCTTCTTGCTCCATTGTATCCGTGGTCGATTCGGCAATCAGCCCGTTGTTCAAGGTCACTTGCCCGCCGCCTAATCCTTCATTCACCATCCGGTCAATGTCCATAAAATAATCAGCGCGGCCTTCATGGTTCTTGTCGTTGCTATCTGTATCCGCCAATCCAATGTCCTCCTTCAGATGATGATGTTGGTTCGTGCTACCCCAAAAATATGCCCGATCTGGCTTACTTTCATGCATTTGAGGGAACACTGGTACTAGTGTTCAATTACAGGGTGAGGGGGAAATAAAATGCACACGGTTTGGAAAGGGGCTATCAGCTTTGGCCTCGTACATGTGCCTGTCAAAATGTTTTCAGCTACCGAGGATAAAGATATTGCGCTCAAAATGATTCACCGCGAGTGCGGGAGCAATATTAGCTATATTCGCAAATGTCCGACCTGCGAAGTCGATGTCGAGTGGGATGATATTGTAAAAGGTTACGAGTACGAGAAGGGACGCTACGTCATCTTGGAAAAGGACGAGCTGGAGGCTCTTTCGAGCGATGCGACGAAGACGATTACGATTCTCGATTTTGTCGCGCTGGAAGAGATCGACCCGATTTATTTTCAGAAGACGTATTACCTCTCCCCCGATCAGGCGGGCGGCAATGCGTACAATCTGCTGATGGAGGCCATGCGGCAATCAGGCCGTATCGGCATCGCGAAGGTATCGATCCGGTCGAAAAGCTCGCTCGCTGCAATTCGGATCATCGACGACTGCCTGGCGATGGAGACGATTTTCTATCCGGATGAGATTCGCTCAATTGACCAAGTACCCGGCCTTCCTGAGACGGTGAACGTCAATGAGAAAGAGCTGATGATGGCGCGGATGCTGATCGAGCAGCTGTCGACCCCTTTTGAGCCGGCAAAATATACCGATGACTACCGCTCTCGTCTAATGGATCTCATTCAGCACAAAATCGCAGGTGAAGACGTTCGTGTCGCGCCTGAGCAGCAGCGCACGAATGTGCTTGATCTCATGGCTGCGCTGCAGGCGAGCCTTGAGGCCGTGAAGCTGCCGCCGACTACGCCTGGCGGCATCGATACAGGCGCGGCAGGCATGTCGCCGACCGCTGCCAGCGAACCGCCTGCTTCCACTGAAGCAGGCGGCGAAAGCGAAGTCGTCGCCAAGGTGACGAAGCCGCGCGCGCGCAAAACGGCGAAGAAGGAAACGGTGTCCTAGATGTCTGCGCACAATCAGGAGCAGCCGTGGGCAGACGATGCCTCGCTACTTGCGGCTAATTTGAGCAGCAGCGGCGCTGTGCAGCCGCTCTCTCTTCCGAATGAGCCAATGGCACCGATAGCTGACGACGAGCTGCCAATCGGGAGCGATTGGGGCTACCAGCTCAAGTGGGACGGCGTCCGCATGCTTGCTCGTTTGGACGGGAACGGGGATGTGGAGATCTTTTCGCGGAAGCTGTATTTGAAGAATGGCATCTATCCGGAGATTGTTTCCTTGATCGCCTCCAAGACGGAGAAGCTTGGCCGTTGTCTGCTCGATGGCGAAGTCGTCTGGTTTGACGGCGTTCGCCCGAGCTTTCAGCATGTCCTGAAGAGGGAACGTTCGCGGTCCTCGCTGATACAATCTGCCACGGCTACGGATACGGATACGAAAGCACCGCTAAATGGCGGGCTTGTCTATGTGCTGTTCGATCTGCTCGCTGATGAGAGCGGCGATCTTCGGCATCTGCCCTATGAGGAGCGGCACCGCAGGCTGATGGCTCTCTGCCCGGAGGGCGATCCGCGCATGTTCGTGACGGAGCTGTTCAAGGATGGGGCGGCGCTGTGGGAATGGGTGCAGACGAACAATTGGGAAGGCGTCGTGAGCAAACGGCTCAGCAGCCCCTATCGGGAGGACAAGAAGCACCGCGACTGGCTGAAGAAGAAGATCGCGCTTGTGCTCGATGTCGATATTGTGGGACTCAAGTGGCGCAATGGCATTGTCGCGAGTCTCATTATGGAGCATGAAGGCAGCTATCTTGGCAGCGTCTCGCTTGGACTTAACGATGCGCTTCGGCGTGTCATCGCTTCGACGTTTCGACCGCAGAACTCTCAGCTCGCAGTGGTTGCCTGTCCTTTTCCAGTTACGCCAGAGGATCTGCGCAAAGAAGAGGTGCAGTGGCTAACGCTGCCGTTCAAATGCCGCGTGACCGGGCTTGAGTTCACTTCCGCCGGGCAGCTGCGCCATCCGAAGCTCGTCACCTTCCTGCCGAAGGAGCCTCTGCCATGAGTGCCCGTTCGGTTAAAGGGACGATCATCGTCGAAGGACAGGAGCTGACGATCAGCAATCCCGAGAAGCTGCTCTTCCCGGATATGGGCATCACGAAGGCGATTTTCTTGCAGCGGCTGGCTGCGTTGTCGCCATGGTTGATCAAGCATTGCCAAGACCGGATGCTGACGACGATCCGTTTTCCCGATGGCGTGGACGGCAAATCGTTCTATCAGAAGAACTGCCCCACTCCCGCTCCCCCCTTCGTCGAAACGATCGAGCATGAAAGCATCTCCTACGTGAAGCTAACGTCGCTGCCTGTATTGCTCTGGCTCGGTAACTTAGCATGCATTGAGTATCATGCTTCGTTCGATCGCATCAGCAATCCTGCGTATCCGACGGAGTGGATTCTCGATCTCGACCCGACACTCGAGGAGGAGCCGCGCATTATGGAGGCTGCCCTGCTCGTTGGCGACCTGCTCCGCTCGCTTGGCATCGAATCCGTGCCAAAGACATCGGGCGCAACCGGCGTGCAGGTCATCGTGCCTGTTGTCCCTGAGCTGAACTTCGACGAGTTGCGCGTCATCGGGGAGTTTGTCGGCAATTATTTGTCGGATAAGCATCCGAAGCTGTTCACGATCGAGCGGTTCAAGCGGAATCGCGGCGATCTGATCTACATCGACTACTTGCAGCATTACCAAGGCAAAACGATCATCGCCCCCTACTCCCCGCGAGCCCGCAAAGCCGCCAGCGTCTCCACGCCTCTCTACTGGGATGAAGTGCGTCGCGGTGTCTCCATAACCGACTACAATTTGCTGAACATCGAAGAACGGCTTTTGCAGGAAGGCGATCTATTGGACAAAGTTGCGCCGCAGTCGCTACGCTCGATTTTGCAGTTTATTGGCGGGAAGGATCGGTAGAGACGATTCCTGCTAGCGGAATGAGAGCCTTCTTGAAGGACTCAGCACATTTCACAATCGCAGTTCACGGGACGAGCTGGTTAGCGAGATGGGAACGGTTCGTGTACACGAGAGGACTGCGGCTGATTAAAAGAGTGATTAGGTAAAGGTTGCCCGCAAGCATCAACCTAACAGGAGACCGCGGCTGACGACGGACGGACCGCCGACGGACCCGTTAGCGCTTACCCACTTCAGACAGCCGATTCGATCCGCCCCAACTGTACCCATAAGCAGTAAGCTAAAAAGCCGGACCCCCAAAGGTCCGGCTTTCTTCTATTAGCCCAAAATCTATCCCAAAACCGCTTCAATCCGTGTCAGCACATCATCGGACAACGTAATGCCGGATGCGTTCACGTTCTCGACGACCTGCTCCGGACGGCTTGCGCCGACCAGTGCGCTCGCGACGTTCGATTGGCGCAGAATCCATGCAAGCGCCAGCTGGCCCGTCGTAATATCGAGCTCCTTCGCAATCGCAGACAACGCGCCGACCTTCGCGATTTTCTCCTCCGTGATGCCTTTGCGCACCCACTCGAGCTTCGCTGCGCGGCTGCCCTCTGGGATATCAGCCAAAGAGGCGTATTTCCCAGTCAGAAGACCTTGCGCCAGTGGCGAGAATACGACTTGTCCAATGCCGTTCTTCTCTCCGTAAGGGATAACTTCCTTCTCAATGTAACGCTCAAACATGTTGTACACCGGCTGGCTGACAACGATGCGGTCGAGCAAATAACGATCTGCTGTCGCAAGCGCATCCGCCATTTGGGATGCCGTCCACTCGCTGACGCCGGCATAAAGCACTTTGCCTGAACGAATCAGATCGTCGATCGCACGAAGCGTCTCCTGCAGCGGTGTTTCTTGATCGTAACGGTGGCAATAGAAAATATCGACATAGTCCGTGTTAAGCCGCTTCAAGCTCGCGTTTGCTTGTTCAATGACATGCTTACGGGAGAGGCCGCGGTCATTCGGGCCATCGCCCATCGGCCAGAACGCTTTGGTCGCGAGCACATACGATTCGCGCGGATACGCCTTGATCGTTTCGCCGAGCAGCACCTCTGCCGCGCCGCGTTCGTACACGTTGGCCGTATCGAAGAAATTAACGCCGAGATCGTATGCGGTTTCAATTGCTTTCACCGCATTTTCGCGTTCGACATAACCGCCATATGTAAGCCAGCTTCCTAAGCTGATCTCACTTACTTTAAGTCCACTTCCACCAAGCTTTCTGTAATTCATCCAATATCCCTCCTGGATCCATTTACGCGAAACCCACGCAAACCTATTCTACCGATATCAATATCAAATTTAAAGTAGTGAAAAAAACATCAATATATTATACTTATTATATATACTATACTTCTTGTTACTAACTACTCGGAGAGGATTGAGTCGATGTCTGCCAATAATTATGTTCCGAAAGAGCCTGCTTTCATCGAGTGCAATATCGAGAAGACGCTTGACGTCATCGGCGGCAAATGGGCATTTCTCGTGCTCCGTGAGCTGTTCAGCGAGAAGCGCCGGTTCGGCGAGCTGCAACGGTCGATCCCGTCGGTTAGCCCGCGGGCGCTGACAAGCACGCTGCGCCATCTCGAGAGCCAAGGCGTGCTGGAGCGGCATGTCTTCCCTACCGTTCCTGTCACTGTTGAATATTCTCTAACGCCGAAGGGCGTCGATCTACATCAAATTCTTCATGAAATGAAGCTATGGGCCGCAAAGTGGACCTAAACGTCGTTTCTAGCAGAAACAACAAAAAGAGCAGGAGAAAGGACATGCTGTCCTCTTCATCCTGCTCTTTTTGCTAACGAAACCTCATTACAGCCCGATAATCTGTTTAATCTGAAGCTTGCGCTCGCACGACAAATCAATGAAGCTCTCGCCTACTTTAATTAGCGGCGCCTCCTCATCATGCGGGTTAATATAGACAATCTCCCCTTCGCGGTCATCCGTGAGCACGACCTTCTGGCCGATCATCTTCGTCGTTATATTCTCCAGGAATACAGAGACGATACGCGGATCGAGCTTGCCGAAGTAACCTTCGCGCAGCTGGCGGACCACTTTATAGAACGGCAACGCCTTCTGGTATGGACGATCCGATGACATCGCATGGAAGATGTCTGCAACCGCTACGATTTTGCTGAATAGATCGATCTTGTCGGATGGCAAACCAAGCGGATAGCCTCCGCCGTCTTCCCGTTCATGATGCTGCAGCGCGATAAGCGCCGAACGGTAGCCGATCCCTTCGGTCTTCTTCAGAATGTCGTAGCCAAGGACGGTGTGCTTCTTCACGAGCTCGAACTCTTCTTCGGTCAGCTTGCCTGGTTTATTAATAATCTCCGCCGGAATTTTCACCTTGCCGATATCATGCAGCGTCGCTCCGAGAGTAAGCGCTGTCAAATCTGCGTCACTTAATTGCAGCCACTTGCCGATCATCGTGGAGAGTATGCCAACGCCGATATTATGCTGATATGTATAATCCCCTTGAGCCTTAACCGCTTCGAAAAGTCCGAATATATTCGGATGTCCAGCAATGTTTTTCACCGCTGGAATGATGTCATTCTGAAGCTCATTCACCGGTACTTGACCCGACTCGCGAATGGATTCATACATTGCTTTGGCGCGGTTCATCACTTGCCCCACCGCTTCGCGAGCCGTGTCCGATTTCGCTGAATTCCGCTCAGGCTGGGCCAGATCGAAGAGAATGGAGACATTGTCGATATTATGCTTCTCTAGCAGCGCCAAATGCTCTTCCTGAAGCACGCTTCGTGCCGGAAGGATTGTAACGCCAAAGTGGTTGACCACGTCATGTTTTAACGTTTTTCCAATAAATTGTCGCATTTAGCGCCTCCAACGTTACTCTGAATTCTCTCTCCCCAGGAGGTAAAACTTGTATGTTATTAACAATGTACCATGACCATGTAGCTAATGTCCTATGGTATTGATTTACAGTATGCAAAATGAGACAAAAGCACTACGCGCATGTCAGGTTTCCTGTCGAAAATAAACAAAAAAAGGCAGCGGAGTCCACTGTCTTTTGGATTAGAAGATATTCAGCTAATAGATTATAGCTCTCCCGTCATAAGCGCGGTCGTCCACCGGTCGACGGCGTAGGGCAGCGGCGGTGACAGCTTGCGCTTTGCCGCGCGTTTGCGTTTTATGCCGGCTTCCTGAGCGCGAACGCGGTTGCGAAGCGTCAGCTTGGAGCGGTGCAGCACCATCTTGACAGCGGGAACCGAGCAATTCATCTCATCTGCGATGTCTTGATACGAGTAGTCGAACACCTCGGCAAGCAGCAGCATCTCCATCTCTCGTGCGGACAGATGCTCCGTGACCCATTCCAGCGTGCCGCGTACGGAAGCATAGTTCGGATCGTAATGAGGCTGCAGCAGCGCTTCGTCGATCGGAACCATGACGCCGCGCCGCCTGCGATGCGCATCGATGTGCAAATTGCGAGCGATCTTGTTCAGCAAGGAGCGCGGATGGCGAAGCTTGCCTGTATCCCGGTAATGCTTGAATGCGCGAAGTAACGTCTCCTGCAATAGATCCTCCGACTCCCATTTCGAAGCGGTTAAATAGTAGCAATAAGCCCGCACATGTGGCAGATGAGGCTTCACGTCTTCTTCGAACTCGGTCCACGGCTTCACGCTTCTCATCCCTCCTTACCTTCATTCATGTTCATTCAGTGACCTTAGTCTAACAGCCCATTATGAACATGATGTGAAAATAAGCTTAAGATTCAGAAGGAATATTCTAATAAAGCGAAGATTTGTTCTGTGCAGGCTTCGGCGAAGCTAAGTGTCTGTGCCATCGCTTCCTCCAGGCTGCAAGGGCCAGGCACGATGGAGAATGCGCTCACTCTCCCGAGCTGGCACAGCGCTTCGCCAGACAAGCTCTTCGTGCCGCACAGAATAATAACCGGAATATCCAGCGGCTGCGCCGCCCGGCATACGCCTGCCGCTACCTTGCCAGCCAACGTCTGCTCATCGAGCTTCCCTTCGCCTGTGATGATGCAATCCGCATCCTTCACAGCCTCCGCGAAGCCGGATGCCTCCATCACAACGTCGATGCCGGGACGAATCGACGCATTCATAAAGCCGAGCAAGCCAGCGCCCATTCCTCCGGCTGCTCCGCCGCCCGGGACGCTGAGCACATCAATGCCGCGAAGCGCCTGGATCTGCTCCGCCAAGCGTCGCAGCCCCGCATCGAGCTGCGCGACCATCTCCGGCGTCGCCCCTTTCTGCGGGCCGAACACCGCCGATGCGCCTTCAAGGCCGCATAACGTGTTCGTCACATCGCAGGCGATTGTGAACTGCGATGCCGCTAGGCGCGGATCGAGCGCGGCGGCATCGAGCTCCCCGAGCTGCGCGAGCGCGCCTCCGCCGTCTGCGAGCGGCTGCCCCGCCGCATCGAGAAGCTGCAAGCCAAGCGCCTGCAGCATTCCGGCACCGCCATCATTCGTCGCGCTGCCGCCGAGGCCGACGATGAACTTGCGATAGCCACGGTCCAGCGCATGCTTGATCAGCTCTCCTGTGCCGCGCGTCGAAGTAAGCAGGGGCTGGCGTTCCTCCAGCTGGAGCAGCGGCAGGCCGGAAGCCTGCGCCATCTCAATGACCACAGTGCTCCCATCGCCGAGCACACCATAATGAGCCGTAATGTTTCGTCCCAGCGGGTCAGCTACGACAGCCTCAATCCGGCTGCCTCCCGTTGCATGGACAAGATTATCCATAATGCCCTCTCCGCCGTCTGCCATCGGCAGCTCCACAAGCTCCGCTTTCGGCATCACGCTGCGGATGCCTCTCGCAATGGCGGTACATAAGTCACGCGCTGATGCTGAGCCTTTAAACGAATCCGGTGCAATGACGATCTTCATCCGGCACTTGCCCCTTTCATGCCATGTAAGGTTGATATCTTCATTATACCTACTTCATGCGTGACAGCCACCTAGAAAAAAACAAAGCCCCGCCTCTCCCATTCGGGAGCAGGCAAGGACTTTTGCTTGTCAGTTATTGACCAGAGTCATCGTTAAGGATTGCATACCCCGGCATCAGCAGCCATTTGCCATCCTGCTGCTTCTGCGCATGGTATAACTCCAAGGAATGATAAGAGTCTGATTCGCCTTGGTATGTCTCATCAACCTTAAGCGCCACCAGCAGCAGTGCTTCGTTCTCATGCAGTTCCACGATGGCACTGCGTTCTTTTGATAAGGTGAAGCTCTGCTCCGTATCTTCGAACTGACCTTTCATAGCATCGATTGCGTCTTGGACTCCTTCGGCATCCGGAACAAGCGTTGCGCTGTAAGCATTGATATCCTTCGCGTTCGCCGCTGCCACCTGTGCGTCAAAAATCGCGTTGACTGCCGTTTTATCCGCTTCGTCCACCGTTACTTCTTGCTTCCAAAGCGCGTCGAAATCCTTGATCTCGGAGGACAGCACCTCAATATCATATATCGCCCATTTGCCGTTGTCTTTATGCAGCGTATAAGCGACTTCGTCGTTGGTGTCTGGATAGAAGCCGTCGCCGCTTACTTTGTACGTATGCTCGACCGTCGACATGACTACTTCCGTCGCCGAGTACGACTCAAGCGTCATCTCTTCGTAATCCGTCTTCGTATGCATGCGAGCGAACTGGTCGCGAATCGCGTCATTAATGTCGCTGCGGTAAGGTGACGCCGAATGAATAAGTGCCATAAATGCATCTGCATCCTGCTTGTCCTCAGCTGCAGCCAGTTGATTCAATACCGCAACCACTTCCGTCTTCTGCGCAGCAGTCGGTCCTTTATCGGTAATCGTCACGAGCTTCTTCGTGCCATCCCAGTTCACTGTCTTGTCTGACAATGTTGCGATGAAACGAACGCCAACCATCGTGCGGCCGCTCATCAGCTTCATTTCGCCGTTCACTGGCACCTTCTTACCGTCAACAAGTGCGGTTGTACCTGTAGGCTGCATTTGAATGCTGCGTACAGCAGACGTTGCTTTAATCGTCTTCGTCGCAGCAGTATAGTCGATTTTGTAACCGAGCTTCGTGAACAGCGTACGGAACTCTACGTATGTTTTACCGTTTGATAGAACAGGCGGTGTCGGGAATATAACCCACTCCCCGTTCAGCTTTACTTTAATGTCATTCTGCTGAGTTGCAGCAGAAGCGGTGCCGGCTGCCATCGTCAAGACGACGAGCAAGGCAAGAACAAACCCCATCAAGCGTTTCATAGTAAACCTCTCTTTCATGAATAACAGATTTATAACAGCACTATTTTATAGACAATTACAGCATTTTACAATGCTCCAAATGTTGCATTTGTGTTCTCGATTGCACATTGGTTCACTTGCGCTTTCGAGCAAAAGCCCGAAACAGGCGAATGCACAGGGCTGCCCAGCAAGCGCTGAGCCAATAGCCTGCAAGCACATCCGACGGATAATGCACGCCAAGATAGACGCGGGCAAGGCCGATGCAGATAATCATGCACGCGCTGAAGATTAGCAGCGTGATGCGCCATCTTCTCAGATGAATATGCCGCCAAAGCAGGTAGGTAATGAGAAAATAAAACGTAAACGCCGCCATCGAGTGTCCGCTTGGATAGCTGTAACCCGCCTGTTCGGCAAGCCGGTGAATATCTGGACGGGCACGCTTATAAATGTCTTTGATCACATGGTTGAGCAATGTTGAACCGAGCATCCCGCCAAGCAAGAGCACAAGCTCCTTGCGGTGCTTCAAATAAATAAACAGAATGACGGAAAGCACAAGCAGCCCCGGAATGAGCACCGCGGATGAACCGATTAACGAAAGAAACTTCGCGATCTTCGTCAGTGTATCGTTCTCCCAACCTTGAACGGTGGAGATGATTGTATGGTCAAACTGCATGAGCTGATCGCGCTCAACGAGCATCGACAGCACTTGGAATCCCGCAATGGCGAGAAGGAAGAAGACGAGCCACAGCAATTGGAACAAACCCCTTTATTCTTAAGTTTTGATTCTTGTGACCGTTTCTGTCAGTGAACATCGGTTACACTGAAGAAGGTGATGGTGATAGATGGATAAAGATGAGAAATTGATGAAGATAGGAGCAGTGTTGCACATGCATATGAATATGAAACCATTAGAAGGCCGAGTAGCCGTCGTCGCAGGAGCTACCCGCGGCGCAGGACGAGGCATCTCCATTGCCCTCGGCAAGCTGGGCGCAACCGTATACGTAACTGGCCGCAGCACTCGCGGCAACTTGTCCGACATGGGCCGCAGCGAAACAATCGAGGACACGGCGGAGCTCGTCACCGCTGCCGGCGGCAAAGGCATTGCTGTACGCACGGATTTTACAATAGAAGAAGACGTCCGTCAGCTTTTCGAGCGCGTTGCGCAGGAGCAGGACGGACGACTCGATATTCAAGTGAATGATATATGGGGCGGCGACCCGCTCACGGTCTGGACGGAGCCATTCTGGCAGCATTCGCTGCATAACGGCCTGCTCATTCAGAAGCGCGGCGTTCATACGCATATGATGGCGAGCTACTATGCCGCGCCGCTCATGATCGCCCGCGGCTCCGGGCTTATTATTGAAATTACCGACGGGTACGATTACCGGTACCGCGGCAACTTGTACTATAGCCTCGCCAAAGTATCCGTCATCCATTTGGCGGAGGCCATGGCGGCGGATCTGAAGCCGCATGGGGTGACTGCCTTGGCGCTGACACCGGGCTTCCTCCGCTCAGAGGCAATGCTCGATCACTTCGGCGTGACGGAAGCCAATTGGCGGGATGCGACGCAGCAGGACGAGCACTTTATCGAGTCGGAGACGCCTGCTTTCGTCGGTCAAGCTGCCGCAAGTCTAGCTGCCGATCCGGATGTGTTCAAGAAGAGCGGCAAAGCCTTCACCTCATGGGACTTGTCCGAGGAGTACGGCTTTATTGACGCCGATGGCAGAAGTCCGCATTGGGGCCGCTATGCCGCGAAGCACGGCTTCTAAAAGCAGCTTGGCAGCTAAACTTCAGATAAGTCGATCCATATCGCCGTCTTGTCATCGGACTTCTTCATTCGCGGGAATTGCGTGCAGTCAGGGTCCGACTCTTCGAGCGCTGTCAGCCACTCCATGTATCGTGGCAGCCCCATCTCCCGAACGAGCGATGCGATTCTGAAGGCGCTGTCCTTGTCCGATTCACCCGGCGGCATCGGGATGTACAAGCCGTCGGAGAACAGCAGCAGCGCCTGCACATTCGTGCGGCTGATGCGCCCGAACTCGGCATAGTCGGCGAATGCCGGATCGCCGTTAATGACGCTGTAGCCGCCATCCGTATTCGCGAGAGCCCTGCCCACAGCGATCTGAGCTTTGCTATGCTCCCACAGCTCAGCTCGCGTCGCTAAGCCAGCTTTGATGCCCGCTGTCCAGACCGCTTTCGTCCGGTCATCGACATGGGCAAGCTGATCATTCGTCACGATCCGAATCGTGCCGTCTGTATAGTAGACAGCGAGCATACAGTCGCCTGTCTGGGCAAACTCGATCCACTTGGGCGCAATCCGCACAAGCAGAGAGCAAGCACACCACACTTCCTCCTTGCGCTCCGCATCGATGCCAGCTCTCACCATCGCTTGGCGCAGCTCATTATTCGCCTGCTCGAGCAATTCCATGAGGCTGGGAGGAGCCGCTTCCACCGGTGCCGTTGCCTCGTTGCAAATGCGGGCAATGAGCTGTGAGGCTAGATAGCCTCCGGTTTCCCCGCCTGGTCCGGTGTAAGGAACAATCGAGGTCGCTCCGTCGATGACGCCGTAAATGCCAAGCGAAGCGTTGCTGATGAGCGCATCCTCGTTCCATGCGCCCACCCCATGCTGCGTTATTGTCGTTGGTTTCATCATCGTCCATTGCCCTCCACGATTTCGAAAATTAGCCTATCAGCTTTAAGGTTTACGCTTTACGTATTGAGGAAAGGCAAATTTGTGATGAGAGATCCCACGTATACTTGCCGCGGCTGCCTTCATAAATCATTACGAAGTGCTCCTCCGTCTCCGTAATGGCAGGGAACCAGATTGCGCCGCCATCCTCCGAGCCCTTTGCACCGCATCCGAAGATCGGGTTGCCGGGATGCGACTCCCAGTGCAGCAAATCACGGGAACGCGCGAGGCCGAAGAAGTCCGGCTCATCGGCCAAATAGGCGCTAGCGCCGTAAATCATATAGTAGTGCTCCTCATCCTTGAGCAATCTGGCCGTCACGATGGACAGGCTGTCCCAGCCCCCCGTGCGATCTTGGAAGATCGGCTCGTCCGACACCGGCGTAAAATGAATACCATCCTCTGAGCTTGCCAGATGAAGCTGATAGCCCTCGTTGCTGAACATTTGATAAAGCATATGGATTTTTCCGTCCTTCACGATCACCTCAGGCGCTCGTCCATCCATAATTTTGCCGTACTTTGTAAAATGCTCGCCGTCGCTGCTGATTGCAAGCCCCACCGAATCCGGGCCGTCGCCAACCGCAGAGTAATAAAGGAACACTTGGTCCTGCCACACAACAGATGCCGGGTCCAGCACATCCGTGCAGTCGAATTCTCCCGGTGCACCAGCATCCACGATAGGTTCTCCACCGTTTAAGTCTTGAATCTCGATATGGTCTGCCGACAATTGAATCACTTCGGCGACGGCGAGACGGTCATGCCGCTTTCCGTCCGTTCCTGGTTGAATGCCGTTTCCACGGTAATAGAGAAGCTGCTTGCCCTGAAATTCCAGAAAGTCCGGGTTTGCGACCCATATGCTTTTCCACGTCTGCCCGCTTGCCGGAATGACGGGATTGTTCGCCGAATGGCTCCAACGAAGGCAGTTTTCACGATAGTCGTTCGAAAAGAGATTCCAAAGCTTTGTGCTCATTTCCAGTTCCCCTTATGATTAGAATGAGTAACTAAAATATCGTTCCAAATATGGCGAACCGCTGCTTACATAGACTTTGCCGACGGTAGTGCTAAAGGAAACTCTAACACAATTTCTACGCCTTCGGAATTCGCTTTATTATAATCGATTTTCCCGTTCATCAGTTCAATCATTCGAAACGAAACCGATAAACCTACGCCGCATCCGTTTTCTTTAAAAGAGCGGTAGAACGATTCCAAGAGTGAAAGCTTGCCTTTTCTGTTGTCACTATTCAGTAGGACGATCCGAGCTTTATTCTTGATAGGCAGCAAGGCAAGCGCAAAATGGCGGTTGCATGGACATCCCATGTAACCGCCATTATTTTGTATAGCTACTATAATTGGTTCAACAAAGGATCACGCCCCCACCTCGACCCACTCGGATGTGGGCAATCCTTTGCTGCCATCTTCGCCCTGACCTGGACAAAACAGCCGCAATGCGCGCAAGTGGTGCCGTATTGGAGCGACGGACACGTTGCACAATTGCTAAGGCGCGTCTCATATTGCGCATCACTTACGCAGCTATCCGGATGCAGGGCCAGCTTGCGCAGGACGCGTTCGAGCTGCTCATCCGTCACATGCACGGAGGCGCTGCACCCTTTGCAGCCCTCTCTTGGCTCAGCGCTAGCGCTGAGGACGGGCTTCATTAACCTGCCTGCAGCACAGCAACAGACGCTGGCGGCAGTGTCACCTGAATGCGACCGTCCGCGCTTAGCGTAATGTTCTTCAGCTCTACGGGTTGTACTTGCTGCGGCTGCTCTATCGTATTATGCGCATTAATGGCATCGCCTTGCAGCAGCCTGCCACTGATCGGAAGCCGCTCCCCGCCATTGGCACCGCCATTTCCGCCGGCCAAGCCTCGCAGCTCAATGGTCACGACCGCTTCTTCATCGTGGCTCAGATTGCATAGGCTCACATGAATGCGTCCCGCCTGATCGCGCGTAGCCGAGACGCTTGTTTGCGGAATGGATTCGCTGCCTTGCGTATACGATGCAGGGCGATGATCGACATCAAGCGCTACCGCATCCTGATGCACCTTGAACATTTCGAAGACGTGATAGGTCGGCGTCACCGTCATGCGAGCGCCTTCCGTCAGCACGACAGATTGCAGCACATTGACCGTCTGGGCTATATTCGCCATCCGCACACGATCATGATGCTTCTGGAAAATATGCAGCGTTGCAGCAGCGACAAGCGCGTCGCGCATCGTATTTTGCTGATAGAGGAAGCCCGGATTCGTGCCTGGCTCCACATCGTACCACGTCCCCCACTCGTCGACGATGAGGCTGATTCGCTTCTGTGGATCGTATTTGTCCATAATCGTCTTATGCTTCGTCACCAATTCGTCCATTACGAGCGCCTTGCGCAGCGTCAAGAACCATTCGCTCGTTTCGAAATCCGTCGCAGACCCTTTCTCCGCCCATGTATGCGGAACCGTATAATAATGCAGCGTTAAGCCGTCCATGTACCTTGCCGCTTCGCGCATGAGCACCTCGGTCCACTCATAATTGAAGTCGTTCGCCCCGCACGCAATTCGGAAAATCTTGTTGTCGCCGTAGTTGCGCACATACGTCTGGTACCGGCGATAGAGATCCGCATAATATTCCGGACGCATATTCCCGCCGCAGCCCCAGTTCTCGTTACCGACCCCGAAGTAGCTAACCTTCCACGGCTCTTCGCGTCCGTTCGCCGCACGCTCCGACGCCATTGGCGACTCGCCGTCAAACGTCATATATTCGACCCATTCCTGCATCTCCTGGACTGTGCCGCTGCCGACGTTGCCGTTAATGTAAGGCTCGCTGCCGAGCAGCTCGCACAGCATCAGAAACTCATGCGTGCCAAAATGATTGTTCTCCACCACGCCGCCCCAATGCGTATTAATCATCCGCTTGCGCGCCTCCCGTGGACCGATGCCGTCCTTCCAATGATATTCATCGGCGAAACAGCCGCCCGGCCAGCGCAGAACCGGGATTTGCAGCCCGCGAAGCGCTTCCAGAACATCATTACGGATCCCCTTCGTATTCGGGATGCTGGAGTCCTCTCCAACCCAGATGCCTTCATAGATACAGCGGCCCAAGTGCTCGGCGAAATGGCCGTAAATATTGCGGTTGATACTTCCGTTTGTACGATCGGTATGAATGACGACGCGGTTTGACATGTAGGTTTTGCAGCTCCTTTTTAGATGGCGGAATTGGATTCGAATTTGAATCGGATTTGGACTATGATTAATATAAGTATTAATCAATAAATATATTAGCTACTCATACATCCATTAAACTACAGACCGTTCTACTTTTCAACGCTTTTATTGGAGAGACTAATTAGAAATAGAAATAGAAAAGGTGATAACCCAATGATGCGAACCCGGCAATCCCGGGGATCCCGACTCCCCCTCCTATTTATTTTCTATGCTCTGCTGCTAGCTGGACTTATTTTGCTGCTCGTCCTTATGTACTTGGATGTCGGCAGCCGCTGGGCGATCATCTACGCGGTTAGCTACTTGGCTCTGCTGCTGCTATCGCTAATCTACCTTGTTATCACTGTCATCTTTAAAGCAATCAAGCTTCCTTGGCCGGATCTGCGCCGCAGATTGCTCACTTTCCTTATTACATATAGCGCATTCGTCATTCTCAACCTAATACTCCCGTACTTCACCCACACGGCAAGCGTCAATCTTAGCCGGCTTCTGCTAAGGCCCACCGGGATCGCGCTTGGTATCAGTTTCTTCGATCTCATGTTTCTGCGGAGAAATCGATCCACTTCAGAGGATGAACCGTAAGCCTAATCTGCCATTCGCCCAGCACAACAATGCGTTCGGTTTAATAGCATGTGGTGAAGTTAACCTCATTTTCCAAAAGGAGGAAAGACTGAATGCAAAAGAAGCGACGCACCTTCAAGCCTACAACGCACTGTCGCCGGCAGAGGCACGACCATGAATTTGAGGGAAGCACGAAGCTGGCGGAAGAGGGCAACGACCGCCATAATCACCGTTTCGCAGGCGTTACCGGCCAGGCGATTCGAGTCGGCAGCAGTCACGTGCATGAGATTGATCTATCCCGAACTGATTTTCTCGACCACTTCCATCAGCTGAAGAAAATTACGACAGGTCCAGCGATACCTGTTGGCAACGGTAAGCATGTGCATTTCGTATTCGGCAGAACGACGCTGGTTGACGGCCATAAGCATCAGTTTAATTTCGCCACGTTAATCGATTCGCCGCTCACATAACACAAAAAAGGTACGGCTTCTCTCATTAGAGACGCTGTACCTTTTATTACGTCGTATGCTGTTTATTCCCGAACCGCTCTGCCAACAATTTCAACAAGTTCGTTTGCGTAGGTTTCCAAGTCGACCCGCTTCGTGATGCCCGTGTACGACATGTACTCGCCGATGGCGCCTTGGATGACGCTCGCCATAACATCAAGATGGAATGCGCCGAACTCCCCGCTCTGCTGGCCTTCGCTTAATATCCGCTTCAGCTCTGTAACGACAAGATCTTCTTCGTCATCATCGCCGATTTTGTAATACGGAATATTGTCCGGCGTGCGCCCGTTGAAGATGATTTCGAGCAGCGCAGCGTTCCTCGCCGGATGCGTTCCCTGGTAAGCCAGACTCGCTTCAATGAACAGCCTGAGCTTCTCCCTCGCCGTGTCCGCTCTGCTGACCCTCTCCAGAATATAGGAAGACGACTGCTCAAGCAGCCTCATAATCAAGTCGTTCATCAGATCGTTCTTATCGGCAAAATGGTATGAAATGAGCGCTGTGCTAATGCCCGCCCGCTTCGCAATTTGCGACAGGCTTGCGCTTACGTAGCCAATCTCGTCTAGCGTCTTGATCGCTGCCTCGACGATTTGTTCCCGCCGCGCTTCCGCGATGAATGATTGCTTGCTTTCTTTGCTCGCTTCCTTCATTTGCGCTACCTCGAATATTTTTTAAATTGATGAAGTGCGGATCTTACTGCGAAGATAATGGCAACGACAAGGAGTGCCTTGTTGAACGGCGTAGCGAATAGTTTGGAGAATAGATCGCTTGCTTCCCCTTGGAACAAGCCGATGACAACGCGTACGAGCAGGACGATGAGATTAACGAATAGGATGAGCGGAATGGCCGAGACACTGCCCGTAAATAGCGACCAGCCAGCTCCAGCCTTGCCAGCGATAAACAATAGCGTCGAGAGTAGAAAGAGCATGCCGACCAGCGTAATGAGTGCGGGGCGTATCCAGCCGTACCACTCGAAGCTTGGCGGGTCGACGATCTCATGATATTTCGTCCAGGTGTACCACAATGCGCCTGCTCCGAGAAGAGCGCTTAGAAAAGGTGCGAGAGTGAGCAGCCACTTCGGTGGTTGTTCGTTCAGCTTGGTGTCGTTCATCCGGAGTCCTCCCAGAGTGATTTGGTTGATCAAATAAATTTCTGATTACTTGATCAAATTTTAGCACGGAGAAATTTGGCAGTCAAGGAGGATAAATGCGTATAATAGAGCCATCTGAATTTTATTTTGACGAAAAGAGGCTTATGTATGTCTGTTTCTACGATTGGCACCATCACAACGATTCGCCGTTATCCGGTAAAATCCATGGCAGGAGAAGTGCTTCAGAGCAGCCGCATTGAAAGCTACGGCTTGTACGGCGACCGCTCCCATGCGTTTATTGATGAGACGAAGGAAGGCTGGAATCGGTATTTTACGGCACGGAATGCTTCCGAGCTGTTAGCTTATCAAGCATCGCTAGGCGGCGTTGCGGAGGATGAGGCAAAGGCGGCGGACAAGTTCCCGCCTGTAGTCATTACTGCTCCCGATGGGCGGCAGCTGCAATGGAATGAGGAATTGCTGCAGGAGATCCAGCAGTTCGCCCAGCCAGAGCTCTCCCTGCTCGAACATTCACCTATCTCCCCGGAACTGCTCGCCGTTGATGCATCGAGCATACTCATCGTGACCGATAAGTCGGTGCGGAAGCTGGAAGCCTTGTGGGGCAAGCCGCTCGATCCGCTTCGATTCCGTGCGAACCTGCTCGTTACGCTTAGCGAGGAAGACGGCGACGAAGACAGCTGGCTCGGCAAGCAGCTAACTGTTGGCACGGCCGTGCTGCAGGTCGATGAATATTGCGAGCGCTGTTCAATGATCACCATTGATCCCGAGACGCTCGAACGCGATCCATCACTACTGCGCAAAGTAAACGAGGAACTGAATTTGAGTTTCGGTGTGTACGCATCGGTCGTGAAGCCCGGGCATGTGAAGGTTGGGGATAAGGTTTATTGGGCTTAAGGAGCCCTATGAATAGACTCTTGCTTATGACGTTGCGTCATAAGGTAAGCTTGTCTCAAGTAGAAAGGAGGTGTGGCGATGAATGGCGAGCAGTTGTTCCGCGCGAGCGCTTTTGCGAAGAAAGCCGGCGTGTCTGTCCGAACGCTGCAGTTCTACGACAAGTCGGGCGTACTGTCTCCATCATCGCGCACGGCTTCGGGACACCGGCTGTATCGTGAAGCCGATTTGGCCAAATTGCAGCATATTCTGGCGCTTAAATTTCTCGGCTTCTCGCTAGCTGAACTGAAGTCTCTCCGCCAGATGGAGCCGCAGCAATTCGGCGCTGCTCTGGTGGCACAGAAGCAGATGCTGCTTGAGCGGCGCTCCCACCTGGACGAAGTTCTGCAGGCGATTGAGAAAGCAGAAAAGCTGGTTCCGTCGAATGACGGACCAGCTCTTGCAGACGCGCTCACGAATCTAATAGAGGTGATGCAGATGGAACTCAAACCGAGCTGGGTAGCCGCTTACTTGACTCCGGAGGAGCAGCAGACCATGCGGCAAATTACGGCTGAGTCGTACTCGCCGCAAGCACGGGAGACGCTGGCGAAGCAGCCCTTCGCCAACGAAACCGGCCGCATGTACCGCGAGTTTCGAGAGGAGCTGAAGCGCCTCTGCGAAGCAGGCGCCGACCCGGGCAGCCCGGAGGCGCAAAGCCTCGCGCGGCAGCTGATGGAGCTGAACGCCCGGCGTTCGCAGGGCGATCCCGAAATTATCGCGGGCATGAAGCGAGCATGGGCCGCGCTCAATGCACTTCCCGCGGAGCAGCAGCCCGCGATGTACGCCATGAGCGCGGAGGAGCAGGCGTTCATCCGCGAGGCGAGCGTGATTATGTACAGCAAGCGGTAGACTGGACTGCGGGGTCTGCGGATTGAGTTCGTTATTCCGCGGCCCCTAGATACCTAGCGGATTTCTGCCTCTTCCGCTCCTCGAGAGCGGGTTTTCCCTCTCTCAACCGCTAACTTCGCGGTTTTCTCTCTCGGCACAGCTACCTAGCGGATTTCTGCCTCTATTTATTTTGCTCAGAGAACATATGCGTTCTCTCAACTAACTTTCGGTGCATTTTGGAGGCTGAGAGCACATATGCGTTCTCTCACCATCAGAATGTTGGTTAGTTTTATCGGTTTCGGCGGTGAGAGCACCTCCCGCCCACTCAATCAAGATCCTGTCGAGCGGTAATGCCGCACGCCGATGCGCCAGACGAGCATGCATGGCGCGAGGAATACGATGCCGAGCAGCGGCAGCAAGGCGTACAGCGGGTTATCTGCGCCGTCACGGCCGAGAATGTACAGCAGCGGCAAGTAGTTGACGCAGGCGAACGGGATGATAAAGGTGAAGAACCGCTTCACCCAGCGATGATAAATGTTCAGCGGATACTGAATCATCTCCCGTCCGCCGTCGGTAAAGATGTTCGCTACTTCGAGCCCCTGCACGGTCCAGAAGCTTATCGACGCGGCGAGAATGAAGATGCCCGTGAAGATCACAACTCCACTCACCACCATGAGCACGAGCGCCACTACCTTCAGCGGCGTCCAGCTTGCCTCAATATGGCCAGTTGCCCATACCATTACACCGGCGCTCAGCAGGAGCCGCCCGATACGGGCGAACTCGAATCGAGAGCCGAACACCTGCAAGGCCGTGCTGCGCGGGCGAACGAGCAGCCGGTCGAAGTTACCGCTCACGACGAGGCTCGAGAATACATCGAACCCCCTCGCAAAACATTCGGTGAACGAGAACGCCATCTGCGTCACCGCAAAACATAACACCACCTCGTAGAAGCTCCAGCCCTTCAAATCCCCGAACCGTTCGAACATAAAGTAGACGCCGGCGAACGTTGTAAAAGGCGTCAAGCACTGACCGAACGTAAGCAGCAGAAAGGAGCCGCGGTACTGCATCTCAGAACGCAGCAGCATCAGCATGTATTTGAAATATAGCTTCATCCTCGCACCTCACCCTCCCTGCACAACGACACGCCGCAGCGCTTTGTTCATTAATATTTTGCCTAAAGCAGCTAAAGCTACCAGCCATGCCGCTTGTGCCGCCAGCCCCGACAAAGCCTCACTCTTAGACAGATCGCCAGTGAATACACGGAATGGAAAATCTGCGGTCCAGTGGAACGGAAGCATATAGACGATATTTTGCATCCAGTCCGGCATAAGCGGTACGGGAATGATTAGTCCCGCGAGAAACTCTCCGAAGATACTGAACAGCAAGAGCGAGCCGCCCGGCGACATCGTGACGAAGACGGATATGTAGATCAACATAGAGATCGCAACGACCATGAGCAGCCCGACAAGGAGCACCGCAACGAAAAGCACAGAAGTGAGCAGGTCGGAAGGCAATTCGAGCCGATACGGTCTCGGAAGGAACAAGGTAACAAGGAGTAAGGGGAAGCAGCGAAGCAGAGCGCTCGATATTCGGGTCGCGAGGAGCTTGGCGTACCAGAGGCCGTATATCTCGCTCGGTCTGCACAATTCGTAGGCGATGTTGCCGCTTGTGATGAGTCCAAACAATTCATTATCCCTGAGCCACAGCATTATAAACGCGAGAAAAGCTTGCTTGAGCCAGGTGTAGGTGATCACTGCAGTCAGTGTCATTGGGGGTGTTGAGGTGGAATGCGCGTAGAACGCTTGAAAAATCATAATAAACATAAAACCGAAGAAAAACTGTGTCGCAATGCCAGCCAGCGCCGCCGCACGATACTGCAGCCCCATGCTGATACGCAGCCTGAATACGGACAGATACGCCTTCATCATATCTCGTACTCCTTATACATTTGCACGATGATGTCCTCGATCGGCTGCGTATCAATGGTCACATCCAGCAGCTCGACCTGCGAAGAGAGACTCGTAATCGCTTCGGAGATCATCACCTGCTCGGTATCGACGCTGATGATCGCCCGCTCCGGCGTCCAAGACAGCAGCGATCCGCCTGGAATTTCAATCGGCTTCACGTTCTCGTGATAATCCGCCGTAATCGTCCTCCGCGTGCCGAACCGACCTCTCAGTCCAGCAACACTGCCATCGTAGAGAAGCGTGCCTTTGCCAATGAGAAGAATCCGATCCGCCAGCGCCTCAATGTCATTCATGTCGTGCGTTGTAAGAATGACCGTGACGCCTCTCTCTTTGTTGATCTCCTTAATAAAATGGCGCACCGCAATTTTCGATACGGCATCGAGTCCAATTGTCGGTTCATCGAGGAACAGAATACTCGGACTGTGCAGCAGCGAGGCGGCGATTTCACAGCGCATCCGCTGTCCAAGACTAAGCTGCCGAACCGGCGTGTACATGATAGTGCTGAGATCCAGCGTTTCAACGAGCAACGTCAACGTCTTCTTGTACTCCGCCTGCGGAACGTTGTAGATGTCGCGCAGCAGCTCGAAGGATTCAATTACGGGAACGTCCCACCATAGCTGTGAGCGTTGCCCGAAGACGACGCCGATGTGCTTCACGTACTGGACGCGATCGAGCCAAGGGGTATATCCTTTAATCTTGCAGGTTCCGCGATCCGGGACGAGGATACCGCTCATCACTTTGATCGTGGTCGATTTGCCAGCGCCATTCGGACCGATGTAGCCAACGATTTCACCCGGTGCAATCGAGAACGATACGTCCCGAAGCGCCTCCACAGCGGTGTATTCGCGATGGAACAACGATTTGACCGCATGCTTAATACCTGGCTCGCGCTTCGCGACCAGGAAGGTTTTGCTGATGCCTTGGACGGTTATCAATTTCCTGTACCTCCATATTTACATAATTTTAGTAAATGACAGGGAGAAGATAATAGCATTCCTTGCTTAAAACTGTCAATAACAAAAAAAGCCCGTTCATCGAAATCATCGAACGGACCTTCAGCACTATTTTCTAAAACAGTTTAAAAGGCAGTATCGAAAAGTCGAGCACGCGAAGCTGGCCAGCCGCCGTACTGGGCCGTGCTCATGTTTGCTCATTGTCGTCTCCCTTGAAATAAAAGTTCCGTCCGCCGATGGACGGACGAACGGACTTTTGCCAAAGCTATAGAACTGGCCCATAGATCACGCTTCATGTCGAGTACTTGCACTGTCATAGCCGCAACCACATATGGACTGGCTGTGCAGAGGGTCTGTACTTATTTGCGGTGCATTTTGAACTCCAGGAACAAGTCGTTATAGTGTGAGAGCATTCTCTTGCCCAAGTTGCGGTAAACCTCTAGCTTAGCAGTCACTTCCGGGCTCGGATAGAACCGCTCGTCGCTCGAAATATCTTCCGGCAGCAGCTCGAGCGCTTTCTTGTTCGGCGTCGCATAGCCGACATATTCGGCGTTTTGCGCGGCATGCTCGGGATCAAGCATGAAGTTGATGAACTTGTGCGCGCCTTCCACGTTCTTCGCCGTCTTCGGAATGACGATATTATCAAACCACAGGTTCGAGCCTTCCTCCGGCACCACATAGGTCAGCTTGTCGTTCTCGTCGATAATCTCGGCAGCATCGCCCGACCAGACGACGCCAACCGCAGCCTCTTCGTTCGCAAGCAGCAGCTTAATCTCGTCACCGACGATCGCTTTGACGTTCGGCGTCAGCTCCTTGAGCTTGTTTTTCGCCTGCTGCAAGTGCTCTTCGTTCGTATCGTTAAGAGAATAATGGAGGCTGTTCAGCCCGAAGCCGATGACTTCGCGCGCACCGTCCACGAGCAGAATTTGATTGTGCAAGCTAGGGTCCCAAAGATCGTTCCAGCTCTTGAAGTCGATTCCTTTAACAAGCTCCGGATTGTAAACGATACCGACTGTGCCCCAGAAATACGGGATCGAGTACTCATTATTCGGATCAAAGGATAGATTCATGTAGCGCGGATCTATATATTTGAGATTCGGCAGCTTCGATTTGTCGATCGGCAGCAGCAGATTCTCCTCTTTCATTTTGCTAATCGCATATTCGGAAGGGACGCTTATGTCGAAGGTTGTGCCCCCTTGCTCGATCTTCGTCATCATCGCTTCGTTAGAATCGAAGGTTGAGTAGATCACCTTGAGGCCGCTCTCCTTCTCGAATTCTGTGATCAGCTCAGGGTCGATATAATCGCCCCAGTTATAGATGGTCAGCGTATTAGCTCCGGAGTAGCCTTGTGACGAGTTAAGCGCGGAAGCGCCGTACATCAGGACAAAAGCAAGCAGAACGACGAGCGCCATCATCCGCATCAGCTGGTTCATTTGTTCACCAGCCCCCATTCCTTGCCGCTGCCACGTCTACCAGCTACTTGTCCGCGACTGCGACGGTTAATGAAGTAGTAGCCGACAACGAGCAGCATCGTAAAGACGAAGATGAGCGTCGATAGCGCATTAATAGACAATGACACGCCTTGTCGCGCTCTAGAATAGATCTCAACGGACAAAGTCGTAAAACCGTTGCCGGTCACAAAGAACGTAACGGCGAAGTCATCCAGCGAGTACGTTAACGCCATGAAGAATCCTGCAAAGATGCCTGATTTGATGAAGGGGAGCATAACCTTCGTCAGTACATCCCACTCCGTCGCACCAAGATCGCGCGCCGCATCCAGCAGCGTCGGGCTCATTTCCTCCAGCCTCGGGAGCACCATAATGACGACGATCGGAACACTGAACGCGATATGCGAGATCAGCACCGAAGCGAAGCCCAGCTTGATGCCAATCATCGTGAACAGAATGAGGAAGGATGCCCCGATGATGACGTCCGGGCTGACGATCAGCACGTTGTTGAGCGACAGCAGCGTGTTCTGATTCGAACGCTTCCGGACGTGATGTATGGCGATAGCGCCAATAACGCCGAGAATGGTCGAGATAACCGACGCGAACAGCGCAATGACGAGCGTATTCAGTAAGATAATGAGCAGCCGCGTATCCGCGAACACTTCCTTATACCACTCCAGCGTAAAGCCTTCAAAGCCATGCATGCTGCCGCCGCTGTTGAACGAGTAATACGACAAGTAAAGAATCGGCGCGTACAGAATAATAAAGACGAGCCAAAGATACATATTGGACCATTTGAGCGAACGTTTCATAGGCTGCCGTTACCTCCTTCCTCTCGTGCGATTGCCGGTCAGTATCATAATGATCGCCATCGCAATAATGAGGAACACCGCAATTGTCGCGCCCATACCCCAGTCCTGCGTGACGAGAAAATGCTGCTCAATCGCCGTGCCGAGCGTAATAACTCGGTTGCCTGCAATAAGCCGCGTAATCATGAACAGCGAGAGCGCGGGTATGAATACCGCTTGGCAGCCGGATTTCACGCCATTAATCGTGAGCGGGAAGATGACGCGTCGGAACGTCGTCCATGGCGAAGCGCCAAGATCGCGCGCAGCATCGATGAGCGATGGGTTCAGCTCCTCAATCGCGTTAAAGATCGGCAGAATCATGAACGGGATGAAGATATAGACCGATACGAAAATAAAGCTGAAATCCGTAAACAGAATTTGCTGCTTGCCGATTCCAATCGTCTCGAGAATCGCATTCGCCGCCCCATAAGTGCCGAATAAGCCGATAAAAGCGTAGGTTTTCAGCAGCAGGTTGATCCAGCTTGGCAGGATGATAAGCAGCAGCCATAGCTGTTTATGCTTCGTTCTTGTCAGCAGATACGCCGCTGGGTAACTAACCAATAGCGAGAATGCCGTAATGAGGAAGGCGTACCAGAACGAGCTGAACGTCATCTTCATATAGACCGGCGTGAAGAAATGCCCGTAGTTGGCGAATGTGAATTTGCCGTCTACATCGAACAGCGAGTCATAGACGATGAGGATAATAGGCGCCGCCACGAATAGCAGCATCCATAGCAAATAAGGAATCAGATAGAAATTCCGAGCGCGCGGAGCGACAGCTTGGGAAGAGTAGGTATCGGCCGTCCTCATGAGTACGATTCCAGCCTTCTGTCGAATTCTTCTTCCGTTTCATTGAACCGCATCACGTGAATCGCCTCGGGGTCAAAAGTCAGCCCGATTGACTCGCCAACCTCCGCTTTGCGTGTCGAGTGAACAAGCCACTTGTTGCCGGCTTCGTCGGCGCATTGAATCTCGAAGTGAACGCCTCGGAACAGCTGCGTCTCCACGCGCACTTTCATCTTGCCTTCATCCGGCCGCGTAATCTCCAGATCCTCCGGGCGAATGACGATGTCGATCGGCTCGTTGGGCTGTAAGCCTTTGTCCACACACTCGAAGGTTTTGCCTGCGAATTCGACGAGGTAGTCTGCCTTCATCCGTCCGTCTACGATGTTCGACTCCCCGATAAAATCAGCTACGAACCGGTTGATCGGCTCATCATAGATGTCCATTGGCGTACCACTTTGTTGAATGCGGCCTTCGCTTAGAACGAAGATTTCATCTGACATCGCGAGCGCCTCTTCTTGGTCATGCGTAACGAAAATAAACGTAATGCCAAGGCGCCGCTGCAGCTCACGCAGCTCCACCTGCATTTCGGTGCGAAGCTTCAGGTCGAGTGCAGAGAGCGGCTCGTCCAGCAAAATAATTTCCGGCCGATTCACAATCGCCCGCGCAATCGCAACCCGCTGCCGCTGGCCGCCTGACATCTCCGTAATCTCACGGTTCTCGTAGCCGCTAAGATTAACGAAACGAAGCGCCTCCTGCACCTTGTCTTTGATCTCAGACTGCTTCAGCTTTTTAATGCGCAGGCCGAATGCCACGTTCTCGAACACGTTGAGATGCGGGAACAACGCGTAATCCTGGAACACCGTATTCACTTGCCGCTTGTTCGCCGGAATATGGTTAATTATTTGCCCGTTAAAATAAATGCTGCCCTTCGACGGAGCCGTGAACCCGGCAATGAGACGCAGAATCGTCGTTTTACCGCAGCCGGACGGACCAAGCAGCGTATAAAATTTGCCTCGCTCAATTTCGAAGCTAACGCCTTTCAATACCGCGGGATCGCTCTCGTACTGCTTGGTTACGCCATCAAAGCGAATGATCGCCTCTGCCTTGTTTGCGTTCAGATTGGTGTTTAGACTCATGCCCCTAGCACACCCCTTTCGGATAGAGATGAAAAATGTCGATTTTTATTCGTATATTCCTTTGGATAGTATAACCAAACATGGCTGGCACATGAAGTATTTTTTGAGGATGTACGGATCTGTTTACATAAAAAAACCATCCGGCTGGTAATCCCGGACAGTCGTAGTTGAGGCGGTTGCCGCTAGCTGCGCGCTAGCAATGATTTGTACAGCTTAATGACACTCAGGTGCATCCCCTCATGGAAGAGATTAATGCTGCAAAATTGTTCCGGAGATTCAATCGTGAGTCCCGTCGATGTTGTGTAAGGCTGCGGCAGCGTCTCGTGAAGACGATGCGCAATCGCCGCTTCGACCCGCTCCAGCTGACCAGCAAGCAGCTGCTCCAGCTCCGCGAGCGTCGGGATGTTCGCGTCACTTGGCCAGTTCAGCGGCGTGGTCTTGAACTCGAACAGCTCTTTGAATCCGGCAGGCAGCTGCTGCGGCAGATTCAAGCATTGGAAAATGTACCGTTCCAGCACGACGTACACATGCCCGAGATTCCAGCGGATCGTATTGCGAAAGCCCTCCGGCACGCGGTCCGCCATCTCTTCCGTGACGCCGTCAATCAGCTTCAGCGTCTGGCTCCTTACAAACTTCAGCTGCGTGAATAGATAATGCTCCATCGTCGTCTCCACTCCTAAAAAATCATATGATCCTTCTCTACCTACACAATTCGCCATCTACTTGCGCTCATTCCGCCGGAGTTCCACCGATGTAGTCCTCTAGACCAGCTTCAACTAACTATAAAAAGCTTGGATAGTGAGAGTGCATATTACGTACTCTCAGCATGGAAATCGGACGATTGCAGCTCTGAGAGTATTGATTCAGCACTCTCAGATAAGGAGAGAGCACACTTGCTCACTCAGCGCTCCAACCGCTGAATGCTCTTCATATACGCGGTCACGCGGTGATCCAGCGCGTGCGGATAATCGTAGCCGAGCTTCGTCGCAACATCCGAGGCGAGTCTCCCGAACAACGCTGTCATCGCGAACAGCGCGCGCCAGTTGTCCTCCAGGCTCGCGCCTGCATACGTCTGTTCGAGCTCCGCCCACGTCTCCTCGTCCAAGTAGCGCTTGAACCACCGGCCCTTTTTGCCTGGGTTGACGTTCCAGTCGTGGCGCTCCCCGATATGCCATTCGATCACTGGCATGAAGTAATTGAAGCGAATGACACTCTCGAACATATACTTGGCATGAAAGAGCTCATCCCGCCATAAGCTCTTCGCCACATAAGTAATGTCCCACCAGAACTCCTTCACCGCCGTGTTAAAAGCCTCACGGGTCGGCTTCTCGATCAGATAGCCGGTATGCCGCGGCGGCTTGAGCCCCTTGGTCAAGCCATCCTTGTCCATCAGCACGCTATAGCCGATATCCAGCTCCTCGGGCAGCAGCGGCAGCTCGAGCTTCTCTTCCAGCTTCTCCACCACATAAACTTGAAAATCAATCCGAACCCCATCGTCGAACAGGACGAGCCGCGTAATGGACTGCTCATGATTATCGCGGTATTCGGTCATCACCTTACCGAATTGCGTGATCCATGCGTCGCTCTCGCGGAACGGCGTCGTGTCCGTCACGACAAGCTCGATATCGTAATCCGACAGTTCGTCGACCGGCGCATTCGGATTGACGCGGGAGCTGGTCATAATGACCGCCCGTATTAAGCTGTGCCGCTCTGTCCACGCAAGCAGCTGACGTAATAATTCATCTTGTCCTCGCATCTTCCCACCTCGCTCCTTATCATTATTGCTTCGCATTCGTAATGCCGAACGGCACATGCACCGAAGGGAAGCTCCGCGCAATGCCCTCGATATGTCCCACTTGATCATCGAAAAAGATATGAGGCTTAAAAATATTCAGCACCCTGCTCTTATCAATCCCGCCGAGGAAGAACGCTTCATCGATGCGGATGTCATGCTGCCGCAGCGTCGTAATGACTCGCTCATGAGCAGGCGCATTCCGTGCAGTCGCAATCGCAACGCGAATGCCCGGCTTCTTGACGCCGCCCTCCTCCTCGCTAAGCCGCTTCTGCAGCTTGGCAATTTCGGTGAAGAACCGAATGAGCGGTCCGCCCGGCAGCGGCTCCCCCGCTTTGCGCCGCTCATGATCGTGGAAAGCGGGCAGCGCGCCATCACGCTGAAACACCGACTCAGCCGAGTCGTCTGCAATAATGCCGTCGAAGTCGAATGCAATCCGCAGCTCCTCGTCCTCATCATCGTCGATATAATCGCTCGGATAGATGCAGCCGGCCGGATAGCCATGCTGGACCGCTTCCTTCACGTCATCCGCATTGCCGGACAGAAACAACGAAGCATTAAACGCCTCCAAATATAGAAAAGGGTTGCTGCCTGCCACAAACACCGCCCGGCTAATCGGCAGCTTGTAATGCTCAATTGACTTGAACACACGCAGGCCCGTATCCGGGTCGTTACGGGACAGAAGCACGACCTCGACCGGTTGATCGCGAGAGTCGCCGTTCACCCGGAGCAAGCGCTTGATAAGCGGAAACGCAACGCCTGGCCGCAAAATATTGTTCTCGTTCGCTCGCTGAAAGCTTCGATACTCGTCCTCCCCTTTTTCCTGAAACACAAGGTCGGACTCCGTCAAATCGAACAGCGCGCTAGATGCGACTGCGATGACAAATTTATTTTCAATGGGATATGGCATACGGTTCGCTGCTCCTTCACTACATCTCGTTAACCTTTTACTTCGGCAAGCACTTTCCCTTCGTCATTCAACCCGCGAAATACAAAAAGGCCAGCCTTCTCAGTTGGCAGCCGCTGATAAGTTGCCGCGTACCCGTTCTCGACCTTAACCTCGATGTACTGATCCGCTTGATCTCCCTCTCGGCTAAAACGTACGATATGAATATCCGGATTCTGCACACTTGCAGCTAGCAGCACGTTGTACTCACGCTCATTCGCCGAGATTGCGAGCCATGAAATACCCATCGGCACCCCATCATCGCGAAAATAAAAGGCCGAAGACGATTTCACCTGGTAGAGAAAGCCCCAATTTTTGTAGATTAGCTTGGCTGTCGGCTCGCTTCCCGCCCCTGTAATACCGACCGAATAGTTCCCGAAGCTCTTTATATAAAGCGGCGCTCCATCTGATCGAGGGAACGAATGACGCAGCGCTCCTTCCTTACTCAGCGAGTAACCGGATATTTGGAACAAGCAATAAACAATAAGCACAACAGCTACAGCAAGCAGCAGAACCTTCCTTAGCCGCTTCGATTTCAAAACAGCCATATCCCCACCTCTTTTAGCAAATATTGGGTGTTTCCTTCATCTTCCTCCCATCATAAGGCAAGGCGATCGCCAGGCACAACAACTCCCGGATAATTAATCCGTTTGCCAGCCGTTACTGCCGGCCTCTAGGCGCTTGCAGGATGCATCTCTCTCCCGACTCTCATAAACTATTACGAACTAAACATTTAAAGAGAGGAGTCGTGTGCGTCAATGCAAGCAAGAGGTTTGGCCCATATCAAGATCATCGACGTCTCCCATCATCAAGACGAGATTGATTGGGTGAAGGTTAGTGCGAGCGGCATAGCGGGCGCTTTTATCAAGGCGACGGATGGACGGCTCGGCGTTGATTCCAATTTCAGCCGCAATGCGACCGCTGCGCGTGCAGCCGGCCTCCCTATCGGGTTCTACCATTATGCACATCCAGAGTTGAATAACGCGATTGCGGAAGCGAAGCATTTTGCCGAGGCGGTGAACGGGTATGAGTCGCAGTTTCCGCATGTGCTCGATGTAGAAGGCGATGCCGGCAAAATCAAAACCGCTGAATTGACCAAATGGTGCGTCACTTGGCTTACAGAGGTGCAGCGGTTAACCAGCCATCCAGTGATGATCTGCACTTCAGCCAGCTTCGCACGGACCAATCTGGGCAAAGATCTGGGCCGTTGGCCGCTCTGGATTGCTCATTACGGCGTCCTCACACCGATGGACAACGATATATGGAACACATGGGCAGTCTTTCAATATACGTCGAGCGGACGGATTAACGGAATTAAGACCAATGTGGATCTCGATGCGATGGAGCAATCATTTTTTGAAAAATACGCTGTAAAAGCGGTAGAAGCACCAATAGCACCCGGTCCCCAGCCGGCAAACCCGCTTGATACCGTTAAAGTGGTGGTGGATGGTAAGACGACAGCGTTCGGGCGACTAATCGACAGTCAAGTCTATGTGCCTCTCCGCCAGCTCGGCGACGCGCTTCAAGTGCCCATAAGGTGGGATGCCGCGGCAGCAACGCCTTACGTAGACGGCAAGCCAATCACGAACTTCAAGCTGGTCAGCGGCAAAACGTACATCAGCTTAAGGGCGGCAGTCGAAGCGCTCGGCGGCAAAGTGACATGGGACAAGGATATGCAGCAGGTGCATGTCTGTACGTGACGGGTCGGTTATGGGCGAAGTAACGGGCAACGACCGCCATTCGTTCATACAGTGGTAAGTACAACATCCGTCTTACGGAAAAGGAGCTGAGTGTGATGCAAGCTAGGAGCGCAAGCAATGTGAAAGTCATCGACGTCTCGCATCATAATGGCGTAATTGACTGGAAGAAGGTTAAAGCGGACGGAGTAATGGGCGTCTTCATAAAAGCCAGCGAAGGAACTACGTTTGTTGACGATAAATTCAAGACGAATGTGAGCGAAGCTACGGCGGCAGGCATCAAAGTCGGGTTCTATCATTATGTGCATCCCGAGTCGAATAACGCCAAGTCGGAAGCGGCGCATTTTGCAAGCGTTGTGAGCGGAGTGAAGGCGGACTTCCCGCATGTTCTTGATGTAGAAGGCGATGCGGAGCAAGTATCCGTAACTAAGCTGACGCAGTGGTGCGCAGATTGGCTGCAGGAAGTAGAGCGGCTGACGAATCACCCTGCTATGCTGTACACCGGGGCATACTTTGCCAGAGATAACTTGACGCAGCCGCTCGGTCAGTGGCCGCTGTGGATTGCCCATTACGGCGTTACGACTCCACTGGCTAACGACACTTGGAGCGAATGGTCGGTGTTCCAATTCTCCGAGAATGAGCGGGTGAATGGCATTGGCGGCGATGTCGATATGAATGCGATGGAGCAGGCGTTCTGGAACAAATATGCAAACCCGAATCTCCCACAGCCGCTAAGCCCGGAGGATGACGTCAAAGTCGTCGTCAACGATCAGCTGGCTGCGTTCGGGCGAATCATTGACGGCAGCACGTTTGCGCCGCTTCGCCAGCTTGGCGACTTCCTTGGCATACCTGTGTCGTGGGATTCCGCGACATCGACGCCGTACTTCGACGGCAAGCCAGTGACGAACTTTAAGCTGATCGACAATCGCACCTACATCGGAGTACGATTGGCTGGCGAAATGCTCGGCGCGACGACGATCAAATGGGATAGCGTGAATAGGAAGGTTTATATTTACTATTGAGGTATTGAATGATTAAACAAGAGCAGCCCCCGCCATTTATTGGCGGGGGCTGCTCTTGTTGCACGTATAGCTTAATCCGCGATGTGCAGCACAATGCGTCCGTGGCCGTGGCCTGTTTGGCTGCGATCCTGCGCCTTCGCCGCCTCGGCGAGCGGGAAAGCTGCGCCGACAACCGCCTTCACTTGCCCCTCGGCGATCAGCTGTGCGATCTGCCCCAGCGCGTCGGCAGCTGGCAGCTTATTCGAGAAGAATGCTTTCACGCCGTGTTCTTCCGCCTTCTCCGGGGATGGCTGGCCGACTAGCGAGATCATTCGTCCGCCAGGCTTCAGTACGGCGAATGACCGGCTCTGCGTCTCGCCGCCGACCGTATCAAGCACCAAATCCACGCCTTGCGAGCCTTGCCCGGCGATCGTCTCGAACCGCTCCTTCGTATAGTCCACCACATGATCCGCGCCGAGCGAAGAAACGAAGGCGGCGTTATCCGCGCTGCATGTCCCGATCACTTCCACTCCTCTCCACTTCGCCAGCTGCACGGCGAACAAGCCTACGCCCCCGGCTGCGCCATGAATGAGGACGCGCTGTCCCGCTTGCAGCTCGCCGCTATCGAATAAAGCCGACCATGCGGTAAGCGCGCCTCCGGAGATGGTGGCCGCTTCATCGAAGCTGAGCGCATCCGGCTTCAGCGCTAGGTAATCCTCGGCAGCTGCCACGTACTCGGCATAGGTGCCGCCAATCGCGCTTCGGCCGAAGACGGCATCGCCTACCTTGAGCTTCGTTACTCCAGGACCGACTGCCGCTACCACACCGGCAAGCGAGGAGCCGGGCGTGTACGGGAATGTTAACGGCCTGAATTGCTTAAACATCCCTTGCCTCACCTTCCACTCAATCGGCAGAACGGCCGCCGCATGGACACGGACAAGCACCTCCCCCGCGCCGGGCTGCGGACATAGGATTTCTTCCAGCTTCAGCTCCTCAGAGCCGCCATATTGATGCACGCGAATTGCTTTTATCATTGTCGACATTGTTCCGCTGCCTCCTCTTCACCTTCTCTTGTTGTCTAAGTGTACGCTGCCTGAATACATCATGTATAATACATATTTAATAATAAATTAATAAGGTAAACATTATGAATAGAGAGGTGTCAGGGGTTGGAACTGCTGCAGCTGAAATATTTTCAAAAGGTGGCTAAGCTTGAGCATATGACGAAGGCGGCGCAGGAGCTGCACATCGCCCAGCCGGCACTGAGCCAGAGCATCGCCAGGTTAGAGCAGGATCTCGGCGTGCCGCTCTTCCACCGGCAGGGCCGGCAAATCCGGTTGAACAGCTATGGAGAAGCGTTCCTCGCCAAGGTCGAGGTCGCGCTGCATGCGCTTGAGGAAGGGCGCCGCGAAATTGCGGATATGAACGGCACCGAGCGCGGACGAATTCATATCGCGACGACGACGATGGCGCGGTTCTCCGAGATGATCCGCGCCTATCTGGCAGACTATCCCGATACGAATTTGCGGATCACGCAAGTGTCTCCAGAAGAGATAATCCCGCTCATCGAAGCAGGAGACATCGACTTCTGCTACACGACACCGCCGATTGACCGCCCCGGCATTAGCGGAATTCCGCTGCTGCACGAGGAGATCTTCATCGCCGTCCCTCCCGGTCACTGGCTTGCGGATCGTGAGCATGTCACGATTGACGAGATCCGTGACGAGCCCTTCGTCAGCATGAAGGAAGGCTCGCGTATCCGCGGCATGATGGACCAATTCTGCAGCCGCCGCGGACTTGCGCCGCGAATTGTCTGCGAAGTCGATGATCCTGCCGCGATGCGCAGCTTCGTCGGCGCAGGCCTTGGCATCGCCTTCTTGTCCGCATGCAAGAAGTCGGATGCGAAGCCGCTTGTGCTGCTGCCGATTCATGATGCGGGCAGCAAGCGTACTATCCAGCTGGCATGGCTGGAGAAGCGTTACTTATCGCAGGCTGCCCACACCTTCCGCGATTATGTTAAGCATTATTTTAGGAGTGACACCGGGAATTAACTGCCTTGCATATCACTGCCTGCTATCGCAAACAATGTAACACGTACGCGAAAATGCAAGATAGCGAATCGCATATAGCAAAATGCAGGAGGAACTCACTTACGATGAACGCACAGCGCGCCCAAGAAATCGCCGAATCCGCCACGATGGTGGATGTCACCTATGACGGCAAGCCCATCTATATTCAGCATGTCGATGCTGAGAATGAGACAGCCCGGATTTACCCGCTCGATCAGCCCAATCAAGAGATGACCATATCGCTCAATAGTTTGACCGAAGCGTCGCCGTTCCAATCGGACGGCATCCAGATGATTTGCGACAGACGCGACTAGCCCTTGCCGCGTAATAAGTACAGCACTACTATAGGCTGCCTCCACCCTGGGGCGGCCTTTCCTGCTTGGTGTCGATGTCGTCCCAGCATATGATATAATTCAGCTCATAAACTATATCGTATCAAAGGGGTCCACCATGACATTGAACCCATCGGAAAAGGAAGTGCTGAGGCTCATTTACGGCGGCGACGGCATTTCCCGCAAAGCGCTGGCCGAACTGTCGGGCTTGTCGCAGGCGAGCTTGACGAAGATTACGAAAACATTGACAGAACAAGGGCAAATCGAAGAAGGTGAGCGAATCGGTAAAGGGCTGGGGCGTAAAGAGGTGCTGCTGTACGCGAATCCACGCAAGTATCGCTACCTCGGCATCGACATCGGCAGCTTCAGCATACGGCTGGCCGTTTCCGATAATGGACTGAACATCACGCACCGCAAGGATTTTCAAACCGCTCCTTTCTCGGGCGAAGAGCCAATCTTGGACCATTTGACACGAGAAATCGCGTCATTCCTCGAGGAGACAGGCAGCAGAGTTATCGATGCGATCGGGATCGGTGCGAGCGGCATCGTCGACGCTGGACTGCGGCGAATCGTCAACATCCCGAACGCGACAGGCTGGGATAACCTAAACATTGCGGATCATCTGTCGGCAGCGTTTCAATGCCCCGTTTATTTGGACGAAGGCGGCAGGACGATGGCGCTAGCGGAGAAAATGAAGGGAAAAGCGCGCGGTTCGAATGATTTTGTCGTCGTCCATATCGGCTTCGGAATCGTTGCGGGCATTATGATTAATGGCAGCTTGCTTCGAGGATACCACAATGTCGGCGGGCTGCTCGGCCATACGACAGTCGATGAGAGCGCCGGACGCTGCCGGTGCGGTAACTACGGCTGCCTGGAGAACGTAGTTACGTTTCCGATTTTGGAGGCGGCTTATCGGCAAGGACATGGGGACTCATCGCTATCGATTGTCGAGGCGTTTGCCCTAGGTGATAAGGATGCGATTGATATCTGTCTGAACGCCGGCAAAGCGCTCGGCATCGCGCTTAGCAACCTCGTCAATTTGTTTAATCCCGAGGCCGTTTATATCGGTGGCGCGGTTGCCGAGCAGCTTCCGCTCGTGCTAGAAGAAACGAAACGGACGATTCTTCTGCGCGCTAGCCGGTTTGCCACGGTCGGGCTGCGACCTGAAGCGAGCTCGTTCGGCAACAATGAAGGACTCATGGGTGCACTTACTTTAGCGGCATCGTCGTTACTTTTTACCGCTTGAAGACAGGTGTTCTTTGCCTTCTGACCGTACACCTACATAAAGCTATGAAGCCTTCCATCCCACTCGAATAGACTCCATTTTTTTGATACTGGTCTATATACAAGATGTTTATTCATTTATATAATTTACTTAATGAATTAATTAGTCATCACAACTCTAACATGCCAATGAGGAGAGTGCCGATGCTAAGAGCCGCTTTTGGAAAAGTATGCGTAACACCTGAGGAACGAGCACCGCTTCAGGGGTACGATCCCGATGTGTTCATCGCACAGCCGCCGGACGATATTCAAGACGATTTATTCGCAAGATTACTCCTCCTAGACGATGGACGCTCCCGGCATGTCCTCATCTCCTTCGACTGCTGCCTCACGAATGAACAGCCTTTTCTAGCACGCCACTCACAAGGAAAGACCGGTGAATACCGCGAGTTTCGGAATACGTTTCCTGAAGGCACGCGCGTTGCCTGGAGTATAGCGGCGGGAACGACGGAGCAGCGCGTATCCGTGCATGCGACGCACACACATTCGGCACCCGAGCAGTTCGGTGAGAAATACACGAACGGAGTTGCTGAGAAGCTTGCTCAGCTAACTACCGAGCTTCAGCCAGTCACACTGAGGGCAGCGGAAGGCAGCTGCGGAATATCCGTTAATCGGCGGCCGAAGCTTGCTCCGAATGAGGCGCTGCCCGTCGAGCGAGCGATGCACTTCCTGCTGCTGGAGACGCCAGAGGGCATGCCGCTCGGCGGTATCGTGAACTGCGCCGTTCACCCTACGTCGGTGAACAACCCCAGGAATCGCGTGTCACCGGATATGGTCGGACTTGCGATGGCAAGACTAGAGCAGCACTATGGCGACGGGTTCGTCTCGCTTTTCCTGCAAGGCTTCTCAGGCGATATCGGGCCGAAGGGCTTTTCTTTCGCCATCATGGAAGACACCTATCCGCTCGTTACGAGCCTCGCGAATCAACTTTATTTGAACATTGTTGAGACAGCCGGACGTCTGCAGCCCGTACCCGGGCATCCGCTCGCAAGCGCCTCGCGAATCGCCCGTCTTCCGACACAGGAAGGGTACCCCGTTCGGCAAGTGGGAACGGAGCTCCACGCGCTTCGTCTCGGAGATCTTGTACTGCTCTCTTCTTCCTGTGAGGTGTTCGGCAGCTATGCCAGTCGGCTTAGGGAACGCTGCTTCTCGCAGAGGCTCTTATTATCCGGCGTGTCGAACGGATACGCCGGATATCTCCCATCGCCGGAGGCGATCACGGATGGGCTAGGCGGCTATGAGCTCAACGCTTCGCCTTACAGGGAAGAGGCTTGTGCTGTGTTTTTGCACGAAGCGGAGGATCTGATTAAAGAGGTCTCGCGGTGATCGTGGGCGTCTGAATCGTCAAGGAAGGTACATCGCAACGCTAGAGATCATCAGAGGAATCAGTTCGGCTCTTGCATGGAAGGCAATGCGCTCGTCAGCATCAAGCTAACGGGTAGCGGAGAGGAGAGCGATGAAGATGACGACGACAAATACTGGGCCAGTACGCACGAAGCCTTGGGATTTCGGCTTTATTAGCACGGAGGAATTCAGCGAGCTGGAGAAAGAATACGTCATGCGGGTGCTGGACAAGAAACGGGTATTTCGCTACACGGGCAAAGATATCGAGAACTCCGAGGCATTCAAGCTGGAGGATCTGTACCGGCAGCGAGTTTCGACCCGCCACTGCTTGGCGGTCAATTCCGGCACTTCCGCGCTCATCGCCGCACTTGTCGGCGCGGACATCGGTCCGGGCGATGAGGTCATCGTGCCCGGTTACACGTACATCGCGACTGCGGCGGCTGTGCTCGCGGCTCGCGCCGTTCCGGTCATCGTAGAAGTCGACGACACGCTGACGATGGATCCGGCAAGCTTCGAGGCAGCCATTACACCGCACACGAAGGCAGTCATTCCTGTCCATATGCGAGGCGTTCCTTGCCAGATGGATGAAATTTTGAACATTGCCAGAGCGCACGGACTCACCGTCATTGAAGATGTCGCTCAAGCGAATGGCGGCTCTTATCAAGGCAAGCCGCTCGGCTCTATGGGCGATGCAGGCTGCTTCAGCTTCCAGCAATATAAACTCGTTACGGCGGGAGAAGGCGGCATGGTCACGACGAACAACGACCGTATTTATTCGCGCGCCAGCATCTACCACGATTCGGCATTCGTTTACTGGGGCACCGAGCGGCAGCAGAATTACGAAGCCATTCCCGGCGAGAATTACCGGCTCAGCGAATTAAACGCAGCGCTCGCCCTGGCGCAGTCACAGCGGATCGACCCGATAATCGCTAAGCTGCGGGAGATCAAGAAGGCGATCGTGAGCGGCATCGCTGATATTCCGTCCATTCAGCCGCAGCGAATTCCAGATCCTGAAGGCGATGTATCGTACAGTCTTGTCTTCTACTTGCAAACGGCGGAAGAAGCGCAAAGCTTCGCGGCCCGCCTTGCGGCGGAAGGTATCCCGAATGGCACAATCAGCAATAACGGCTTTGCCGACCGGCATATCTATACGAATTGGACGTATGTATTAGACAAACGCGGCGTTTCCGAGCACGACACCCCTTGGACTTGCGCAAGCTATAAGGGCAATGCGCAATATTCACAGGATATGTGCCCTAACACGCTGAATTGGCTCGGACGCGCCATCGCCATCGCCTTGCACCAGCGGATGTCAGACGAGGATGTATCCGACGTCGTTCGCGCCATCCGAAAAGTGGCTGGCGCACAATAACAGAGCAGCGCGTAAAGGCGAAAGGCCGAAGCTTCTCTATGGAGAGCCTCGGCCTTTCGTGTATACAGTTTCCCCACAACACTGCATCGCAGGCATCAGGCCGCGACTGTGTCCCTCTAATCTGCATGAACTAGTAAAAGCTTTTCATGAAATCCACCACGTTGCTCCTGTTTCTTTTGTCGTACTTGTTCGAACTGCTCGATTGTATAACCGCTATTGATCACGATGGCGTGTATAACCTCTACGATATCTGCCAATTCAGGCAGTATCTCATCTTCCGGAGCCTCTAAGTACTCTTTCAACTCCTCATGAAGCTTCTCATTTAACTTCAATTTGTACTCTTCATCAGTAAGCTTTTGAACAGAGTACTTAACTCCCTTTGCTTCCAGAATCGCAGGTATCTTATCTCTGACTAACTTATTGTAATGTATCATTATTATCTCCGATCCTTCTCCAATTCGCCTGTCCATTGTATCAAAGCTTCACGTTGCTGATGTTTCGACCGTTGCACAAAAAAAAAGGAGACCCGCTGGCAACGGGCCGCGGGTCTTAAAAGAATATATATAATAGGGGGTTGAGTCTTATTATAGAGACTGAAGATTAAAACAAGATGAAAATGGCGTTGCAGTTCCATTACATTTGCATGTCAGTACGAGTAACATTATCTCTTTATTACGCCAGCTTCGGCAGCAGTCCTCCACCAAGCTGATCTCCTGGCTCAAATCCGAGTCCATCTGTTACGATGTGGCCAGCTCCGCTAAACCGCGTACCGTCCTCTAAGAAAATAATCGCCAGCGCCCGGCGCGGCTTGTCGGTCGAATTCGCATGCGCGAAGTGGAACGTCATGCCGTCATGGAACGTGCAGCTGCCTGCTTTCATGCGACAAATGACCGCCGTGTTGCGGTCGAGCTCCTTCGCGCCCTCCTGTTCAAAAATATCTTCAGGCGTGACGAGATCAACGCCCTTCAAATTGCGGATCTTTTGCGATTTCGGCACAAACATCATGCAGCCGTTATGCTCATCGACGTCATCGAGCGCTACCCAAATCGAGAACGCAATCATCGGCTTGTCACCTTCGATCGGCCAATACGGACGGTCCTGATGCCACGGCGTCACTTTGGAATCGCCGGGCATCTTCAGCAGCGCATGATCGTGGAACAGCCGAATGCCGTCAAAGCCGGTCAGCTGCTTGCCCAAGTCCGCAAAGCGCTCGCCCAGCACGAACCGCGCCATGCCGCCGTGATCGCGCCATGTGTTCACGCGCTGGTTCAGTACTTTATAATACGCGCCACCTGCTTCTGAGGTCTGAACACCTCGTCCGCCCTGTGCGTTCATCGTCTCATCCATATGCTGGCGAAGCTCCTCCAGCTCCTCTGGCGACAGCACGTTATCAATTTGAACAAAGCCATTTTCCTGGTAAAATCGCACTTTATCTTCGCTAATCTGCATCTTCGAACTGATCATATTGAAACGCCCCTTCATGCTTTAGGATATACCTCTACTGTACATCTGAAAGCGGTATCCTTCTTGGAGGATATGGGGAAAAACTAAGACGATCTGCCAAGGAGTGGAGCTGTGTTTATCTGATAGCTTGATGTTTAGCATTGAAAAATATATCCTCCACCCTTATGATTGGAGGAGACGAAGAACGTCCATCTGAATGACCGTTAACAGCGGCAGCCAGATGGACGTTTGTGTTCGTATACACAGGAGGTCGTCGACATGGATTTCGAACGAGAATACGAATCGTTTATGCAATTTCATATCAGCCACAGAGGTGGCGCGCGAAAAGGGAGACTTTTGACCCGAAACTTCCACGCCGAGAAACTATTTTTGAGCAGAGTTTGATGGCTTTTGAAAGAAAATATGGATGAATTGCATCCGGAGTATGAAATCATGGATTGGCGCGGACGCTCTTATTTCGCCGACTTCGCATGGCTCCCCCCTGGTCCCACGAAATGGCTCCCAATCCGACCGCTTGATGTTAAAAGTCATCTAAACATCGATTATCGGCTAGCCATTCGATGTTTATCGAATCTTGTTAAAGGGGGCTGGCTCGCACCAATCGCTGGTGCTATCGGTCGAAGAACGATGGGTTACCGTCTCACACGGCAGGCCATGAATTACTTTGAATAACTGCAAATATCAACTTATTTAGCTGGATTGCACCGTATCGGTTGGAATAAGTGCCAATGTCCACTTATTCCTTCCCTCATACCGAGTAATCGCCCATTCCGCTGCAAATAAGTGGATTATCACAATTATGAGCGGCAACGCTGGGAATTCGCCTCCAATAAGTGGATTTCCGCATTTATCTGTTCAATTATCCTGCCTTTGATGCAATCCGAGAGCTGCGACTGCATAGAATGTCCACTTTCTGAATAAGTTTCGTGTTCGTATGAATCTAGTAAAACGGACACCTACACCGAATAGCTCGGCTTAGATGTCCGCTCGCAACTCTTAAAGCTCTACCGCTTCGACATAGCGGATCGGAACGATGCCCCGCTCCTTCACGCAAGCAAGCACATCCTCGCGCATGAACATCAGACGCTCGTTGATCCGGTCGGCAACGACCTGCTCGCTCTTGTAATCAGCATTGCCGAAAGCACGCATATCTGCTTCATCATAGCCCGGATGGCCGACGATGAGATATTGGCCAGGCTCGGCCCACGTCAGCCGTGTAATGAGCGCCTCCACTGGATCGCTCAGCTTGTCCGGGCCGCCTGCTGCTTCCGGTAACGGCTTGCTATAGCGACGGTAATTACGGATACCTTCGCGCTCGCACCAACGGTCGAACGGTTCGGCGATTTGTGGAATCGCCCATTCGAATACCATATGCGAATCGGCGTAGCTGATGTGGAAGCCAAGGCTGCGCAGCCGGTCCAGCTGCGCTTGCAGCTCCGCCATCACTTCCTCAACGACCGGCGGCCTACTCAGAAAATGCGCCGGCGTCGGCGTAAACATGCCCGTATCCGGCTCGACCAATGACGGCACCTTCGCCGCGCCAAGTATCGGTCCCCAGCGCACATCGGTCCACTCCGCGTTCAACGTGCCATGAATGCCGACGCATACATCTTGGCGCCCGGCAAGCAGCTCAGCTGCATGCTCGATCGTCGGGCCAACCGCCATCAGCGATACGTTGCGGACGATGCCACCCTCGATTGCATCCAATATGGCGCGGTCCGCTGTACGTGCGCTGCCCGCATCATCGGCGCGCGTTATGAGCCGAATCTGCTGTTCATTCTTCATCGTCGTCATTGGTAGCGTTCAGCTCCTTCTCATTTAACTTAGCGAACGATTCGCACCGTTAATCCTTCCGGCACTCGTATATAGTCAAACACTCGCACGCCGCCCTCATCAAGATGCCATTTCACTTCAATAAGGCCAAGCTCGTGCGGAACAGCGCCTTCGGCAGACGTAACTCCCGCTGCTTGCACATCAATAACAACCTCAGCCGGCCTGAGGTCAATCTCTGGCAGCTGAACACCAAGCACATGCCGCGACATAAAGTAAGTCGGGCAGGACGACCAAGCGTGGCACAAGCTCTGTCCAAGATCATAATACTCCGGCGTCTGCTTCAATCCCTTCTGCAGAAACCAGCCCCAGCCTTGACGCATCATCGTCTCCGCCGTCTCCGTCAGGCCAATCGCATAAAGCCCTTCGAAAATATAGAACGAGAAGCTTGGCGACACCTTCACGCCTTCTTCCGGTCCATATCCGTTCACGAACAGCGATTTCAGCTCGTATGCGACATGGCGGCGAACCGGCTCCAACTGCTCTTCGGTGAGTACGCCTGCACGGGCAGCGAACAAGCTCGCATGTGCCGAGTGCGTCGTCTTCTTCTCATTATCGCTGTAGCAGCCGAGCTCTTCATTCCAGAACGTCTCGCGAATAGAGCGCTCGACGATTGCAAGGCGGCGGTTCAGCTCGTTAAGGTCAGCCTCGCGTCCGATAGCGCCTGCCAGCTTCGCCGCGCTGCGTAGCGCAATCAGATACGTGCAGCTGAATACGCAGTGAATGCCCGTAATGTCCATGTAGCCTTTCACAATGGCAAGGTCGCCGTGGAAGCCGCCGTAATGAGCCTCTATGCCGCGCTTCACGTCGCATTCCGCGTCAAGCAGCATGTCGTCGCGCTCGTCGGCCAGCTCATGGAACCATGCGAGATTATGCTGCATCGCATCCCAATACGTCTCAATTAGCGAGGCATCTCCGGTCTGCGCGTAGTAAGCCCAGAATCCTTCAAGCGCATTAAGCGCAAAGTCCGAAATCGTATAGTCGCCCGTATTCGGATAAACCGCTCTGAACTTGCCGGTCGCATCCGGCGACTGCCCCATCAGCTGCAAGCTGCGGCGCATAAGCGCATGATCGCCGAAGACGGCAAGGTTGTTGTGATATTGAATGATCGTATCGCGGATGTATTGTCCGCGTTCGCGCGTCACGCAATCGGTGTACGCATCCTCCATGTTGACCGCTTCGGTGCGGACGCCCATCTCCCATATTTGCTCAAGCAAAGGATCGGAGCAGCGGAACGCGCCTTTCGTCTCCACGGGATAGCTTGCCGAGCGAAGCTCAATCGCCTTCAGCTTCACGTCCCGCTTCGGTCCGCGCACCGTAAGCTGCACATAGCGGAAGCCTCTTGGCTGCGTCAGCCGCCAATCGAGCACCGACTGCCGCTCATCCGCATACGCGCGGTCGCCGAGGCCGTACCAATGATAGTGGCGCAGATGCTTGCCGTCGGCATTGAGATGCTCGCCATAGGTGAGATCCACCGTAGCTCCGCCTGCGCCTTCGAGCACAATGCGCGGCTGAACGAGCCTTGTTAATCCAAGATCGAGCAGCAATGAGAAGCCTTGCGGATAGTCCGCCAGCTTGAATTCGCGGTCGCCAAGCTCCTCGACTGCAACCGATTCAAACGGATAACCATACTATTCCCAGCCGGTCGACATCGTCGGGCTTTCGCCTTGCTCGTCTGCTGTGACGTCAATCCAGCCGCCAGCAGCGTCAAGCTGATCGTCAGCCGCATAAGGCAGCCCCTTGCTGCTTAGCGCGGATTGGAACAGCTCTTCGGAGACGACAGGGGAGCGGCGGAACCTCACATTCGAATCCGGATTCCGGTCCGCCGAGACGACTAGTCCGCGGTCGTTAGGCAATGCTAAATAGTGGTGGAACATATCTTGAAGCGAATCATTTTTGACAAAATATTCGTTCCAGCCTTCACGCAAGCTGACGCGGTGGTTCAGACGCATGCTCATGTCATCCGCATACAGCCCTTTTGCAATCGTCTCGCCATTGATCCACGTATTCTGATAGAACAGTCCGATCGTAATATCCATCGCAGCTGGCGCGTAGATCCACGTCTTCACCGCCATGAACCGGCTTGTCTGATCCGGCATATGAATCTCGTTCACATGCGGCATCGGCATGCTGAATGCATGAATCTGCTCGCGCTGCTCCATTGGCAGCAGATGCAGAACCTTCTCGATCTGCACCGGTTCGCCTGACATGAACGGGATATAGCGCGGCTCCGGCTCGCCCCATGCCGCTTGATTCGCAAGCGCCACGCCGCGCTGCCAGCCGCTGTCATCGAACTCGCTCCCGCTCCAGCCGATCTCGTCAAGACGCTGATCGTAGTGATCCGCCGCCTTCAGGAACAGCTCCATTTGGCCGCATACCGATAAGCCGGAACAGCTTCCGCTTGCCAGTCCGCGACGCCTGTTGTCAGCTCCAGCCGCTCCCCGCTCGCAAGTGTTACTTCTCCCCAAGCGGCGAAGCCTGCTTGCGATAGCATCGTAATAAAGGTTTTGTGCCCGACATAATTGACCTGAACGCCAATCACGTTGCGACCTTCTGTTAGCAGCTCACTGAGATCATGCGTATCATAAACCGGATGGCGCGGGTCGAAACGAACCGCGCCTGTCTGTACATATTCCCCGTTCACATATAGCTGATAAGTCGTATCTGCGAACAGATGCAGCAGCGCTTGCGAGGGCTTCGCGGACAGGTCGAGCGTTAGCCGGAACCGTGCATACAAGTTGCGCCCCTGCCCGCTCTCGTCATACCAAATGGCCTGTGCAGCGGCTGGTTTGGCTGTATTTAGCGTTGTATTCTCATTCACAATTGTGCACGCACCTTTAACGATTAATGGTAGTGTTTTTGCTGCGCCCGATAGGGTTAGCCCTTTGTCGCTCCAAGCAGGGAGCTGCGGTATTTTAACGGAGACAGTCCGGTCTTGCTCTTGAAGAAACGGGAGAAATCGTCGATATCCTCATAGCCCGTCATCCGGGCAATCTCTGCAATTGGCTTGCTCTCCGTTTCGAGCAGCTGCTTCGCCTTGCGCAGGCGCAGCGACAACTGCAGCTTGGTTGGCGTAATGCCGAACAGCTTCTTGAACCGCTCCGCAATATACGTCGGGTGCATGTAATAGCGCTTGCCGAGGTCGGCGAGGTCAATCCGGCGGTCCGGGTTATCGAGCAGCTCGGACAGCATCACCATGAAAGGCTCCGAATGATCCGACTTCAGCTGCATCTCCGGGTGATGAATCACCGCAGCGACGAGAATGGCAACGAGCTCCAGCGCCTTTGCCTTCTTCATAAGGCTGTCCGAGATGGACAATGGGCCCTCGGCGAAGCGCCGATATTCATGGAATACCGCCTCAAACGCCTCTGGGTTATGCAACTGGAAGCAGACCGGGAATCGAAATGCTTGCAGCGCATCCATACATTCAGCAATCTCCAGCGTAAAATGCCACCACAAAAACTCCGTCAGCTCACTCGAATCTTTTACATGGTCATGCACTTCATGCGGCGGAATGAACACGACATCGCCTTGGCGCGCGTTATAGTCTTTGCCTCCGATACGGAGCCTGCAGGAGCCTGTCTTGATATATGACACCATATAATGGGGAAGCTTACGATTGACATGCCGCAGCTCTGTACGCCTATGGAGATCATGCGCCAGCATATGAAGCGACGCCTTCTCAATCATCGGCAGCGAGGGATGACTGGGGTTCATCTCAATTTCACTCCTTGGACAAAAATACATGGTTATGGCTATAGGTTGCTCACTCTATTATACAAGCGGTATTTTTACATTCGTGAGGGAAAACGGTTTGATGGAGGTGGATTCCCGTCCACAAAAAAAACTCCGGCTTGTTGCTCGCCGGAGCCTCTTCGCTTTTAAAATTTCCATACCTTCCGCATTACTCGGGTCGCTTCACTCTTGGTGCACGGAGCCTGGACACGATCTGGTCAATATCTTGCTCATAAGACGGATCACCCTTTATGTAGTACAGAACGACATTGGCAAAATGGTACCGCTTATTCGCGATCAAATCCGCAGCAGCAGTCTTGTCATTAAACTCATTTACTCCGTCCGAAGCAGCGGCCATCGATGGATAGATGTAAATAAAAACGGACGGGTCTTGCTGCTCGTTGCCAATTGTATAGATGCTCGGCGTTACTCCGTTATAGGCTTGCGCGAATACGGAGCTCGGCGCGGCATCGTCACTCTTTTGCACCAATTGGACGCCTTGCTGATTGAATATGTCCTTAATTTCCGCTAGAGTGAAGTGCCTCTCGTTGTCTTTGCTGCATCCTGGCAGTATCACGCTTAATGTCAACACGATCAGGATGAGACCGACAAACAGTCTGATTCTGCTCATCCTGTTGTCACTTCCACGGTTCGTGGCCCGCCGTTCCATACGACTTTAACGCCTAGCAGGCTGCCTGCGTCGCTGATCGGAAGATATAAGCTATTGTTCAGCACGACCGGCGGGGAAACGAGCTCGACTTGCTCTTTGCCTATGGCCGTTTCCGCGTATGGAACACCCGCTTTGATGGTGAAGGTACGGTCGCCTAGTGCAATTACGGCTTGTTTCATTACAGCGCTATAGGCGACTTTTGCCCCGAGCTCCTCAGATAGAAAACGAAGCGGCACAAGCATTCGATTATTGATCGTCATCATACTCGGATTGATCGGCTTGTTCTTCCCATTGAGACTGAGCGTAGCTTCCGCTTTCTTGTACGCGCTCTCCGGGGTGCTCACACTCAGCGGCTTTGTCAGTTCCGCAGGCAGCGCGAACGCATATAGCTTGCCTTCCGCTTGCACGAGCAGCTGGCTGCCCGATACTTGGAACTTCCCGAAGCTGCGTGCTGCGGTCTGGTAACGGAACAGTGCCTTGCCTGTGGTGACGTTCAGCGCATAGATCTCGCCGTCCGTCTGACCGACGAACATACCGGAGTTGATAAAATCGACTTGGCTCGCCGGATTGTCCAGCCCCTGATAATAAACAGCTGTCTGATCAGCAAGCTTGCGCGCATGAATACCGATGTTATCGCTGTTAAGATAGAACAGCTTGCCGTCATACGGGCCGGAAATCCACTTCCCGTTGTCATTCAACACAGACGGCTGGACAACCGCTTGATCCGCGTTGAAGTTATATTTGTAGAGCTCGTTGTCCCTCGTGGTGATGTAGATATCGTCGCCGACCATCGTTACATTATTCGGGTATTGGCCCAGCGGGTCGGTGCCTTCTCTGATCGGGACGAACGACTTGCTGCTTATAACGCTGCCTGTATTGGCGTCGATGACGTCGATGTCAGCTACATATTTGCTGCTATCGGTCTTTGGCCAATCATCCACCATATACAGCTTCGTCCCTTCAACCTTCAGCAGCTGCGAATGGCTGCCGCTTAGACGCCAGAGCTTCTTGCCAGTTTGCGCTTCAACAGCATAGAGCGTGCCTACCGTAATCGCACCTGATTCCACTGCAGGCAGGAGCAGTTTGTTGCCGATCTTCAGCTCAACTCTCGGCGAATTCACTTGCGTGCTGTGCCAGTTTTCTTTGCCAGTTGTAAGATTCACGGAGATGAGCCCCGTCCAAGTCGAGAGGTACAGTGTCGTGCCATCGATAGAGAATGAGGATAAAATATCGGTCTTGGCCAGCTGATAGACACGTTTGCCCTTGCCTGCTGCGTCGACGCGGTAGATGCTGTTGTCGGACTGTCCGCTAACATAGATGGAGCCGTTTACTGCGACTGCGGAGCCTGACTTCAGCTTGGAGCCGTAGGTCCATAGCTGCTTCCCGGTCTTCGCGTTTCGCGCATGCAGCACGCCGCCTGCGACGTAATAGAGATTGCCGTTTGCAATCGAAAGCGCCGGCTGCTCGTGGTTCTCCGCAGTGGGCTTATCCAGCTCCGCCGTCCAAAGCGGCTTCGACCCAGGCACTTTATTCTCCGAGCTCAGCATCGTATCGATGCTATAGCTCGTATTGCTCACCGTCTGAGCCTCCGCCCCCTGCGCCGCGCAAGTTATAAGCACAGCCGCCGCCAGCAGGGCGAGCAGCTTATGTCTCAATTTAAGTTTATTGTTCATTCGTAAGAGAACCCCCTCTAAGAGTGGCTGGGAATAGTATTTCACCCAGAATCACCCTCTAGACGGGGGCCATGAGAAAAAGGTTACAGGGGGAGGGCGATTGCGTCACAGTCCGTCTAACCAGTTACATCCATGCAACATCGCAGATGCTGTGACAACAATATAGTTTTCCCCCTATTAAGCAAGTCGCGCTATAACAAAATGCGCGGAGACAGGCCTTGTTCCTCCTGCAACAGGAGTAATCGTCAATGCAGCAGCATTGCCGGCTGGATTTCGCAATGTGAGAATTGAATTGGGGATTGTCGTTTGTACAAGAGCCATTCCTACAATTTGTGTAGTACCCGTTGCACGGCCTACCACTGTATAAGCTAAATCCACACCATTTAGCGTCAAAATCAGTTGACCCGCTTCGTCAATACTCACCTGAAACAAGACACTATACGTCCCGATCGCAGTCAGGTTAAATGTACTGGGACCAGTGCGGACGATACCCCCTCCGCTAGAAGGTCCATCTTGCGGAAAACTGACGTCAGTACCCGGAGCTATCGTTGCCGCATTATCTGGAGGCATCAATGCAAAAAAATCCGCAAAGTCTAGTACACTTCCGGTTACACCTGTTGCTCCTGTTGCTCCCGTTGCTCCCGTTGCTCCTGTTGCTCCTGTTGCACCTGTTGCTCCGGTTACACCTGTGACTCCCGTTTCACTAGTTGCTCCCGTTGCTCCTGTTGCTCCGGTTGCCCCTGTTGCTCCTGTTGCTCCCGTTTCACCTGTGGCTCCCGTTTCACCAGTGGCTCCCGTTGCACCCGTTGCTCCCGTTTCACCTGTGGCTCCTGTGACTCCGGTTACACCTGTGACTCCCGTTACGCCTGTAGCTCCCGTTGCTCCCGTTACGCCCGTTGCTCCCGTTACGCCTGTTGCTCCCGTCCGTTGCACTCGTTACGCCTGTTGCTCCCGTCGCTCCCGTTACGCCTATTGCACCCGTGACTCCTGTGACTCCCGTTGCCCCTGTGATTCCCGTTCCGCCTGTTGCTCCGGTTGCGCCAGCTAGACCAGTTACGCCTTGAGGGCCTTGAGCACCCGTAGGACACGGGGAACAAATGCCTTCCGGACCCTCCGGGCCTTGCGGACCTTTCGGACCTCTCGGACCTTGCAAGCCAGGTGGCCCCGGGGGCCCTGGGGGACCTCGAAATCTTCCCATAGGTGTATGCTCTCCTTTATTTTGGCTGAACACCTTATGACCAATTGATTAATAGATTCAATTGGTTTTACCGGTAGAGACATTTCTCATCTTTTTGAAGTTTATTCCTCATGGCGATACTTGATGCAACTCGATGACATATTGCATTAACCTGCCCGTCACTTCATCAAATGAATGAATAATTCACTAACTTCATGCTCGCAAAGAAAAACCGCAACTAAATAAAAATCCGCGGAAACCACGGATCTTCATGTGTCTATGTACGTTTGTTAGCTGGCTCGTGACGTATCGTCGGCTTCCAGACGGATGAACGATCCTTTCCTACTACCATGGGCATCAGTCACTCGCTAACGCGTTCATTGCGTTTCGCGCGAAACCGGCCAGGTGACGTTCCCGTGCATCTTTTAAACAGACTTTGAAAGTAAGTCTCGCTTTGGTAACCGACCAACCCCGCTACAGCAGCAATGGTTTCATCGGTCGTCGTTAGGTAGCGTTTAGCAACCTCCATTCGGTAATGAGTAATATATTGAAAAAGAGTATGGCCTGTTTCCCTCTTGAATAGGCGACATAAATGAAATGGACTTACATGTGCATGCCTCGCTAGATCATGCAAAGTAATGTCGTGAATGTAGCGCTCATGAATGAGTCGCTTTGCGAGATGCACCGTTTGTGAGGCAGCAATAGCGCCAGGGCGAAAGCCGGGAGACTTTGGTTGATGAATAATGCGAACCAATTCGATCAGAAAAACCATCAACAGATGATCAGCCAGAAGATCGGAGTCAGCTTCGCGCGAATGCTTGGCCTCGACCAACTCTCGCAAACGTTGCGCCAAGGAGAAATAATGTTCGCCAAGTGAAATCACCGGAGATTCATTGCGAGCAATAAAATAACCCTGGGGCAGACCGGATAGCCTGAGATCGGCTATGCCCAAATACAGCGTTCGAAAAGGAAGATGGGAATGAGAACGCTCGTCGTGCCAGAGTCCTTGATTGTAAAGCATGATGGTACCGGGTCCGGCGAAGTAATGCTGTCCGTCAAAAATAAACGTACCTTCGCCTTCAGTAATCAGCATCAATTCTGCTTCCTCCGGATTGTGATGTAGCGGATTAATGAATGGCTCCCCTACGGCCTTCTCCAAGGCTCCGGCATACCGCAAGCTTGGACGGTCACCGCCCGCAAACATTGAATCGAACATTTCCCACACTCCCCGATTGAGCAATATACAATAGTTCAAAATCAATATACTACATTATCCAACTTTTCGTCATGGGGTACAATTTAAGCAAACCAAATGTTTGAGAATGAAAGAAGCGGAGGCGCAAGAATTGAAAAACGCGACTGTAAGCAATATCCAAGATGTTCTTCATTATTATGACGTTAACGGATCGACGTTGACGGACGAAGAGAAGCGCTCGCTCGACGAGAAAGGGTATGTTTTGTTCGAACGGTTGATCGATGCGGAATGGTTGGGCAAGCTGCAGCAACAGTATGAGTACTTAATGGATCAGGAAGGGGCAAAAGCCGGCACGGAAGTTCACCAGGAGGAGGGTACCCGTAGGCTGTCGGATTTAGCGAATAAAGGGGAGGTATTTGACGGCACCTATACACATCCCAAGATACTGGCTGCTGTACACCACGTGATTGGTCGCGAATTCAAAGTCTCTGCCATGAACGGCCGCGATGCCGTTCCGAGATACGGGCATCAGGATTTGCATGCGGATTGGGGCAGCCGGATGGAAGATGAACCCTATCATGTAGCTATATCAATCTGGATGCTGGACGATTTCACGGCAGAGAACGGCGCTACCCGTGTCGTGCCGGGCACACATAAACGGGCTGGGAAACCTGCCGATTATATGATGAACTTGAAAGATCCCCACTCTGACGAAATTGTGGTCACGGCTCCGGCTGGCTCGGTAATCGTGTTGAACTCGCATACGTGGCATGGAGGAACCGTCAACCATACCGATCGGACGAGACGTGCGATCCATCCCTATTATGTAGCGCGAGAATTCGAACAGCAGCAAAATATGCGAGAATACATCCGAAAATCCACGTATGACCGAATTTCTCCGGCAGCCCGCTACTTATTGGACGTCGATTAGCCGATGCATTGTCAAAGATGATTTAAGACCTCCATTAACATATTTGCGTTTACTAATTTGTATATAATATTATGCTTCACTAATATATGTATTAATTGTCACTCCATATAAAAAGGCAACCTCTATACAGGCTGCCTCTTTGTATTCTTATCTGAAAGCTTGCCCTATGCAGATTAACTAAACATATCTTGATCACGATCAAAGTACTCTTGCAATTTCCTTTCGATGTCTTCTTTACAATCCAAACAAACGGATACTGGAAATTTGTTTGAAGCCTGAAAGTCTGCTTGAACGGATTCATTTCATTAAAGTCGCGCAACATACCGGATTTGACATGCAGGAATTTGCTGTTTTATTAACCGGATTTGAACAGGCGATCCCCCAACCGAACAGTGGGAACAGTTGGTAAAGCAGAAACGCTGTTAGCTAGCGAACAAAACCAAACAAATCACGTTGATGATTGAGGTATTAGACAATTGTCTAGGTTGTAATTAATATAAGCTTGCATGTCCAACTTCACTTACTTCAACAAAACAAAAAGGAGCTGCCATGTAGCAGGCTCCTCAGCTAGATTAGCGTATATGAATAGATGCATCACTCGTAGGTTGTGCGGAATCGTGTGTGAATCCTGAAGAATGCGAGAGATAATAAGCATATTCCAATGGTCTACTATAAACTAGATTTTTATTTTTTAAAGACTTTATGTCTTTGTATATACTTTTCTGAGGTTTTCCATTCAGTTCAATTATCCATAGCTTGCCTTGTTCGTCTATTGCGAAATCCACGCTCAATTCTCCCAATGAACCTATATGATCTTCTGCTACTTGCGCAGCCGCAATGCTTACCTCATGAAGAGATTGGAAGATCTCGTTGTTTTTAGCCTGACTAAATATTAAGGGAATAACTTCTGCAGCATCATAGATGAATTCACACATGCTCGTGTTGAAATAATGTTCATGAGCCACTCTGCATGCGAGTGTGGAAACCGTCCACTCTCCCGAAATATCTTTTTGAACAAGGACACGAATATCAAAATATCGGCGATTAAGCTGTTGAATAAATATTCCTTGCTGAACCATGTAGTTCTCTGAACCGAGAAGTTCTTTTAATTTCTTCTGATAGCTTTCATTTTGTCTGCAAATATACCTCGGAGCCAAAGAGTGCAAAGATATCTTGACATCCCCATGACTCGTTTGTTCAACCCGATATACAGACTTCCCCTTGAATCCATAAGCAGGCTTAATATATACGACATTATATTTCTCTAATAGCTCTGATACATTTGCTTGATTGTATAATATTGTTTCTGGAATATACGGGTTAAGCTCTGACTGTTTTAATAGGTTGTAGAGATCCCATTTATTAAAAAAGTTAATCTTGTTAAAGCACTTGTTTGGGCCAATCACGTTCTCAAGACGTTGAATCGTGATTGTTTTTTTGTTATATGACCGATTATAAACGACGTGAGGAAAAGGGAAGGAGCTTTGTTTCCATATGCCCTTATTCAAGCTGAGTCCGTTAATACGCTGATTCTCCCAATTAATATCTGCTGGAGTAAAGGCAAAGAGATGAAGGTTCAAACGGTCATAACGCTGATAAAGCTCCAAAACACTCTTTCTATTACTCTTATTGGCTACTAAAATCCCTATTAATGGCCGATTCTCCACTCTCTCCACTCCTAGTCTTCAAACCTATAACAATATAATGCGAGAGTAGATATTTTGATAGGGACAATCACATAATAGGAAGGAAATTTAGGCGAAAATCATCACCCATTTTTCGATGTTTTAGGCATTTATTGCCAGTTGACTTCGTGTATTTGAATATGATGAATCACCTTAAAGAATAAGGAGATGAATCTATGGGTAGATGTAAGTGTCCTCCAGGACCTCCGGGACCAGAAGGACCACGAGGGCCCCGAGGACCAGCAGCAGAAGGAGCCCAATTACTTCAAGGGCTTGCTGGAGCAATCGGAGAAGCTGGACCTGCTGGGCTTGCTGGAGCGCTTGGACCTGCTGGATTAGCAGGACTTGCCGGAGCAATTGGCGAGGCTGGACCCGCAGGACTTGCAGGACTTGCAGGCGCACTTGGAGCAGCTGGTTTGGCAGGAGCAACAGGTCCGGCGGGGCCGGCGGGGCCAGCAGGACCAGCAGGACCAGCAGGACCAGCAGGAGCTGCGGGACCAGCGGGAGCTGCAGGACCAGCAGGAGCTGCAGGACCAGCAGGACCAGCGGGACCAACAGGACCAGCAGGTACTGGGGGATTAATTCCATTTTCAACTGGGATTATTATTAGCGGTGCTACAGTCGTATCAGCTGCTCCAATTTTAATGGGTTTTGGCAATCACACGGTTGAAGTTATTGACGGTTCTGGAGAATCGACTATGCCTCCCGAAGCAGGTGGGTTTGCTTTCCCAATTCCCTTTGCAGGCACGATTCAAAATTTACAAATAAGTGCTGATCTACTGGTTGCTTCCGTAGTTTCTATAAATACGCTCGGTCTTCAATATGACTTTACAGTGTTCCTCGCACCGTCAGTTCCTAATAACGGGATTGATCACAGCTCTTCACCTTACGTGACCACTCCGCTAACTAGCTCGCTAAGATTCGGATTTCCGAATAATATCATTACAGCGGGCACTTTCCGAACCGCAACGAATATAAATGTGGGATCCTTAGTAGTTGCTGCGGGTGATCGTATAGGGATTCGTATAAGGACGCTCCAGTCGACGGATCCCTCTGCAGCTGATATCACCCAACTTTCATTTAGCGCCAGCCTATCTTATACTCCTTCTTAATAGTCGCATTGCTGAATTAATCATAAACAATACCATTGAACTTCCGTTCATTGAAGAAACGGCAGCCATTGCTGGCTGCCGTTTCTTCAATCGACATTACCCTATCGAACCAACAGCCCTCTATCCTGATCCCAGCGCCATGTTATCTCACCATGAAGCTGCAAGCCTCCAGGCAGTTTCTATCCCAATAATCTATTCTCCTGTTTCAAGGTAGCGAAGCTGCTCCGGCGACAGCACCAAGTCGCCTGCCTGACAGCTATCTTCCAAATAAGCCAGCTTGTTCGCGCCGATCAATGCGACGACTGGGAAAGGCTGCGAGGTCAGAAACGCCAGCGCAATCTGCGAGCCTGTCACGCCAAGCTGAGCCGCAAGCGACTGCGCCCGGTCAAGCCTCCTGTAGCTCTCTTCATTCGCGTAATTTCTGCTCACCAAATCCGCTCGTCCGCCTTCCGGCTTCTGCGCTCTGCTATAGCGGCCGCTGAAGAAGCCCGACGCCTGCGAGGAATACGCAAATACAGCGACGTCTGAAGAGTCTATGTACCGCTGACGCTGCCGCTCATCGAGATCAACAAGATCTCCCGGAAGCACCGACGGATTAAGTAGCGCCAAATTCCAGTGAGGCTGGCTGCCGATGAACGAAGTGAGGCCGTTCTCCCTCGCATAGCGGTTCGCAGCGTCGATCCGTTCGCTCGTCCAGTTGGAAGCGCCGATATACCGCACACGCCCCGAAGACACCTGCTCGTGCAGCGCATCCATAATCGATTCCACGGAACGAGCCGGGTCATCCCGGTGCACCCAGTAAATGTCGATTACATCCGTTTGCAGCCGCTCCAAGCTTTCAAACAAATCGCTGCGAATGGATTCGGAATCCAGCCGCTTCTGCGAGAAGTCCGACATCGGCGGATGCGCGCCTTTGGTAGACAGCAGCACGCGGTCACGTGCACCGCGCTCCTGCAGCCAATGACCGATCATCGTCTCGCTCGCTCCGTCGCCGCCTGGTACCCAAGCGCCATACACATGCGCCGTATCAATCAGATTGCCGCCAAGCTCTACATACCGATCAAGCAGCGCAAAAGAAGTTTCCTTATCCAGTGCCGTCCCGAAATCCGCCGTCCCGAGCCCGATTACCGATGGTGTCAAGGATGTGCCTGTGATTGTGCAATACCGCATGCCTCTCATCTCCTTATTTTAGCTAAATAATAAAAAGAGCCCGAGCAACAATCCTGTATGAACGAGGACGCTAATCGGGCCTTGCTGCACTGCTATTCCGCAACCATGCGATTTGTCAACTTGCCAAGCTTCTCAATCTCAATTGTAACAACATCGCCAGCCTTAAGATAGACTTGTTTCTCCGGCGGATATCCCATGACGACACCTTCAGGCGTGCCTGTAAGGATGACATCACCCGGCTCAAGCGTCATATGCTGCGAAATGTAGCTGACGATCTCGTCCACGCGGAAAATCATATCCGACGTGTTCGAGTCCTGACGTACTTCGCCGTTCACAATAGCGCGAATCGACAGGTCGTTCGGATTGCCGACTTCATCGGCGCTCACGAGGTAAGGGCCGAGCGGCGAGAACCCGTCGCAGCTCTTGCCGAGCAGCCACTGCTGCGTGCGCATTTGCAGATCGCGCGCGGACAAGTCGTTAACGTTGCAATAGCCGAACACGCAGTCCAGCGCATCTTCCTTGGACACATACTTCGCCCTCTTGCCGATGACAACAGCCAGTTCCGCCTCGTAGTCTACCTTCTCGCTAACCTTCGGCAGCGCTACGTCATCTCCATTACCGCACAGAGTATTGTTGAACTTGTTGAACAGAATCGGATAAGCCGGAATTGGCGAGCCTGTCTCTTCCGCATGCTTGCGGTAGTTGAGTCCGACGCAGATAATCTTATTCGGAGCAGGCACGCAGGCGCCAAGCTTCAGCTCCTCTTCCTTGCGCAGCGCTGCTGTTGGCGCGCTGGCTGCAAGTGTCTGGAGCGCGTCAAGCGCAGCCGCCCCGCCTTCGATCGCATCGTGAATCGAGAGCGGCGCTTGTACGCCCAAGTGTGCAGCCGCCGCTGCAACGTCAATGACTCCTGCGTCCGTCGCGACGCCAAGTTTGCTTGTTCCATTTTCAATAAAATTGATAAGCTTCATAATGGCTACTTAACCTCCATTTATCTACGGTACCGGTACAAATGCGGTTCCTGTCACTTTGCCGTCTGCATCAATGTTGTCTACAGAGGACAACCCTTCATATATGCTCGCGACAATACTGCAGGACACCGTTTCCCCTGGTTCTAAAATTTGATGTGTGCCTCGTTCGATGCCGTCCTGCAAACTAACTGGATAGCCGGTGCACGGCTCCAGTACGACAGTTTGCAGTTCCCGCCAGCCTCCGTAGGAAGCGAATAACCAGCAGCTTGGCAGCACTTCGTTATCATAGCTGAGTCCGAAGCCGATGCCTTCTCGCGTATGCGTAAGGGCGCACCAGCCTGCTTTCATATCTGTCGCATACTGAAACTCGCTAACGCCGGACTCGGACGATAATGCTTTGCGCATATCATGCTTTCCGCCGTCTGCATCCTCTGCATAGGGCCATTCGTACGTGTACGAAGTCTTGCCTGTGCGAGGGGACCCGAAGCCTTCCATCATTATATTGCGTGCCGGCAGGTCAATGCGAGAATGCTCATCCGCAGCCATTGCAGCATGGAGCTTCCACAAGTAAGGCTGCGGTTTTCGGCCCAGATTCGTAATCGTATGCTGGAAACGCAGCTTCGCTTCTCCTGCCCGCAGCGTAATGCGCTTGCTTAGGCGGCTCGCCGTTATCGGCGTGTCCACCCACATGTGCAAGGTCACCGCTTCCGCATCAGCATGCTCAATTGCATACTGCCATTGCAGTGTCCAGATCTCTCCGTGATCGGGCAGCATCTCATCATTGATCGACTCTGCAATATCGTTCGGATACAGCTCGTCCCAGCCGCCGAAGAAATGATCGTCGTAATTCGTATGCAGCCCCACCTTGCGAGGCTTGATGCGCGGATGCTGCCAGAGGAAATCCTTGCCTCTTGGCTTGAACGTGATCTGCCAAATCTTCGCGCCGAGATCCGGCATGACGACGACACGCAGCTTCTCATTCTCGAGCACGACGGTGCGAATATCGTTATACGTCCAATTGGTATCTACGGTAACTGGCGGCACTAAAGCAACAGCTCCTTATTCCGTTATCGTGGCAAGCAGGTCTGCACGAAGAGGTGTGAATGTTTCGATGACGACCGAGTCTTCGAGCGCCTTCACTTCATGCACCGCATCGCCCGGCACGACGATCTGTTCGCCTGCGCCTGCCACAATGATCTCGCCGTTCATCGTCATTTCGAGTTTACCGCTGATAACGAATGTCAGCTGCTCATGCGGATGCGAATGCGCGGGACCGATTGAGCCGGACTTGAACATTATCATCATGCTCATCATCTCTTTGCCTGGCGGGAAAATTTTGCGAGTGATCCCTTCAATTGGCGAGTGCCATTCTTTGTAACGCGGCATGTTAGGCTGCACCTCCCGGGATTAGCAGTACTTTGGATACGTTGCCCGGCGAGCCAAGCAGCGTCTCGAACCACTTCGCTCCATCGCTAAGCGGCGCTTCAATGACACCTTCCGAGAGCCCGATACGGCCCTCCTCCAGCCACTGCAGAGCCGTGCGGAAGTTCATCGCGGAGTAGGCAAAAGAGCCCGTCATCGTAATTTCGCTCCGAATGGCCAAGTTGATCGGCAGCGCCGATTCTTCCTCGTGCAGACCAGTGAAGATGGTACGTCCGCCTGTCGTACAAGCCATAACGGCTTGTTTGCGAGTAAGCCCCGCGCCAACAGCATCAATGGCGACGTTCACGCCTGCGCCGCCGGTCAGCCGTTTCACTTCCTCCAGCGTATCAACGCCCGCTGGGCAGACCGTATGCTTCGCGCCAAGTCTGCGTGCGATTGCTAAGCGGTCCTCGTTCATGTCGACCGCGATGATTTCTTTCACGCCATATTGCAGAACGGCTTGCAGCGTGAGCAGCCCAATCGGCCCCATGCCGAGGATAAGCACTTTATCCGTCGGCTTTGCAGCTGCCAGCTCCGCCACGCGCACCGCGCATGCAGTCGGCTCCGCCATTGCCGCGGTTTGCAGCGTCATGCTATCTGGCACCGCGTATACGAATGCAGCCGGGATTTTCACATATTCCGCGTTGCTTCCCGGCAATGCCGCCGAAAGCAGCTTGCGGGAGCCGCACAGCTGCTGCTTGCCCGTGAGGCACTTCTCGCATTGTCCGCAGGTGACGAGCGGATTAGCGGTCACGCGCTGGCCGAGCTGCCATGCGCCGGACGCTTCCGCGCGGCTGCCCATCGCGGCAATCGTGCCCGAGAACTCGTGACCGAATATCATCGGCGGCTTGCGCAGCGAGTTTTTGCCGAGATAGCCGCTCAGCTCAGAGCCGCAAATACCGGTAAAAGCAACGCGAATAACGACTTCGTCTTCGCCCGCTACCGGCGCGTCGACCTCTCTTACATTCATCTCTTTAGGACCTTCATAGATAAGCGCCTGCATCTGCAACTGCATGGAATGCTGCTCCTCTCTGGATTAAAGAGGCGCTAGGCTTAATAAGCCCGCACCTCTCTCTTGGAATTAGAATGTGATCGACAATCCGCCGTCGACCGGAATAACTGCACCGCACATATAGGACGCATCCTCCGATGCCAGGAAAGCGATAACGCCGGCCACTTCCTCCGGCTGCCCCTGACGTCTTTGGGCGATTTTGCCGCGGGCTACATAAATATCTTGGAACCAATCCGTCTCATGCTCTTTCACGCCGTCAACGACCGACATCGGCGTCTCGATAAAACCGAGCGCAACCGAGTTGACGCGAATGCCAACGTTGATCAGCTCCAGCGCAGTGTTACGCGTCAGCTGGTCCATGGCTCCTTTGGCCGCGTTATAGCTCGAGGACTCTTCCAGCGCACGGCTGCTGTTGATGGAGGAGACGTTGATGATGGCACCTTGCGTGCCAGTGGAAGTCATGAGCCTGGCAGCCGCTTGCGTGCAGAGAAACGTGCCGTTCACGATAATGTCGAACACCTTTCGCCAATCCTTCATATCCGCACCGAGGAAACGCATCGGCTCGAACGTTGCCGCATTGTTCACAAGAATATCGAGCTTGCCGTAGGTTTCCTCGATCTGCGCGAACATCGCTGCCACGGATTGCTCGTCCGAAACATCGCCAGTAATGAACTGCGCCTTGAAGCCTTGCGCTTGCAGCGCGGCTTCCGCCTGCCCGCCAACATCGGCGCGGCGTCCAGTGATAATAACCGTGGCTCCTTCGGAAGCGAGCCTTGCTGCCGCAGCGTAGCCGACTCCAGTCGCGCCGCCTGTAATGAAGGCGACTTTTCCTTCAAATCGTTTCATATGTGCTGCGCCTCCTTAGCTAGTTGACGCGATATTTTTCCACAACCGCTTCGTCGACGGTGATGCCAAGACCTGGACGGTCCGGTACGTGCACGTATCCGTCTTTGAACGTGATTTTCTCAGATACAAGCTCACGCGCGAGCGGCGAAGTCGAAGCCGTATGCTCGATCATGAAGCCATTCGGAATCGAAGCTGCAAAATGCGTGCTTGCCGCAACGAGGATGCCTGTCTTAAACGCATGCGGCACCACCAGCTTATGACGCTCATGCGCCATATATGCGATCCGTTTGCCTTCGGTCAGACCGCCGCAGCGACCAAGATCCGGCTGCACGATGTCGTGTCCGCCCTCTTCAATGAGACGGCGGAACGCGGTCACGCCACTCTCCTGCTCGCCGCCTGCAACGCGAAGCGTCGTTCGTCTCGACAGCTCTTTGTAGTCAGCCAAGTTCTCCGGATGAAGCGGCTCTTCCAGCCAAAATACCCCGTACTTCTCGTACACCTCTGCCATACGGAGAGCACCTTTCAAATCCCATACGAGACCGCCATCGATCATAATGTCGATGTCCGCGCCAACCGTTTCGCGAATCGCGCGAACCTGCTGCTCGTCGAATTTCTCATCGCGGCCGATTGGGCCCCAGCCGAACTTCATCGCTTTGTAGCCTTCTGAAGCGAACTGGCCTGCAAGGCGGACCGCTTCTTCAATCGTGTCCGGCATGAGCGAGCTGGCGTAAGCCTTCAGCTTGGAACGGTAAGTGCCACCGAGCATCTCGGATACGGGACGGCCTGCTTTCTTGCCGGCAATATCCCACAGCGCCATGTCGATGCCGCTCATCGCGTGCATAGCAGGGCCTCCGCGACCGAAATAGATGGTGCCACGGTACATTTTGTCCCAGAGACGGTCGATCTCGAGCGGGTTCTCGCCGATCAGCAGCGAACGAAGTCCAGTCGCAATGGAATGGGAGGGAGGAGCGTCGATGCATGCTTTTGCCACGAGAGGGACGGAGTCGACCTCGCCGTAGCCGATAATGCCCTCATCGGTATGAATGCGAATCATAAGCGTGTCTTGAGTGCCGTCGCAGCGCTCAGCATCAAGGTCGGGAATACGTAGGTAAATGGATTCAACTTCGGTAATCTTCATTAAAATCCTCCATTCGAAGATAGATGTAGCTGGTATATGGATATATGAATGCAGTAAAACGCTTTCACTAGTTGGGTTTATTGTAAATCCGATTTTCGCATATTGTCAACAATATTTATCCTTGTTGTCAGTTGCTGATTGTTGACAAAGTACAATGTGGTGCATTTTGCAGCGATTCGGGGTATACTGGTTTTATAATAGGAAAGCGTTTACTGTTCATGTAACGCTACCTCTCTCAGTTGCCGAAGGAGCTACTATTCATGTCCGAATTTACATTTAAGCAGCAAGCCAACACGTCCCTTCGCGAAAAAGTGACGAATGATCTGCGAGAAGCCATCTTGAACGGTCATCTTCTCCCTGGCGCACGCATTAAAGAGATGGACATCGCCGAGCAAATGGGCGTCAGCCGCGGTCCGATTCGCGAAGCGATCCGCCAGCTGGAGCGTGAAGGGCTGCTGCTGTCGTATCCTTATAAGGAAACGGTCGTGGCTGATCTGGATGCCGATGAAGTGCAGAACATCCTCATGCCGATCCGCTTCCACATTGAGTGGTTTGTTGTGAAGCGGTATCTGGACAAGCTGGATGACAGCTTCTTCGCGAAGCAGCAAGTCATTATCAACGAGATGCGCGCAGCCGTCGAGAACGGCGAGAAGAGCCGGCTAGTCGACCTCGACATCCTGTTCCACCAGTCGATTCTGGAGCTGGCGACCGAGCGGACCGTCATGCTGACCTGGCAAAGCATCGTCAACCAAATCCGCCTCCACTTCACGAAAAACATCTCGTTCTACAACCTCGACCATATGGAGCGCGATCACCAAGAGCTGATGGATGCGTTCCGCACCAAAGATCTGGATCTGATCCAGAAAGAGATTCTTAAACATCTGGACAGCGATGATAATTTGCTGTGCTTTACGAAGTAGAGCTTGAGTTGGCGCACGCCGCTGCTGAGAGTTCTTGTGTGTGAGAGAGCGTATTTGCTCTCTCGGATGCATTCCGGCGGGATTTTCCGCCGGTTTCACTGCTGAGAGAGCGTATTTGCTCTCTCAGCTCTTTTTTTGCCCGTTCTTGTGCGTGAGAGAGCGTATTTGTTCTCTCAGCTTCTTTCAGCTTTCTTTTCTGCCCATTTCGGCGTGTGCGATAGTTTACATACTCTCTTGGACGCACTTTCGTAGATGTAGTCCAGCAAACCAGCTTCTTTCGCTCGTTTGAGCGGAATTCCGCCGATGTAGTCCAGCAATCCAGCCTCTTTCGCTCGTTTGAGCAGAATTCCGCCGATGTAGTCCAGCAATCCAGCCAGGTCGGAATATCATCGTCACCGTGGACGCAGGCAGGAGACATTACCAATTCGCTTTTACAAAAATCCGAAAACCTTGACTAAGGGGCTAGCTGGACATCCAGCCGGCTCTTTCCTTTTTTTCCTCGGATTTATAATAGATTTCGCACTTACTCTGCGGAATAAGCTCATTATTGCTTTTACAGTTATTTTGCTCGTGCCGAGCCTTACGATCGGTTGGTTCTCTTATCAGACTGCAAAGTCTCAAATCGAGGATCGGATGAACATGACTGTCACAGAAAATGTGCGTGTCCTCGACGAAATGCTTTCTGGCTATATCCAGCCTATCAGTACTGATATTGACTATTTATCCCAGACTTTCAAACTGGACGCCGGCCAGCCGACAGCAGTATCTGATCTGCAGAAGCTGATCGCCGCGTTCCAGAAAGTACACACTCAAGTCGATAACGTCTACCTTGGCACGAGCAAGGGCGAAATGCTCCTCAGCCCGCAACAGGAGCTCCCGCCGGATTTTGACCCGCGTACTCGTCCTTGGTATGAAAGTGCAATGAAGGCAGCTGGCAAAATCATCATTACTGAGCCTTACATCAACGCTACAGATGGAAAAGTCGTCGTCACGATCGCCAAAGCAACTCCGAATGGAGCAGGCGTGGTCGGCGTGGACTTGAACCTCACGTCGCTGAACGGACAGATTGGAAGCGTCAAAATCGGCAAAGAAGGCTACGTCTCCATCGCGGATAACACCAAGACGTACCTTATCCATCCTCTTCTCAAGGCTGGGGCAAAGGTTCCTGATGAAATTGCCAAGCCAATGTATGAAGACAATAGCGCTTTTTTCACTTATGAAACGAAACGCGGCACGATGCGTCAAGCCGTACTGACGAATAAGCTGACAGGCTGGAAGCTTGCCGGCACGTTCAGTGTGAATGAGATCGACAAGGATGCCGCGAAGATTTTGAATCAAACGCTGCTTGTTGTTGTAATCTGCCTCGTTGCAGGCGCAGCGCTGATCTATATCATTATTCGTGCGATTGTGCGTCCGATTCGCGCACTCATTCATGTGTCGGAGCAAGTCAGCCAAGGCGATCTGACCGTATCGCTGAATGTATCTGGCGCCAAGAAGGACGAGATTACGAAGCTTAGCACAAGCTTCAATGCTATGATTGTATCGCTGAAGACGCTGCTGACCGAAGTGAATGAAACGTCCCATCAGCTCGCTGCCTCATCAGAGCAGCTCTCCGCCAGCTCGGACCAAACTTCAATGGCTACACAATTTATCGCTGAAAATATCCAACAAATGGCGAGCGGCTCCGAGAAACAAGTGGAAAGTGTAAAAATCGGCTCTACTTCTGTTGGCGAGATGTCCAGAGGCGTTGAAGAAATCGCCGCTAACGCGCAATCGGTCACCGAGGTTGCGGTGCAAACCTCCCATATTTCCGCGGAAGGCAATGCTGCAATTGAGACGGCGATTACGCAGATGCAGTCGATTGAGCGGACGTTTGAACAATTGTCGCATGTCATCACGGGACTAACGCAGCAATCGGCTGAGATCGGCCAAATGGTGAACATGATTCAAGATATTTCGACTCAGACGAACCTGCTGTCCTTGAATGCATCCATCGAAGCGGCAAGAGCAGGCGAGCACGGGCGAGGCTTTGCAGTTGTTGCGCAAGAGGTGAAGAAGCTGGCGGAACAGACCGCTGCGTCATCGAAGAGCGTCATTGAGCTTGTCGAATCCATGCAGAGCGGAACCGAGCGCGCAGTTGATTCGATGAATGCAACGAGCGTCGAGGTCACCGCCGGTATCGCAGTTATTAGCCGCGCAGGTGCGCTGTTCAAGCAAATCCAAGGCTCCGTCCTTGAAGTTGAAGCGCAAATCAAGGAAGTATCGCAAGTGTCGCAGCGTATTTCGAGCGATGGCCACGAGACCGTTACCGCGATCAATACGATTTCCGGTGTCACCCAAGAATCTGCTCTCGCTACGCAAAATGTATCCGCCGCCGCGCAGCAGCAGCTCGCATCCATGGAGGAAATCGCGGCATCAGCAGCCTTCCTCACGAAGATGGCAGAGGATCTGCAGCTGCGGGTGGAACGGTTTAAGCTATAGGTTAGTTGGTTTGAATAGCAGGCTTCGCACCTTTGGGTGCGGGGCCTGTTTTTTTGTTTGGCAGGCTGGGAAGCCGCGCCGCGTGAAGGCTAAGAGGTGCTAAAGCCAGAGGTGAACATTGCGAATGTAGTTGGGCTACTGGACCTCTTCAGCTCGTATAGTCCAATCCTCCGAGTCTGAGAGAACATATACGTTCTCTCAAATTCAAACTTAGGCGGGTTTGGCACCGAGAGATCACATACGTTCTCTCGGAAGCCAATAGATAGCGAATAACGCCTTGTTCTCCTCTGAGAGAACACATACGTTCTCTCAGAAGCAAGTAGACAGCGAATGCAGCTGGGCTACTGGACCTCTTGCTCCCTTCTCAGCCAACTTCGGAGAATTCGGCTGAGCCCACCTACATGAAGCCTCCCACACCCAACACCCGCCAACATAAAAAGGCGCTCCCACCAAGAGAGCACCTTCATCACTAAATCAGCGCCTTCAGCGGAAGCTGCGGCAGGTCCTTCGTGCGCTCGGCGTAGTCGCCGCAGAGGGCGTCGACTTGCTCGAGATGGACCCTCCGCGCAGGTCCAGCGCTGCGCAACATGGCGGGGCCATAATAGTGCTCGCGCCGATAGTGCGCATGCAGCAAAATATACGCGCGCAAATCATCCAGCGCATCTTCACCAAATCGCTCGCACAGGTTCAAAGTGAACATGCGCCGATGCGTGCTGCCTCCGAACGAGGCGTGGAACAAATTATGGTCGAACACGAGCACGTCGCCCGGAACGACATCCAGCGCCACAGCAGGCACATCCGGCCCCGCAACATCAAGCGCCGCCTGCGACCCGATTACCCGTTTCACATCGACGCCGAACTGGTCGTCTAGCCGATGGCTTCCCGGAATAACACGAAGCGCGCCGCTCGAGCCGTCGAGCGTGTCGAGATAGAGCGCGATCTTCACATGTCTTCGCGCACGGTTCTCGCCGTCACGATGCCAGCCCGTGTCGCCTGTGTAATAGTTGCCGTCGCTGCCCATGTAGTTGAAGTCGTCGCCGAGCAGCGACTTCGCAATGCCCGCAATACGAGCGTCATCGATGAGGCTGCACAGCTTCTCGCGCTGATCGGCGAACGGAACAATCATCGTTCTTTTCGACCCATCATGCTTCTCTTCAAGCATCGGGAATACCGCTTCGAACTCTTCTGTAATCCACGTGATGTCCGCCTTCAGCAGGCCAGATAGTTTAATAAACCCAAAGGTGTCAAAGAACGCTAGCTGCTCTTTCGTAAGCTCCATTCATCCCACTCCTTCTCATCACATAACTACAATCAAGCTATGAACCAAGCAGTGCTTTTAAGCCGTCAGCAGGAGCCGCCACCGGAAAATATTCCAGTCCCATATAGCCCTCATACCCCGCCGCATCAATCGCCTCGAAGATTCGGCCGTAGTGCAGCTCGCCCGAGCTAAGCTCATGCCGCCCCGGATTGCCGGCCGCATGAAAATGTCCGATCAGCTCGAGGTTCGGGATAATATTAGCCAGCACGTTGCCCTCCATAATTTGCTGGTGATAAATATCGAACACCAGCTTCACATTCGGACTGTCGACCTCGCGGATAATATGGAATGCTTCTTCCGAGGAATATAAATAATAGCCTTTATGATCAACTAGCGTATTCAGCGGTTCAAGCACAAGCGTAACCCCTGCTTCCTCAAGGAGCGGCGCAGCAACCTTAAGCCCTTCAATAATCGATCGCCGCTGCTCCTCGCGCGGCACTCCAATCAGCTCCGCTCCCGCTTGAGCAATCAGCAATTTGCAGCCAAGCTGCCCCGCAACCGCAATGGATTCACGAAGCCCCGCCACAAAAGCATCCCGCTTCGACGCATCCACCAAGCTCTCCATCTTCGTGCATACCGATGCGATGCGAAGACCTAGCTCGCGAGTGGCATGAGCGACCTTCTCCACATCTTTGTCCCACCAGCTCCAGAACTCAATCGTGTCATAGCCGATCTCGCGAATTTCCCGGATGCTCGCATAAAAGTCCTTGCCGCTGTAGACGGCGTCAATGCATACCGATAATTTCATTATGAAAACTCCCTACTCTTCATATGGGATTGCAACTTGCCAGATCTCTAACTCCTAGCCCCATGACAGCGCTGCCATTTTGTGCGTCGTCGTTGCCACTCGCTGCCTGGCTGATAATCGCATATACAAAAACTGAGCGCCGGCAAGCCTGCCGCGAACGCCCAGTTTCTTATCCATCTTTATCGCAATTACTCGGCTGCAACCTGATACGTTTCCTTCAGCGTTTGCAGTCCTTTCACCGCTGTTTCCAGCGCCGTCTGCGAGCCGAAGTCCGCAATGAACAGCTCCACAGAGAGATAGCCACGGTAGCCTGCCGCGTAAAGCGTCTGGGCAATTTCCTTCGAAGGCGCGATCCCTTCGCCAGGGAATACCCGCTCCGCATCCGTAATGGTCTCGCGGCTAGGCGAAGTCGGGTAGTCATTGGCATGCATAATGCCAATCTGACTTCCCTGCAATCCTTTCAGATCGTCAACCGTGCTGCCGCCCGTGTACATGTGGAACGGATCGAGCAGCATCTGTGCATCCGAGAGGCCTGACGCACGCATTACTTCGAGTGCCTGATCAACACGCGACAGGTTGCTCGCGCGGCCCCAGAACTCGACATATACATCGATGCCGATCTCGCGGCCAAGCGCCGACAGCCTTGCGAAGTGAGCGCCCATATCGGTCAAGCTGACGTTCGCCACATCGCCGAATGGCGGCGCAGCAGCAGCGCGGCATCCAAGATCAGCGAGCATGCGAAGCTCGCGCTCCGCTTGTACGAAAGCTTCCTCTCGAACTGCTTCGTCCTGATCCGCCCATTTAAAGAAGGCGATTGCGTTCACGAACGCTACGTTGTGACTAGCTAGCGCTTCGCGAATTTCAGCAGCAGTGCCGCCGCCAGCGAGATAGCTCTCGATACCGGAAACCCACAGCTCGATCCCTTCATAGCCCGCTTCCCCAGCGATTGCGATTTGCTCCACTACATTCAGTTGATAAGGAAATAAGGTTGATGCGTTTAATGACGTTTTGAATGGAAACATCTTTGCGCTCTCTCCTCTTTACCGCATAATTTTATAGCTTAATCGGCAGCTTCCTGCCTTCTTCACTGCTCTGCAGCGCCAATTCAATAATTCGAATGGCGTTTCTTGCTTGCTCTGGCTTCACATTCAGCTCAGCTTGTCCAATGATGGCCTCATACACATTTCTATAATAATCCGCATAAGATCCGGCAATCGTCTCGACAACGCCTTCTACATGAAGACCGCCGATGGACGTGTTCAGCTTGCCCCACAGCTCGCGAGGCTCTTCGCCCCAGTGCGGCGTATTCGGCTGACCGCCTCTAATAAGCGCCGGCTCTTGCGGATCGACGCCATACTTGGTGAACGTTCCTTTCGAACCGTGAAGCACGTAACGCGGAGTCGCCTCGCGCACGAAACGGGAGGAACGCAGATTAATCTTCAGACGTTCGCCGTAGAACAGCGTTACATCGAAGTAATCATGCGCTTCAGCGCCTTCGCGCTGCTTGCGAACGTCGCCGCTCACAGCATCCGGAACGCCGAATAGCGTAAGCGCCTGGTCGAGCAAATGAACGCCAAGATCATAGAATACGCCGTTGCCAAGCTCTGCGCCTTCACGCCAGTTGGTGGAGTTCAGTACTGGACTGAAGCCGTCCCAACGGAAGGTAGCTTCTCTAATATCGCCGAGCACGCCTTGGCTCAGCAGCTCTTTCAATGTCAGATAGTCGCCGTCGTAGCGGCGGTTATGGAAGACGCTAACGACTTTGCCCTGCTGCTTCGCAAGCGCAATAAGCTCGTCCGCTTCGGCAACGGTCGGCGTGAACGGCTTCTCCACGACAACATGCTTGCCTGCAAGCAGCGCATCTCGCACGAATGTGAAATGACCCGGGCTTGGCGTCGTCACAATAATCAAGTCAATCGAAGGATCTTCATACAGATCGCGAACATCTTTGACGACATTAACCCATGGATAACGCGCTTTGGATTTCTCGCCTTTACGTTCAACAACTGCGGCTAACTCGAGGCCGGGAACTGCTGTTACAACTGGTGCATGAAATACGCTTCCGGCAAAGCCGTAACCAATTAGGCCAACACGGAGTACTTGACTCATTGTAAAATAACCCCCATATTTTGTAACTTTCTGGTGCGAAGTCTCTCAGATGCTTCTATCTCCAGTATACAACAAGTTCACGCGGTTTGACGTTAGAATATGTTTCTTTATGTTAGAGTTTGTTCTGGTTCGTTCCTCACTGGTCAAGCTGGTTATAAATAAGTCCTAATGGCAGCGGAGCAGGCCGCTCGCAGCGCGTCGTAATGGCAATATGTCTGTCCGTCTTCGACGATTCCAGAATGCCAATTGTCACATCGAGCACATGGCGCGACAGCTCTCCGCTTGCTCGGTGAGCTCTGCCGGAGCGAATTGCATAGGCCATATCCGCAACGCCGATGCCTCGGGAGTTCTTATCGAAGCCGTGCGAGTATGGGAAATCCTTGACCGTGCCGTTACGTTGCTGCAATGTAATTGCGCCGTCGAAGCTATTCGGATCGTTCACTTGCAGGATGCCCTCAGTACCGTAGATTTCCAGCCGCGGCGTGTAGCCGAAGCTTTCTTTTGCCACTTGCAGGCTTGCCGTCGCTCCGTTCTCAAAATCAAGCGTAGCCGTCACATGCATAGGCGCGCCCACCGGCACTGTCTCGCCGTAACTCGGCGACTGCGGGTTGCTCACTGTGAACTCGCTGTGAACCGAGCCTGCCGAACCGCTGACGCGGCGAACCGGGCCGAGCAAATGAACGAATGCCGTTAAATAATAAGGGGACATATCAAACAGCGGGTCCCAGCCCGTCTGCAAATATTGGCGGAAATTCGGATGCATACCATCCCATACGTTGCCCATCAGAATAAGACCGTTTGCCATGTAAGGCTTGCCGATCCAACCGTCATCGATTATTTTGCGCGCCGTCTGCAGCCCGCCACCGAGGAAGGTATCGGGCGCGATGCCGACGCGAAGACCTTTTTCCCGTGCTAGGTCAAGAACCCGGTCTGCATCCTCTCTTGTGAAGGCAAAAGGTTTCTCCGCATACACATGCTTGCCGGCATGAAGAATCTGCAGGTTTACTTCCGTATGAACCTGCGGGGATGTTAAGTTAATGACGATTTCGATCTCCGGGTCAGCGAGCAGCTCTTCGACGGAGCATGCTTTTGGAATTCCATACTGCTCCGCGCGTTTGCGCGCCATCTCGACGTTCAGGTCGGCAACAGCCGCCACCTCCAGAATTTCGAACGTCTTCGTACAATTCTCCAAGTATATGTCGCTGATCATTCCGCAACCGATGATGCCGATCTTCGTTTTTTGCATAACACTCACCTTTCCGAGCATGCTTGCTGCATAATTTGAAACGCTTCCATTAATCATTTCATCCCTTAGGGCTGAATCTCCTTCTTTTTGGAGAAGCTGGTTCGGTTGTCAATTTCAAATCGCGCTCCAGTATGGTAAAGTTTGCTTGTAAGAGTAGCTATAAGCTTAGGAGGTGCACCGAGATGAATGAGCGCAGCTTTGAGCTCGTATGCGAGGATGGTTCGCGGCGGTTTGCAGCCGAATGGCGGGAGTCCAGCGATGTGCCGGCAAAAGGTGTCATTGCCATCGTGCACGGCATGGGGGAGCATCTTGGAAGATATACGCATGTTGCGAAAATGTTTACGGAGGACGGCTATGCCTCCTTTGGCTTCGACCAATGCGGTCACGGCCGAACGGAAGGCAAGCGCGGGCATACGACTTCATATGATGCACTGCTGGACGGCGTCGACGCTATGCTCGCCGAAGCGCGGCGGCGGTATCCCGACCTGCCGATTTATATATACGCACACAGTATGGGTGGCAATGTGGCGATCAATTATGTTTTGCGGCGGAAGCCAGCTATTGCAGGGGCAATCGTTACCGGACCGTGGCTGAGGCTCGCCTTCAATCCGCCGCCGCTGCAGGTGATCGCTGCGCGGATTGTCCAACGGCTCTTCCCCTCGTATACGACGGACCGCCCGATGAAAGGCGATCACCTGACAAGTGATCCGGTCATGATCAAGCGGTACCAGGAAGATCCGCTCGGTCACGGTTCGATTACCGCGAGATTCTTCTTCAGTGTGCAGACCGCCGGTTTGTGGGCGCTGAAGCACGCGTCCGAATGGAAGGTGCCGCTCCTGCTCATGCACGGCGGCAACGATAAAGTTACCTCCATCCTTGCCAGCAGGCAGTTCGCCGAATCAGTCGGGCCGCTCTGCACGTTCAAGGAATGGCCGGGTTACAAGCACGAGCTGCACAACGAATTAAATCGCGAGGACGTCTTTCGCGTGATGCTGGAGTGGCTCGCGAAACATTAGAGATGAGATGGGCAGTCTGGATGACGCTGTGAAGGAGGTCCAATTATGCTGGATGACAAAGAGAAGAAGCTCTATGCAAAGTCTACATTATAAACAACGGCGGTTGTTTGTATAGAGCTATAGCTTTAAGACCGTCTCATTCCTATATTGGTGAATCCGTTTATGATGAGACTTTGCTTCCTTAAAATGACTAAACTTTAAGGGGTAGAGTGATCATGAAATACGTTAACGCTGATATTTTACCGGATGAATTACTGAGGGAAGTTCAGAAATATATGAATGGCGTCATGGTTTATATCCCTAAATCTGAAGGGTTGCGCAAAGGTTGGGGAGCGAACTCTGGCAGCCGAGCCTATATCCAGCAAAGAAATATGGAGATTCGTCAAAAGTTTGCTGGGGGCGCTACTGTTGATCAGCTCACTGAACAGTTCTTCCTTTCCTGCGATAGCATTAAGAAAATCGTTTATGCGAAGGTAAAATAGAATACTTCGTTATGCGAACCACATCGAACCACATTGGATTCACTTCTAATGTGGTTTTTTTGTGCAGAAAACAGTCCTAAACCGTTTCTTACATACAATCGAGCCTTTCAACTCGTTATCATAAACCACATCAACAATTAACAAAGCAAGAGAATAAGGAGAGCTCCCCTATGACACAGCCTAAATTAAGCTATACCATTTGGTTTTCGCAACGGACCGGAAGCACATTGCTGAGTGAAGCGCTCGCCTCGACCGGGGTGGCCGGCAATCCAGCCGAATGGCTTCATTTTGAGCACAATGACCCTTTAACCGTGACGCGCGAGGATATGGAACAGAAGTGGCAGCACGGCACGACTCCGAACGGAGTCTTCGGGATTAAAGTTGGCTTTGAACAGCAATGGATTGACGCGTTCCGCAGCTTGTTCGAGCTCCCTGGGGATGCATCTCGCGCTGAAGTGTGGAGTGCCGCCTTCCCGAACTGCTCCAAGCATATTTATATGACGCGCCGCAACAAAGTCAGACTGGCCGTCTCTTGGTGGCGTGCGATTGTATCAGGTGAATGGCATCGCAACTTCGGCGAGAAGCCGCGGGAGCATGATATCGCGGACCAGTATAACTTTGATGCGATTAACAATTTAACCTTGCAAAGCGTGATGCTCGAAGCGGCGATTGAGGACTTTCTCACAGAATCAAAGATTATGCCGCTGACGATCGTATACGAGGACTTTATTCAGGACTATGAGGGAACGGTCAAGCGAGTGTTGGAGTTTCTGGACATTCCGGCGGAACATGTGCAGATCGCACCGCCAGCATTCGATAAGCTGGCTGATGATGTCGCCGAGCAATGGGTGCAGCGGTTCCGTGAAGAGTGTGGGCGGGAGTGGGAGAATAAACGCTGGTAGCTGGCTGGTATCGTTCATTCCTCCGAGTTTGAGAGAACGTATGCGTTCTCTCAACACGAAAATCGGTGGATGGAAGCTCTGAGAGTACAAATTCAGCACTCTCAGATGAGGAAATAGCCGAATTCGGCAGCTTGGTGAAGCTGAGAGAGCATATACGTTCTCTCAGCATGAAAATCGGTGGAGTGAAGCTCTGAGAGTACAGATTCAGCACTCTCAGATAAGGTAACAGCCGAAATCAGCGGTTGGCGAAGCTGAGAGTGCATAGGTGTTCTCTCAGAAGCATTGTCAGCGAAAACAGGCATTTTCCCCTCAGGGAGAGGAGATTACACTCTAGAGTTCAACGAACGTAACTGGTTTGCTGGACTTCTTTGGCTATTTTGGTTAATTTCAAGCTAATGATAAAGAACCAACTTAACGCTTTTGTGATCAATTTGACGCTACATATTGAATCAAATCCAGATGAATCTCGGACTCCGCGCCGCTGCCGACTCGGACTGCATCGTAGTATCCCTCCACGGTATATCGCTTTACGTCATGCTTCGCCGGATCAATCGCGACGATTTCTGTATTCATATTCGTCGTAGCGGCATCCCCCTCTTGCAGATGGCTGTGGAAGTCATCTTGATTGCTGTGCAGAACCAGATACAGCACTCCATTGTATAGCGTAAGCTTGCCGATATCCGAATAATTCTGCCCGAACATCATTTCCACCTCATGCTCGTTCAGATCAATCCGCAGAATTCGATAGCCTTGCACCAGGTACAGGCTGCCAGAAGCTTCATCCATAACGAGCGAGTTCTCGCCCTGCGGCGTCCGATCATAAATGCCGTCTGGGTTGCCACGCGGGAATGGCAATGTGCCGAGCCATTTGCCATGCCGGTCAAACCGCTCCAACCGATGGTCAAGGAGCACATTCACCTCTCCTTGATAAGGAATAATGTGGACATGCGCTCTCGCATTTTCATTAACACCTAGGTAGAAGCTGCGATATCGATGCTGCCGCTCCTCATACTGATACAGAAATCCGTTCATGTAGTACCACGTCAGCCCGCTCTTCGTGTCCCGGTACCATTCCTCCGGCCAAAATTCCCGCTCCTCCTGCTCTTTCTTAGGTGCGGCTTGGAAGGATTGCGAAATGGCGCGGCCTTGCTTCAACGTCGTATCCGTCACGATCGTTTGCGCATAGGAAGTCACTTGCAGCTTACTCCCCCGCAGCGTTAACGCATTAGGGTGCGGAACTTCGAGCTCCGCTGCCACCTGAAGCTGATCGTTCAGCTTCACCACCCGAGACGCTTCCGTATCTGCAACGATCCAGCCGTCCTCCAGACGAATGTAATCTCTGACACCAACCGCGCCTGCAGCTTCTCCAATTTCAACCGTAAGTGTAATCGGCATCTCACCGAGCAGATTCATTTGCCCATCTTGATAGGCGTAGAACTTGCGATCGATGAGCACATACCAGTCCGAGCCAAACTTGCGAAACGTTTTGGCGGCGCCGTAGTCCCCGTCACGGTTCACTTGATCAAGAGCTTCGAGTAGATCATCCGGAACCGGAGCATTCGTATTCCACTCCTCCAGCTTCCTCGCAACAATCTTATGGCTCGCAAGCTCCGCATCCCATGGCGATCGTGTCTCCTGCTTCACTGCAAAATCAACACTGTCCTGCAAAGGCGAAGCCCATACTCGCTCCTGTGGCGCCCCCGTTGTATGGATCAAATCACGCCAGTCTATTAATCGCTTCTTTCCAGCTGCTTCATACGTTAGCAACGAGCCCTGCGCGGACACGAGCTTGGCCCCAGCGGTTGTGAATTGCCGATAACTCGGTGGATGCGCAGATATTCCGCTTCCTTCCTCATATTGAAGCAGTTCCAGCCGATCGGCTGACGCGCGCGTGAACGTCCATTCGTTCAACGCTTGCCACTCGCCATTCCATACCCGCCCGTCCGGCTGCATGAGCCGCGGATCATTACTAAGGAAAGACATCCACTCTTTGCCGGATTGATCTTGCAGGAGTCCAATAACTTGCGACGTTCTACCATCCAGAAAAGGCATAAGCTTCGCGTCCAGCAGACGATAGCCATCATAGCGTCTTACCATGGAATAAGGCTTGGTGTAATAGACAAGGATGCCCGATGCTTCGGTATATACATAGACCGTCGATTCGTCGGCAAGCGGAATGACTTTCGGTTCCGCCAGCTGATAAGGGACGGCGGCGGTGCGCGACATCGCTCCTGACGAAAGGTCTATCCCCCCGCCTTCTACCTTCTTCCACTGCTTCTGAGAAGGGTCAAGCACGAACTCTTCAACCGTCTCTGCATTGCGCCATTGCACGAAGAAGAGACTTGGCTCCTTCGCGAGTCCCGTGGACAAGAGGTCGTCCGGCCCGAAGAACATCTTCTGCTCACCGAGCAAAGCTGGGTTATCTGAAATACGAATAATGAGCCACGAGCCACGATACCCGTCACCCTCGCCATTTTCACTAATGAGCTGCGTGCCAATAAGCAAATACTCTCCATTCAGCCATGCTTGCGAGGAGAGAGGAGCCTTCCACGTGTAGAGAGATTGTTCAGCCGCTGCCTCCGTGCCCGAACCATAGATGAGCTGCCCATTTTGCACGAAAAGAGCCCGTTTTCCGTCCTGCCATAGCACCTGCTTCTCCACTGAATCGGTGTGAAAGGCTTGAATCACGGCAGCCGTCTCCGAAACAGCAGGAGGATCTGATGTATCTGTTTCAATTGGGGTTGTGGTGACCGGCGCTATCTCATGGGATGTCTGCTTCGCTGGCGCATATGCGGTGAATCGTTCACCAGTAGTGAGTAGTATTCCAGCAATCAACAATACTGCGAATAAGCCGACACCTAGCAGAAACGCCCATTTACGCGACTTCATCCACATTGCCGCCACCCCTTCAAACGATCTCTTTTCCTGTATCCATTGGACGCTTTATTTGGGAAAATGTTTCAACATTTCTCCGCCTTCCCGCAATAAAAAAACAGCCAATGTCGCGAACGGCAAAGGCTGTTCTTATCATGCTTAAAGCTTTAATAATGGTAATCTCCTCCATTATGCTCACTTCGAAAAATAGTAACAATTTACTATTTTCAGAACATCAGAGGTTTGTTAATAATTCGTAATGAACATTGAAAAAGGGAACTCCTCAGCCATCATTTACGATGACCTTGGAATTCCCTTATCGCTATTATTGAAGTTAGGCCGGATTAGGGTACATTTTCTGAACTTCATTTCCCCCAGCTACGCTTATCATTAATCGCCATCTTCGCTTCGAACGCTTGATTCAAATCGATGCCGAGCTTATTCGCCAGATCCATCAGGTTCCAGACGATGTCGAACATCTCGTGGCCGAGGTTCTCGCTCTGTTCCCGTTCAGGATGGTAGGAAACCGAGAGCACTTCCTTGGATAGCTCACCGACCTCGGTCATCAGAAACAGCATCCGCTGCTCGATTGTACTCTTGTCAAAGCCCTTCGCCTCACTGAAACTTTGCACATATTGCTGCAATTCGGAAATATTCACTGCGCTGCCCTCTTCTCCATTTGCTTTCCTTTAGTTAACTAGCATAACATTTTAGCAGCTCAAATGATGGTTCTCGCAAAATTTAATAGATTAAAGTTGCATCTGCACAGGACAACCATATCCCTCCTCATATACTGGTAATTAAAGGAAGGAGGTGCCCGCGAAAAATGCCATTTACTACTGGAATTGTGACCAACACTAGAGATTTCGGCACAGCATCGTCTAACATCGTCGTCAGCATGAAGAATGAAAGCTTGGAAGACACCGCGACAGTCGTCATCCTCGTCTTCGCCTCTGTTGACTCATCAAGCTTCGTTCCTGCTTACGCTGAGTCTTTCACGCTCGCGCCTAATGAAACTGAAATTACGACTTACTTCATTAGCGGCAATGTCGCTTATGAAGTTCAATACAACGTTCTTATGCCTGCAACGGACAATGTCATGATATCGGTCTTCGGAATCGATGAGTTCGGCAACCTTGTGCAAGACCAGCGTTATTCGCCGCCGGAGTTTACGCTTATTCCGGATCTTAGCCCAATGTTTTAATAAAAAAAGGGGCATCCCCACAAGCATCGTCTACGATACTTGTGGCGGAATACCCCTATTCTTTATGAACGTACTGCCTCAAATGTGATCGGTTGCTTGTCGTTTGTCAGCGCCTTGCCGTACTCGAAGTCTGCGGAAACCACGATATCCGTAAAGCCGCAGCTCTCCAGCACATGCTTGAATTCATGCACCCCGTACCACCGCAGAGCGAAACGCTGAAGCTCTGTCTGGATCAACATGCCATTTCGCCACTTCTCATACTTAAGCAGCGACACTTTGTATTGGTGGAGGAAGCTCGTCTCAACCAGCTTGCCTTCAAGGGTAATAAGATCGCCATTCGGCATATGGAACACCGCGGTCCCTGCAAAATGGCTCTGCTCAAAGTTAGCGTCAGGCAATTCCAAATCCAGCAGCAATCGGCCGCCTGGCTTCAAATGGTTATAGAACCGCTTCAGCGCCTCAATCGACTGCTCCCGATCTTCAATGAGCAGGAACGAGCCAGCTGGTACGATTATCGCATCATAGAGATGAGGCAGCTCGAGCTCCTGCAATTCCGCCTGAAACAACTCGGGGGTGAGCCCTCGCTCATCGCAGCGCTGCCGACAGGAGGCCAGCATATCCGATGAAGCATCTACTCCGTCTACTTGGAATCCCGCTTCCAACAGCGGAATGATAACACGCCCCGACCCGACCATCGCTTCCAGTATGCGCCCGCCTTCGATGTCACGCAGCCTTTCACGATAGTACTCGATATCTCCGTCGATCGATTGACCGACTTTCTTCGTATGATCATAAACCTCTGTACATAATGCACCATAGTAGCTAAAAGACATTCGGTTTCCCTCCATTCGTGGTTTGCGACCATCCATGAAAGGGACTCTGCCCTCGCCTAGCTCCGCTCATGCTAGCTCAGAAGCGATTATCCCTTCCGTACCTTCTTGCTCTCGGATCTAGCAATTTGACGAATTTGCATGCGAATCACTCGCTCCCATGTAAAATTAAACCAAGTATACAATTCGGCGCGTCTCAGCGTCTACTTCATTGTTCCGCTAGCTTGCGGCTCCTCCAAATAGCAAAAAAGGGTCCCCTCGCAAGAACCCTTTCCTCTTCTTTAAGCCTCCTGCACGCGCGAACGTTCGCGGCGCTGCAGCAGGTAGCCGATGCCCATAACGAGCAGGCCGCAGATGAATGGGAATAGTGTGTCTACCCATTCACCGGCGTTATGCAGAACCTTCTTGAGCGTATCATTATCCTCGAGCATCTCTCCAGCGGTGTAGCCGAGAATGCCGGCGCCGATGAAGACGACAATCGGGAACTTGTGCAGCAGCGCCATAATGAGCTGACTGCCCCAGACGATAATGGGAATGCTGAGCGCAACGCCGAGTGCCATCAGCCAAATGTTGTTGTTCGCAATGGATGCGATCGCAAGCACATTGTCGAGGCTCATGACGAAGTCAGCCATGACGATAATGCGAATCGCCTTCCAGATGGACTGCGCGCCTGCAATATTTTTGCTGTCGCCGTCATCCTTCAGCAGTTGAATCGCAACCCAGAACAGGAGCAGTGCGCCCGCAACCTGAATGAACGGCAATTTAAGCAAATAAACGGCAACCACCGTCAAAATAATTCGGAGAACGACAGCCGCCATCGCTCCCCACCATACAGCCTTCTTGCGATGTGACTCTGGCAAATTTCGGCTTGCCAATGCGATGACGACAGCATTATCACCGCTAAGCACAATATTGACCAGCATGATCTCTGCCAGCAATAGGAATAGTTCCATTATCTGCACCTCAAACAGTCAGTCTTAGTAATAGCCCATTATCGCATAGTTCAAATGGGGTTGTCTATGTGTACGGGACTGCTGCTTAAAGGGAATGATTTCGGCCTTATCCACAACTTTGTACACAATCCATCCACAGTACGTGCATAACCTGTGGATAATCCTCTCGCAATTCGTTTATCGCCGTGAGCTGCAGCCTGAGGAAGTTGTCGCCATATCCACAGCAGGCAATGCCTCCGAAGCAGGCACCTCTTCATGCTCGCCTTGCGAATGCCGGTATAGCTCCTCGTAATACCCGCCAAGCGCAAGCAGCTCACGGTGAGTACCTTCTTCAACAATTTCGCCCTGCCGCATCACAATAATACGGTCGGCTCCCATTATTGTGGACAACCTGTGCGCGATGACGAGCGTCGTCCGCCCTTCGGAGACGACCGCAAGCGCCCGCTGAATGAGCTGCTCCGAGTGGGAATCGAGATTCGCCGTCGCTTCGTCCAAAATGAGAATTTTCGGCTGGAATACAATGATTCGGGCAAACGAGATAAGCTGCCGCTCGCCCGCAGACAAGCCGCTCCCCCGCTCCGATAACACCGTATCATACCCGTCCTTCATCCGCATAACGAGTGTATCGGCCCCTACCATCTTGCACGCCTCTATAACACGCTCACCGGATATGGTCTCATCGAACATGCGGACGTTGTCGATAATGCTGCCCGAGTACAGATAAGGCTCCTGCTGCACAAGACCGATCAGCCGGTGGAGCGTATGCTGCGGAATGTCTCGAACGTTCGTCCCGTCGATTGAGACGCTTCCTTGCTTCACATCGTAGAAGCGGCAAAGCAGGCTGATCAGCGAGCTTTTGCCCGCGCCTGTCGTACCGACTATTCCAATCATCTCACCAGGCTGCACGTGGAGATCAAGGTGGTGTATGACCGGAGCCCCGTCACCGTAAGCGAACTTCACACCGTCAAAATCAATCTTCCCTTTCACACTCGTTGCTTCGACCTCGCGCGCTTTATCGGCATCCTGCACCTCTGGGACCGTCTCGAAAATAGACCAGATCCGGTTCATCGATACCTGTGCGGATTGGAGCGTATTCCATTGCTGCGTAATGTTATTGATCGGCTGGAAGAACTGGCGGATATACGTAATGAACGCGAACAGGACGCCGAATGGAATCGAGTGACCGAGCACCGCATTACCGCCGAGCCACGTGACGAAGGCGACCGACAAATTGCCGAGCATATCGAAGGAACGGTTGAACAGCACGTTCGTGCGAATCTCGCGCATATTCGATTTAAAGTACCGCTGATTACCTTCATCGAACTGCCGTTGCTGTTCCTTCTCCTGATGGAACACTTGGATGATACGCATCCCAGACAAGTTCTCAGCTACGAACGCGACGAGCCGCGATAGATTCGTCCTGGTGATCTGATAGGTCGTGCGCATGTAGGAGCGGAATGAAATGGCATTAAGTGCGATGATCGGAATCAAAATCAGGCAGTACAACGTTAGCCGAACATCGAGCTGAAACATCAGCACGATAATGAACACAAGCGTCAGCCCGTCGCGCAGCACGCTCAGGAGCACTTGGCTGAAGAACTGGTTCAGCGACTCCGTATCGCTTGACACATGCGTAATCAAGCTGCCGCTTGGCACGCGGTCAAAGTACGACATCGATTGCTTCGAAATATGGCGGAAGAGCTGTTTGCGAATCGCTGCAACGATGCTTTGGCCCGCTTCTTGAAGAAAATTATTTTGCAAATAGGTAAAGACAAATCCGCACACCGACAAGAGCAAATAGATGCCGGCAATGAGAAGCAGCGTGCTCGCGCTCTTATCGCCCCTCATCAAATGATCATCGATGGCCACCTTCACTAAGTAAGGCTGCAGCAGATCTGCCGCAATTGCGACCACGATACAGCCGAACACCGCGAGGAACGTCTTCGTGTGCGGCTTGGCGTAGGACATGAGCCCTTTGTAAGCGATTTTGTTGCTCGCATTGAAGTCCGCTGTTTTAGCCAACGCTGCTTCCCTCCTCCTGAATGGCATGAAGCATCGCGTAGATGCCCTCATGCGCAAGCAGTGTCTCGTGCGTGCCGCGCTGCACAATTCGCCCTTCATCGAGCACAATGATCTCGTCTGCATGCTTCAATGCACTGATCCGGTGCGCAATAATAATGGTCGTCTTGCCCTCGCGCTGCCGACGGATCGTATCAATGATGACCGTTTCCGTGACAGCGTCTACCGCGCTTACGCTATCGTCGAGAATAAGAATCGGCGCTTCCATCATCATCCCTCTCGCTAACGCCGTTCGCTGCCGCTGACCACCGGATAGCGTTACGCCGCGCTCGCCAAGCTTCGTCTCGAAGCCATCGGGGAAGCCTATGATGCTGTCGTGAATTTGCGCCTCGCGTGCTGCCTTCTCCACGAGTGACAGGTCTGCGCTGCGACGATAGAATGCAATGTTGTCTCGGATCGTCGTGCTGAACAGGAAGCCGTCCTGCGGCACGTAAGCGATGCCGGCGCGCAAGCTTTCGAGCGAAATATCTTGCAAATCGCTGCCGCCGATTTCGACTGCTCCAGCAGGAGGATCATAGACGCGCAGCAGCAGCTTCACGAGCGTTGTTTTGCCAGAGCCCGTTCTTCCTACGATTCCAAGCGTCTTGCCCGGTTCGAGGCGAAGCGAAATGTGCCGCAGAGCTTCCTCTGGTGATTCTGGATATGTGAAGGATAGGTCATTCACAGTAAGTACGGCTTTGTTCCAATCGATGTCCGCCGCAAGTTCTTTCTCGATAATTTCCGGTTGCTTTGCCAGCAAGTCATTCAGCCGCTCAAGCGACGCCCGGGAGCGCTGTATCGTATTGATGACGTTGCCGATCTGCTGCAAAGGGTTAACCATCATCCGAACATAAAGCGTCAGCGCAACGAAGTTACCGAGTGAGAGACGCCCTGACAGTGCCAGATAACCGCCGAAGGCAAGCGTCACAACTAACGATAATGCGCCAAGAAACGGAATAAGAGCTTGAAAGAAGGAGGAGACGCGCACAAGCTTCAGCTGATTGTCTTTGATCCGGTCAACGGTGCGGCCGAATCTGCCATTCATAATATCTTCGACGGCAAACTTCTTCGTGACACGAATACCGCCGAATTGCTCCTCCGCCGATTCGGTCATGGCGCCAAGCGACTCCTGCACATCGAGCGAACGCTTGCGAATCGTTGGCCCAAAGCGAACGACAATCCATGGAATGAAAAGCAGCGGCGATATACAGATCAGAATCAGGTACCAAGGAATGTCGCTGATCAGCATCATCGCAATAACCGAGACGATCAGCATCACAGCGTTCGCAGTCTGGTTAACACCCATGGAGATGGATTCGCGAACGGTCGTGACATCGTTCATCACATAGCTCAGCAGCTTGCCGACCCCATTCTTGGAATAGAACTGCTCGCCAAGCCTTGTGAAATGTCTGAACAGCCTTTGCCGTGTAAACTTCTCAAACACCCTACCGACGTACATAATGTGGAACTGCCCGATGCCGCCAAGAATGCCGTAAGCGACGCCGATCAAGAGCAGCACGAGACTCGAATGCAGGACCGTATCTTTCGTCAGTCCACCCTTCTGCAGCTCATCTGTGAAGTTCCCCAGCACCTTCGGATAATACGATTGAAATAAGTTCGCTGCGATAGTAAACGTAATACCCGATGCATAAATGTACCATTTTGCCCGGATATACGTCGTTAACAGGCCCCGACCACTGCCCAACTAAATCGCCCCTCTCAATTATCCAGCATTTGCATATTTTCACACAACGGTCTGCAAGCCAATTCCCTAAGAAACTAGCCTGCATCACGTTATTTAAGAAAAAATATCTAATGGAGAGTGATCAATTACACACAACTGCTATATGCCAATATGAACCTCGATGCCTGATGGATCATGCGTAATAATCGTGCCGCCCTCGGTGCGGAGCGGAACGCTTGCAGCCTGTAAACGTGCAAAAACGGCCATTTGAGCCGCTTCGGAGGGCAGAACGATTTGGTAATAATCAAGGCCCGGCGCATTCGCCGGTGTCAGCGGTGCGCCAACGCCAGCCCATACGTTAAGGCCGATGTGATGATGGTAGCCCCCTGCCGAGATGAAGAGCGCTGAATCACTCATGGATGCGACGATATCGAAGCCGAGCACGTCGACGTAGAAATGCTCTGTCGTCGGCAGCTCCGTCACATGCAGATGAATATGCCCAACAGTCGTGACCGCAGGCAGTCCGTTCCAAGAAGCGTCGCCGGCTTCAGCTAGCAAGCCATCTTGGTCGATCGGATCGAGTCCCATCTGCACGCGGCCCTGCTGATCCCACTGCCACGTATCGCGCGGACGGTCGCAGTAGATTTCGATGCCGTTATTATCTGGATCGGTGATGTAGAGCGCCTCGCTGACGAGATGATCTGAATGCCCGATGTGAATGCCGGTGCTCCTCAGATGGCGAAGCGACAGGCCGAGCGTCTTCCGATCCGGCACGAGCAGCGCAAAATGATACAAGCCCGCGCCAGAGCGGCGTGGACGCGGCACCGCATCAGCAATTTCGCGCAGCTGAAGAAGCGGCTTAGCCGCACCGGGGACTCCCAGCGCGGCCACTCCTTCCTGCTGCACTTCAATGAGCTGAAGACCGACGATCTCGCTATAGAAGCGGATCGACTCTTTTAAGTTACTTACCCGCAATTGCACGAGTCCAATCCGCGTCTCTGCGGCAATAGCTGATGATGATGACATTCTCTGCCACCTCCTACTATGTTATAGATAGTCGGCAACGATGGCTTTAATGCGATCGAGTCCGGCCCACATATCGCCAGGTCCGTCATAGATGAGTACGATAGCGCCGTTAAACTCGGCGGCACGGACGGTGTTCAAGCATTTAATAAATTCCTCTTGATCCGGATAGCCCTGGTCGTCGTATTGCGCTTTGGCATGTACGGACACGCTGCTCGGCAGCGTAAGCGGAAACTCATCGTATTTGTTCGGGAGCTTGAAGTTGCCGAAGTCGGTGATGAAGTCTGCATTGTCGCCCACGAGTTCAAGCAGCTTCACGCTGGATGAACCAGTCGACGTGAGCGCCTTGAAGTTCTCTGAGATGATGCGAACGTTCTTGCCATGCTCCTGCGAGTATTGGCTGAGTCGGTTGAGGCACTCTGCCGATAGACGAAGCGCTTCGATGTTATCCGGCGCAGCTTCGCCCGCAACGATGCGGATTTGCTTCGCGCCTGCAAGCGACGCGATATCGATCCACTGCTGCATGTAGCGAATGTCCGCTTCGCGGCGCTCTTCGTCCGCTGTCGTCAGATCGCCGTAATCGAGCAGGAGCGTATCGAACTTAATGCCTGCCGACTGGAATGATTCCTTCAACTGCTGCAAGTACGCCGGCTCTACCGATGGAAAATGAAAATGGCATACTTCAGCAGCCTGGTACCCTCTACGTGCCAGCTCAGCCGGCAGCTCGAGCAGTGTCAGCACCTGCGGCTGTTCTGTGACTTGCGGCTCATGCTGCTTCGTCTCCGCGTTCCAAGCTGTAAAGCGCAACGGGCCGAGCAGGCGATGCAAACTCCACGTACTAATGGACAAATAAGACATTGATAAGTCCCTCCTCTGATCGATGAAAGCGTTATAATCGAAGTAAATGTCCTTATGGTATCACATTCCAGTTGATTTACCAATTTCAAGAAAGCGACATCATCGGTATTATTTCCACAAAAAGCATCCTGGTATATAATACGGTTGACTAGCACAGATAAAGCGAAAAACCATAAAAACTAAGAGATTGCGACTCTTAAAGATGTGCAATGATAGGAGAATGATATGGATATTATTCAAATCCCAATCCATTTAATTGATGAGGACGAGGACCAGCCGCGTTACCAGTTCGATGAGGAAGCGCTGCAGGAGCTCGCGAAGAGCATCGAAGAGATTGGCTTGCTCTCGCCCATTAAAGTACGGACGACAGCTGGCGGACGCTATAAAATCATCTACGGCAACCGACGCTACAAAGCGAGCCAGATGCTCGGCAAGCCGTCAATGCCATGCATCGTGTCGAGTGCGACCGATGAGATGGAAATTTATTTGGAGCAAATCGCGGAGAACTTGACGCGAGAAGGCTTCTCGCCGATTGAGGAAGCGGAAGCGTTCCATAAGCTGATGCATGAATCGAAGTTCAACAGCTCGATCAAGTATCTCGCGAATAAGCTCGGCAAGCCGGAGAGCTATATTAAGAACAAGTGCGAGCTGCTGAAGTTCGGGAACGGCGTGCGGAAGCTGATCGTCAGCGGCACGGAAATCCGCGAGGGCAAGCTGACCGAGGATCAGCTGCTGCCCATTAAAGATTTGCCGTTCGAGCATCGCGACCCGCTCGCGCTCATCATTGCGCGCGACGCGCTGCCTGTCAGTGATGTGAAGAAGATCGCGAAGCTGTTCAAGGACAAGGAGATTTCCTCGGGCACGAAGGACAAGCTGCTGTACAAGAGCGGGTACGAGCTGCTGCAAACGTGGTCAACCGTGCAGCAAAATAAAGCGGAACGCGAGCGGGCCGCGGAGCTGAAAGCGGAGCAGGCAGAGCGCGCCGCCGCGGCGAAGGCCGAGAAAGCGCGGCTCGCGGCGGAGGCCGCGGAGCGCGAAGCGGCGGCAGGCGCGGCGGCGGAGCGTGAAGCGGTTGCTGGCGCGGCAGGCGTTGTAGGAGGCGGCACGGCGAGCGGTGCTGGTGTGAGCGGTGTAGCGCTGAGCGGCATGAGTGTGGGCAGTTTGAGTGCGGGCAGTGCGAGTGCAGACGCTGCCGGTGGCGTGAGTGCGAGCGGTGCGAGTTTGCTCGGCGAGCTGCAGCAGCTGCTTGGCACGTTGCCAGCTCTGTCGGCAGCGCCTGCCGAGCTGCTGGCTGGTGTCACGAAAGCAGAGGAACTGCAGGCAGTGATCACGAACGTCGACCTGCTGCTGAGCACACTCGAGCAGCGGTCTGCTGAGCTTCGGACTATCAGAGACCTTGCTGCGACACGCGTAAACGAATAATTTTTAGTGAAATATGGTGAACTTCTCTCGGGTTAACAAACGCGAGGCCTCCTGTGTTACTATAGGCAGGAGGTTTTTCTATTTGCCTGTAAGTTATAGACTTTGCGCGAGAGAGTGAGGATGTTAACGCATGAGAGTTGTTATTCTTGGCGGTACCGGCAACATTAGTACTAGCATTGTTCGTCTTCTGGTGGCTCAGGGCCATGAAGTCACTTGTTATAACCGCGGTCAAAGCACCAGCGACCTGCCTGCGGGTGTTCGCGTTATCAATGGAGATCGCAAGGATCGCGATACATTTGAACAAACGATGCAGCAAGAGCAGTTCGATGCAGCGATAGATATGATCAGCTTCGACAAGGAAGATGCTGCGAGCAGCTTGCGCGCGTTCCGTGGAGTGAAGCATTTTGTTCAATGCTCCACCGTGTGTACGTATGGCGTCGATTACGACTGGATGCCCGTGACGGAGGATCACCCGCTTCGTCCGATCAGCGGTTACGGCCGCGGCAAAGCGCAAGCGGATCAGCTATTGCTCGAAGCGCACTACCGCGAAGGCTTCCCTGTGACGATTCTGAAGCCATCGACTACATATGGTCCGCAAAGCGGCATCCTGCGCCAAGTGGCTTGGGATTTCACTTGGATCGACCGTATTCTGAAGGGCAAGCCGCTGCTCATCTGCGGCGATGGCAAAGCGCTCCACTCGTTCATGCATGTAGACGATGCGGCAAAAGCGTTCGCTGGCGTTCTTGGCAAAGCACACTGCATCGGCCAAACATACAACGTCGTTCCGCGTGGCTTCACGACATGGGAACAGCAGCATAAGCTGGCGATGAAGCTGCTGGGCAGAGAAGTCGAGCTTGTTGGTGTATCGCTAGATACGCTGAACTCGATCGATGCCGGACGTTTCGGCATTTGCAGCGAGATTTTTGCGCATAACGTGTATTACAGCTCGGAGCGCTTGATGCGCGATGTTCCTGAATTCGTGCCGACGATCTCGCTTGAAGAAGGCATGCGCGAAGTATTCGAAGTGATGAAGCAAAGCGGCCGCATCCCGAACTCCGACAACGAGACTTGGGAAGACGAAATCATCGAAGCCCACCGCAGTGCGTTCGGTCCACTCGCTTCCGCTGCAAAAGCATAAATCGAAAGGGACGAAGCCGCCGCGGCTTCGTCCCTTTTTTGATATACTGGCTTCTCAGTCCAGTAACTTTTGCTCTGATCGCCCACTCCGCCTGCTGAGAGAGGCTTTTTCCTCGCTCAGCTCCCACTACAAGCCGGTTACTCGAGGCCGCGACGCCGAGAGATCATATGTGTTCTCTCAGCCAACATTTTGCGCGTTTCGGATGCTGAGAGCACGTATTTGTTCTCTCAGCTTCTGCCAACGTGCTGAGTGACCCATTGTGCTCTCTCAACTCCAGCAACTCTGCCCTCTACAGACCTTGACGAGACTCATTGATCCACTTCATCAACCGTGGATCATTCGTCTTCGACTCGGCAATTTCCAGATACCTCTTAGCCTTCACAGGATCGAGCTCTTTCATCTCTCGACCGAGCTGCATCCATAGACGAGCGTTGTCTTGGTCCTTCTTCAAATTTTGCTGCAGCAGGTGCAAATTTCTTCTGCGCTTCTCCCACGTATCCACAACATTATGATCGTACCCGTCATGGAGAAGATGGATGTCCGACTTCCGGACAGCAATCGAATGGCTGTCGAGGTCCAATACCTCGTGAATCATATCTTTATACCTTAACCGCGAGGGAAAAATACGAATATAGGCATTATCATAAGAAGAAGTGATCTTGCCGCCAACCGTGTTATCGTAGATGATATACAGTGCTGCCTGCTGACCATCAAGGTCCATCTGTTCCGTGTACTCGCGAATTCGAGGCTGATACTGTGCCGGCAATTCATCATCCGCATCGACAACAAACACCCAATCATACGAAACCTTAGAAAGCGATTCGTTCCGGGCCGCGGAGAAATCATTGCTCCATACATAATGAGAAAGCTTAATTTTCTCATCTTCACTAGCTAGCTTCTCGATAATCTCTATAGTGCGGTCCGTGGAGCCCGTATCGAGAATAACAAATTCGTCCACAGCCGGAAGTACGGATCTAATCGCTCGCTCAATGCACCTCTCCCCATCCTTCACAATCATCGCTGCCGAAACGCCCATAAGTTAGCCTCCCTGAAGTCGTTGGTCATTTTCGCCAAAAATGATATGCCTATTTTACCATGGCCCCAGAACTATAAGCTTGTTTTTCTACAACAACGGACAGCGATGCGGATAGCAGCTCGTTCTCCTCTTCCAGCCCTTCCTACATCAACAGCCGATCCAATCCGATTGCGCTGATGAGCATGCGCTCTTTCTTGCTGCCAAGCAACTGCTGAGTCCAGTCGACGAAGCCGCCGTCGCCAATGAAGTGCTCGCGTCCGTCGATTGAAGTCTTGATAGTGAACTGCAGGCCGAGGTAATACGCGTTGTCCTTCGGCGGGACTACCGTCACGACTAGCTCCGGCGCATGTTCGTGAAGGTGCTGGACGGTCCGCGCGATCAAGCCCTCGCCGTCGGTGTAGCCGCCGCGTCCGCTAATGAGCACCTCAATGCCAGTCCCTCTGAACTGCCTGCTGAACATGTCCCGGTACATCGCAATGTGCTCACGCACCGCCTCTTTCTCAAACGTATACGAGCCGCGGTCCCTGCCCGCCGTCACCATTGCGTACGCAGAGAAATGCGATAAATATCCCGGTAAATCCGGGAATTTCTGTGCCCGCACAAGGCGATGGGTCGTGCACAACCTGACCGGATCAGGATGATTGCTGAGCGCGCCAGACTGCACACCGTCGGCAATATGCAGAGCGAGCAGGTTGGTCATATCGCCGACGACTTCGGTGCCGCGTAGAGCGGAGATGATTTTGTTCTGGTCCGCAGGTGCCACGACTGAACAGGAACCAATCGGCGCAACCGGCGACAGCTGCACCGGCGCATACCCCCGCTCCCGCGCAATTAGGAGCAAATCCAGCTCCAGCTGCTTGAGCGCAAGCGGATCTACCGCCGCCGGCTTCACGAAACGGTTCTCCCGATAGCTGCGCAGCAGCCCGCTTGGCTGTTTATCTACCGCACGCCGGCGGAACACCTCAAGCATCAGCGTATTGAAATCCGCACCGGACAGCCCCTCCGCCAGCTGCGTCACCAGCTCCTCATGGCCAAGCTCCCGCAAGATACGGTTCAACTCATGCCGCTCCCGATTTCCATCCTGCGTGCCACCTTGCTCTCTCTCCATACACGCTCATCCCCTTTTCATAAATATTTCTATTAATTTAGCACATCTCTCTGGCAAGTGGCTCTTCGTAAAGAAAAAAATCCCCGCCGCTCACATGAGCAGGCAAAGGAATCGCGCAGCCATAAGATATTCAGCAGTCCATCAAACAAAAAAGAAGCCCGCAGCATGAATCAGCCGCAGACTTCAGTTATGTCAGTCCAGAACGCCCGTATTCAATATCGTAACCTTGATCTTCGGTTTAATCTTCAGCTTCGGATACTCCTCGCGCCAATTCATCCCTTTATACAGCTTTGGATGATAGGCCGCAAGCACATGTGCCAGCTGAAAATAATCGCAGTTCGCCTTCTGCAGCGTTGCGATAACGTTCTCTGCTTCCTTCGTTAGATCTGCTGTGATTGCCTTCTCCCTCTCCTTCAGCAATTGATTCGAGTGACTCTTCATCGAAGGTCCGTCCTCAATTAGCTTAACAACCAGCTTGAGGGAAATATCCATTTCTTGAATTCCTTTATCGTTATAGATGGTATGGATACCGCTCTTGGCAGTCCTTATCCGAATGGTGTATATTCCGCTGTCGATTTTACTATGGATAGCCTGAGTCTTGCCAGGGGTTCCAGCCATCAAGCAGGCTATTTGGGTCTCATCATTATCCAGGTTGATACCGGTGTACTTCCCGTCTCGAAACAAGGCGGTACCTGCAAGACGAGCCCCATCCTTATCCGGCACAAACCGATTGAGGCCGAAATCGCTAATAAAATCCGTGCCCCCAAGTATATACCGTAGCAGCTTGTTAGAAGGAATATTCCCCCGCGTGATCTCGTCTGCCAATAAGCCATTTATAAATTCCGAAACAGTGTGTTCCTCTACTTTCTTCTTGGACAGCAGCAGGGTGAGATCGCCATCATACAACGCAAGATTGGCATACAGCGGATTGGATATGAATTGTCCGGCGGAATTCAAGTAAGTAAGCGGCTTATCTTTGGCAAAGCGGGGAGTGATGAGATAAAGCCTGGTTTCCTGAACCGTTAAAATGCCAGGTGTGTGCTTATTTGTTTTAAGTACAGAATCATATAAACTATCTCCCTGCTCTTCAATATATAAACTGGACGGCTTGCCGCCACCTTGACTGGCTTCCCTAAGCGCTGAGATGACATAGCCAACCTTCAGTTTCTTGCTGTCCCCCTCGTAGTCAATACCGACAATGTCGACAAACAGCTGTTCTTTAAGCCTTAACTGATCCCAGCACCCGGTGAGCAGCAGACACATCAGCAGCACTGCAATTCCTCTCTTCATGCTCTGCTCCTCCCCGCGCCGCGGAGTCCGGAAATGATAAGAAGGACGGCAGGCACAGCCACAATCATAATCACGGAGCCTATATCCTGCATATCAGAGAATGTCATAATTGAACCTCGTTTCTTGAAGAAGAGGCTGCCGATAAAGGCTAACCCAACCATAATCCAGACCCATATCCGATGTTTGCCCAATCCTTGACTGCGAAGATGAACGAAGGCTTTGGCCGACAGGAAGAAATAGATATATGCGGTGTCCGAGACGACAAACACATAGAATATCAGAAACAAGATATCCAAGCTTTGCAGCACCTCAAGGTGGTAATACTTCAGTATGAAAACAATAGGTTCAGGAATAACCTTCAGCTGCTGCAAACTAAACATCGTCGAGCTAATCAGACAGCTCATGACATAATAAAGGATCGTAGTGGCATTAGCGAGAGTCGTTATAAGAAGCAGCCTCTTCTTACTCTTCGTCTTCACATAAGGGAAGGCGTACAGCAGCAAATCATAGCCAACATATCCACTGAATGCGTAATAAATGCCCTTCACGACCGGATTCCAACCGCCTGACAGAACGGGAAGTAAATTCTTTACATCAAGCCCATACATACCGCTAAACACAATCAGAAGAAAACCGATAACGGCAAATATCAAGTAGGATTGCGCGATATAAGAAATCCTCTTCAGCGATAGTGACGCCGCATACCCGCATGCGATCAATAACATCAGAACAAGAACCCACCGCGGTGTAAAAACGAATAACCATCGATTCAACACATCGGCGTAATTCACAATCAGCAGACATCCCGAAATCGCGTAATAGCAGCCATAAATGAGATTGACGAACGCTCCTATCGGTCTGCCGACGATTTGGGGGATATAAGCAAAGTAATTACGTGCTGGATATCGGCTGCCAAGCCACCAAATGAGCATAATTCCGGCTTGTGCGCACAGCCCGCTTAATAATACGGCCAGCCATGTATCATGTCCGGCAACATCAGCTTCAGCGTGCGGTAATGACATGACCTCGACGCCAAGCTGCGTCATAAAGATGAGTATGAGCAGCTGTCTGCCTGTTATTACGTCTTCCCTCATCGTTTCCAACCCCTTGGATTCCGCATCCTCGTTCTATTGTTTGGCGCCGTTGCTTTCGGTCGTTTAAGCAACGCCCACGTCGGAGCGCGAAACAGCGTATCCTTGGTGTCGCTTAAGGAGAAAGGCGGCTTATAATAGGAGAGCCCCATTGTGTTGATCTGGCATAGATGGGTGCAAACCATCATGAAGAAGAAGGCTATGCCGAACAAGCCAAACACAGAGGAGAGCAGAAGCGCAGGATAACTTAACAATCGTGTGGCGCTGCTCATCTCGTATGACGGCATAACAAACGAGGCTAAGCCTGTTAATGCGGCTGTAATGACCATCGTATTGGATACCAAGTTGGATTGAACAACGACAGTACCAACGACGATACCGCCAACGACGCCAATGGTTTGGCCAACAGGACTTGCCAGCCGAATCGTCGCTTCTCTTAATATTTCGAGCAAGAGCATCATCGAGAGTGCCTCGACTAGCGGCGGGAATGTCACATATTTAAGTGAGCTTTGGAGCGTATTGACAAAATTTATCGGCAGCAGCTGCGGATTAAACCCTGCAACGGCGACATATAGAGCCGGCAGGCCAATGGCAATAAAGAAGCAGCAGAGGCGCAATACCCGAAAGACGGAACTTAGCAGCCAGCCGATTTGATAGTCGTCCTCGCTTTGAAAGAACGACCAGAATGAGACGGGTAAGATGAGTACATCAGGAGACCCGGCAGCTGAAATGACCGCTTTGCCTTCCATTAGATTGGCGCGTGCACGATCGGGCCGTTCTGTAATAAGGAGCTGCGGGAACAAGGTAAACCTGTGCTCCTGAATAAGCTCATCAATTTCGCCAGGAGCATCGAGGTAGTCGATGTCGATGCTCCGTAAGCGTCGGTCTACTTCTTCAATGAGTTTCATATCCGCTACCGTCTTAATGTACATCAGGGCGACCTTGGTCTGCGAAAGCCGACCAATCGTGTATGTTTTGACGATGAAGTCCGTTGAATTGATCAGCTTGCGCATCAAATTGAGATTGGTATCTAAATTTTCAATGAACGCCTCATTCGCGCCGCGCAGCACCCGTTCGTTGGTCGGGATGTTAATGGAACGCTCCTTCTTGAGATCCGTCCCCAGCAAGTGCAGCTTCGCCTCTCCGCTGCGCTGCAGCACGGTCTTGCCATACATGATGGCATGAACCGCTTCTTGCAAGCTCTCGCTTTCCGTGTAATCGAGAATGGACACGACATCATGGATGGGAGCTCGCGGCTGGGACATCAGCGGCTTCAGGACATAATTCTGAACGAGTTCGGGATCAATTAACGTGTTGAAATAATATAACCGGAACTCCGTTCCATCGAGATTCAGCTGCCTCGACTGGAAATCACTCTGATCCGAGAACAGCTCCTTAAAGTACTGATCCGTCTCTTTCACCGATGCGCTTAATTTCACACGCATTCCCTCCTTCGTTAGAGATGTCCTTACTTTAACCACTGTTTGGTAAAAGTATGTAAAATAGACAGCGACCAACGGACACTGCCTGCATTGTAGCTCGCAACAAAAAGGCTGTGACCAGTGGTCATTGCCTGCATTGTAGCTCATGACAAAAAGGCTGTGACCAGCGGTCACTGCCTGCATTGTAGCTCATGACAAAAAGGCTGTGACCAACGGTCACTGCCTTTGATATTACATCTGGAGTTGGTAACGCTGGCGGTCAATGCTATTCATGCAACATCATCGACGCCGTAACTCAACCTCTCCCCCGCGCGCTAACGAGCTCAGGAATCGTTATTCCTCCGAAAACGCGGGTTTCTGAATTCTAACGAACCTCTGCAACGCTATTCCGAGCAAACTCGCTTCATTCTACCTGAAAAGCAGCCAACAGCGTCGCTGGAGTTCGTTACATTTTTTCGCGGACGCTTTTCGTCGCAATAAGGTTATGTGGGTTCGTTAGCGCGATACTCAAGCTGCAGCACACAAGTATTGCCATACAACTAGCTCCACTCCAGCCGTTTGGTGGTATAAGTTTCTTGTCCAATGCTGGTTACAACCTCTCATCTATCGCTTCCATCCACTCCCCGTCCTCATCCGCCAGCAATGTTTCCCAGCACAGCTCGCGCGCGGGAACTAAGTTCCGCTCTGAATCGTCCACGAATACGACGGGCTTCTCCGCCCGCAGCCTCGATTGAACAAGCTTATAAATCGGCATCAAAGGCTTGCAGCTCCCAGCCTGACTCGATATGGTGACGCTTGTCAGGTAAGGCTGAATCGGCTCAAGCAATGGCATTAACCATTCATGCCGATGATTGCTAAGCACATGAATGTCTGCAAATTCGCTCCATGCCTGGATGCGATGATAAGCCGGCAACGTTCGGAGATGCCGAGCCATTATAGCCCGACCATCCGCAGTCGTTATACCCGGACAATAGGAAGTCATCCATTGCCAGAAAGCCTCTTCATCAGACTCGCCGGTCCATAGCGTGCTTCGCAGCTGCACGTTAAAGCTCTCCTTCAGCTCATGGATGGGAAGATCCGCATGTTCCGCAATCTCCTTCCAAAGCTCAGGCAGATTCGTAACAATGACGCCGCCTGCATCCAGCACTACTTGCAGCTTACTCATTCCGCAGCTCCTGCGGCAGGGTGAGCGATACCGTCCCGCTCGCGTTCGTCACTTCTCCGCCTACTTTATGGATATACCCGAGCGTCGTGATTTTGCCGTCTGCATCGATGCTTCCACTTCTCGCATCACTGCTATCGCCTGAATACCCATGCGTGTAGAAAGCAAAGCTTGTGCCGATTGACGGTTTTGGCCCCGTCTGATCCAACAGCTCATTCGCGACAAGCTTCGTGAGCCCTTCTCCACCGGATTTGATATCAACGTGAGCCTGCCAAGTAACCACTGGAAAATCATCTTTCACTTCAACCAATGATACGGTCTCATTGCCATCGATCATAATAAACTTCAATGCCTTTCCTTCCGGAAAAATAAATGTACTGCTGTAATCTTCATAAGCATGTGTCGTCACTAACGGCTTGTGAGTATAGTACACCTGACTCCACATCATACTCATCGCCAGCTTGCGTGCATGCAGCAAGTCTCCATGATACAGCGTGCTGCGCTGCGCCTCGTCAAGCGGCGAGGAAATCGAGACTGCTCCGTCCTTCCAGGCCACTTTGTACCCGAATATCTGCGAAAGCACGCGCAGCGGGATGTATACCCGACCTTCCTTCAGCTTCACAGATGCGTCCAGTTGAACCTCGTTATCGTAAGAAATGCCGGTAATCAATGCTTTCTTCTGTCCGAGTGTCAGCTTGACCGTCTCCGAATATTTACTGACCGATACGGTCTGCTGCTCGGCATCCCATACCACGCCAGCATCAAGCGCTTCCGTAACAACACGGACCGGAACGAGTACACGTCCATTCTCTACAATTGGCGCAGCTTCCGAATGGAGCACGTTGCCCTTCACGATAATGTCGATCGGCTTCGACGCGTATGCGTTTGTGCCAATTACAAGCAAGCTTGCCGCGCAAGCAAGCAGCATGAATCGTTTCCTGATCATTTCCCGGTCTCCTTTATCTCACAATCTAAAGCTCGTTCATCGCCACATCAATGACTTGCTTCATAAGCGGACTATCCTTCGACTTCGCCCAATAAATGAAGAACGCATTGCCCACCTCGTAAGTAAAGGGGTAAGTTGTCATGAATTGAGATACACTCGTCATCTCGTTGAACTGCCTCGCCCCTTTCGCCCGTGATTCCGTCGATGGGAACATATAGATATGAACAAACTCAGGATCGCTCTGATCCGTCTGATCCTTTGTTTCAATTGCATATACCTCAGGCGTAATGTGGTCTAGCTGCATCGGATGACCGGTAATTCCGTAAGGGACTAGCTTCACATGCTGATCCTGGACCGCTTTTACAATGTTCTCGAGCGAATATGGTTTCACCTGCTCACCCGTGCTCACAGCCATCGGAACACTATTGGAATCGCGTGGATCATCGAAAGTCTTGCTCGCGACAATGGCTCCATCGCTATTAAGCGCTTCAATTCCGTACGATGGTGCCGCAGTCGATGGAAGAGTAGCGAACCACAGTCTCTGCCCCTCCTCGAACTCTACGATTTTAGCAGGATAACTACCCGCATCTGGACCGCCAATCGTAACATGAATCCCCGTGATAGACGTGTTAGACAACTGTCCGAATACAATGGGAAAAGGACCATGAATGCCTTCAAACTTCGGCATACTCATATAATTAAATGCTTCTCTTGCGTTCATAGAATTCGATAACCCGTACCCGCCGCCCATGACCCATTTCCATCCTAGCCACGTCTTGCGGACAAATTCAATCGATAGATCGGTGCCGTCCTGCTGATAGAAACGCTTGATGAACAGCAGCATCCCGCCATCTATCGGCTCGCGGTGAACGACATTCATCGTGGTGTAATTCCTGAACTTCTGGACCGCTTCTTCGGGCGTCTTGCCAATCGGGATGCTCACCGTGCCCGTGTACCCCGCAGCGCGGGAATAGCGCCAGTCCGCGATACCACCTGGGATTTCATACACGTAGGCAAAAGCAATCAGCAGCGCAAGGCAAACCGCTACTGCCGCTGACCAACCCAGCCACAGACGCTTTCTGCGTCTTCCTGGCTTGTGTTTGGTCGCTGCAAGCCGGTGAATGTTCGCAATGCGCTGCTCCGAAGGGGCTCGACTCTCTTGAAAAGGACGCTGCTTCAGCCGATCGAACAACGGGTCCGCTTGCCGAGGCTCATCTGAATGCCATTTCGTCATTGCAATCGCTCCTCCTTCATTCGCTTTGCAAGCTTTGCTCTAGCGCGTGCCAGCCGGGATTTCACGGTACCCTCGGCAATCCCCAGCAGCTCGGCGAGCTCCTTATATGACAGCTCATAATGCGCATACAGAATAATGACTTCCCGATCGCTCCGGGGGAGCTCAAGTACGAACGACCAGATCTCATCCGTGAAGCTAGCGGACATATAGTCTACTTCCGCAGATGCGGAGCGCCTTGTATCTTGAAATAACCCGATGAGCGTCACTTTGCGAAGAAAGGCGGATTTGCTGTAATTGAATGCGGTATTGCGGGCGATCTTGAACAGCCAGCTCTTCACCGAGCATTGTCCTCGGAAGGCGTCTATCGCGCGGAAGGCCCGAATGAACGTCTCCTGCGCAATGTCTTCAGCTACATGCTCACGGCGGGTCAAAAAGTAAGCGTACTGCCACACATCATGCCAATAGCGGCGGACAAGCCCATCCATCTCCGGCTCACCCAGCCTCGTTATATGTTTGAGATAGTCATCTTCCACGAAAGCCGCTCACTCCTCTCCACTAGTTAGACAACTGATGGTGGATGAAAGTTCCATTTTTCGAGAAGAAAAATAAATGGCTTATCGCACTTAGTTGAAAGTAAAGCATTCGTTCAATCGAATGACATATTAACATCCCTAACTGAAAATAATTATCAACTGGAAGCGAAAGTGGGTTGACAAAATCATGAATGAGAACTATTATCAGTTTATAATAATTATAAATTAATATTCATTCTACAGGAGGAACACGCACATCATGTCACTAATCGGTAAAGAAGTACTCCCCTTTCAATCGCAAGCTTTCCAAAACGGCAATTTCATCGAAGTAACGGAAGCGAATTTCAAAGGACAATGGAGCGTTGTATGCTTCTACCCCGCTGACTTCACATTCGTCTGCCCAACGGAGCTTGGCGATTTGCAAGATCAATACGCAGCATTGAAATCGCTTGGGGTAGAAGTTTATTCCGTATCGACGGATACCCACTTCACGCACAAAGCATGGCACGACCATTCGGATACGATCGGGAAAATCGAATACATTATGATCGGTGACCCAACACATACCATTTCTCGCAATTTCGACGTGCTCATTGAAGAAGAAGGTTTAGCTGACCGCGGTACCTTCATCATCGATCCAGACGGCGTCATTCAAACGGTTGAAATTACGGCGGGCGGCATCGGCCGCGATGCTAGCACGCTCGTGAACAAAATTAAAGCTGCTCAATATGTACGCAACAATCCAGGCGAGGTTTGCCCTGCTAAATGGCAGGAAGGCGCTTCTACGCTTAAACCGGGTCTCGATCTCGTCGGGAAGATATAAGGGGTGAATGGACATGGTATTAGATCAGGAAATTAAGGCACAATTAAACCAATACCTCGGCTTGATGGAAGGCGACGTGCTGATCAAAGTTAGCGCAGGCGACGATCAAGCGTCGAGAGAGATGCTCGAGCTGACGGACACTTTTGCCAGCATGACTTCCCGGATTAAGGTCGAGAAAGCGGAATTGCCAAGAACGCCAAGCTTTAGCGTGAACCGTCCAGGCGAGGACACAGGGATCGTGTTCGCTGGCGTACCGCTCGGCCACGAATTCACGTCCTTGGTGCTCGCCCTGCTGCAAGTCAGCGGCAGAGCCCCTAAAGTCGAGCAGGACGTGATCGAACGGATCAAGAACGTCCAAGGCGAATACCGTTTCGAGACGTACATTAGTTTAAGCTGCCATAACTGCCCGGACGTCGTGCAGGCGCTGAACCTGATGAGCGTCCTTAATCCCGGCATTTCGCATACGATGATCGACGGCGCGGTATACAAAGCGGAAGTCGAGCGCAACAACATCATGGCGGTTCCGTCCTTGTTCCTGAATGGTGAATTTTTCGGCGGCGGCCGCATGACGATTGACGAGATTTTGGACAAAATGGGCATGAAGCGTGACGACTCGGCGTTGTTCAACAAAGAGCCTTACGACGTGCTCGTTGTAGGAGGCGGACCAGCAGGCGCAAGTGCAGCTATCTACTCCGCGCGTAAAGGAATTCGCACCGGTATCGTAGCGGATCGTTTCGGCGGGCAAGTGGTCGAAACGGTTGGCATCGAGAACTTCATCGGCGTGAAATATACCGAAGGACCCAAGCTTGCGGCAAGTCTTGAGGAGCATGTGAAGGAGTATAACGTCGATGTGATGAAGCTGCAGCGCGCGACACGCCTTGAGAAGAATGGGGAATTCGTCGAGGTTGAGCTCGAGAATGGCGCCTTGCTCAAGAGCAAGACTGTTATTCTATCTACAGGCGCTCGCTGGCGCAATATCGGCGTTCCGGGCGAAGAAGAGTTCAAGAATAAAGGCGTCGCTTATTGCCCGCATTGCGACGGACCGTTATACGCTGGCAAGCGCGTAGCCGTTGTCGGCGGAGGCAATTCCGGCGTAGAGGCCGCTATCGATCTCGCAGGCATCTGCAGCCATGTTACCGTCCTGGCATCCTCTCCCGAGTTGAAGGCAGATGCGGTACTGCAGGATCGCTTATACAGTCTCCCGAACGTCACGGTGCTTAAGAACGTGCGATCGAAAGAAATTACAGGAACGGACAAAGTAAACGGCATTACCTATACGGAACGCGGAACAGATGCCGAGAAGCATGTCGAGCTGGAAGGCGTATTCGTCCAAATCGGACTTGTCCCGAACACCGAATGGCTTGGCGATGACATCGCGCGATTGAGCTCCGGCGAAATTATCGTGGATAAGCGCGGGGCAACGAGCATGCCAGCCGTATTTGCCGGCGGCGATTGCACGGACAGCGCGTACAATCAAATCATTATCTCGATGGGCTCGGGCGCAACCGCTGCGCTAAGCGCCTTCGATTATCTCATTCGCCATTAATAGCCGCGACAACCGTTATCACTTCGGGTCTCTCTGCAATTTTGCCGCCTGCATTTATGCAGGCGGTTTTTTTGTTTTGTTCCGACACGAAGCGCTCACCGTGCGCCTTTTACATAAAAGGAATTAACAAACGCCGCGTCGAAATTCTGCTCAAGTCCACATCCATCTGATGGACAATTCAAAAAAAAGAGCACCGATCACCCTCACTGCACTGGGCAATCTACGCTCCTGCAAACCTTCCTGCCAGCCTACTCCACCGTTATCGTCGCATGCACTTCTCCTTTATAGTGGCTGTGCACGACTTCCTTATCCAGCGAGAAATCACAAACCGCCGTAATGAGATACTTGCCGGCAGGAAGCCGCAGCTCCTTCTCCGCGTAAAACTTTTGCCAGAAAGCTGCATCCGGATCATCCGCGCCATATCCGCCGCTTTTGAAGAAAGGAAACACCGATGTCTTACCCCGCTCCAGCTTCGTCGACGTCAGTTCCGAAGTATTCGCTCCCTCCATGTTAAACGTCATCCCATCCGAAATCGTAAAGCCGATAAACGTATGCCCGCCCCAAATCGTAACCGTGTCCTTGTCCCCAATATAAGTTAGGCTAGCCGAGTAGACGATCGGTTCATCCTTCCCGAACGTTGTCTTCGCAAGATTGAGCTTCATCTCGAACATGTCGTCCTTGTATACGAGCCGTGGTTCAGCCATTAACTTCGCTACCTCAGGGTTCATGGCGGCTGCTTGATCTTCCTTGCCCTCGGAACGTCCGCAGGACGTAAGCAGAACCATCAGCATGAGCAGCCCCAGCAATTGCAGCAGCAAATTTCTCTTTCTCATAACGTCCCCTCCCACACCCTCCTGACGATCCCGAAGATCGAAAGGTTACGCTCTGACCCTTCTCTTCCTTTACAACCCCTCCCGATATTTCCTCGGCGTCACTCCGCTCACCTTCATAAACACATTATAGAACGACGGCTCGCTCTGATAGCCCACGATCTCCGCAATCTCCTTCACCTGGAGGCTCGTCGTGCGCAGGTAGCGCTTTGCCGCCTCGATGCGGCAATAAATGAGGAACTGAATCGGACTGACTCCGACCAATTCTTTGAATAGATGCGCCAGATGGTACTTGTTCAAGTACGTCTCCTCCGCAAGCGTGTCCAGCGTAATCGGCGCGCTATAGTTCTCCTCGATAATCCGCTTCGCCTTCCACACCGCCTCCTTCGCCGGGAAACGCGACCGCTGCGCCTCATCGCCATAGTGAGCAATACGAGCCAGCTTAGCAAAAATAATGCCGAGATAGTGACTCGCAATCATCTGCGATTCCGGCTCAAGCTTGTACGATTCCGCGATCGTGTCGCGCATCAGCTTGCGAATGGCAGGGAGCTGATCATGCAGCTGGATAATCGGCACGCGATCCCTGCCGAGGAAGAAATCCCGCTCCAGCTCCCCGATCTGCAGCCCCGTAAACCCGATATAGGTGCAGCGAAAAGGATGCTTCGTCGACTGCTCCCTATGCCATATGCCGCGATGGTAGAAAAGCATGGAGCCCGCCCCCGCGGTATAGCTTCGCCCGTCAATTTCAAATTCGCCTTCGCCTTCCTCAATCAGCAGTATTTCACTGTTGGCGTCATGCTTATGCAGCTCCAGGTTGAACCGGCTGTCGCCCCCTGCCATATCGAACGAGCTGCCTGCTATATAGATCGGCTGCCCACGAAATAATGTCGAATCCGCCAAAGCGTTGGCCTCCTCTCATCAACGCAAGAATGAATAGTTTTTCGCCCAAGTTCACTTATTGTCTCTTGCTTCTGCATGACATACGCTTTTTATAGAGAGCGCTCGCATCTTGTTATGCCTAGCATAAGTGAGCAAGGCTAGTAAGTACAACATTAAATAGTTTCGGATCGGAGCGTGCAATCATTGCTGCAATTTAAGAAAAGACAGCTGTCCGAGGAGAAATACGAGGCTTGCGCTGTGTTCGATGTCAACGGAGACGGCATTCCGGATATTGTGAGCGGCGCTTACTGGTATGAGGGACCTGACTACGCGAAGAAACATTTTATATGCGATGTAATGGAAATTTCGGAGTACCACGACGACTTCTCCGACTACCCGATGGATGTCGACGGCGACGGGCGGCTCGATATTATTACAGGCGCTTGGTGGGGCGAGACGCTCCGCTGGCGGCGTAATCCGGGCGATACGTCGGCCGTTTGGGAGACGTTCGATATCGACAAATGCGGCAGCATCGAGACGATTCGTTATTACGATATCGACGGCTGCGGCTCCCTCGAGATTTTTCCGAATACACCGGGAGAGCCGCAGGCATTCTACAAGCTCGTTCGCGATGCGGAAGGTAAAGGGACGAGCGAGTTCAAGAAGTACGTCATCAGCGAAGGTTCGAGCGGACATGGCATGGGCTTCGTCGATGTGACTGGCAACGGGCGCATGGACATCATTCTGAGTGGCGGATGGCTCGAGCAGCCGGAAGATCCGCTTAGCGGCGGGCTGTGGACATTCCATCCAGAATTCTCGCTCGGCAGCGCAAGCGTACCCATTCTTGGGCATGACGTGAACGGCGACGGCCTGATGGATATGATCGTCGGGCAAGCGCATGATTACGGGCTGCACTGGTACGAGCAAGGCCGCGCTGCAGACGGATCGCGGACATGGACGAAGCACGAAATCGACATGAGCGGCTCCCAGTTCCATGACCTGTGGCTCGTGGATCTCGACCAAGACGGCGAGCTTGAGCTCATTACGGGCAAGCGGTATCGTGCCCACAACGACGGCGATCCGGGAGCTCATGACCCGATCGGTATCTACTATTACAAGCTGAATGGCGGCCAGTTCAAGAAGCATGTCATTGATTTCGGCCCTGCTGGCGAGGCTTCCGGCGCAGGGATTTACTTCTGGGTACAGGACTTGACCGGCAACGGCTATCCCGACATTGTCGCGCCAGGCAAGGACGGACTCTATCTATTCGAAAATTTAGGCAAAAGAGAGGGTTAGTGACGATGAGCAAATTACGAATTGGTTTTGTTGGCGGCGGCGGTATGGGCCAGATGGCTCACCTGAGCAACTATGCGGTGCTCACGGATCTATGCGAAGTCGTCGCACTTGCTGAGGTGCGTCCGGAATCCGCGAAGCTCGTGGCGACGCGGTACGGTATTCCTCAGGTGTATAGCAACCATCTAGAGCTGATTGCGAATGCAAATGTCGATGCGATTGTAGCGCCGCAGCAGTATCGCCACCATCCTGCGCTTATCCCGGACATTCTGCGCGCGGGTATTCCAGTCTTCACGGAGAAGCCGCTTTGCTTAACGGTTGAAGCTGGACGCGAGCTGGTCCGCATTAGCGAAGAGACTGGCACGCTGCACATGGTCGGCTACCATAAGCGCTCCGATCCTGCGATGGAACGCGCCAAGAAGGAAGTAGACGCTTGGCGGGCAAATGGCGACTATGGCAAGCTTCGCAGCATCCGTGTTACGATGCCTCCAGGGGATTGGGTTGCTGGAGCGGATAAACCGCTAAGCGCGAATGAGCCGTACCCTGCTCTGACGCTGGAAGGCGGCCCGTCCGACTATACCGAGCATCAGACACGCGAGCTGGATATCTTCGTGAATTATTACATTCATCAAGTAAACGCGATTCGTTTCTTCCTCGGCGGCGAGAATTATAAGCTGACCTTCGGCGACCGCGAAGGCGTGCTGCTTGTTGGCGAGAGCGACAGCGGCATTACCGTCACGCTGGAGATGGCGCCGTACTCGAATTCGATTGAATGGCATGAGCAAGTGCTCGTCTCCTTCGAGAAAGGCTTCGTCCGCGTCGACCTCCCTGCTCCGCTCGTTCGCCAGCAAGCAGGTAAGGTAGCGATCTACAAGGACAATCCGGATATCGCGCCGCCGGAGATCGTGCAGCCAATCATGCCTAACGTATCCGCCATGCGGAATCAAGCGATCAACTTCATCGCAGCCGTGAAGGGTGAACGCCCAGCGCCTTGTACGTCCAAGGAGGCGCTGGAGGATCTGATCCTCGCCCGCTCGTACATCGACTTCATGTCGCGGACATATTGGCAGCAGCCGGCGAAGGCTTAGGATTAGGATTAGGATTAGGATTAGGATTAGACTTAGACTTAGGCTTAGAGTGAACAACAAAACGTAGAAGGAGCGTGTACCGATGCGAAGAATCGCGATTATCGGAGCAGGAAGCATCGTTTTTTGCAAAACGTTAATCCTCGACATTATGGCGACCAAGGACCTCGAAGACACGGAATTCGTCCTGATGGCACCGTCAACGTCGAAGACGACGCAGGTGAAAGCTTTTGCCGATAAAGTGATTGCCCACAACGGGCTGAAGTCGAAGGTGACGATTACGACAGACCGCCGCGAAGCGCTGCGCGATGCGAACTACGTCATCGCCTCGTTCCAAATCGGTGGCGTTGACTTGTTCGAGAAGGACTACAAAATCCCGCTCTCCTACGGCGTTGACCAATGTATCGGCGATACGCTCGGACCAGGCGGCGTGTTCCGTGCGCTGCGCAGCATTCCGGTCATTCTGGATTTGGCTCGCGATATGGAAGAGCTTTGTCCGGAAGCAACGCTGCTGAACTACGTCAATCCGATGGCCATGATCTGCTGGGCGCTTGGCGAGACGAAGGTCAAGTATGTCGGGCTGTGCCACGGCGTGCAGACGACGCTCGACCTCATCTCCGGCTATGTCGGCGTACCGAAGCATGAGATCGACTACGTCTCCGCAGGCATTAACCATATGGGCTGGTTCACGAAGCTGACGCATAAAGGGCAAGATCTTTACCCGATTCTGCGTGAGAAGTTCGAGGAGCCGGAGTTCTACGTCAATGAGAAGGTCCGCGGTGAAGTGTTCCGCCACTTCGGCTATTTCATGACCGAGTCGACCGGCCATCTATCCGAATACGTGCCTTGGTTCCGCAGCAGCCAGCAAGCGCTTGATCTCTACTGCGACGAGCCGTCCTTCGGCGGCGAAAGCGGCGCGTACTACAAATGGTGCACTTACGTTGCCGATAAGTACAAGGAGAAAGACGTGCTTGCAGGCGAATCCGCTGAGCTTCCGCCACGCAGCGTGGAGTACTGCGCTTATATTATCGAAGCGCTCGAAACAGGCCGCACCTTCAAGTTCAGCGGCAATCTGCGCAACAACGGCATGATCTCTAACCTGCCGGAGGATTGCTGCGCAGAAGGTCTTGTGTTCGCAGATCGCAATGGGCTGCACCGCACCATTAACGGCGACCTGCCGCCGCAGTGCGCGGCACTCAATATGACGAACATTAACGTGCAGCGCCTTACTGTACTGGCGGCAAAGTCAGGCGACCCTGAAACGGTCGTGCAAGCGATCGCGCTTGACCCGCTCACGTCCTCCGTGCTGACGCTGAAGCAAATCCGCGACATGGTAACGGAGATGCTCATTGCCCAGCAGGAATACTTGCCGCAATTCGAGGGCAGACTCCCTCGTCCAACGCCAACGATCCAAATCCCGGCGAACGTCCAACGCGCCGAAGTGCCGATCGACCCGGCTCTCGCCGTCTATTCACGGTTCGGGGAGCTTGCGAAGTAAACGGTTTATGGCAATCTCAAAATGTGATCTCGGGGCTGATAGCGGCCCCGAGTTTTTTCTTTTGAGGCATCGGAATGTTGGTTATTTTGTTCGGCGATGGCGATGGGAGCACGTACATGTTCTCTCAGCTCGCCGCCACCTCCAAGTTCATTCCCGCCAACCTGCCCCTTCCGAGAGAGGCAAAACCCTTTCTCAGCCCCTCACCCTAGCTCCCCTCGCATCCTCACCACAAAGCCCGCACCTCCTCGCTCGCCAGCCTGCAAACCTCCCAACCACCAACCAACAAAACAAAAAAAAGCGTGAGGACCCCAACGCCCCCACGCTCTCCAACCTATTTCAATTCACGCATAACCTCCTGCAAGAACTCCCACGTCCGCTCCACAGAGGAAATTGACACATGCTCCTCCGGCGTGTGGAAATTGTACATGTTCGGGCCGTAGGATACGGCGTCGAGATGCGGCATTTTCCCAACGAGGACGCCGCATTCGAGTCCCGCGTGGATCGCCTTAACTTGTAGCGGCTCGCCGTACTTGCGTGCGTACACCGCTTCGAACACCTCGCGAAGCTTCGAATCCGACCGGTATGGCCAGCCCGGAAAATAATGATCGTGCCGGAACTTCACGCCCACCGCCTCCGCGAGCGTCTCCATCCCCTGCAGCACCGCATCCAGCTGAGAACGATGCGAACTGCGCACAAGGCTCTCGAACACAATCCCGTCCTCCTTCGTCGAAATCACACCGATATTCGTCGATGTCCGAACGAGATTCTCGATCGCCTTGTTCATGCTAAGCACGCCGTTTGGCATAAGCGCCAGCAAGCGGATCACGAGCAGCTTCGTCTCCTCCGTCAGCCAGCGCGACACTGCCGCATTCCCAGCCGTACCTTCAATCGCAGCAATCGTCACCTTCACGCCTGGGTCCGCAGCCTCGAACTCATCCTTATAAGTCTCGTTCCACTCTGCAATACGCGCTTCAGCCGCCGCCAGCTCCTCCGCCGTCAGACGCACAACCGCCTCCGACTCGCGCGGAATGGCGTTCACCTTCATGCCACCGGCAACGCTCACCAGGTCAAAAGCGACATGGCGCCGCAGATCATCCAGCACACGTCCGACCAGCTTATTCGCATTGCCGCGCTCGCGGATAATATCATCGCCAGAGTGGCCGCCAATCAAGCCCTCCACCGCAATGGTATACGCCGAACGGCTGTCCGTTGCCTCACCGCTACTCCAAACAATCGGCACCGTATGGAACACCGACGCTCCGCCAGCACTGCTTACGAACACAACGCCTTCGCGGTCGGAATCGAAGTTGATCATCATCTGCCCGCTAAGCTTGGAAGCATCAATATTTTCCGCTCCCGCCATAGTCGTCTCTTCTTCCGTCGTCAGCAAAATCTCCAGCGCCGGATGCGCCAGCTCCGCCGAGTCCATCAGCGCCATTGAGAACGCAACGCCGATGCCGTTATCTGCACCAAGCGTCGTATCCTGCGCATAGATCATATCCCCGTCAAGCTTGAAGCGGATCGGGTCCTTGGTGAAGTCGTGCTGCGTCGATTTATTTTTCTCACAGACCATGTCCAGATGTCCTTGAAAAATAACTGTCTGCGCGTCTTCGTACCCTTTTGCGGCCGGCTTCTTGATAATGAGATTATATCGTTCATCCTGAATCACCGTGCAGCCGCGCTCCTTCGCAAACTGCGCCACGTAATCGCTGATCGCTTTCTCGTTGCCCGATCCACGCGGAATCTTGGACAATTCCTCGAAGAATTGCAGCACCTTACAATCACCTGTATATACCTTGCTTGCTTGTTCTTTGCTCACGCTTGCATCCTCCTAAAACCCAGCCTTCTAGGTTCAACTTGCTATACGCAAGTAGTGTACATCATGCGAGCAGCGAAAATCCAGCATCCACCTTAGTTCGAGGAGACATTTACACTTACATCATACCCGCCATAATTGTTGCCATAGTAACCCGGATCATCATTATACATAAGCAGCAGCACTCCATCTGCAGGTGCAGTAAAGGTCTGGTTCGTACCGAGCACAATTGGACCGCTCAGCGAACCGTCCGACATCTGGATAACGCCTACCAATGCGCCGATTGGCGCGATGTTGAACATAGCCATACTATCCATCTTCGGGCTAAGTCTATCCGGGCTGGATGACAGGAATTGAAAGCCGTCTGCATCGGTAAAGTACGAGTCATATCCGCTGTAATATCCAATGCCTGTCGCCGTAACGTTGACCGTCTGCCCTTTCGCGATTGTAATGGCCGTGTTGGTATAGCCGCTTTGAGATGGATCTTGGGCTGCTGAGACAAACACCTTCTGCTCTGGACTCGACCTTTCGAATTTAACCGTAATGGAGCCCTGATTATCTGCAAAATAGCCCGGGTCATCGCTTATTTCGAGGAACAAGTCCATATCCTCGCTCGCGGTTATCGTCCTGCTGTCCCCGCCGACAAAGAACTTCGTCTCCAAACCGGAGGCCGTTCTCGTCTTGCCAATTAATGAGCCCCAAGGATGATCCGGCACTTCGCTTCGGCTCTTGGAGGCAAGCGTCTGATCAATCGCTAACGGATAACCATTCGCGTCGCACCAGAATTCATCCCCTTGGCCCGGCCAAATATTCCATTTGCCATCAACTGCGGTAATGGTCACTTGCTCGCCTTTGTTAAGATGCAGCATGTTTTGCCATTCCAGGTTGGCGACGACTGTCTTCTGAAGCGAACCTGATGAAGGATCTACTGTATCCGATCCTATACCAGTATCCGTACCAGTTTCTGGTTGCTCTGGCTCATCCGATGTGTCAGCCGGCTGATCGTCCTTAGGTTTCTCCGGCTCTTTACATGTGCTGCCTTCTTTGATCGGCCATGTCTGCTCCACGATCGGGAATTCAAGATTAAGGATATGCGGAATCTTCACATACGCCCCTGCGTTCAAGAACCAGTCAATCCCGTATTCTGCGCAAGCGGGCTGTTCGCCTTCCCAGTCATCCTTTGATTCAGATGGGTTGATGTTGTCGTTCTCATCCGTATACGTTACTTTGCCTCCCGCATAAATAGCGGCCTCTCCTTTAATTCCTCCATTCACGAATAAGCCGGCGCTGGCGAACTGCAGAATCGAAGCACCTAGCTTTAGCTCTGGGCCGAGGCTAGCCGAGACCTGACCTTCTCCTTTTCCTTCGACTTCAATCTCTTTCGTAAACTTGTTTATAGCCTGATAGCTGCCATTTGCCTTTACGATCCCGATATCCTTCGATATGGTCGCCGTTACCGTTTCTGTGATGCCGAGCGATGCATCGAATTTCAGCTGCAGCTGTAGAGAAGCTTCAACCCCCAACGGACCGGCCACTGGTACATAAAAGGTGCCTAGGGAAATATCTTCTTCAAAATCCAAGAAGTTTTTACTTGAATCATAGCCTTTGTATACCGGCGAATACGTGTAGCTCCCTTAATACCCAGCTTCGCCATTCAAGCTTAACTCCAATTGAAGCTTGTCCGTAGACTTGTACTCTAGCTGGAATCTCTTTACTCCTTTAATCACGGAATATTTGTAATCACTAATGACTTCTGGCTTTCCAATTAGTAGGCTCCCAGACAGGCCGATCTTCACTTTCGACTTGTCGAAGACTACGCCTTTATCATCCTTAAACTTCGGTTGAAACTCCAGCCCTTTCAAGCTAACCTCAAAACCCTCATCATTATTTGTCATTGAAATCGTTGGCAACGATTGCGTCTTCACTCTCTCCGGCAGCTTGCTTATCGTTACACCTTCCGGAACGGAAGCTGTATCCAGATTCGCCAGCTGCAGCGGGACTGTCTTCTGCACGCCAATCTGATCAATGACATCTTGGATTTCCGGCTCTTCCGTCTGTGCAACGGTCTGCCCGTTCTCGGTCGCAACGGAGACAATGCGCTTCGCAACGCCGAACGGATAGCCTTCCATCGCCGGCAGGACTACTATTTCGCCTGCTTCTGGCTTCTCTGCGTTTTGTCCAATACGAGCTCGCCGTCAGACGACAACGACTTCACCTGCCGCGGATCGGTAATTTCCGTCACGCCCGATTGGTACGTAACCTCGTTCGCGGCATCCCGGTGCACCAGAGGCGTCGGCATATCCGGGTCCTGCGACTTCAGCGCCGTGTCGAGCATATTAATGAGCGCAATAGCGGATTGCGCGCGCGTCAGCGTACCTGCCGGACGGAAAGTCTGATCCGGGAATCCGGTGATGATCTTGGCATCGACGATAGCACCGACCAGCTCGGGATGTGACCTGATGCTCGTTTTGTCCTTGAAACCCAGCGCTTTCTCGCTCGGATCCAGCTTCAATGCACGCGCGATCATAATCGCCATTTCGTTGCGTGTAATCGCCTGCGTCGGTTTGAAATTCGCTCCATACTCGCTCTTCACGAGTGCGCCTTCACGAAGCGCGGCTGCAATCGCCCCACTCGACCAGCGGGATGCGGCGACATCCGTGAAAACAGCGCCAGTAGCCGACGCGTCCTCCACCGAGTAGCCCAGCGTGTTCACCAGCATGGACACAAACTGCTCGCGGGTGACGTTCTGATTGGGGAGGAACTTCCCATCCGGGAACCCTTTTATAATCGCCATCTCTGCCAATCTCTCAATCTGGCTCTGCGCCCAGTGCGCCTTGATGTCCGGGAATGTTACTGTTACACCGGTGCTCTCTTCTGCGTGTACGAGCTGCTTAGTGTCTGGAAATAGTTGAACTGTTAATACGAGTACGAATAGGGATAAAAGCACACGCAAACTTCTCATTACTGAAACTCTCCTTCACATGTTATGTAAACTTGTACGTATCATTATAGACTAGCTAAATTTACCTATCAATGCAAAAAGTAACTTTAATAGTAGGAAATTGGTACTATGAGTGCCGGGTGAAAGTCTCGCAACCTGCCGCCGACTTGGGTTTTAGTGCTGAGAGAGCGTATTTGCTCTCTCGGGTGCTCTGCGGCGGGGAAATTACCGAATTCCACGATATTGGTATGGTTGGGGTCGAGGTTAGAATTGAGGTTAGAGCTGGGATTGGAGTTGAGGCACACATATCGAGAAGCAGTAGTGTAATTAGTTAATTCGGGTACCGAACTTTTTCATCAATTCTTGCGATATTCGAATCGCTCCTTCACGATCCTCCGCAGGAGCCGTTATCATGAATCCGTCTGTTTGTGACCATTGTTTATTGGCATCATTCGATATTGCGATGGTGAATTGAGTAAAATCGTCGTTGATATACGCAGCGCCATAGAAATAAATATTCGGAACAATAGCTCCACTCTTGCCTGCAGTACTATAAAACGATACGACTGATGCAAAATTATCCCCGGAATACAGCAGCTCTAATTTGTCGCGATCTTTTGGAATCTGGGGTACCTTCGCTCCCGTGATTTCTATTGTGCCTCTAAAGCTTTTATGACCATTGATATGATTTCGCAGCTTTCCGTTGAGATGCACTTTTACATCCCCGATTATGCCTTCTTCACCTAGTTGATAATAAACGCCGTCCAATGTTTTGTTATAGTGTTTTGGAGTAAAGCACCAAATTGCAGATGCCGCTAGTATCAACACAAGGACGACTAGAATTTTCACCTTCATAACAATCTTCCTCTCCATTAGGCTTAAGAAGCGCTACGAGCTATTTTAGTTACGTACCGGTTGCTTCCTTATTCTACATGAAAATCAGCTGCGCAAAAAAGACGCGCCGCATTGGCGCGCCCTTGTTATTATTTCTGCCCCTCAAAGCTCACACTCTCGTCCGCCGCATCCCCACCGCTATGCAGCTTATCTTCCTCATTGTCACGAATCGTCTTCTGCAGAACAAGACAGGACACTATTAGAAATGCTCCGCCAATGGCGTAGTAACCTTTTACAGACAACGGTTCTTCAAGATTGAATACCCCGACATACTCCGCAAGAATTGCGAGCACGAAGCCAGCCCATGAGAGGAATGTAAAAGCTGACGTATTTCTGCGGCGATAACCAGTGTTGAATGTTTGCAGGTAATTATCTTCATCGTTGTCCCGCGCCACCTTCTGAAGCAGGAACGAGGTTACGATCAGCAGGATGGCCGACACCGCGTAGTAGCCTTGAACGGAAAGCGGCTCCTTGAGCGTGTAAATTCCTCCAAATTCAAATCCACATGCCAGCACAAAAGCCGACCAAGCCATGAATGTATATGTCGGAGTGTTGCGGCGGCGGTAAAATGGCATTCTATTGCGAAGCGGTGCCCCAGCCCAGGTTGCTGTTGCAGTTGCATTTGTTGTCGATTCGGTCATCATCTCTAAAGTCCTCCCTTGCAGCCTCTCGCGGCTGCTTCGTTATGACTTTATTGTAAGGCCGACTCTGCAATCGCATAAGTACTATCTTCTCCTAGTACCTGGTCACAACAACTACCTTACTTAACGCTCGAACGTCACGTTCCGGCTGAGCTCCACGACCATTTTGGCTGTATTGGCGCTTGTTAGCGGCTCGCCCAAATAGCTGATACCGGAGAACGTAACGCCATCGATCATATGTGCACCGTCATAACCGCGGATAATAGAGACTGGGAGCAGCCCGCCGGTGATGGAGATATTCTCGAACCGAATATTGCGAACCTGACCACGCTCCGTATCGCGGGAATACTGGGAAAATTGGATCTTCATATCGACCAGCTTCTCCTCCGAATCCTCGATGCGAATGTTGCTATACAGCACGTTTTGCACGACCGCTCTATCGCCGTTATGAATGGTGAACGTTCCGCCAGATTCATACCCTTCGAACTGGCAGTGAATGATGTCGCAGTCGCTGAACTCGATGTCCGAGATGGTCTCGCAGCGTGTCTCGTAGCCAATTTCGAGCGCATTGCCCCACTCCGCATTGAAGAACACCGAGCGGCTCACCCGCACACGGCGGACATCGCGGCAGCCCGCTTCATGGAAGTAGTCGACCGCCTTAATCGCGATGCAGTCATCCTTGGAGCGAACGAACACATTCTCAATTGTCACATACTCACAGCCGACGATATCAATACCATCGCCCGTCCCTGCAAAAGTAAGCACGTTTACGTTCTCAATCCGCACATTCGAGCAAGCCGTCGGCACGAGATGCCACGTCGGTCCGTCCACGACGCTAATCCCTTCAATGGTAACACCCGAGCAGCGTGCAGGCAGCAGCATCGCATGCTTCTTCGCCCCTTCATTCTCCCGCCACAGCGAGCCGTCGAGAATTCCTCTGCCACGAACCGAGATGTTCGATGCTCCGTCTGCCGTCACTCGGCCATGCACGACTGCCCCTTCTTCAATGTAAAGCGTCTCGCCATCCTGCAAACGAATTTCGCCTGCATGATGCACTTCGCCGCCTTTGTAATAGTGAACAGCCTTGTCAGCAGGGTCCGGACGCTCTGCTGTCTCCGGCGGATTGATCCAAATAAACAGCGGCTCCTTGATGCCGCCGTCAAACTCAACGGATAGTTTCGCTGGCGCTTCGACCTCGAAGCGAAGCACATTGTCAGCTGCCGTTTCTGTCACAATGCCGTGGCGCAATGGCCGTACAACCACTTGCTCGAAGGCATGACTCGTCTCGATTTCAATTGTCATTGCGCCTTCAGCCGACAACACGGCATAGCCTGCGCCTTGGCACTGATATACAAAAACAGGCTGTCCACCAATACGAACCTGGTATCGGTCCGATGGCTTGATGGATGCCGCTGGGTAGCTGGATTGGATCGCTGCTTGAGTCATAACGCTGCACGCTCCTTGCATGGATTATGGCTCTATTTTATCGAACCCACTGCGCGGCACGTTAGTGAAAATTGTTCATTGCGACTCCGAAAGTTGTCTCGTGAAAAACCATTTTCAAGATGGATATGAGAGATGTTCCAGCATCGCGCTGAAAACCTCATCCCAATCAAGGTTAACATTATTAATCGTATAGGCCGGAAAAGGAGGCCTATTAGTCAAGCAATATCAATTCCACACCATTGTTCATTTCTAGTAGGATCGTTGATAATCCTTCGTAAATCAGTTTAGCTTCCGGTTTTAAAATGATGTAGGGTACCTAGTACCCTTCTTGCTACCTTTTCGCCGATTTTTGGCCAATGTAGAGTACCCACTACCCTTCTTGCACCCCAAACGCAAAACAGACCAAACCGCCATATCAGCGATTTGGTCTATTCTACTATTCCTTATGCTGCAATCAACCTTGTATTACCAGCCGATATCATCGCGTGCTGCAGCTTTTTCGCCGACATAAGCAGCCATGTCCTCTACGCCAGCAGATTTAAACTTGTCTTGAATGCCGTGCAGAATTTTAAGCGCATCGGCATCTGTTTTCGCGTAGCAAGCTTTGCGGAATTCTTCGTCGAAGTTCAAGCTAGCTGTTTTGTCGCGGAACTCTTGGTATTTAGGCCAGTCTCTTTCCAGGTAAGTTGCGCTGACTTTGTCGATAATTTGGATCGGAAGTCTCTTCGAGTAGCTTGCTTCGAGTTTCTCCCATTGCGTCTTCTGGTCATCTGGAATCGGCCAAGTGACTTCAGAAGAGAAAGCGCCCATGAAGCTGCCGGAGAGGTAGTTGAGACCTTCGTCACGCTTCACATCTGGATTATCATCGAATTGCTTCTTCACGTCTGCAACCCATACCGGCTTGCCATCAACCAGGTTGTAATCTTTGCCTGAGATACCCCAGTAAGCGAGCAGGCGGCCTTCGTCGCTGTTCAAGTAATCAATCAGACGCAGTGCTGCATCTGGATCTTTGATCTTCGCGCTCAAGAAGATAACCGGGAAGCCGGAACGACCTGGCTTCTCTACTTGCGTTACAATGTTGCCGCTCTTATTCTTCATTGGTCCAAGCAGCTCGTACTGCATTTCCGGATTTGATTTGTAAAGCGTTTTTTGCAATTCGCCAATCATGCTTTGAGCGCCGAATACAGCCAGCTTACCTGTAGCGAGCTTCTCATTCGCGGTCGTATCGGTATTGCTGAACGCCTCAGGGTCAAAGAGACCGTTTGTGATCAGCTTTCTCATATACAACAAGCGAGCTTCTTGATCTTTGGATTGCGTCCAGTGGATCAGCTTGCCATCTTCCTGACGGAAGTCCGAAATGTTGTAATCAGACCAGCCGGATAGGAATTGGCTATAGTCCCATCCATTGTGCATCGTACCGGAAGGAATAACCGGCTTGCCGCTAATATCTTTGAAATCGCCAGCCTTAATTTTAGTCAACAGATCTGCAAGCTTTTCTTCCGTGTCGATATCAGCAGCATTCACATTCAATGCTTTCAAAATATCTCCGCGAGCGTAGAGGCCGTAGTTCCAGTTATGAATACTTTCTGGAGTGCCGTCCGGCGTCTGCATAGGAATGACATATTGCTTGCCTTCAAGATCAGGACTATTCAGATCGAATTCGGCAAAGTCCTTCGCTACGCCTTGCGTCATCAGTTTCTTCACGTTCGGATATTTATCAAGATAAGGGGTTAAGTCGAGAAGCTGGCCTTCCAAAGCCGCTTTCTTGATGACTTGTCCTTCTCCGCCTGTCGTCGACCAGTATGGCGCGTTTACGATATCCGGAACCGTATCCGAAGCGAAGATCGTGTTCAGTTTCTCAACTTCGCTTGTTGTGATCGATTCCAGTTTCAACGTTACGCCGGTTTTCTCTCTAACTGCTTTAGCAACCGGATTGTTTTCCTGATCCTGCGGGAATCCTGCTCCTCCGCCGTTCCAGGCACTTAGGAAGGATAATGTAGCCTCTTTAGGTGCAGATGAGTCGTTTGTCCCCGAGTTCGCGTTCGTCGTGTTAGCTGCTCCCGAGTTCGCATTCGTACTCGAAGCATTGTTGTTTCCTCCACATGCCGTTACAGACAATGCAATCATCGGGATGGCAAGCGTCAAGCTAAGAGAACTTTTCAATCCGGTCTTACGCATTAGACAAGCCCCTTTCTTTTGCTGATTTTTTATATATAAAAGGCTCAGCCTCTTATACTCGGCTACTCTTTAAGCGAACCAACAAGTACGCCTTTAACAAAATACTTCTGAAGGAATGGATACACGCAGATGATTGGTGCCGTAATGATGATAACGAAGGTCATTCTGAGAGCCTCAGGCGTTACGCCTCGCAGCGCCATCTGGTTTTGGTTCATGTTTTGAATGGCTGAACCGCTGCTTGAGCCCGTCATGGACTGGAACGACGCTTCACTGATCATTTTGTTCAGGAACGTAGCTGCAGGCTGAAGGTTTTCATTTTGAATGAAGAACTGCCCGGTAAACCAGTCATTCCAGACGCCAACCCCGACGAACAATGCGATGGTAGCCATTACTGGCATCGAAAGCGGGAGAATAATTCTCCAGAATACGCTTAGCTCGCTTGCGCCGTCGATCCGCGCCGATTCCGATAAGCCGAGTGGAATTCCGTCGAAGAAAGTCTTCATAATAATTGCATTGAAGAAGCTATACAGCGACGGCAGGACAAGCACCCAGTACGTGTTCAGAATATGCAGCTCCCGGTACAGAATAAATGTCGGGATAAGTCCGCCGCTGAACAGCGTAGTGAAGAAGAAGAAGAAGACGATATATTTTCTTCCCGGCAAGCCTTTCCGTGAAAGACCGTAGGCGAGCAGAGCCGTCAACATTGTTGAACCTACGGTTACAACAACCGTTCGGGAAATGGAGATCCAAAATGATTTCAAAATGTGAGGGTTGTGGAATGCCTTGGAGTAGTTCTCAAACGTACTGACCCTCGGGAAGAAGTAGATGCCGCCCTTCATGGCGTCATAGCCGTCATTGAATGATAGCGCTAGAAAATAGATAAAGGGATAGAGTGCCGTCAGGCAGAATATGAGCAGCAGCGAATAGTTCACTGTGGTATAGATTCTATCGGCAGCCGATAGTTTTCTCACACCCATACCTGCACCTCCTTAAGTTCAAATAATGAATGATGCCTAATTACCATAGCGATACGTCGCTCACTTTTTTGGATACTTTATTAACGGCCACAATGAGAAGCAGAGAGATCACTGACTTGAACAATCCGATGGCCGTGGAATAAGCGAATTGTCCCTGCTGAATACCCGTTTTCAAGACATAAGTGTCTAGAATTTCCGAAACGCTGAGTGTAGCAGGTGTTTGCATCAGCCAGATTTGGTCAAAACCGGCATTCAGAACGCCGCTGAGAGAGAAGATCAGCAAGATACCAACCGTAGGAGTCAGAGATGGCAGCGTAATCTTAAACAGCTTGCTCCACCGTCCCGCCCCGTCCATTTCCGCGGCTTCATACAAATGCGGATCGATATTGGTCAAAGCGGCCAAGTAAATAATCGAGCCCCAACCTACACCCTTCCAAATATCCGAAATGACGACCAGCGGATAAAATAATGACGGCATGCCCATAAAGAAGATCGGCTCAAGCCCCATATGATCCCGGATGTCATTGACAAGTCCCACGTTAGGAGAAAGAATTTTTTGCATCAGCGTCACAACAACGACCCAGGATACAAAGTGCGGCAGATAGGAAATCGTTTGGAAGATCCTTTTTAATTTCCCATGCATAACGCCATTCAGCATCAAAGCAAGGATGAGCGGAGCCGGGAATCCAAGCAATAGCTTCAGGAAGCTAATCGATAGCGTATTGTAGAGCACCGAATAGAAACTGGAATCGCCTAGGAACTGTTTGAAAAACCGAAGGCCTTCCCACGGACTGTGCAATATCCCTAGGTTGTATTTGAAATCTTTGAACGCAATCAAAATACCGTACATCGGATAGTAGCAAAATACGACATACCAGATAAAAGCAGGGAGCATAAATAAGTAGATCGACCTGAAACTCCATACTTTCGCCCATGCATTGTTCTTCTTTAACGGCAATACATCGGGCATGACTTCAACTCTTGCTTCTTTTGCAATCATTACTCCTCCCACCTTCTACAGGGTATAGCCAAACGAAGCGCTTTCAACTAATGAACCGACAGACATCGATGCGCGAAAAGCAAAGGGACTGCGGCAGTCCGTTAAGCAAATGCAATGTCATCCTGCAAGCAGTTTCATTAACCTTATATATAAATATAATATGTTTAATATATTTAATCAACACTTTTATTAGAATTTTTTTCCACCAGGTACAGCGACCGGAACATCACATGTCATCACGGCACCATTCTCCACCTTCCCAAATGCTCACCTGGCGATAAAACCTCCGTAATTCGGGTATTTTGTCGAAAAATGCTGAAATGTGAAGGATCACCAATTTCCCATTCTCATCCTCCAATACGCTAACTTACCCCTCCCATGATTTAAGTTGGCAGCTACAAAACCAACTTCAATAAATAATATATTTAATATATACTCAATACTTAATATTCATGCCTTCGTCTTAGGCACTACATACCAGCACAAAAAAAGCCGCCCGCTTCAAACGAAGCTGCTAGCAGCTAACCTAATAGGTGCGAAATGGTCGGGCCAAATGTCACGCTTGGTGCTACCGGTGGCTAACGGATCCCAGATGCCGTGCCACCGCTAAATACAAATGAGAAAAAGCCGTCTCGCAGTAGTATAAACACTACTTCCGAGACGGCTCTTGCATCCGATCTTCGGAGGCACCTCCTTGAAGGGCACCTCCGTCGCACTCTATCCCTACTACTTCACCCGCACCAAAATATCAAGCGGGTAACGCCCTGCATTGCGGCCGTAAAGCGCCACGCCGCCTTGGTCCGCTGCGATTGCGAGCTTGAAGCTGCGGCTGCGGTTCAGTTTGGCTGCAATACGGCTTGGCACCGTAATGCGGCACAGGTAACCGTACGAGCCTGCCTCGTCGAGCTTGTTGTATATCTCTTGATACTGATACGACAGCACGCCGCGGCTATCGGACGGATTGTCTGGCAGCGTGAACGTTCCAACCTGCTCACCGTCAATGCTCACAACGATGTGCGATGGGTGCAGCTCATCATCGGTCATGTAGTACGTATTGCTGTTGTACTCCACATTCGCATTCGCGCCATGCATGAAGTCGATGCCATGCTGGCGGTCGCGCGAGCCCTCGATATTACGGGCAAGCAGTCGCTTCGCGCTGGCTTCGAAAGCGATTTCGATATGATGGATCGCGCCCTGTTCTTCTACGCTTGGCAGCTCCACGTCGTACACGAACTCGCCTTCCAAACCGCCGTTTGTTTTGCCCTCTTGAATCGCGTTCCACTGGTGCGGGAAGCTATGCGAGGCGAAGCCTGTAACAGGCACCTGCACGAACTGCCCTTCTGCTTCATATACGCCGTGAGCAGCGCCACTGCGCACATCGAATGTCGTGAAGTTGCGCGTCACCACGCGGCCCGCTGCATCCACAAGACGAACTGCCAGTACAGCAACCGCATCTTGCTTCGGCATGTTCACCACAATCGGCGCCTCAATTGCCTTCACGCCATACTCGCCCCAAGCCAGCTCTACCGATCCGCGCTCAGCTGTTACGCGTACGCCGATGTTGTCATACGTCAGCTCCCAAGCAAGCGTCAGCTGCTGACCATGATACGCATCGGAGTAGCTGGATGCCAGCAGTGAAACCGATACTTGCTCGCCAGCCTGTACAGTTTGACAAGGAGGTGCGTCGATCACGATAAAGTCCGGCGTATGCAAGTCTGAGAGCGACATGCCCGGCACTAGATCTTCATATCCGAACTGCTTATCCGTGCCGTCCAGACGGTAGTAGCCGTTGAATTCATTCGTCACATCGCGGAATTCCGTAAAGACAAATCCGCACATTTTGTCATGACGGCGGAACTCATTCATCATGTACCAGTAATGCCAAGCAAGGTCGCTGTCGCCAGCACCGTTCGAGAAGCCCCACACATTGCCGCACTCGCTGTTCATCAGAGGCGCATCGCCCTGAACGTTACCGCCAATGCAGTTGAAGCTCGAGCCTGGATAGGTTTTGTCCACAACGTCCGTCACATGCTCACGCAGCTGCTCGTAGCCGTTAATGTAGAAGTGCCATGTATTCAGATCCGTCTCGACATGGTCGAAGTTACAAGGGGAGTTGTCTTCGACGATCCGCGTCGGGTCAAGCTCTTTTGCCCAGTGATAAATCCCTCTGACCCACTCCTGAGTCTCAGGCAAATACGCGCTTGGCGTATGCGATTGATTTGTTAGGCCCTGTGACTCTGGATTTGTCTTCAGCCCCCAAGTTTCATTGAACATGACCCAAGAGAAGATCGACGGATGATTGTAATCGCGCTCAATAATTTCCTTCGCTTCGCTCTCATAATTCGCTCTTGCCGTCTCGTCTGGATTGCCCCAGAAGCAAGGCATATCCTCCATTACGAGCATACCCAGCTTATCCGCCCAGTACAGCTTGCGCGGCTCCTCCGGTTTAATATGAATCCGAACCAGGTTAAGCCCAAGGCGCTTCAGCAAATAAATCTCGTCCTGCATCTCATCATCGGTCGGATAGGTGAAGTAACCTGTCTGATGGTACGACTGATCAAGCGTACCGTTCAGATATATCGGCTTGCCGTTAAGCGTAACCCAGCGGTACGAACGATCGCCGAATAGCGCAGTCCCGAACTCGCGAATGCCGAAGTACGTCGATACCACATCGCCCGCACTGCCCGCACGACTGAGCGTCAGCGAACCTTCATAGAGATAAGGCGTCTCAGGGCTCCACAGCTGCGGATCGCTCACGACAAAAGAAGCGCTAACCTCATTCTCGCCCTCTGCCAGCTCAGCCACGAAGTTATGCTGAACAGTCCCGCCATCGAAGCTGAATTGCAAGCCAGCTTCTCCCGCTTCATGAGCGACAACGACAGCCTTCACACCAATCGTGCCATTAATGAACGTTGCGAACTTCGCCGATTGGATATAAGATTGCGGACGCGCTTCCAGCCAGACCGGCTGCCAAATGCCGCGAATTTCTCCATAACCTTGCTTCCCGCGTGCCTGATAACCATGGTCAAAATCAGTCGCGCTTACAACAATCGCATTCTCCGCATCAGTGCGCCACACATGCGTTACATCGAACTCGAAGCCGCCGTAGCCGCCAATGTGCGAGCCGACATGCGTACCGTTAACCCAAACCTCGCTGCTGTAATCAGCCGCGCCAAAGCGCAGGAAGACACGCGAATTACTCTCAGCTGGCGACCATGCAACACTCTTCTTATACCAGCCAGTGCCGCGCTCATCGCGGCCAATTCCCGACAGCGGGCTTGCCCATGAGAAAGGCACTACAATTTCACTGTCAAATTGGGTCGCAGGCGTCTCGCAACCGCTTGCAGCTTCCGTCGTATCAAGACGGAATTCCCATGTACCGTTCAAGTTCAGCCAATCCTGGCGTTGCCAGTCCGGGCGCGGATATTCAGGACGAGGTATTTGTTTCAATGCAGACGTTAATGCTTGCGCGGTCATATCAAGTAGCACAACCTTCCCTAAAAGTGGATTTGCCCCCATTTTAGCACCCATATATAGTTTAATCAATATGTATATTATACTTTTACAATATAACGATTTTCGAGTACACTACCTCTATAACGATTTGAAGGGCTGGTCAGGTGAAGCCAATGAACGAAATCAAACAAGACACAATCAGATACCCCTCCTCCCGCATTGTCGACGTGGCAAAGGCGTTATCCGGCGACGTTCGGGTACGCATTCTGGAAGCGCTCGGCGAGAAGCCGATGAGCGTCAGCCAGCTTGCGGAGGCGCTCGGTGTAGCGCAGCCGACGATCTCCATTAATGTACAAATCCTCGAGAGCGTGGAGCTCGTCTCGTCCACAACCGGCGCGAATCGGGAGAAAATATGCTCGGTCACCGGACGCTCCATCCTGCTCGAGCTGCCCGTCAAGCTTGGCGAAGGACTGCACCGCACGGAAGAGCTGCATATGCCGATCGGCATGTATTCCCACTGCTCGACCCAGCCGACCTGCGGCATTGTGACTCGGGATGGCTCCCATGTCGGTTCCGTCGACGATCCGCGCGCCTTCTATTTGCCGGAACGAGTGGATTCATCGCTGCTCTGGTTCTCCGGCGCAGGCTATTTCGAATATTATTTTGCCAACCCGATGCCGCCCGGCGTAACGATTGACGAGCTGTGGTTCAGCGCGGAGCTCTGCTCGGAGGCGCCGCACTTCCAGATGGACTGGCCTTCGGACATCTCGCTATTCATCAACGACCAGCTAGTCGGCGTCTTCACAAGCCCCGGCGACCTCGGCGACCGCAAAGGCAAGCTGACACCTGACAAGTGGAGCGGCACTGAGTACGGCGAGCTCACTGAATGGCGCATTACCGCTTCAGGCAGCCTCGTGAACGGCTCAGCCTCCTCCGAGGTGACCATCGCGTCGCTTGATCTGCAGTACAACAAGCCGATCCGCGTCCGCCTCGAAGTCGCCGAGGATGCGGCGAACTGCCGCGGGCTCAACCTGTTCGGCGCAAACTTCGGCGATCACAGGCAGGATCTGCTGCTGTCGTTCATCCGCTACTCGGATTAACTCAGATCTATAATGTATACAAAGCAAATAAGCGCAAGGAGCGACAATCGCCCCTTGCGCTTATTTGCTTTATTCAGCCAACTCGCCGACTTATATATCCGAAATAGTCAGCAGTACAGTCTTGATCTCGAATGGCGTGAATGTAAGCGATATGCTGCCATCCGCAGCTTCCAACTGCTCTTGCTTATTCTCCATTAGATCAGCCAACCATGCATCTTGGAGCGGCAGGCCGACGCGAAGCTCCGATTGCACGGAGGCGCCGCTTGTCTCGTACAGACGGACGATAATGTCATCGCTGTCCTCTGCTTTCTTCACCGCCTCGATCATGACGCTCGGGTGAGCTGGCTGGAAGAAGGATTGCGCCGATGCCGCAGCAGACTGCGCATGCGATCCTCCGATACTCGCAGTACGGAGAGGAACGTTCAGCTCATAGCCTTGCTTATAAACCTCGGCCGCTACATGATCACCAGCATGCGGGTAAAGCGAGTAGGTGAACATATGCTCCGCTTGGTCCGCTTCCGGATCCGGATATTTCGGGCTGCGCAGCAGGTTCAGATCGAGCGTGCTGCCCTCGGCGCGGTAGCCGTATTTGCAATCATTAAGCAGCGCTGCGCCGTAGCTTGGCTCGGACAGGTCGACATATTGATGCGCGCAAATTTCGTCTTTGGCATAGTCCCACATTGTGTTGCGGTGGGTTTGGCGGTTCAAGTACCCGAATTGAATTTCGCAAGCAGCGCGATCCGAACGGACGTTCAGCGGGAAGGAGGTGCGGAGCATCTTCTCCTCTTCCTTCCAATCGACGGTCGTTACGAAATCAATGCGCCGGCTGCCCTCGGTAAGCACAACCTTCTGTATGAGTACGGACTCGCCATACTGATAGCAGTGGATTACGCCTGCCGTCGGTCCAGACTCGAAGGATGACGACTCGATTATTGAGAGCGACATGCCGCCAGTCTCGCGGTAATCTTGACGGAAGTCCCACGCATCGCCTTTGTCATCGTACACCTGCAGCAAGTTGGCACGCCCGCCAATTGCGACTACCTCGCGATTGTGTACTTTATCGAAGACGGAGACAATGGCGCCATCCTCGCCGAAGGTAACCTTCAGAAGCTCATTCTCTATCGTGCGCAGATCGGCGCGCACGATTGGCGTTGCAGGCGCTGCGGACCGCCCCACTGCTGCCTCTGCTTCGCTGCTGCAATCCGCCGCCGCAGCGACACCCATTGCCGGCACGGTAACACGCTGCCAGCTTCCATCTGCACGCTCGATCCACTCGGAACGCTCCCACGGCAAAGAGTTAAATACGGTGAGCGCATCCCCAGCAGGAGCCGAGGTCGTAGCCGCGACTGCCGCTACCGCAACCGGTGAAGCTGTACGCTGCAGCGCGATCGCTTCATATTTCTCTGCAACCATTGTTTCCACCCGCTCCAGCAACAGCGCGTACCGCTCTAGCGACTCGTCATACACCCGCTTAATGGACGAGCCAGGGAGAATATCATGAAACTGGTACAGCAGTACTTCCTTCCAGATTTCCTCCAGCTCGGCCTGCGGATAAGAGATGCCGCATAGAGCGCGAGCCAGCACCGCAGCGAACTCAAGCTCGCGAAGCGCCTTCTCCAGCTTGCGGTTATAACGCTTGTTCCTCGCTTGGCTTGTCAGCGTTCCTTGATGCTTCTCCAGGTACAGCTCCCCGCGCCAAGTCTGATAGCTCGCCTGCTTCTCGGCAAGCTTCTCGAAGAACGCCGAGGACGGTTCCTGCGTGACCGGACTGAGTCCGAGCAGATTCTTCTCCCGCGCCAGCCGCTCCAGATGCTCTTCACCCGGACCGCCGCCGCCGTCGCCGATGCCGAACAGCATGAGTGCGTGATCGGATACATTCTTGTCGAGATATTCCGCCTCTGCCTTCACGATTGAACGCGGCGCGGCCGGACTGTTGTACGTGTCCTCCGGCGGCATATGTGTCAGCACCTTGGAGCCGTCGATCCCTTCCCACATGAATGTGTGATGCGGATGGCGGTTGTAGGTGCTCCATGACAGCTTCTGCGTCATCATGTAATCGACGCCGGATTTGCTCAAGATCTGCGGCAAGCTCGCCGTGTAGCCGAACACGTCCGGCATCCACAACGACTTCATCTCTTGCCCGAACTCTTGCAGGAAGTATCGCTTGCCATACAGAACCTGCCTTACGAGCGCTTCCCCGCCAGGCACGTTCGTGTCGGACTCGACCCACATCGCGCCTTGCGGTTCCCAGCGTCCTTCCTTCACGCGCTCCTTGACCTGTTCATACAGGGCAGGATAGTGCGTCTTCACCCACTCATACAGCTGTGGCTGGCTCGCCCCGAAGATATAATCCGGATAACGCTCCATCATCCGCAGCGCTGTCGAGAACGTCCGCGCGCCTTTGCGAATCGTCTCCCGGATCGGCCACAGCCACGCCAAATCAATATGCGCATGGCCGACGGCACTGATCATTAGCACCGGATCGCCTCCGCGCTTCGCCAGCTGTTCGCCAAGCAGGGCGCTCGCCTTCGCGATGCGCTCATCAGTCATCTCCGTGAGAATGAGCGTCGCTTCATAGAGCGCGCGAGCGATCTTCTCCTTCCGCGCGGACCCTTGCGGCAGCTTCTCCGCCGTTTCGAGCAGCACTTCCGCGTCGTAGTAGAGTTCGCGGACGTTCTCGCGGCAGATCGCGATAACCGCTTCCTTGAGCGTGCCGCTGCGGTACCGGCCGAATAAGTCGTTGCAGCCAGCATCGCCCCACAGATCAATCGTTTCATCCCCAGAGGACGATTCGTTGATGTGGACAACCCGCTTGCCCGGCAGGCCGAGCGAATAATCGAACTCCGAATTAATGTTCGTCAGACCCTGCACCGGAGTACCCGCCTCATCAACCAAGCACAGCTCTCCGTTCACGTCGATGAGTAGCACGACTTTGGACCCGCGCGCATCGATCGGCACCTGACCGGCAAAATGAAACCAAGCGCAATCCCACAGCTCGCCCCACCGCTCACCGGCAGCCACTTCCAACCGCTGTCCCGACATACGCTCCGCATAAGGAACCGGCTCTTTGGTTACCCAAGCCGTAGCCGTCAATGTAGATACTGGACGATAAATATATTCCTGCAATCTCCCAAGCATGGACCGCATTTGATCAAATTTAACTGTTTCGTATGGCATCTGAATCCTCTTTTCCGCAGCGTATTTACTATAATAGATTCCATCCATCCTATGTCCGCTTAAGCCAGCGACCGCTTTCAACAACTTGAATCTTAATATAATATATATTCAATATACACGCAACATGATTATTATGTAAAAAAAGAAGAAGCTCCCCCTTCGGAAAGCTTCTTCTTCATTTGCCTCCGGTGAACTCGTGCTCAGCCCCCGACTCTACTTACTTTACAGTCTTCAGCGGACCTGTCGATTGCCGTACGACAAGCTCAGGCTTTACAATCACTTTGCTGTACTTGTGCTCTGCTGCCTGTTTATCGTTGATAACCTCGATCAGCTTGTTCGCCGCCTCGTAGCCAATTTCGTACTCGTACTGCTTCACATGCGTGAACATGCTCATATCCTCTGCAATCGCTGTCGGATCGTCGAAGCTGACGAGCGATAGGTCATCCGGCACAGATAATCCGCACTGCCGCGCAATTCGGTATACGTGCATACCGAGCTTGCTGTTCAGCGTAATGTAAGCCGTCGCCATCCGATTGCGGATATAGCGGTACAGCGGGTGATCCTCCTTCACTTCGTTGAACGGCGCGAAATCCGTAATGATATGTGCCGGATTAATGAGCGCCCCCTTCTTCTTGAGCGCGTCCATATACCCTTGAATTCGCTCTTGAACGGTCACGGTCTGAATCGGCGAATCTGAGCAAATCGCAATTTCACGGTGACCCAGCTCCCATAGATGGTTGACCGCAAGCTCTGCTCCCGTACGGCCGTCACCGGCAATGTAGTGTGTTTCTACGCCTGGCAAGTAACGGTCAATAAGAATGAACGGATAACCGGACAGCTTCATGCCGAGAATCTCGATATTGTACTGCTCCTCATCAACCGGGAAGATCAGCATCCCTTCCGCACCCATGTCCATCAGCGTCTGAATGGCCTCATTCTCCACCGAGAGCACGCTGTTCGAGAGCATAATGACAGTCCGATAGCCTTTCTCCATGAGCGCTCTCTGCACACCTTGGGTCAGCCGCGCGGCAAAATAATCATAGATCGAAGGCAAAATGAGCCCTATAATTCCAGACTTCGTGCCCGTCCGAGCAGCTGGCTCATGACGAACCGCTACACTGCTTGCAGCTGGCCTCGTCTCCACAGCATTCATCATGCTTGCTTGACTGCTTACGAAGCTCCCTCTTCCCGGCACGCGCGTGATGACATTTTCATTAGCTAAGCCCGTAAGTGCATTGACGACGGTAATTTTACTGACATTGAAGCGCTCCATAAGCTCCTTCTCAGTCGGAATGCGATCGCCTTCCTTGAGGCCGTCCGAGTTGATTAGACTGCGAATGTAATCTTGGATCTTCTGGTATAGAGGTACTCGGTCCATTGCATTCATTATTAACACCACTCATTCTATGGTTAATATATATTCAATATAGTATATCCAAATGAAGATTGCTTTATAAAGTTTGTAAAAGTTTTAGAAACTTTTTAAATTTATTGATGCCTTTTCTAATAGTAGCAGAGAATCCAATGAAACTGAAACTTTATTCGTCAATTTTAGACAAATTTCTTTCGTGCCGATTTAGGCCTCTGCATAGTTCTCCTACTTTAGGGCGAGAACGCAATCATGAAGATCCATTCTATGGAACTAGCTCGCTATTCGTATGTGGATAACTATAGTTGTGGATATGTTTACAGTCGCGAAAACAGTTCAAGTTTCTTCATATTTCAGGCTGTTAGCAGTGGGGATAAGTCTGTGGGTAAGTTCGGATTCATACACATCTTCGGTGCAAGTATCCCAGCAATCGAAGGAAGCGAAAGACTTCTTCTTCACAAAAATAAAATCGCATTGCAAACATATGTTCGTTATATTATGATGTTCCTGTCGGCAATACTGAAGGCAGTGACCTACTATAACAAAGGAGCGATTATCGCGATGACATTGAAATTAGAGCCTTATCTAGTGATGGACGGCAATACGAAGGAAGCAATTGAGTTCTATAAAGAAGCTTTGGGTGCAGAGGTTCTTTTCCTGCAAACATTCGGTGAAATGCCAGAGAATCCGGAATTCCCATTGGCTGAAGAAGCGAAGGGCCTTGTCGGACACGCGATGGTTCGCGTCGGCGAAACCGATCTAATGTTCTCCGATAACTTCCCAGGCACGCCGTTTACGATTGGCAACCAAGTGACGATCTGTATCTCTTCCACCGATATTGAGCGCTCGCGCCAAATTTACGAAGCACTGCCAGTAGGCGGTCAAGTGCATATGCCGCTTACGGAGACGTTCTTCAGTCCAGCGTACGCTGTATTGACTGATAAGTTCGGCGTAACTTGGCAGGTCTACACGCACGCGAATAAATAATCGGAGCGTTGCCCCTCGCAGTCACCGCGAATAAACAGCTCTGAACGCAGCTTTTGCGGCTAGAGCTGTTTTTTATATAAAATTTGTAAAACTTTCTTTATTCTACACATGGTAGATAGAGGAAAAACAAGCTATAATTAAACTTACATAGAATTGGTCGGCACAGTCGCTGTCGTTCCATCGTGAAATTTTGAAGAAGGGCGTGTATCATGAAGATTCCGGTCGTTAAGAGGTTCAATAAAAAAGAGTTTGAAATTGTTTTTATTGATCTCGAAGACGTTCTTCTTATGCGCAGCTATCGCGGAGAGGTTTACTACCAGACGAGAGAAGGACTTTATAGTCAAATTTCCACCTTTGAAGAGCACGAACGTTTTCTTGTTGAACAAGGGTTTAAGAAAGTGGACCGCTGTTATGTCGTTCAGATGGATCAAGTCGAGTTTTTTGACGAGGTGCAGCAGCGGCTCTATTTTGTAAAGCAGCCCGTTAATAGCGACTCGCCAAGCGCACCAGTGTCCGGCGCGCACCTGAAATCGGTGGAGAAGCTCATTAATCATGCAGGTTCCGAGGGAGCATCCGCTTCCATTCGGAGCAATCTATCAGGCGGTTTATCGACCAACTGATCGTTGGTAGAAGGAAAGCCGACCCTACTGGGTCGGCTTTTTTTGTCGCTATTATATGGAGCCCATCGGCTATGTGGTCAATCCTAATCTACGATCTGCTTAAGCGCCGACAGATGTCGCCTGTCCGAGCTTGCTCCTACGGATGCGAAGCGCCATCAGTGAAGCGAACAAGCACGCAAAGCCTGCGGTCACGAATGGCACCGTGTAGCTGCCAAGCCAATCGCGCATGAAGCCCGCCTCATACGCCGCGAACGAAGCTCCTGCTTGGTGCGCCACGACGATCCAGCCGAAGATCATGCCGGCCTTCTCCTTGCCGAACGCATCGGATGCAAGCTTCGCCGTAGGCGGTACCGTCGCAATCCAATCCAGACCGTAGAAGACGGCGAATATCGTCAGCTGCGTATAGCCTGTTCCAAGTGCCTGCGGCAAGTAGATGAGCGACAGCCCGCGCAGACCGTAGTACCAGAACAGCAGCCAACGGCTGTCAACTCGGTCGGACAGCCAACCGGACAACGTTGTGCCGACAAGGTCGAACAGCCCCATCAGCGAGAGCAAACCCGCTGCGGTTGCGATGGGAATGCCATAATCGCCGCAAGCTGGAATGAGGTGCGTGCCGATCAGCCCGTTAGTGGAGAAGCCGCAGAAGAAGAACGTGCCGGCCAGCAGCCAGAACGTGCCTTTGCGCGCAGCCTCTGCAAGGGCTGCAATCGGAGCGAGGAACAGATTGCCGGCGAGCGGCACCGGCTTCACGATCTCTTCCGTACCGAGTGCAGCTGCGCCAACATCGTACGGATGATTACGCATCCAGAGCGCGACGATCGGCGTCAGCAGCACGAGCACGCCCATGACGGTGTAGATGGCATACCGCCAGCCGATATCCTCCGTAATTCGCGCAATGAGCGGCAAGAACAGCAGCTGCCCGGTCGCGGCGCTCGCCGTCAGCATGCCGATGACGAGCCCCTTATATTTGACGAACCAGCGGTTCGCAATAGAAACGCCAAGCGCATTCGCGAGCGATCCCGTACCGATGCCGATCATGACGCCCCAGAGCAGCGTCATCTGCCATATTGAAGTCATAAACGGCGTTAACGATAAGCTGGCAATCAAGATAAGCATCGAGATAACCATTATTTTGCGGATGCCGAACCGTGCCATGAAGGCAGCTGAGAATGGACCCATCAATCCGTATAGCAGAATTCGTAGGGAAGCGGCACCTGATATCGCGCTGCGGTCCCAGCCAAACTCCTTCTCAAGCGGAAGCATCAGCACGCTTGGCACCGCGCTAATCGCCGCCGAAACTAATAAACATAAGAAAACAATGCCGACCACGACCCAGCCGTAGTACAGTCCTCGTTTCTTCTCCATCCGCCTCACCCCCAGGCTCTCAGTATACAGGGTAATGGCGCGGTATGGCACCCCTGAGATTGAGAGAACGTATATGTTCTCTCAGCAATGACTTAGCATTCTGGTCGGAACCGCGACAGCGGGGCAGAAGCCGATTTCTTTACCCGCCGTCACCATGACGGGGGTCATTTCACTTCAGCTTGTACGCCATAAGCGCCATCTCAAGGCAGCGCCTCTTATCCGTCTCGAGAAAATCTTCCCCCAGCAGCATCGCCAGTTTATCTAAGCGATTATATAGCGTCTGCCGATGAATGTTCAGCTTCGTGGCCGTCACCTGCTTGGAGCCCATGCAGGCCAAATACACATCCAGCGTCTCAATAAGCTGCAGATGATGCTCCCGATCGTAAGCCATTAGCGCCCCCAGATGATCCTCTACATACGAACTGAGAAAAGACAGCTTCGGCACAGCCTTGAGCAGCTGATAGACGCCTAACCGATTATAGAACATGCAGTCCTCGTACGCCGCCAAACTCCGCGCCACATCAATAACTTGCTGCGCTTCCTCATAGCTTCGCGAAGATTCCGAGATTTGTGCGCGCAGCTTGCCGAAGCCGGCGTACAACTTGAGCGACGAAGCATGCGACTCATGCGCCGACTCCCTTAGTTCCTCCACCAGCCGCTGCAGCGTGGTTTGAAGGTTCGCCTGCGAATCCTTATGCAGCGCTTCTTTGGCACAGAGCATGCAGATCCGGTTATTTTGCATCATGACCAAGCTGTTAAGCCCATGCTTCTTGAGCAATTGTCTGACTAGAATAAGCAGGTCCTGCTTATCCGCCTCAATCGTAATCGGTTCCGTGTCAGCCGTATGCTGGATTTCGATAATACCGCCGGCGAACAAGTACTCCCCTTTGCTCAGCTGCCGAAGCCCCATTCTCGCCTGCGCCTGATCCTCGTTCTCGATCCGGTTGTTCATAATGTCGAGAATAAACTCGTTATGGTCCCGCGATAGCTTCTCTTCCAGAAACTCTGTCCGCAGCGTAATGGCAGCGACGGCCTTTGTCGTATAATCAAGCAGCAAGGTAAGCGATTCCGTTATCTCTGGCGTGTTGTGCAGAAGAATGCCTACGTAGGAGAAGGTCTGGCCGAAGCATATGACCGGTTGAACGACAATAATCTGCTGCGTATTCATCGTCAGTATGGAAACGTCTTTGGCCGATAGTGCCCTAGCATCCATCTGCCGCTGAAGGAAGCTCGATATTGGGCTCGACGCCTTCGCCGTTATGGCGGGATAGAACACGCTGCTGTGATCTAGCGACGAGAAATACAGCACCTGCCGTCCGGTCTGCTCGTGAAAAGCTCTCAAAATCTGCGCGATGCCCGTGCTCTCAATCGTCAGCCGCTGCAGTTTGCGGGAATAGACTTCGAGCTCTTTCAGAAACTGATGCTGCCTGTTTATGAGCAGTGCATGAATGTCCTGCGTAATTTCAACGTAACGGACCGGCTGTTCAAACACGATTAGCGGAAAATGATGCAGGTCGGCCAGCTCCACAATTTCTTTCGGAATGGCGTCAACCGACGTACCCATCTCAATGCACAGCCCTGCCGCATGCTGATCAATCAGCTGCTTCATGTATGCGAATCGGTCCTGCTCATTCTGCTTCAGCCATAGTCCCGTCGTTAATATAAGATCGTTCGGGCTCACATATGGAGCCACGTTCGTAATTTCAAGCACATGCACCCAGCCGACGGGGCGATGCATCCCTTCCCGACCGGCAACCAGCTTCGCTGAGCGGAATATTGGCCTAGCAAGCAGCTGGCTAATATCAAACTTCATATTTGTGTCCATATTTTCCGCCTCCAACTAGACATTATGTTTATCACAACTAGTCCAACTATACAAAACTGTAAAGGAATTCGTCAAATGACTTGATACTTTGTACGATGAATAAGCTGTTGGTCGATCCTATAATAGAAGTATCGAGCAAGCAAGGTTCCCATTACGAGTCGAGGAGCGACAGATCATGAAGATTGGCGTACCGAAGGAAATGAAGAACAATGAATGTCGTGTCGGAGTAACGCCTTATGGTGTGCAAGAATTCGTGCAGGATGGCCATACCGTCTATGTGGAGACGAATGCCGGCCTTGAGAGCGGATTTACCGATGCCGAGTACGCGCAATCCGGCGCCGTAATTGTGATGGATGCCGAATCCGTATGGCAGCAAGCGGACATGATCGTGAAAGTAAAGGAACCGCTGCCAAGTGAATATCGTTATTTCCGAGAAGATTTAATTCTCTTTACTTATTTGCACCTCTCCGCAGAACCGGCTTTAGCGAAGGCGCTGGTCGATGCAAAAGTAACCGCAATTGCGTTTGAAACCGTCAAAGAAGGCGGCACGCTTCCGCTGCTCACGCCAATGAGCGAAGTAGCTGGACGAATGGCTGCCCAAATCGGCTCACAGTTGCTCGAACGCTCCAAAGGCGGACGCGGTATTCTGCTCTCCGGCATCCCAGGCGTAGCGAGGGGCAAGGTTACGATTATCGGCGGCGGTGTCGTTGGCACCAATGCAGCGAAAATCGCAGTCGGCCTTGGCGCAGATGTAACCATTCTCGACCTAAACGCGAATCGCTTGCGCCAGCTCGAAGACCTGTTCGGCAATCAAGTGCAGACTCTCGTCTCGAGTCATCACAATATCGCACGCAGCGTAGCCGAAGCGGACCTGCTTATCTGCGCGGTCCTTATTCCAGGCGCCAAAGCACCTGTGCTCGTATCCGAGGACATGGTGAAAACGATGAAGCGCGGCGCTGTTATCGTGGACGTAGCGATCGACCAAGGCGGCAACGTAGCGACGATTGATCATATTACGACGCACGATAATCCAACCTATGTGAAGCATGGCGTCATTCATTACGCCGTTGCGAACATGCCCGGCGCGGTGCCGCAGACGTCCACCATCGGACTGACCAACGCAACGATGCCTTACGCGAAGCAAATTGCCCGCAAAGGCGCAATTGAGGCGATTAAGGACAGCGCTGCCCTCCAAAGCGGCACGAACATTATTGAAGGAAAAGTAACATACAAAGCTGTAGCTGATGATCTTGGTTATGCATATACCCCTCTGGCCGAAGTGCTGGAGCTGCATACCGTTCACATATAAAAAATTTAAAATCAGTCTCAGAACCTGATTTCAAATTTCAGAGCAAGAGCCCTTCATCTTCATTTTTTAAACCCCAACACGAAGCCCCCTTGAGAATTCTCGAGGGGGCTTTGTGTTGGCGTGTGGTTCATCGTTATAATGAATAACAACCATCAAATACGTTTACAGTTAACCCCATTAATAGAACGCTAGGAGTGATCCTTCTTGGACATCGTTTGGAGCAATATCATCTATCAAGCACTGACAATTATCATGATAGCCGCCGTCATATTTTTGGGCATCAAATTGTTATTTAAGCAAAATAGAAGACGATAAGCGAAGCTAAGCTAGCGGAGAACGCTGAGAGATCATATGCGTGCTCTCAGCGCTGAAATCGCGGCTTTCTTCACCTGAGAGATCATATATGTGCTCTCAGCTCTTATTTCCTGCGGTTTCTGACCCCGCGGGACCTCGAGAGATCGCATATTCTCTCTCAATGCTAAAATCGCGGCTTTCTTCACCTGAGAGATCATATATGTGCTCTCAGCTAACGTTGAGGGAACCGTACGTTCTCTCACGTACCGATACGGACCAAAAAAAGAGCTGAGAGATCAAATGGATCTCTCAGCTCCAAGAGCCATCGCTTATCTATACTCCGACAGCATCATCTGTACTTTCTGCATCCAAGCCTGGCTCACCGTATGGTAAGTGCTGTCCTTGATTGCGTTCGTTGCCGGATTCCAGCTCCACTGATAGCCGTAGTTGGTTGTGTTGCGAAGCTTCGCGTTCAGCGTGTCGATGTTCTGCTGCGCGATGTTCAGCCAGTTCGAGTTGCCGTCCGCCTCGTATAGCTTGATGAACGACTGCGAAGCCCAGCCGCTGTAGCACGGATTGAACACCGGGTCGGCGGTATTGATAATGAACGCGCCGCCGCTGTTCTGCGTGTTCCACAGGTGGTTCTTCATATTCGTTGCCAAATTCTGCGCGGCCGTCAAATACGCATTGTTGCCTGTGATCTGCCGATACAACAAGTTCACTTCAACCATGATCGCGTTATCGTACGTGAATTTGACCGAATTGACGCTGTTGCTGCTCTGCTCATATTGCCAGTTATACAGCCCTGCCTGGGAGTCGAACATATAGGTATCCAGCCATGATTTGATCGAATCTGCCCATGACTTGTAATACGTCTGTCCCGTAATGGTATATAAACGAAGGAACAGCTGACAAGCCAGTCCATTGACTTCGCTGCCTTTGATCTGGAAGCCCGGAATCGACTTGTTCGTCGTCCACCAGAAGCCGCCGCCTCCGGTCGAATCCCATAGCCCGCTATACATGAGCCAATTCGCAATCGCCATTGCCGAGTTCAAGTAGTTCGTGCGCGCCGTGCCTGTCGTCACTTCATACGCATCCAAGTACGCAACGCCAGCAAGCGAAGCGTCATCCACATATTTATCTCCGCCAGCCCCTGTGCCATCCACATTCGCCGCTGCAAAATATCCGCCAATCGAGCTCGACGTATCCCACATATTTCCCATAAAAGCGTATGTATTGTTCATATAAGGCAAATATCTGGAGTCGCCCTGCTTCAACATAGCGGAATCCGCGTAGATCTGGCTTACGTTATACCACTCGGTCGTGCCTGGATCTCCAAGCTGCGACCGGTAGCTATTATACGAGGTTAATAAATTGCCTACTGTAAAATCATGCGTCTGCTGTGCATAATTCCAATACACCGAGCTCGAATTGGCAGATGCTATCCTCGCCCCTGCACCGGCAGACAAGGCCACGAGCACCAATGCCATTACTAGCTGAACGAACAAAACCTTCTTCGAAGCGGTTTTTGATTTGAAAATCAGAGCCTTCTCCATGTCTGAAAACCTCCCAAGATGTTGTAGAGACAACGCTACAGCTACAGATTGCAGCCGCCAGCAGCCGCCCTCGCCTATAGTATTGCGTTCGTTCAACTAGACTGTATATAGCAAGTTTTTACGGAATATATCAATTATTTGGGCAGTTTCACTGTTACACAGGTCCCCTTGCCAAGCTCACTCTTAATGCTGATGCCGTATCCAGCGCCATACTGCACACGGATGCGCTCCTGCACATTGAACAGTCCATAGCCCTTGGACTGCTGTACAAGCACTTCGTCCACCAGCTCCTGCGTCATACCTGGTCCGTTGTCCTCCACCTTGAATAAGATAGCTCCACCTTCGAGCGACCCGCTCATCCGCAGAATCCCTCTGCCCGACCGCTTTTGGTCGATGCCATGCTCAATGGCGTTCTCCACGATCGGCTGCAGCACCAGCTTTATCATATGGTGATCCAGAATTTCTTCATCAATCTGATACTGGGCGTCGAAATTGTCATCGTGCATAATAAGCTGCATCTCAATGTAGGACTTCGTATTGAGCAGTTCGTCCCTAATCGACATCATATCTTTTCCTTTGTTGAGCGATGTACGGTAGAACGTCGACAGCAGCCCCGCCACATTGCTAATATCCTCCGAGCCTGCCGCAATCGCCTTCCAGTTAATGACCGACAGCGCATTGTACAGAAAATGCGGGTTGATCTGCGATTGCAGCGCTCGCAGCTCAGCTTCCTTCTGGCTGATCTTGTTCTTGTACCCTTCGTCAATGAGCATATTGATGCTGGCGAGCATTTTACTAAACCGCAGCTCCAGCTCGCCAATTTCATCACGCACGACAATAGGAGCACTCGTCGTCGTAAACGCCCCTTGCTCCACGAGCCGCATTTTATGATTAAGCGTGTAAATTCGTCTGACGAACCCCCGCGAGAGCAACCAGATCATGAGGAGCAGAACGATAAAGCAGATACTCTCAATCACAATCGTTGCCCGGACGATGGTCCAAGGCTTAATCGTTAACGCCTTAGAGGAATAGATTAGCGAGATCGTCCAGTTCGCTTCCCGTAAGGGCTGCGACAGCACGACCTCATCCCCCTTCTCCTTGTCGCCTGCTGGCAGCTGTGCATCCTTCGGGTTCGCGTATAATACCTGCTGCTGCATATTCGAAACGATAATGGAGAAATTTTTCGTGCTCGTATCGGTTAACGAGGTGAAGAATTCCGGCTTCAGCTCCACGTAGACGATATTTTTCAGATCATCCGTCAATTCGCCAAAGATCCGCCTAACACCGAAAATGCGGCCATCCCGCACATACCAGTTCGTCTGCGCCGACTTCATCACTTCGTCATACCAGAACTCGTGCTCGACTGTCGTAATCGGCATAATCGAATTTTTGCGCGGCGTAATGTTGTTGCCCGTGTAGATCATAATCCGTTTAATATCTTGATTAAGAATTAACGTCGTGTCCAGCAGCGGATCAACGGTCTCACTGAGGTCGGTGTACATGGAATAATAATCGGAATATTCATCGTTGAATATGCGGCCAAAGTTCGGATTAAACGCAATAAGCTCAATCGCTGAATTAAACCTCTGCAGCTTGTAATTCAAGCTGTCTTCCATCTTCTGCAGACTGTCCTGAAGGACAAGCTCCGCCTGCTGTTCCTGCAGCTGCTTCGATTGCTGGAACGAATACGCGCCAAGTATCGTAAGCGGTATCAATATGACCGCCAAGTAGGAAACGAAGAGCTTCCGCCTCATGCTCAGGTTGCTTAACCAGCCTAACCCCATAGATGTCTCTGCCCCCAGCACTCTGTCGTTTTACCGAACAATTATAGTAGAAACCGCTAGAGAAAGATAGAATCATTTAACCTTGGCCAGACATCCGGGAGCGGTGCTTACACCCTCCTTAAACATAAGAAGGGTATCGCTCGCGTAAATCGCAAGGATACCCTTCTCCATCTATGACGGCTACTTGAATCGCCTAGTATTCACTGTAGCGGCAATTTCCTTCGCAATCGCGTCGCCGCCGATTTTCTTCCAAGTGGATACGAACTTATCGAAATCGTCGATTGGCGCTGCACCTGTAATGATGCGCAGAAACGTCTCGTTCTCGAGCTTGTCGAGGTAAACGCCGCGCTTGGTCATCGTCTCGGTCTTGCCGTAGAAGACCGGCTCCACCTTCTTGATTTTATCGGACCCAGTGACCGCACCAGCCGTGAAGAAGGAGAGGGAATCGGCAAAAGCCAAAATGTCCTTCTTCGGATCCCTATAATTTTTCAGCACCGAGTTGACCCTTGGAAGGAGACGCTCCGGCAGATTCATCGTGTTCCCGTCCTTAATCACTTGCTCATAGACCGGAATGTCACGAGCGATCGCGTCCTGGAAGTCTAGCTGCAGGTTCAGCGGATAGTTGGCCCATCCTACTCCTTTACCCTTGTACAGCTCAGTTGCTGCCGGGTCAATGAGGCGGATGCCCTCATATTCCACGCTGAGCAGCTTCAGTGCCGCTTCCGGGTGCGCAGCCTTCTTGCTGACAACCAGAAACGTGCCCGATGGCGCCGAAGGAACGACGTTGCGCTTGCCGTCGCTATCGAGCGGCGCAGCCAGCGGAACCCATTCCGCCTTCGGATCGGCCTTCACGCTATCGGAGATCATCCAGCCTGCGAACCATGGCGCGAACAGAATGCCTGCCTTGCCGCTGGATACAAGGCCAACATTGTCTTCCCACTTGCGAGTAAGAAATTGTTGATCAATGAGTCCTTCTTTATACATGTTGCTCAGCTGCACAAGCGCCTGCTTCGTCTCCGGCGTTGTCGAGCCGTAGACAATGTTGCCGCTCGCATCCTTGAACCAATTCTTCGGATAGGAGTGGTACAGGTTGAACACGGGGTCGAAGGTAAAGAAGAGGCCGTCGAATACCAATGACTGATCACCGAGCAAGCCAACTGTGTCCGGCTCGCCATTGCCGTCCGGGTCCCGGTCCTTGAACGCCCTCGCAATGCTCATCACATCGTCGAGCGTTGTCGGCAGCTTCAGGCCAAGCTTGTCCAGCCAGTCCTTGCGCACCCACAGCAGCTGGTAACTGCCGTCGATATTCGTGTTCGGCAAAGCAAACAGCTTGCCATCCACGCGGCCTGTATTCAGAACGCGGTCGTCCGAGTACGAGGCGTAATACTGTTTAATGAGCGGGGAGCTATATTTCTCATAAACCTTGGTTAAGTCCGCTAGTAGACCCGCTTTCGCAAGCCGCTTGAACTGCTGCTCATCGACAACCATCATATCCGGGATATCGCCGCTTGCAATCGTCAGGTTCACCTTCTGGTTATACGCGTCCAGATCATCAACCGAGAAGTCATACCTGACCTTTACGTTCAACCGGTCTTCGACGTACTTCAAATATCGATTGCTCTCAAGCGTATCTCCGTCAGGCAGATTGTTGCCTGTAATGCCTTGTCTGCCAAGCGTAACCGTAATCGGCTGATCATATTTCGTAAACGGGCCATCTTCTTCGGCCTCGACTATATTTAAGTTTGCGGAAGTGTTATTCAAAATCGTCGAAGCCGCCGAAATGCCGGCAACATTCCCTTGATTAACAGGTTTCGTGCTGTTCAAACCACAAGCTGTCACACTTAAAGCAACTGACGCACATAGCATTATGCCTACCCATCTTGTTCTCACGTTCATCCCCCAAACTCGCCTTTGAAAGTTACGTGTTCATTATATCGAGCAACTACATTCGCCCTCTATGCGAAATTTTTAAGAATGGGCATCAAATTTTTACGATGTGCCTTCCTCCCGGTACTTGGCCGGGCTAACCCCATGAAAATTGCGGAAAATCTGTATAAAATAAGAAGAATTGCTGAAGCCGAGCGTCTCGCTGATGTCGATGATTTTCATATTCGTATTCGTCAGCAGCTCTACAGCCTTCTCCATCCGTACCTGTGCTATATAACGAACGAGACTCTTCCCGGTTTCCTTCTTGAATAGAAAACTGAGATAGCTCGGCGTCAAATGGACATGCTCCGCAATGCTCTCCAGCGATAGGTCTTGTCTGTAATCCTTCTCAATCAGTCGCTCAACGCTCATAATGAGCTTACTTGCCGACTCTTCCTTCACCTCGGTTTGAACCGGAATGAGACGCTCAACGATGGAGCTGAGTAAATCTTTTAGCTCCGTTAACGAATGGACATTAAAGATTTGATCGAGATAGACCGCGAAGTCTTCCCTGCGCTCCCTGTCAGCCTTCTCATGAGCCCGCTTCATCACTTCTGAGCAGATGAATTTCGTATAGATGACGGGAAAATTCCCTCTGGAGCGCAGCGTAGAGAAGAGCATCTCGATGCTGTACTGCGCCCCTTGAACGTCAGCACGGTCTATATATTCATTGGCTTGCTTTCGGATCCGTTCAATCTCGTTTTCATCGGCCAAGGTTTGCGCAGAAGGAGAGGCATCGTCCGTAAATAAAATCGAATTGCCCTCCATAAAAAACTTCAGCTGGAGCGTCTGCTCCATCTCATTAAAGACGTCAAATAACTGCTCCATCTCATTAGCCGTCCGTCCAATAACGATCCCGATTCGCCCCGGATAGCTGTCCGCTGCTTGCGCTATCATTGCCTCTGCCAGCGCCAGCTGCTCCTGCTTGCCGATTGGTTCGCTGCTCTTTAAGAAGAAGACACTCTGGCGTTCATTAATATTCAAATAATCGTATGTATAACGAATTGGTCCCCTGAGCAAGGCGACGAACTCGGCATTGTCAAAATACCGTCCGCCGCAGTCAACGAGCATTAGGTGCATACATGTTCCGTCTGCATCCGCCTTATCACCGGCATAGGTCCCGTTTAATGCATCCATCAGCTGCTTCTCCCGCTCATATACCAGCCCGCGATTGTACCCTTCCAGCAGCTCGCTCGCTTGGCTCCGTGCGATGCGCTTCGCCTCACACCTCGCCATGACTTCCTTCATAGTCGTGAGAAATTCAGAGATTTGAATCGGCTTGAGCAAGTAGTTCGATACATTCGTCCGCATCGCTCTGCGGGCGAATTCAAAGTCGCTATAAGCGCTGTATATAATCATCTCAATTTCGGGATTTATGCCGCTAACTTTCTCCGACAGCTCGAGTCCATCCATGAACGGCATCTTAATGTCCGTCATGATCATATCAATTGGCTGCTGCCTCACGATCTCCAGTGCAGCTTCTCCGTTCTCCGCTGTCACCATGTCGAGCTCCAAATTATACTTGCGGATTAAGTGTTGTATGCCTTCACGTTCAATGCGTTCATCATCCACAATTAGAATCCGGTACATGCTATCATTTCCCTCATTTCGTATGGAGTTCAGCACAATAAGGGCTTCTCCCGAGTGAAAACGGCTGTCGTCCTTTGGCGACAAAAGCTCACGCTTCACGGTGAAATCTAAACAAAGTAAATCGAATACTTATACTTTCTTAGCTTTCAAGATAACACCCCATCTGTGTGTTGCAAAGCCCACCTAGGCACAAGGAAATTATTTCCTTTTAATAGAGTGGCAAAATGGTATTGAATTGTTCTCTATACCATATATCGGGTTTCCCCCACTCCACCGTGTAGCAAAGCGAAAAGAACCTACCACTTCACTCTAAAGTTCGATTCAGCAACAAGGCGAAGATCGGATGCCGCTCGCCCGTAGGCAAAATCACCCCAGCGACTGCAGCGAGCACCCTGCCAGCTCAAACATGTGCCCCCTCCTATCTCCAAAGCCGCGTCAATAGCGCAATTCGCGGACCATGGGAGGCTTTTTCCTCTCTCAGCGAAAAATCCGCTCCAATGTAGATCCCTAGGGGGTAATTTTGCTTCTTTCGGCGAATTACCACCAATTTGCGTTCTCTCAAAGGTCATTTCGAGCGGGATTCTGCGCATTCGCTTGCTGAGAGATCACATACGTTCTCTCAGCTTCCGATTTGCGCTTTTTGCACGCTGAGAGATCATATACGTTCTCTCGGAGGTCCTTTAAGGCGTAATCCTCCGCTTCTCAATGCTGAGAGATCACATATGATCTCTCAGCTTCCGATTTGCGCTTTTTGCGGACTGAGAGATCATATACGTTCTCTCAGCTTCACCAAGCGGGCCGCACACGATCAATAACAGAAAAAGGACCTCCCCTCACGCCAAGCGTGAGCCGGGAAGTCCCTCTGCTTCTGCTACTCCTATGCGTCCTCATCTTCATCGTCTGCATAGTACGTGCATTTGAACCGCTCGGTGCCAGGGAATTTCTCCCCCAGGCTCTCGACGGTGAACCGACTGCTGCGGTAGAAGTCGACCGCGGTGTCGTCTGTTTCCGCGATGAGCACGCTCGGCTTCTCCAGTTCCAGCAGCTCGAGAATGATCCCTCTGCCGTAGCCTTTGTTTCGATCGGAAGGCGTAACGGCAATATGGTCAATCTCAATCGTATTGCCGTTCACGTAGTGATAGCCGATCAAGCCAATAATTTCTTCCTCGGACTCGAAGCCGAGCAGCTTGTGTCCGCCTTCGCCCGCTGCGCCATTCTTGTATAAGCTAATCGCACGCTCCAAATGCTCAGGCTCGGGAAACACAGCCCAGCCCAGCAGCTCCTGAATCGCTTCCTCATCCAGCCTTGCGTGTATATCAATCAACATGCCCGCTTACCACCTTTGCTTCGTGACTTTATGAGCGATCATTATACCACATCTATAGTGTGGAATCGTAGGCGCGGTATGGCTATGGTTGGTACATGGTTTGCATGGTTTGCGTTCTCCTCAGTCATCCATGCCAACCATCTGAGCTTCCATCAGACGTTCCGCTTCTGACCATGACGTGAGCAGCGCATCATACCACGGCCGTTCGCCTGCCGCTGCAATAGCTCCGCTCTCATCCAGCACACGAATTACATCCCGTATGCCTTCCTCCCACGTCACCGTGTAGCGGAAATCCAGATCCCGCCGCGCCGCACTGTTATCATAGATATTGTTATAGCGGAAGTTCTCCACGCACCATTCCGCCTTCTTCGGCAGCAGCTTGCCGAGCAGGTCTGTCGGAATATGAACAATAACCGGCTCCGGTACGCCAAGCTCCTGAGCGACGATCCGCCAGTATCGGTCGTACGTCATCCACTCTTCGCCGGTCACATTGTACGCTTGTCCGAACGCCGCCTCATTACCAATCGCGTTCACGAAAGCGCGCGCCACATCGTCGCGGTGACACGCCGCCCAGATGGACATGCCGTCGCCATGGATAATAATCGGACGCCCTTCCCGCAGCCGCTTCATCTGATAATTGCCATCGGCCACGGACGGCACCGCAGTACCGCTTCCGCCATACGTCTGCGCGGGGCGTATTATCGTCACGGGGAATCGCTTTGCGTCGTGGGCGGCAAGCAAAATATTTTCGCTCCGCACCTTGTTATACGCATACGGAAACGATGAACTCGCATGACGCTCCCCATCTTCCGCAACCGGATAGGCGTTGCCTTGCTTACTGTACACATCCACGGTGCTGCAGTAGATGTAATGACCAACGAGGCCGTGAAAAGCGCGTACTGCGCTCTCCGCCTCTTCCGCCTTATACCCAATCATGTCGATGACACAGTCGAACGCTCCCGCTTCCGCCATTTGAGCCTCGAACCGTGCATAGTCCGTTCGGTCGCCATGGATCGTCCGAACAGCTTCACGAACCTCTGCCTGATTTCCAAGGCCTCGATTGTAATGCCACACTTCTACATCACTGCGGGCAAGCAGCTGCTTCGTAATCGCTGTGCTGATCAAGCCCGTTCCTCCAATAATGAGTACCCGCTTCGTCATGGATGCATGCGCCTCCTTGGAATTACTGCATTTGCGGAACAGCGTGTTGCAATAAGTCATCCAGAGCGATCGGTTTGTTAATCAAGTAGCCTTGCAGGCCCCAGCAATTCATCACTTTGAGCATCTGATATTGCGCTGCATCTTCCACCCCTTCGGCAATGACCTTCATGTGCAGCGCTTCTGCCATGACCAGCATTGCCGAGAAGAGTGACTGGTTCATATCGCGGATGAAGGAGCGGTCGATCTTCAGCTTATCAATCGGCAGCAGCGTCAGCATGCTGAGGGACGAGTAGCCCGTTCCGAAATCATCAAGCGCAATCGTAAAGCCGACTGCGCGCAGCCGTTCAAGCGTCTGCTCCACCTGTTGAAAATGATGAATGACCGAGCTCTCGGTCAACTCAAGCTCAATGCCTTGTGCAGGGACCCCTTCACGCTCCACGATCTCAATAACACGCTCGACAAAATTCGGCTCCGACAGCTGCACGCTCGAAATGTTAACCGACACTTTAAAGTCGCTGCCATAACGTTCTACAAGACAATGCCAATCCCGGCATGCTTGCTGAATGACCCAATAGCCGATCGGTACGATGAGCCCGGTCTGCTCCGTTACAGGGATGAAGTCAGCCGGCGATACGACGCCAACCCCCGTCCGGTTCCAGCGCAGCAGCGCTTCCGCTCCAACGACCCGCTCCTGCCGCGGACTGTAGATCAGCTGATAATAAAGCTCAAACTCCTTCAGCTCAATCGCGTTTGCAAGCGCAAGCTCGTGAATAAAGTTCTCGACATGATCGTATTTGGAGGTCGACTCGTAGATATGGTAGCCTTTGCGCCCGGCCCCTTTCGCCTTATAGAGCGCAATATCCGCCTGCTTCAGCAATGTCGGAATATCCTCTTCGTTCTGCCGAGTGGCAACGCCCACACTGACGCTAAGCTTCAACTGCTGGTCTTTCACGTCAAAAGGAGGCTGGAACAGCTGCATAATGAGCACCGCTGTCTCTTCCGGCTTCACCTGCTTGCTCGCCGCAATGATGAATTCATCTCCGCCAAGCCGCACAAGTGTATATTCCGGGCCAAACGCTGCATGAAGACGGGACGCCGCCTCAATGAGGACGGCATCGCCAGCATCGTGTCCGAATGTATCGTTAATGTTCTTGAAGCAGTCGAGGTCCAGCAGGAATAGCGCCTCCGCGCTCCCAAGCTGCTCAAGCAAATATCTACGGTTATGGAGCAGGCACAGATCGTCGTGATAGGCATAGTGAGCGAGCAGATTCTCGTAGTTCTTGCGATCCGTAATGTCCCTTGTAACGGAGAAAATATATGCAATCGCACCGGATTCGTCGTAAATAGGCGTCAGCACCGTTTCGCCGCTCATCGTCCCGTTCGGCATGACAACGCCGTCCTCGTAACGAATGACCGTTCGCTCGGTTAGCACCTTGATATATTTTCGGTAGAGATACTCAGCCATAGGACTCTTGTCATAAAAATCAAAAAAGGATTTGCCCATCTCGGACATCGTAATGCCCGTCAAACGAGTCGCAGCACGGTTTATGTAGTAGTAGGTCAGCTCCATACCGTCTGCTTTCATAATGAAAACGGTATCTGAAATTTCATCCAGCATCTGTCCAATTTGCAGATGAAAGCTATTATTAATCATCTTGGGAGTTCAGCTCCTTATGCGTCGACACCTGCTCTTGCCAAGCTGTTGTAATCATTCTGCAAACGCAAATGAATTTCCTCTTGCTGAACGTCGATTTTTATTGAATTTCCCCGTATTGGATAGGGATAAGGAAGTTCATGTCGTCTGATCCCAGAACCATTCCGACACCGCTTTTCAAGAGAGGCTCCGTTAATGGCTCGTATGTGATAAAGAACTGATGAAACACGGTCTCCTCGTGCGGATTTAGCGTAAATGGCGGCGTCCCGTGCCTGTCGTCCGTCATAAACTCCAACCGTTCTATCCGAGTAGCGTTAATTAGCTCTGGATAGAGCATCACGACTAGGGCGCGGATATCATGCACCTTCTCCGACTGATTCACGACAACCGCATAAACCTCCAGCCGCTGGTCGGCTTCATGCCAGCGGACGTAGCTTTGCTTGGAGAGGACGAGCTCTTGCTTGTCCTCTTCCGCACAAGAGGCGCACAATAAGACAGCGGCAAGGACAACAATGGTGCAAAATAATCGTTTGAACACATCGTTATCCCCCTCTGTTATTAAAGTTGCCCCCAGCTCACAACACCCTTGTGCAAGCTCGCGATTCTTGGCGCTCTCCGCGCAACGGCCTCTGCCGAGCAGCTCGCCTGAACGAGGACGCCCGATGCGTCGTCGCCAACAGCCGGCCATACCCGCTCGCCGGCATCATTCAACGGCAGCACGCCTCCGGTGATGAAGCGCAGCGCGCGCGTCAATGACAGCTCATCCGACATATGGTACAGCTCAGCCAGCCGTCCGGCTTTCTCCAGATTGTCGCCGTTGCCCCAAGGCGACCAGTGGTCTGTCAAGCTGTCCGTTCCCAGCTCCACCTTGACGCCTTTGCTGTGCAGCATCGGCAGCGGCATGACCATTCTGCCAATCGGCACCGTCGAGGCGACCGAAATGCCGGCTTCCGCGAACCGTTCCGCCAATTGCTCCGCCTCTGCCGGCGTGCCGCTTGCGAAGCCGAATGCATGGCTGACCGTTACTCTTCCCTGCCATCCGGCATCCAGCGTCAAGTCAGCTAGCCGGTTCATAATGGCATAGCCCGCTGCGCCTTGCTCGTGCAGATGCAAGTCGATGCCAGCGCCGGTCTCGACCGCGATATCCATCATCGCATGGAGCGACCGCTCCATATCGCCGTCGACGGCAATCGGATCGAGCCCGCCGACATGCGTCGCGCCAAGCTCCACCGCTTGCTTCACTAAGCCGCGCGAATCGGAGAGAAGCAGCCCGTGCTGCGGGAATGCGACAAGCTCGTAGCTCAGCTTGTCCGCATAAGCCGCAAGCGCTTGCTGCGCCGCTTCCAGCCCGCGCATGCCGCTCGTCGGCTCGACGTTGACATGCCCCCGCACGAATGTCGATCCAACGCTCAGCATCAGCTCCAATATTTCCTTCGCTTTGTCCGCTGCCGTCGGCAGAAGCTTAGGCAAGAGCTGGCGTTCTTCCTCAATCCGGTCGAATATGCTGCGGGCCGGCTTTACTGCCTGCCAAGGGCGTCCATAATACGTCTTGTCGAGGTGAATATGCGCATCCCGGAACGCCGGCAGCAGCAGCGCTCCCTTCGCGTCCCGCTTCGGCAGCGTATCGTCCGCTGCAATCGGATCGAATGTAACGGCTGCGACCTTGCCGTCCTCAATCTTGATATTCCCCGTTGCAGTTTCCGTCGCCGTTACGCGCCCGTCCTCTACCTGGAATCCCTTCTCCAGTCTTACATTTTCCAGCCAATACGTTGTATGTTTCATGTCATTAGCTCCCCCTTGTTCCTTGCATTAGTCATTTCCAGTCATTCTTCTAATCTACCATAAAAAACAAATCCAGACGCGAGAAACGCCTGGACGATAATGAATGCTATGGATGACTGGCTTCGCTCACTTCTTCTCCACTTGGAGCAGCGAGATTTGTTTGACCGAGAAGGTGTCTTTAATTTTCTCTTCGGCGATGACGTTCAGCTTGATGAGCGAGGCGATTTTGGAGGTATCGGGCTTTGAGAGCAGCCGCCACACTTCAAGATCAGGAACCGCTTCGAACAGCTTGTCATCGTCATATTCCTTGCGCTCTTGATGGACAACCTTGACCATATAACGCGGGGTCTCTAGCTCCGATACGCCTTGCGAAGAACAATGGCTAAGTATCTCGCCCCGCAGCTCCGACAGCTCCTGCTCAAGCTCCTTCTGCTTCTTCTTCAGCTGGTAGTACCGTTTCACTGTCTTATCCACTTGATACTCACGCTCCTCTACTACATGTCTATGCAGAGGAGGCGCCTATCAAGCCATTAGCATTTCAATTTCTCGTGCTGGATGCCGGCCGTTTCAACCTGGATCGTCGCGTGCTCAATCCGGAATTGCTTCGCGAGCAGATGAATCGCCGACTGCAGAACGGTCTGGCTGTCTTTGCCGTCCGAAATCTGCAAATGGCAGCTAAGGGCATCGAAGCCCGATGTAATTGTCCATATATGAAGGTCATGCATGTCAGTTACGCCTTCGATGGCAAGCAGCGCTTCCCGCACCTCTTTCTGATCAATCGAGGTTGGCGTTCCCTCCATCAGAATGTGCAGGGTATGCGTAATAATTCCCCATGCGCTCTTCAGGATAAGCAGCGCCACAAGCACGGAGATTATCGGATCGGCGGCGTACCAGCCGAATGCCAACATGACTGCGCCAGCAACGATGGCTCCGATGGAGCCAAGCGCATCTCCGAGTACATGCAAGTAGGCGCTGCGCAGGTTCACGTTGTTCTTCACATCGCCTTTGCGCATAAGCGCCCAAGCGCTGCCCAGATTGGCGAGCAGCCCAATCGCGGCGATGATCATCATCGAACCGCTGGCAACAGCCGGCGGATCGTTCAGCCGCTTGATCGCCTCTACGACGATGAATGCTGCAATGACGAAGAGTGCAACGCCGTTGAAGAGAGCGGCGAGAATTTCGAAGCGATGATTGCCGAATGTTCTGCGAGCGGTTGATGGCTTCGCCGCCAGCCATAGCGCCAGCAAGCTGAGCGCAAGCGCGCCGGCATCGCTCAGCATATGGCCGGAGTCGGACAGGAGCGCAAGGCTGTTCGTCAGGTAGCCGCCGACAAATTCAAGCAGCATAATGCCGAAAGTAATAATCAGTGCAATCGCAAGCCCGGCTTTGTTGCCTTCCCTGCCATGGTCATGACCGTGATGATGGTGGCCGTGATGGCTGTGCTGTTTATTCTGCTTATGTGAATGGTCATGCTGATGATTCGAATGATCGCGGTCATGATCATGATCGTGGTCGTCGTGCTTATGATCGTGCATCGTGATAGCCTCCTAACTAGTGGTCACAGTGATTGATCGCTTGGTGCAGCAGCGAGACGACGTGCTCATCGTCGCAGCTGTAGAACACTGTCGTTCCTTCACGCCGTTTCTTCACGAGCCGGATGTTGCGGAGAAAGCTTAGCTGATGCGAGACAGCCGATTGCGACAAATCCAGCACCTCCACGATATGGTTCACCGCGCATTCCTCTTGTGACAATAAGTACAGAATCTTCAGGCGGGTCGGGTCTGCCAGCGCTTTGAAGATTTGCGATATGGCTTCGACTTTTTCACTATCCAGAAATGTATGTTCGCTTACTTGCATCGGGCTCCCGCCTTCCTTATATCTAAATATGAGCATATGCTCATATTTAGATTATTAACGCACCATGCAGTATGTGTCAATACCGGGATAATAACCATTTTTCACCCATAACGTAAAATAAACTTGACACCATGTTTGGTTTGATATACATTTTGTTTGTAATACTTTACATTCAGAAGCAGCATATGGGAGGGTATACATCCGCATGACCTATCAAGAGAAGAAAAGTATCGTCTCTATCGTCACTGCGATTTTGATTTTCGGGCTTTATTGTGCATTCAAGTATGCGAATTACCCGGCGGAAGGGCTTCCAGGAACCAAAACCTATCATTATTGGGGTGCTTTCGTCCTCGTCCTCATGCTGGTTTCCATCATCGCGCACATTGTGATCAGTATCGTCTTTAACATCATCTTTCGCATCACAACTGGAGAGCAGGAACCGAAGTTCGCAGATGAGCTAGATAAGCTCATTGAATTAAAGTCGAACCGGAACGGCTTCCTCGTCTTTATCCTCGGTTTTCTTCTTGCGATGGGCTCGCTGGTTATCGATCAGCCGATATCGAACATGTTCATCATCTTAATCGTCTCCGGATTTCTATCTGACGTTACAGGCTCTGTGACGAAGCTTTATCATTACCGGAAAGGAGTTTAACATGGGCAAATATCTTGTCGGCAATCACATCCGCAGACTACGGTTCAACCACAACGAAATGACACAGCAGCAATTGGCTGACAAGGTAGGAGTCACCAGACAAACAATCGTGGCGCTGGAGAAGGGCAACTACTCTCCATCATTGGAGCTTGCTTTTCGCATCGCCAATGCATTCGGGCTTCCATTAGAAGAAGTTTTCTATTACGGGGAACACATCGAATCGTAAAGTAGATGGAGGTTGGTTAACTGTGAAATCAGCAGCGGTAGCCCCTAAAGTGACGGGCGTATTTTTCATCCTTGCGGCAATCTCTTCGATTATCGGCCTTAAACTGTATGACCCGATTCTTAACAGTACCAATTACCTGGTAAGCGGAGCTGCACATGCAGACCAGATCATTCTCGGAGCGCTGATGGAATTGATTCTTGTCGTCTCGGCGGTCGGCACTTCCGTTACCCTATTTCCTTACTTGCGTCGGTACAATGAGAGCCTCGCGCTCAGCCACGTGTGCTTTCGGTTTATGGAAGCTGTGATCATTACGGTCGGCATTATCAGCGTGCTGTCGCTGCTCACATTGAGCCGGGAATATGTAGCGGCTGGGGCGCTGAACACCGCTTCTTACCAAGCTTCCGGTACGGTATTGAAGGCAGTCCACGACTGGACGTTCTTGCTCGGACCGAATTTCATGCTGGGCATTAACACGATGATGTACAGCTATATTTTCTACAAGAGTGGACTCGTACCGCGGTTTATCCCCATTCTGGGTATGACAGGCGCATCTCTCGTGCTTATCGCCGCTCTGCTCGAAATGTTCGGCGTCTTCCCTCAAATTTCCGTTTGGGGCGCACTTCTCTCGCTGCCTGTCGCAGCGAATGAAATGATTCTCGCCGTATGGCTAATCGCGAAGGGTTTTAAAGATCATGTTCCGCCAAATGATGCCACAGACTAGTCCCACTTTCTGTTTGCATTCATAGAATGCTATAAACAGATAAAGAGGTGATTACTATGGCTATTCAAATTCTTGACGAGCGTATCTCCATTCATAACAACGGCTTCGGCGGATCGGAGCCGCTATCGACTTTGCCATTATTGGTGGGTGATATCGGACTTCAGGTTGTTGCTGCGAATCCGCTCAATTCGTCTAACGTGCGCGTGTCGCTAGTAGGTACGGTAAGCATTGATTTTGCTCCTCCGACGCCGGAATCTCCTGAGCCCGCCACCGTTTCGTTATTTGTTGAACGCGGCGGAGTTGGAACGGCGGGAACAGGCGTGACAATCTGGGAGGAACAATTTGATCTCGCACCGACTGCATCCTTGTTTCCAATCAGTATAACCGCGGCTGATTTCCCTCCGGCAGCTGACGTCTTGACTGGTCAGATAAGGTACGTGCTGTTCATCGGTGTAGACAGCCCTTTCAGCCTGGTCCTCTCCGGCCCTGCTGTATTCAACGGCAGTGCCTCTGCCGGAACGACTTAGTTTGGTTTCAGGACAGCGGTCCAGGGGAAACTGGGTCGCTGTTTTCAATTATGCCTGCCTCGCGCTGCAAAAAAAGTGCCGAAATCTCCCTTTGGGATACTCTCGGCACTTGCTCTCCAATTATTTTGTAATGACAGCAATGACTTTACTAATGGGGATGAAAATCTTCGTCCCCAGCATCGTCCTTAATACGACGATGCCATTGTTTACTTTTACGATCCGGCCTCCGATTTCTTCCGCGGAAACCATTTTAAGCACAACAAATTTCCCCCGAAAACTTCTCAAAAGAGTTGCCAATACGGCGATCCCCCCTTAACGACTTATATTCTATTATTATGAAATGCAAACGTTATGGTTCGGGCTTGTACATAGGAATGTAAGATTATTACGATGGCAATTGCGTACAGTCGGCTGGCTGCTGCTCGAATACATTGTAGTACCTGTAGAAAAGAGGTGATGATGAATGGCTACAAAATCCAAGATGACAAGAACCAGCGCGAAGCAGTGGTTAGGGCAACCCGTATATATCGAATTAAAGAACGGCCGCTCTTATGTTGGCTTTGTCACCGGTGCTGAGAATGGGCAGCTGCTCGTGTCCGGACAGAGTATTCCGCAGAAGACAAGAACGATCTCCAACAAACGTACTGGAAAAGCTAAAGTGTCCAGTTTCATGCCCGGTATGTTAGGGTCAATGGTTGGAGGCGGCTCAATGCTTGGCGGCGGTTTGCTTAAAGGTGCCGGGGGCATCGGTGGAGGAAGCGCGCTAGGCGGATTAGGTGGATTTGGCGGCGGATTCGGAGGCGGACTTGGCGGAGGTTTTGGTGGATTAGGGAAAGGCTTTGGAGGTTTAGAGAACATCATGGGATTCATGGGAAAATCATTTCCTATCATGAATTTTGGCTTTGGAATGATAAAATCCATTATGCCGATTCTGAAAATATTTAAATTTTAAGGCCTGAACCAGCTTTGCGGACAAAGCTGTCAGCGAAGCTGGTTTTGCTCCGTTCTTTTACATAGAAGGATTTGGTAAACTATGATTACCATTCGACTTAAAGGGAGGTTGACCATAATCATTTCCTCTGAAAATGAAGCACAATCCGTTATTTACGCACTGCTCCGCAATCCCTCCACTGGACAACTTCTAACGGTTCGGCAAACTAACAGCGAAGCTTGGAGCTTACCGGCATTAATCGTTACCGAGCAAACGGAAGCCTCACTTGGCTTCATAACGCGTGAAATGTCCGCACTTCTCGGACGGCCCGTCATAGCGTGCCGTTACGTATGGATCCGATTATCTGGTCAGAGCGGCGGGAACGAAGCGTTTATCGAAATAGACAGCACGGACTCCTCATTCGGAGCCCTCCAGAACAATGAACGATGGACAAGCTCCGAGGAGCTATCGTTATTGCAGCCGCATCATATCGGCGTTATTCAAGATTATTTGTTAGAGGCGACAAGCGAGGATGTGCCGGAATTCCGCCAGCCTTGGGAGCTTATCGGATGGTATACGAAGGCAATGTCTTGGATCGAGAGCTCTCTTCAAGCACTCGGAATCCAGCTCACAGCGCCTCCAGAACAGGTCAAGTGGTGGAGCCTCTCCTGCGTGCTCCGGCTCACAACCACACACGGAATCGTATATTTCAAAACAAACGCCAAGCAGCCGCTGTTTGCTCATGAGCCTGTATTTCTGACTTACATGGCGGGAGTATTTCCAGCTCATGTGCCGATTGTTCTGGCTTCTGAGACAGCCGAGGGCTGGATGCTCCTTGCTGACGCCGGGGACAAATTAAGCCGCGACACCGTGGAGAATAAAATAGAGCTACTGCGCACGTTCGGTAAAATTCAGCTTGAGATGATAACCCGTACGGAGGAAATAATAGAGCTAGGATGCGCGGACCGAAGACCACCGATGCTCCTTCCTCTTGTTAAACCGCTTCTAGAGGATCAGGTTGTCGTGTCTGAGTTTGCTCCTGAGGAGCTTGAAAGACTTCGTCGGCATTTGCCTGCCATTCTGGAGATGTGCATGCGAATTTCGACCTATGCAGTGCCATCTACACTCGTTCATGGTGATCTACATATGGGGAATGCCGTAATCAACGATGGAACAATTACGTTAATAGATTGGACGGATGCGAGTGTCGCCCATCCCTTCATGGATATGTTTATTATCTTTGGCGAAAGCGATATAGCGCTTCGGACTCAGCTGCGAGATGCTTATCTGGAAATGTGGATCGACTTCGAGCCAATGCCGCGATTGCTGGAGCTCTGGTCACTCTGCGAGGTCGTGCACGCGGTATACCATGCGGTGAGCTACCAGTCCATCCTGCATCACACCGAGGTTAAGTCCCGAGGGGAGCTAGGTCCACCAACATACTATCTTCGCAAGGCATTGCTCAGTCTTCAGTCGAGAGAAACAGATTCGGATTAGTGATGGGCGTAAGTAGACGCTATTTGACGCTACCCGCTTACCGGACAGTCGCTAACGAATCCCAGAAGCGTTATTCGACGCAAATAGCTGGTTTCTGGAATGTAACGAATCAGAGACACGCTATTCCGACGAAATCAGCCTTTTTCGGCTGCCAAAGTGGCGAATAGCGATTCTGAGATTCGTTACATTTTTTTGAGCGCCATTTCTGAACGAATAAGGTGTTTACGGTACGTTAGCCGGGTGAGCTGCTATGCGACTGGCGGTAGGGGCGGTAGGTAGCAAGCGGTAAGCTACAGCTACCTGAGATCAACCGCAGCTGGGGCCGGGATATAAAAAGGCAGAGACCATAGGTCACTGCCTGCTACAGACAAGCTTTGGAGGCAACGCGTGACAGCAGCAACAGCTCGCGCAAAAGGGCAGGTTTGCTCCTCTTGCTTCGCTCCTTCGAGCATGCCCCTTTTACTCCGCCTCCAGCACCTGCTTCACCAGCCGCTTCGGTGCGGCCCGCAAGTAGGCTTCCTTCAACAGCGTCGCCATCTCTGCCCAGTCCTTCGGCTCGCGGATGCCGATCCAGCCTCGATGCCCGATGTAGGCAGGCCGGTAGAATCGCTCCTCCTGGATAAGAATCTCCTGCGTCTCCAGATCGGACTTGAAATTCAAGCCATAGTCGCTCATCATAATGAACGTCTTCGATCTTACTTTAAACGACGTGTGACCATGTCCATCAATGAACTCGGTCGCTTCAGGAAGCGCCTCGCAGATGCGGCGCACCTGCTTCAGCATTTCCTTTCCCTCAGCCGTTTGCATGCCAATTGGATGTGACATCTCCAGCTGCCTCCCTGCGGCAAAATAACGTGCCTCTCCATCTATCCTTTCAAGTACAGCGCCCTTGCGACCGACAGCGCGGCATAGTCGCCGACCTGTTCGCCGAGCCCAGCCGGGACGATCTCACAGACGGACAGCGAGCCAGGCAGCGCCTCCTTGCGCAGCTCCTCCAGCATACAAGGCTGCAGCAGCTCCTGCTGACGCGCGTAAATACTGCCAATGACAACCTTCTGCGGATTCAAAATATCAATTAATACCGCTAATCCACGTCCGAGCTGACGCCCTACTTCCTGAAAAATCCGCACAGCATCCGGGTCACCGGCCTGCGCTGCTTCCGCCACGGCTTTCGTCGTAATCGCTTCCAGCGACGACTCGCTCGCCGAGTAGAACGAAGGTGGCTGCTCACCAGCCTCTAATCGCTTACTTACAAGCGACTGCGCCAGCCGCGCAATACCGCCCCCGCTGCAGAAGCCTTCGAACGACCCAGCCTTGTTGTACCCGACTGGTCCATCCTCGGCTAGCCGCATATGTCCGACCTCGCCGGCATTGTCGTTCGTCCCCGCATAGAGCCGACCATCCAGAATAAGCCCCGCTCCCATGCCAGTTCCGAAGGTGAGGAAGATCATATTGCGCGTGCCTCTTCCCGCCCCCCACTGCCATTCGGCGAGCGCGCAGGCGTTGGCGTCATTTTGGAGTCCGACGGGTACTCCGAAGTGCTGTTGAAACGGTGTGATGACATCAATGTGGTCCCAATTCGGCAAGTTCGGAGGGGAGAGAATAAGGCCCCGCGTGCTGTCCAGCGGTCCGCCGCAGCTGATACCGATGGCTTGCAGTCTTTGTTTGTCTTCAGGGTGCTGCTCTAGCAAGTTGACTAGCTCGTGAAGTAGTTGTTGAAGTGTTTCGTGAGGAGATGGAGCGGTTGGAAAAGATGTTTTAGCGATGATGTCAATGTCGTGATCGGTAGCGCGTCCAAGAGTAATCGCACACTTGGTTCCGCCTATATCAAGTCCGGCAAAAGTCAGCATGAGCCGAAGAACGCCTCCTCCAGCATAATGCAAAGCGTATGGTAGATCGGTAGATGCCGCTCTTGAATGGCCGGTGTCGCGGAGTGAGGCACTACAATCGTGACATCGCACAGCTCCTTCAGTTTGCCGCCGGTACCGCCGGTGAGCGCGATTGTCCGAAGCCCTTTCGCCTTGGCGACCTGCACGGCATGGACGACATTGCGTGAATTGCCCGATGTGCTGAGGCCGAGGAAGACGTCGCCTGACCTGCCATATCCGTACACCTGCTGGGCAAAAGCCGTCTCGTACGACCGATCATTCGCGAACGCCGTATTGAAGGCGTTCTGGCTAACGAGCGACAGCGCGGGAAGTGCCCCCTGCAGCTGATCGCACAACAATGCGCCGTCCTCGGGGAACAGCCCCGTAACGGTGTCTCGGAACTGCTGCGGCACAGGGCGCGGCAGCAAGAAACCCTTCATCAGCTCGCCGACGATATGCTCGCTATCCGAAGCGCTGCCGCCATTACCGGCGACGAGCAGCTGCCCGCCCTCGCGGTAACAGTGCTCGAGCAGCTCATAGGCTTGCCCTATGGCAGGGAGGCACTCGGCAATATCGGGGTAATTGTGCTGAAGAGCAGCCAGATGCTTGTTCATCGTGCAGCCTCCTCCTTCAGAGAGCTGCAATGCAGCCATGGAGTGGAATTATTGTCGACGCCTTGCACCAGAACAGGAAACTTGTTGCTTAGTGGAGAGAACTGCTTAGACATAGGCTTTTTTGTCGCTCCTTTTGGGCGGATGTATATTCCAAAATCCTGCATTTATCGTAGGCGATTCTTGTCCTTTTGTCGATAGCTTCGGCTTACAAAAAAACGGCCAGGAGCATAAGAAGCTTCTGACCGCATGGTTTGTCATACTATTACTATGATTTCAGCCCGAGCAGCTCGCTGACCGTAACAAACCGATAGCCCTGCGCGGCCGCTTCCTCTAGCAGAATCGAGATGGCAGCGAGCGATTGCGAACGGTCGCCGAATCCGTCGTGGAACAGCAGAATGCTCCCGCTTCGCATGACCGCTCGAGTCGTATCTACAATGTGCGAGACGCCGGGCATATCCCAATCATTTGCTTCAAGATTAACGCCGTGAATGACCGCGTAGCCGAACTCGCCTGCAACGCCAAGCAGCTCGTCGTTCACGGCCAGATAAGGCGGGCGGAACGTATTCGGACGCATACCGGTTACCGCAGAGATCAGCTGCTCAGCCCGCTGAAGCTCCTCTACTTGCCCCTCTCGGTCAAGCTCCGGTAGACGCGGATGCGAGTAGCTATGGTTGCCTAGTTCATGCCCTTCCAGGACGATGCGCCTTGCAATCTCCGGATACTTTTCCATATTCGTACCCTGAACGTAGAAGGTTGCCTTCCCGCCATACTGCTTGAACGTATCGAGGAACTGCGGCGTCCATTCCGGGTTAGGCCCGTCGTCGAACGTGAACGCCAGAAGCTTCTCCTCCGTCTGTACTTCATTGTAGATCGTCGCTGCTGCCTTCATGAAGATCACTCCTTATTTCGGTGAATAAGTGCCATCATTAATCGCCTTAATGAACTCGACCGGCACTTTCGGCTTCCGATCGTAGGTCACGAGACCGTTAATCTCCTGCTCAACGTCCGTTAGCTGCGTATAGCAATATCCTTGCACGACAGGCGATTGGAGCATTGGCTGAATGACATTGTGGAGGCGCTCCAAAAATTCCTCGTCTGTTGATGCGCCGGAGTAGCCCCAGCCTTCCCAGTCGCTCTTCTTGAAGGCGATTCCGCCAAACTCGGTCACGAGAATCGGCTGGCCTTCGTACTTGAAGCCGCCTACGCTCAGTTGCCGGTTCGCCGGCATCGCACTTACTGCTTTCTCCACGCACGAGTATCTATCCTGCAACACTTCGCTTCTCCACTCATAATCGTGAATGTTGAACAGATCGGTCTTGACGAGCTCCCAGCCGTCATTCGAGACGACAGGTCTCGTCGCATCAATCGACTTCGTCAAGTAGTACATCGCAAGCGCATGCTGCTGCTGCTGAACATCAATCTGAATATTCGGCACGCCCCAGCTTTCATTAAGCGGCACCCAAGCGACGATGGAAGGATGGTTGTAGTCGCGCTCAACCGCTTCCTGCCATTCTTTCGCGAACCGCTCCGCATACTTCTCCGAATAGTCGTACGCATTTGCCATCTCACCCCAGACGACCAGCCCCAGCTTGTCGCACCAGTACAGATAACGGGGATCTTCAACCTTCTGATGCTTCCGCGCTCCGTTGAAGCCCATCGCCTTCGTTAGCAGCACGTCCTCTTTAATCGCCTCATCGGACGGCGGCGTCAGGTTGCCATCAGGGAAGTAACCTTGATCCAGTACCAGCTTCATATAGTAAGGGCGGTTGTTCAAACAGAGCTTTCCATTCTCCACCGATACTTTACGCAGGCCAAAATAACTCTCCACAAGGTCGACCGGCTCCCCATCCCGAAGCAGCGTGAACGAGACATCATAAAGATTCGGATGCTCTGGCGACCACAGCCGCCCAAGCCCGTGCTCATTGAAGTCGCGAAGCTTAATCGTTCTCGACTCGTGTTCGGCGAAGAGGGAGTACTGATCATCCGCAACCTGCTTGCCATCCGCTGTAATGGTAACTCGCAGCTGTAGTTGCTGCGAAGAGTCCCAGCCTGTCAGGAAAGAGCGAATGACAACCTCATTGCGATCTACGTCAGGGGTCATACGCACCCGCTCCAAGCGAACCGCCGATACCGCTTCCAGCCAGACCGACTGCCAGATGCCTGTCGTTCTCGTGTAGAAGATGGACGCGGAATCGTTCAGCCAATACTGCTTGCCGCGAGGCAGCGTGATGTCCTCGCTATAATCTATCGCCTGCACGACGATCCAGTTTTCATCCGCTTGCAGATAATCGGTAATGTCCGCATGGAACGGCGTATGGCCGCCTTCGTGGCGAACGGCAAAATGTCCATTGACCCACACCGTTGCCTCGTAATCGACGGCGCCGAAGTGCAGAATCGTTCTCAGGCCGGCGAATACTGCTGGAACCTCAAGCCTCTTGCGATACCAGACACAATCATGAAACGAAGGATCTGCAATGCGGCTCAGCTTGCTTTGGAATGCGAACGGAACTTGAATCCGCTTCGATAAAGCTCGCTTCCCGCTGAACCAGTGCTCCTTCTGACCGATGCGTTCATCGTCGAATTCGAATTCCCATTCCCCATTCAAGCTCTCCCACAGTTCACGAGCAAACTGCGGACGCGGATAATCCAATCTTGGCGTGTTTGTCATACGAAGAAACCCTCCATTAGTTCGGCGTTTATGATTTGAGGCTCATATTTTGAGTATTGGATTGTTTTGGTCTCGATAATCTTTAGGCGTCATCCCAGTCTCGGACTTGAATACACGGTTGAAATGACGGATATTCGCGAATCCGGTCTGCTCTGCAATGCTCGTCACTTTCTCTTCGGTCAGGAGCAGCCTGCGCCTCGCTTCTTCGATACGAATCCCCGACAGATGCTCCACGAACGTGCTGCCCGTCTTCTGCTTGAACAACGTGCTGAAGTATGCGGTGTTCAAGAATACATGATCGGCGACTTCCTTCAGTGTTATCGGCTCAGCGTAATGTCGATCCAGATAGCGGATCGCTTTCTGAATCGGATCGCGTTCCACATGCTGCTGCCCGGTAGCAATGCTCGCCGTTAATCGGCTGAATAAATCTTTGCAGTGCACGATCAGCTCATCCTGCGATGACATGGCGCATACTTCAATGATGAGTGTCCGAATATCCTGTGTACCGAGCCAACTTCTGGCGATGCCAAGGTCTTCCGACAACTCATAGTAATGGATAAACAGCTTGCATATATGCTGATGGACAGTTTCCGGCGTCTGCGCTTGGCTGCATAAATCAGCGATAGCCGCTTCGACACAAGCATCGATTTCATCCGTTCTACCGCCATTGATGGCCTGCTCCAGCGCTTCCCATTTCCACTTCTTCATGCTTAATTTGATATGATTGTCCTTCGATGTATGCTCATATTCGAGCACCTTGTCTCCGCCGACAACAAGCCGGTAGAGCAGTGCGATCGAAGCTTCGCCGAATGTAATCGGTACAAGCTCGAACCCCTTCACTGGACGGCCGACACCGATGGTAACCGTCATGTTCGAGAGCGACTTGATCTGCCTGCATATGGATTCCGCCACTTCAAGCAGCTTCGTGCGGGAGCCGTCGGAATCAGGCAAATTTATGAAGGCGACGACCTCCGATTCGGAGTAGACGAAGCTGAATCCTTTGCACCGATTGTCTAGTATCTCCTGAACAAACTGCTGAATATAGAGCTGAAACAAGGATGGGTCAGAGCTGCTGTAACGTTCGCTGTCGATAGATTGCTTATCGAGCTTAATGACTAAGCTCGCATAATAGGGATCGTCAAACTGAATGCCGATTCGGGCGAGCACATCAAGATCCTGCTGCCCCACTTGATTGCGATTCAGACCTGCTACCAGCTGGTCGCCGGCATGGCGGCGCGCCTGATAGTCGTCCTGTCGCTCATCCGCAGCGGCGGCGGAAGGCTTGTGCGTTGCCGTTAATCTTAGCTTCTCCTGCAGCCTGTCCAGTACCCGGAACAGCTCTGCCCGCTCAACCGGCTTCATGAGATAGTCGATTGCGCCGTGACGCAGCGATTGCTGCACATAGGAGAAGTCGTCGTAACCACTGATGACCACACACAGCATGGTAGGGAAACGGTCGCGCAAAATATTTTGCAGCTGAATGCCGTCCATGCGAGGCATCCGAATATCCGTCAGCACGATGTCAGGCCGCAGCTGCTCCAGCATCTCCAGTGCCTCGAAGCCGTCCCGCGCGTCGCCGACGACTTCAAAGTCGCCCTCCTTCGCAGCAATCATGGCACGCAGTCCTCTGCGGAATACCGTTTCATCGTCCACAATGACTAGTTTGGGCATCCTCGATCGTCCTCCCCTCTTAACTAAGATGCATTATTTTAGAACAGGAAGCGAAAGGGTCACTCGAAGTCCTTGATAAGGCATGCTCTCCAGTTGGATACCGAACGGCTCGCCATAATGCAGCACGATACGGCGATGCACGTTGAGCAGCCCGTTGCCGCTCTTGCCGCCAAGTTCTTTGGACGTATACAGCCGCTCCTTCAGCATCTCCAGCTCGTCATGCGTCAGGCCAATCCCGTCATCCTCGATTATGATCGTAAGTCTGCCATCTTGGGTGAAACCACTGACCCGGATTCGTCCCGTACCGACGCCTTTGTCCAGTCCATGATTGATCGCATTCTCCACGATCGGCTGGATCATGAGCGGAATGACGTTGCAGTCCAGCGCTTCTTGATCAATCTGTTGTTCGTATTGAATCCGCTCTTCATAGCGGATTTTCTGAATGCTCATATAGCCAGCGACATGCTCAAGCTCATCTCGCAGCGTCACCGTTTCTTTACGGCTGCTAAGACTATAGCGGAGCAACCGGCTCAGGTTATTCGCCATCGTTACGATTTCACGGTTATTCTCAAGCTCCGCGAACATGCTGATAGAACCTAACGTGTTATATAGAAAATGCGGATTAATCTTGCTCTGCAGCGCAGCAATCTGGGCATCCTTCTCCCGAATCTCCGTCTCATACAGCAAGTAGCCAAGCTCGCTCAGCTTCGATACCATCGTATTAAAAGCGTTGCCCAGCTGACCAACCTCATCGCTTGCCGTAACCGGGAACATGACCTGAAGCTCCCCTTGTTCGACCTTGCGCATCAAGCGGCTCAGCTTGCGCAGCGGATTGGCCATCCGGAAAGCAATAAACACGGACAAGAGCATCGCAAGGCCGATGCAGACAACCATTGCCACTGACATGGAGTTACGGACGACGACGCTATCCTTCATAAGCGCGCGAACCGGCACGGCGCTTAGTGTCGTCCATCCGGTTACAGGCGAAGTGACATAAGCGACCAGCAAATTGCCGGATTTGCCGGAGCCATCCACATGGGCGACGCCTTCTCCTTGCAGCTGGCCCCAGTCCGCCGTTAGCTTCGAGCCATTCTGTTCGATGACCGTACCGCCGCTTGCATTAATGATCTTCAACGCTTCCTTCTCGCCCAGACTCACTTGCTTCAAAATATTGCGCACCGAGTTCGGATCTATATCGATGACAATATAGCCGATCGTCTTGCCCGTATCGAAGCTTCTCAGCTCGCGGGCAATCGAGAAGACGTTATATTTGGTGCCGCTCGTCGATTGAATTTCATGCGTCGTTATAAAAGTCGGCTGGCCGAATTGCGACTTGGTCTGCTTTAGCCATTCGGTGCTCTCGTCCAGCATATATGTCGTCATATATTGGCTGTCGGGCATGACGACGTATGAAGCGCCTTTCTCTCCATACAGCGATACGCCCATAATGTCGACGCGGCCATTGATGAAGATTTTCGATACAAAATTGTTTAAGTGTGAAATTTCGTCAAGCGTAAGCGGCTGCCCTGTCGTTCGCGCCGAGCCGATATAGTCGAGAATTTCCTTATAACTATACGGAGATAGCGTGAGCCGGTTCAGCTCATTCATATACGTGTCGATATTGAGCGTCACTTGCTTGATCGTTTGCAGCTGGTAGCTGCCGACATTCGTTTCCATCGTGCCCTGAAAGCGTGCGAACGAGTAGAGGCCCATAGCCGACAACGGCATGACGACAAGGATGAAGTTGACGAGAATCAGCTTGCGTGCAAGCCCCTGATTTCTGAACCACCGTGGCAAACTCCGCAGCCAGCTCATGAGTTCGTACGCAGCGCCGCGTTTACTTTGTCCGTTGCTTTGCGGAGCGTTTGCTCAGGCGACTGCTGTTTGTAATTCATTCGTTCAAATTCCCCTATAAGTATTTCTATGATCGACCATTGCTTGACGTTGCGGGGCCAGTAAGCAACATAGTTGGCAACCGCAGCATAGTCGCTCCGGTATTTAAGTTCGTTAAACGCCTTATCCTTCACGACCTTGGTCATGCTGGGCACATGGCCTGCTTCCGCCCACATCTCGCCATGCTCGACCATCCACTTGGCAAACGTCATGATCGCCTTGCGTTTCTCCGCAGGCATATCGCCTTTCTTCGGAATGGCAAGGGTATGGGAATCGCCCCATGCAGACGGCAGATCATACAGCTTCGGAACCGGAATCACGCCAAATTCAAGCCCTCTCACATGCTCCAGCGCGCCTGTCGCCCACATGCCGAGGAAGAGCACCGCCGCCTTGCCGTCCGAGAACAGCTTGAATGAATCGTTAATATTCGGCGGAATCAAGCCTTCCGTATTCAGCCGATGAATAAACTTTAGCGCTTGCAGCGCCTGCGGATTATCGAAGGCAGCCTTGGTGCCGTCTTCGCTATACATCGCGCCGCCGCCCTTCATCTGGTTGTACAAGCTCCACCAGAGCCAAACCGAATCGATACGAGTGCTTGGCTCAGCAAGCGGCGCTACATCTGACGGCACGGATTTCTTAATCTGTTGCAAGAAAGCGTGGAAGCCTTCGCTCCCTTTGCCAATGATCGGCTTGTCCGAAGCATCCAAGAGACCTGCCTGCTGCAGAAATGCTTTGTTGTAATACATGACAAGTGCGTGCGTATCGAGAGGTACCGCGTAGGAATGCCCGTCATACACGGTGGAAGCGAGAATATTCGGATTGAACTGTTTCCAATCGAGCCCGGTCTCCTCCGCAGGTGCTGTCAGGTCCTCGATGTAGCCGTTCTGGACAAACTGAGGCATGCTGGTCGTATGAACAATTGCAACATCCGGCGCGTTTCCGGCCAGAATTGCAGTACGAAGGCGCGAGTAATAGTCATCCAGCCGCGAGTTGGTCTGCACGACTTGAATGCCCGACTGCTCCTTATTGAAGCGATTGACCATCGCAGTCATAAACTGATTGTCTCCACCGCTAAACGGAGTCCAATAGTCGATTCGAATGGCGGCATCCCTGTTTGGCTGTACCTTTGTCTCGGATCTATTGTTGTCTCTACAGCCGCTGAGCAAACCGCTGAGGATGGCTATTAGCGCTATGATCGCTGTCAGCTGAGACCAGCTGCCGTTACCGCGATTGAACCCACTTGCTGCATGTCCCTTGTTGCCCTGCACCTTCGCATACCTCCGTCTATCAACCCGTAATGTCTATGTAGTCAATGCTTGGATTGCCAGATACCGCCTCGATCTTGATCGTGTGAACGCCTGCCTTCAAGCTCACAGTGACATCTACCGGAACGAACACATTCCGATCCGTCTTGCCCACTTCCACCGTCTTCGTCTTGTCGCCGTCAATCGTAATCTTCAATTGAACCGCTTGCTCGCCTGAGTTCGAAGCCGCAATTCGCAAGGTATAGTCGCTCTTCTCAGGTACAGCAATATTCGTGAACTGTACAGCGGATGCGGACTTGGCATCGCCAGCATCGTCACCTTCGCCGCTCGGCGCAAGCTTCGCGACTCCCCAGCCGGACGCGAACGGATTTTCTTCAGCTTCCGCTTTCCCTTCTGCCCCCGCATTCTCTGCTTCATAGCGCGGGATTTCAATTGCCGCTATTTCCAGTCCTGCTCGTGCAGCAGGCAGCGAAATGACATTGTTGTCCGATTGCAGCAGCGCAGCTTGCGTATACACATATCCGGTCTGCTCTGCCTTCGTTGGTGCCAGCTCGACAGGCGCTGCCATCTTGTCGCCGTTCACCAATAGATCCACTGACAGCGAATCTCCGCCCGTATTGCGATAATGAATAAGCAGCGGCACTTCCGTATCAAACTTCGCAGGAATGCCATCGAACTCCAGCCGCTCTCCTGCTTTTCTCGCTTGCTCCGCCTTAATGACTCCCGCTCCCGCAGGCGCAACAATCGCAGTATCCAGCGATAGCGGCTTGCCGAACTCAGGCATGCCTGCCTCGTTCCAGCTCACTCGCTGCGCTCTTGCTTTTCGGTTGTTCCAGCCGTCTGAACTGCCAGTCGTAGCGTGGTAAACGATCCAGTCCTCTGTTCCGTCTGGCGAAGTGACGAATGAGTTATGCCCTGGCCCGAACACGCCAGCCTGCTCATTCATCTGCAGCAGCGGCTGCTCGGACTTCTTCCAATTGGCCGCTACGAGCGGGTCTGTTCCCGGTTCGAGCGCCAGCAATCCGAGACTGTAGAACGGCGTCCAGCTGCCCGCTCCCGAGTAGACGATGAACAGACGTCCATCCTTCTTGCTTCGCAGAATGGACTGCCCCTCGTTAATGTAAGGCGGACCTCCGGCCTGCTCCCAATCGAGCGTCGGCTCATTGAGCAGAACGCGTGGACCACTGATCGTCAGCGGATCGCTCATCGGCGCAATGTACGTGTTCTGCTGCACGTTCACATCGCCTTCCCAGCCGGACCAGACGAAGTACAGCTTCCCTTCATGCTCCATCGCAAGGCCGTCGATCGCCCATTTGTTCGTCTCGTCCTTCACTTGACCTTTGAACGCGTAATCGCCCATCGGGTCTTCTGTATCCGCTTCCAATACATACATGCGGTGATTCTCGTTTAAGCCGTCATCCGCGGCAAAATAGATATACCACTTGCCCTGAATATACTGAATTTCAGGTGCCCATAGATTCGCCGAATATGCCGTATCAAGCGGCGGATACCAGACTGTCTTGCTCTGCGCCTGGCGGAAGTCCAGCGTTCTCGACTTCATGACCATCACATCAGCGCCATTATGCGTAAACGTCATATAATAATAGCCATCTTTATAAACAACGCTCGGGTCCGGCGTATCCATCTCCGCGAGCGTATTCTTGAACGTGCCTCCGTGTCCATTATAAACGACAGGCTCATTCGCTGTCCCTTTGTCCATCCGATCACTCCCTATCCAAATTCCTACAATTGCTATAACCAGCAAGCAGGCTGAGGCGAGCAGGGCGCTTGTTCGCTTGCCGAGTTTCTTCACTGATATCCCCTCCCTCTTCTACTCTACTATTTAATGCCGGATTGCGTAACTGCCTTAACGAAAGAACGCTGGCCGACAATAAATACGAGCAGTACCGGAAGTGTCGCAATAACCGTCATCGCCATAAGCTTGCCATAGGACTGCGTATAGCTGCCCTGTGCCATCAAGGAAATACCTGCCGTAATGGTGCGCATCTCCGGCGAAGTGGTGACATAGAGCGGCCAGACGAAATCGTTATAAATGCCCATGAACGTGAAGATGCCGAGCGTGACGAGCACCGGAACGGACGATGGAACAAGGATGCTTGCATAGATGCGCCATTTGTTCGCCCCGTCGATACGCGCCGCCTCTTCGATTTCTCTCGGGAACGACTTATAGAACTGGAAGAGCAGGAAGACGCCGAACGCCCCGCCCGAATACGGCAAAATAAGCGCGTAGTATGTATTAATGAAGCCAAACGAGTTGAACTCCATATACATCGGCAGGAACGTCAGAATGCCTGGAATCATGAGCGAGGCGATGAACATCGCGAACAGCGTTTTGCGGAATGGCAGATCCTTCAGCCGTGCCAGTGCATACGCAGCCATCGAATCAATAATGAGGACAATGGCCGTGCCCGCGACGCCAGAGAACAGCGAGTTCGTAATCCAGCGAATAATCGGCACGTTCATCAGCTCGCCATTCAAGCCTTGGCGATAGTTGTCCCAGGTCAGCTTCTTCGGAATAAAATTCATCTGGCCGGACAGCGCTTCAAAATCATTTTTCAATGAGGTAGAAACCATCCATACGAGCGGCAATATGAAAATAACCGCTAGCAGAATGGCGAGTATCGACAGTGCGAAGGACTTCGATTTACGCATCTTGTTGCTCCTTTCCTGCATACGCGAGACGGTATTGCACAAGCGAGATGAGCATAATGGATACCGCCATGACGATGGCCATCGCCGAAGCGGAACCGATCGACTTGCCCTTGAACGCTTCATCAAGCACATTCATCAGCAGCACCTTCGTGCTGTCCCCAGGACCACCGCGCGTTAACAAGAATGGCTGTGCAAAAATGTTAAACGATGCAATGGTCGACGTAATGAGCACGAACAGCATGACCGGACGAATCGTCGGCAGCGTAATGCCCGTGAATTGCTGCCACGCATTCGCGCCGTCAATCGAAGCTGCTTCATAATAATCCTCCGGCACTTCGTTAAGCGCATTAATGAAAATAACCATATTGAAGCCGACGGTCCACCAAATCGTAGTCGATACGAGCGAGAGCCAGGCCCATGGCAAGTCGGTCAGCCATGGAACCGGCGCGATCTCGAACTTCTGAAGCAGACTATTAATGAGGCCGGCGTTAGTATCGAACATCATGAGCCAGATGACCGCCATGACAGAAGCGGAGATGGCGAAGGGCATAAAGTAGACGGTGCGGAACAAGCCGCGAATGCGGTCTGGCAGGCGATTAACGAGCAGCGCCAGTCCAAGGCCTACGAGCATTAAGAGCGGAACGGAATAGAGCACGAATTGAACGGTATTCCATAAGCCGTGGAAGAACTGCGCGTTAAGATAAGAGCCGAACGTGAAGATTTCGGCGTAGTTGCTGAAGCCGACAAATTTATGCTCATCGGACAGCAGTTCGAAATTATGCAAGCTGATATACACGCCGTAGCCAATCGGGAACAGCATAAACAGCGCGAAACAGATCGTGTAAGGCAATGCGAATAGAGATGAGCTAAGCCGGGATTGCCACGTTGCTTTCATTATGTACCCCTCCTGCAAAGATAAGGAAAGACGGGAATCATGTTGTTCCCGTCTCCCTTTTCATGATCGTTTATTTCATCGCCTGCTTGGATTTCGCTACTGCATCGTCAAGCGCTTTCTGCGGATCTTTCTTGCCGAGCAGCGCACTGCTTAGCTCACCCCAGATCGGATCGGAGATTTTGCCCCAGTTCAATACGTTCGGCGCGAATTGGACATACGAGAAGCTGTCTGCGATCGAGCTTTGCGGCAGCGCTTTGAAGTCCGCGCTTTCCAGCATGGGCTTCGCTGCAAGCGCTTGGCCGGACTTTGCCCAATCGAGGGAGTTCGATGCGACATATTTCAAGAAGTCGCCGATACCGTCAAGCACTTTCGCGTCGGTAACATCCTTCGGAATGGCGAAGTTATGGGAGCCGGCGAATACCGCTTGCTTCGCTTTGCCGATTTGCGGTACAGGTGCGATGCCATAGTTAAGGCCTGCTTCGTCGAACTGGCTCTTCATCCAAGGACCGTTGAACTGAATCGCGTTCTTGCCTTGCAGGAACAGCGTGTTCTCGCCGTCTTGCTGCACGTTTCCTGGCGAGAAGCCTTTATCCACCAAGCCGCGCATCCACTGCACCATCTCAACCGCTTCAGGCGAGTTGTACGAAACATCGCTGCCATTCCACAGATCGCCGCCATTTTGCCAAACAAGCGTTGGGAAAATGAACTGTTGCGGCCATAGCGTCGGCACAACATATCCGTATTGACCTTTGCCTTTGTCAGTCAGCTTCTCAACGGCGGAGTCGAATTCTTCACGGTTCGTCGGTGGCGCTGTAATGCCAGCCTTCTCGAACAAGTCTTTGTTGTAGTACATGACGAGCGGATGAATATCGAGCGGGATGCCGTACCATTTGTTCTCGATGGTCGAGTACTGAACAGGCGCTTCTACATAGTCCGTCTTGTTGATGCCTGTCTTGGAGGCAATGTCGTCGAGCGGCTGCAGCTGGCCTTTGCTTACGTAAGTCGGGATTTGATCCACGTGCATAATCATCAGGTCCGGGCGTTCCTTGCCCGTGCTGAGCGCGACATCGAGCTGCTTGTAATATTCGCCGTTCGGTTGAATGACGAATTTGATTTTATATTGATCTTGAGCGGCGTTGTAATTCTCAACGATCTTCTTCATGAAGGTGCCGTCAGCGCCGGAGAATGGCGTCCAGAACAGAAACTCAGTCGGCTCGCCTTTCGTTTCGGCAGGCTTGTTGTTTGCTTCTGCATTCGTTGCCGCTGTATCTGTATTGCCTGCCGATGCCGTGTTGCTGTTACCGCTGTTATTGTCGCCACCGCCACAACCGGCCATGACTACCGCTGTAATATTCAACATTAGGAAAAGCGTGCCAAATCTCTTAATCGATCTTCTCATCCTCTTGTTCCCCCTGGTCGATAGGTTGAAAGACGAATCATCTTCCTGAACCTCATATTAATGGGATCGACAGGCGGAAAAAATGACATCCCTTTGGATGAATTGGACATATTTTTGGATGAGTGGATAGGCTATGATGTTTAGTTGCAAACGTGCAAAAATATGTCCGTGAATGCTATAGATATGACCTATTCGGATGCGCGGCGGCGTGATCAACTCATTTGTGCAAGCGCTTACCACAATGCTGAGGACAGATCCTTGGGTTTATAAGCACACAGATGGCTATTATTATTTCACGAAAACAACCGGCGGGACGTCACGCTTTGGAAGTCGAAGTCGATTACAGGCGTAGATGCGGGTACACAAAGCGTCATCAGCACCGGCTGCTGCAACGTGTGGGCACCGGAAATCCACTATATAAATAGCAAGTGGTACATCTATTATGCGAAGGACGATGGCAATAACGACAATCACCGGATGTATGTGCTGGAGAACAGCTCCGCCGACCCGATGACCGGCACTTGGGTGAACAAAGGTCAAATTACGGATTCTACGAACCGCTGGGCGATTGACGGCACGGTGCTGAACGTTAGCGGCAGCCTCTACTTTATTTGGTCCGGCTGGGAGAGCACGACGAATGTGCGGCAAATTCTCTATATCGCGCATATGAGCAATCCGTGGACGATTGATTCCGCGCGGACCGAGATTGCAAGACCTGTGAATAGCTGGGAGACGAATACGTCCCCGGCGGTGAACGAAGGTCCGCAAGTGATCGTTCGCAGCGGCGTCATTAGCCTCGTTTATTCCGCAAGCGGCAGCTGGACGGACGGCTACTGCCTTGGCCTTATTACAGCAAGCACTTCGAGCAATCTGCTAAGTGCTTCCTCATGGACCAAACGCAGCCAGCCGATCTTCCAATCCGGCAACGGCTTGTACGGTCCGGGACACCACGCCTTCACCAAGTCTCCGGATGGCACCGAGGATTGGATCGTCTACCATACAGCGAAGTACGCAGGCCCCGGCTGGAACCGGGAAATCCGCGCGCAGAAGTTCACTTGGAACGCGGATAACACGCCGAATCTAGGCTCCCCTGCTGCGCCGAATGCATCTATTGCGATTCCTTCGGGCGATTCTGTCCGTACCCGCTACGAAGGTGAAGAAGGCACATTCGCAGGCGCCGCTTATGCATCCGGCAGCCCGAACGGCTCCGGCGGCAATAAAGCCGGCCATCTCGACACGGCAGCGAGCTATGTGCAGTCGCAAGCAACTTCTATATCGCGAACAAAGGCTGGGAGAACTGGGGCACATCCACGAAGCGGATTACGCTGAATGCTGGCTGGAATACGGTCCGTTTCGCCAAGGGGAACGGCTATGGGGAAACTGGATTGTTTTGATATTTTCCCGGCTTAGGCGGGTTTCCCCTCTCTGAGCCCTGTAACTTGCCTTGGCACCGATCTACATAACACCTCATAAAAACGCAGCCGCGATTCGGCTGCGTTTTCTTCTTGACTATGTTTATTCAACCACCTTAACGAAGGAACATTTACCGAGTATAATAAATTGGTAGTTTCATCCATTAGAAGGAGTGAGCCCCATGCAGCCGAAAGCGATTTTGTTCGATCTAGACGATACGCTCATCGCCTTTGAGCACGGCCTCGACCTCGATCGTTGCTGGCAAGTCGCATGCAGTAACCATCTGCAGCTTAACCCGCATGAACTGGACGAGTTGATTGCCCGCATCAAGTCAGAAGCAAGATGGCATTGGAGTGATCCCGACAGGCATCTGATCGGACGACTTAATCTGGACAAGGCGAGAACCTCGATTATCGGGGCAGTCTTCGATAAAATCAATCTTCCCGGCGCATCCCTCCTCGCAGCGGAGCGCATTGCAATCGATTACGGCTCTGCGCGCAATCAAGCGATTACGCTTCATCCAGATGCAATTGAGCTGCTTGTACACCTGCGGTCGCTTGGCATCAAGCTCGCCCTGCTCACCAATGGCAGCGCAGCCGGCCAGCGTGACAAAATCAACCGGTTCAAGCTTGCCCCCTACTTCGACTGTATTCTCATTGAAGAAGAGTTCGGCCATGGCAAACCCCACCATAGCATCTATCAGCATGCACTGAAGCAGCTTGACGTCCGCGCCGACGAAGCCTGGATGGTTGGCGACAATTACGAATGGGAAATCATCGCCCCCCAGCAGCTCGGTATTCGGGGTATCTGGGTCAACCCAAGCGGAGCAAATCGGCAAGATGCGCATGAAAAACCAGCTCCGTTCCGGACGATTGGAGTTGTGAGCGAGCTTCGCGCTCTTCTCGAAGAGTAGATATTCAACCTTGGTAGATAAGGGGTAAAATAAACACGCAGCCGCGACTGGCTGCGTTTGCTTATACCTCCTCCCGTCACTTTTAGTTCGGAATAGGAATAAGCGCGCTGCTTCCGATACACGACTAAAAGGCGTTCGAAGGCTCACATTGCTCGCCTACGAACGCCTCTATCTCTCGACTTACAATACTTCTTCGAGCTGCTTGCGGCTGTGCGCATCCAACTGCCGCCAATCGGCAATTTCGCAGCGTTTGCCGCTAATGTCCGTGAGCACCACACGCCCCTCACCCGGATACTGCATAAACTCATGCAGATTGCGCATTACAATTCGCGTCTCGCCAAGATGCGTCTGCAGCTCCCAGATCCATAGATCCGATTTGTTCTTCACGCTCTCCACTCGCGTAACGCGCGGCATAAAGTAGCGCAGCTGGAGCTCCTTCGCAAGCTCCACACCACTTTCTTCATGCAGCTCCTTCACGTCAGCAACGATGCCTAGCTCCTCGCCCTTTGTATTGCGAATCGAGATATACTCCGTCGCATAGAGGAACGGGAACGCGCGGTATACTTCAAGCTCCTCATACGTCTGGCCGTCCACGATTCCTTGAAACACTCCGCCCGGACCGCGGCTGAAGTAGACATCATCCGGCGAGAAAAGCCGGATATCATACTTATCTGTCTCCATTAACCTTCAACCCCCTTAATCTTGGACAGCTCACGCTGCGCATCCACGAGTTTGCGGTATACACCGTCTTCTTTGTCGAGAAGCTGCTCATGCGTGCCGACCTCCACGATCTTGCCTCGCTCAAGCACGACGAGCCGGTCTGCATTGCGAAGCGTGGACAGACGGTGCGCGATAGCGAACGTCGTTCGGCCCTTGACTAGACGCGAGATCGCTTCTTGAATTTGGCGCTCAGTCTCGGTATCCACGGATGCGGTCGCTTCATCCAGAATAAGAATGCGCGGATCGTGAATGATCGCGCGGGCAATAGCTACCCGCTGCTTCTCCCCGCCGGAGAGTTTATGGCCGCGCTCACCTACTCGCGTATCATAGCCGTCCGGCAGCCGAACGATGAAGTCATGCGCATTCGCAATCTTCGCTGCACGCATAATCTCAAGTGGTGTTGCATCAGGTTTGGAGTATGCAATGTTCTCTGCAATCGTGCCGTCGAACAGGAACGTCTCCTGCAGCACGACGCCGATCTGCTTGCGCAGGTCAGTCTGACTGATGCTGCGCAGGTCGGTGCCGTCAATCCGAATCGCGCCTTCATCGGTGTCATAGAAGCGGCAGATCAAGTTGATGAACGTCGACTTGCCAGCGCCGGAATGGCCGACCAAGCCGACCATCTCGCCTGCCTGAACGGTCAGATTCACTCCTTTAAGGACAGGATGATGTCTCTCGTATCCGTAGGTTACATCCTCGAATTCGACCTCGCCTTTAATAACACCGAGCGACACCGGATTCTGTACATCCGGCACGTCGGATGGTGTATCCATAATCTCGAATACTCTGTGTGCAGCCGCCATCGCATGGCTAGCCCAGTTAATCATCTGGCTGACCCACTGAAGCGGACCGAAGAGCATACCGAGGTAAGCGATAAGCGCCATCAGCACGCCGAGCTGCATATTGTCATGCAGCACCTTGACGCCGCCGTTATACCAGATCAGAAGCGTACCAAGCCCCGCAATAAAAGCGAAGGCTGGAAACATAAACGACCAGAGCCCTTCCATGCGGATATTCCGCTGTACGACTTCTTTATTCGCTTCCGCATAGCGAGATAGCTCATCACGCTCACGGCCGAATGCCTTCACGACGCGAATGCCTTGCAGCGAGTCTCCGACAAGCGTGTTAAGCCGGAATATGGAACGCCATTGCTGATACCAGCGCCGCCCGATCTTGGGCCATATCGTCATCGACAATGCAACCATAACCGGTACGGGAAGTATCGCGAACAGTGTCAGCTGCCAATCAAGTCCAAACATAATAACAAAGATAGCAATAATCTTCAGCAGCTCCGCCGATATGAACACGACGCCATCCGTCATGAACTGCCGCATCGCCTCGGAATCGTTATTCACCCTGCCAATGAATTGGCTCGTCTGCCTGCGATCAAAAAATGCGAGCGAGAGCCGCATGAGCGAGCTGTAAACGTCCTTGCGCAGATCGCCCATCAGCTTGGAGCCAACCCAGACGCCGATCAAGCTGCGAATCGTCTGCATCATTGCCATGAGTAGCATGGTTGCACCAAGTCCAAGTACGACAAGCAGCAGCGTGGAGCCAAGATCCTTCGGCCCGAGCACATCGTCGATAATGACTTTCGTTAGATAAGGCGGTACCAGCTCGACAAGCGTTGTCGTTATCAATAGGCCAGCTGCAGCCACCATCTGCAGCTTATACGGTTTCGTGTAACGAAGCATCCGCGCCGCTACCTTCGAATTATCTTTGCAGAATTGGCATACCTGCGTACCTTCCGATAACGGATTGCCGCAGCTATGGCAGTTGCGAGGCTGCTCCCGCTCCGAGACAACAGGGCGGTCTTCCCCTTTGGCAAGTGCGCCGAGCAGCTTCGCAGCGAAGCCAAATATCGGCGATAACGCTGCCGTATAACGCGCTATGACGACAGGTCCTTTGTTCGTATCAGCAACCAACGTACCGCCGCCGACTGCACTGACCGCGCGCGCATCTTTCAGCGCAGATACTGCCAGCTGAAGCAATTGCGAGCCGTCCTTCTGCCATACCGTGATTGCTTGCTCCGTAATGGCCAGCCACTGCTCCCCGAAACGCCCATCCTCTAAGAGATCGGTCTTCCCGCTGAACAACAGTTCAGCCGTTAATTGCTTCCGCAGCGCTTCCGGAAGCTGATTCTGGATCGACATGGTTTCCTCCCATTCTTCAATCGCTTGTTATCGGCAGACTAAAAAACGATTAAACTCCCTTATCCCCTTCTGCCACATACGAATATATGTTCGCCATTATCATAATATATCCTGCTTAAATTGTAAACTTTACCCAAAATATTTTTCGTTGAAATCCGCCTAACGAATCCTACAAATACTATTTGCCCGATTTCGCTCCTTTTCGAATTCTAGCGAATCCTAGCGGCGCTATTCACCACAAACCAGCCTCAATTGCCCTAAAATGAGCTAAATAGCGCTGCTGGAGCCCGTTACATTTTTCTGAGCACTATTTTCGCCTCAATAAGATCACTACGATTCGTTAGAGCAGCAACCCCTCGCACAGCAAAAAAGCCCAAGCAAGCTCATGCTCGCTTGGACCCTCATTATTTCGCATAAAACAAGCCATTTTCGGGGAAGCTACCTTCTGCCTCCAAGGTTGGAATGTTCTTCCTGCGACACATTTCCAGTCCCAGAGCGCTGCGGCGGCAGCTTCGGTTTTACTGTTGACTCGGACGCTGCGGCGGTTGCGGGTTACGATTTTATGCCTGCGGTTACGATTACGATTACGATTACGCTTGCGGTTGCGGCCGCTTCGGGCTCTGCTGCTGCTCCGGCTGCTGATTCTGCTTCTTATGCGCCAAATATTGCTTGAGAAGCTTCTTCCCTGTAATGAAGTACCAGACGATCAGCGGCGCGATAATGTTAATGCCCAGAATGAGGAAAACGACGATCCACATAAACCATTCCGTATTGAACACGTTCTGATAGATCCAAGAATGATAGAAATCCATGCCGGCCTGGCTCCTTTACCCTTTTCTGTCATAACTCGCATAAATGCAGTTGTTATTGTAAGCAGACGGGTTCTCGTCTATACCAGGCAGGAGAAAGGATGGAGACGAACATGTCCGCAAACAAAGCAGAGCAGAAGGAGCAGACCGACCGAGCAGTACGTACAGCACAGGCCGTGCAGGAGGAGCAGCTGAACACCTCTTTTACGTCGACGCTTGCCGATAATATCGCAATTATTGATGCCTTGCTCGGGAAGAGCGCTGATGTGCAGCAGCGAGAGTTCCGGTTATGCGGCAATCCGCATTATCCCGGCGTCTGCTGTTTTGTGGATGGGCTGGCGGATACGCTCATTGTCGAAGCGATTCTGAAGGCGCTCATCGTGTTCGGCGAAGATCTGCATCGCGATCCTGCCGCGATCCCGACGGCAGAGGACCTTCGGACGACACTGCTCGTGAACGCTTCAGCGAAGACAACGACCGGGATGCGAGACGGCATTGCCGCTATCGTGTCCGGCGATACGCTTCTCCTCGTTGAAGGGATGGAGGAAGCGATTATCGTCAGCTCCAAGGGCTGGAAAGACCGAAGCATCGAAGAGCCTTCTTCGGAAAATAACGTTCGCGGTCCGCGAGACGGCTTCACCGAGAGCATCCGTACCAATACGGCGCATGTGCGCAGGCGCATCAAGGATCCGCAGCTGCGATTGGACTCGATGGTCATCGGTACACGTTCGCAGACAGACATCAATATCGCTTACATCAAGGACATTGTGAAGGTAGGACTTGTCGACGAGGTCAAAAGACGGCTGAGCGGCATTAAAATCGATGCGATTCTCGAGAGCGGCTATATTGAGGAGCTCATTGAAGATGCCCCGTTGTCTCCGTTCAATACGATCCAGAGCACGGAGCGGCCGGACAAAGTCGCTTCTGCGCTGCTCGAAGGCAGAGTCGCCATCTTCATCGACAATACGCCGGTCGTGCTTATCGTGCCGACCTTCTTCTGGCAGTTCATTCAAGCGCCGGACGACTACTATAACCGCTACTGGGTCGGTTCGTTCTTCCGCTTTGTGCGGTATCTCGCGCTCATTATCAGTCTCGTGCTGCCGTCCATCTACGTTATGCTCGTCTCGTTCCACCACGAGATGATTCCGACCGCGCTCGCGCTGACGATTGCCTCCGGTCGCGAGGTGGTACCGTTCCCGGTGCTGCTGGAAGCGTTAATGCTAGAGATCGCTTTCGAGCTCATGCGCGAGGCCGGCCTGCGAATGCCGAAGCCAATCGGGCAGGCGGTCAGCATCGTAGGCTCGCTCATTATCGGACAGGCAGCCGTGCAAGCGGGGCTCGTCTCCCCCTTCATGGTCATCGTCATCGCGATAACGGAAATTTCGTCCTTCGCCATCCCGAGCTACTCCTCGTCGCTCGCGCTGCGCATCTTCCGGTTCCCGCTTCTCATCGCCTCCGGCGTGCTCGGCTTGCTCGGCTTCGCGACGGTGTTCTTCGTCCTGCTGCTGCATGCGCTGTCGATCCGCTCCTTCGGCGAATCGTATTTGGCCCCGGCAAGCCCGTTCCGTCCGTCGGATCAGCGCGATATGCTGCTGCGGTTTCCAATCTGGATGATGAATGAGCGACCGGATTTTGCTCAAGATACGCAGCGGCTAGGTGAACACCAAATGCCCAAGCCAACACCTAAGGGAGGTTGAGTCATTCATGATGAAACGAGCTGCGTTACTGTTACTTAGCCTCCTCATCCTGATGTCCCAAACTTCTTGCCTTGGGCTGAGGCAAATTAATGAGCTCGCGCTCGTCACTGCCGTTGGTCTCGATCTTGGCGATAAGCCGGGTACGGTCCGGGTATCGGTCCAGATTATCCGGCCGGCCGATGCGCGCGGTCAGACCGGTGCGCCGTCAGGCGGAACAGGGCAGCCGATCTACTCCATTAGCGCGGAGGGAGAGACGATCTTCGATGCGATCCGTAATCTCGGCCGTTTCTCGTCGCGGCGCGTCTACTGGGCCCATAATTTTGTCATCGTCATGCACGAAGACTACGCCAAGAAGGGCATTGAAGATATGGTCGACTTCTTCACCCGCAACCATGAGCTTCGCATGAATACATGGGTCGCGGTAACGCCGAACCGGCCAGATGAAATCATTGCAACGATTACCGGCCTTGAAGTCGTGCCCGGCGAGGCAATCGACCGGCTGTTCCGAAATAATCATATCGTCGGCCGTGCACCCGCGAGCAACATGATGAATCTCGAGGAGGCGTTCTTAAGCAGCTCGACAGAACCTGTCCTTGCTAGAGTTACACTGATACCGCGAGGCATCTCCAATAAGAAGCCAGAGGAGCACGGCTCCTTGCAGCAGGTTGATCTCGCCGGCGCAGCAGCGTTTCATGGCGACAAAATGGTCGGCTGGCTGAATAACAAGGAAACGCGCGGACTCCTCTTCTTCCTGGAGCAGCTTAGCAGCGGCATAGAAGTCGTCAAATGCACCAACAACAATGAGAAGCTGTCGGTTGAATTCAAAGAGGCCCGTACGAAAGTAACCCCGAGCTTCCCGAATAAGGAGCCTCACTTCCGCATTCAGATCAAGACTCGTGCGGATATCGTAGAGAGCGGATGCGGCATTAATTTGGATGATGGGGTACGGCTGGCAACACAAAAGAAGCTCGAGGAGCAATTGAAGCTGAATATTACGAGCGTCCTAGATAAGGCGCAGAAGAGCTATCACACTGACTTTCTAAAGCTTGGAGATGTGTTCCGGAATAAGTATCCGACGGAGTGGCATGGCATAAAGCAGAATTGGAACTTGATGTTTGCGAAGGCTACGTTCGATGTGGAAGTGAAGGCGACTATCAAGAGCGGCGTAGTTAAAGCGGTTGGGACGGAAATCAGATGAATCAGCAGAGCAAATTCCAAATTACGAACGGCATGTTCATCGCGATGATGGTCAATCTCATCTTCGTCAAGGCGATCGGCGTGACGCAAGGCGTCCTCGCCCGTTCAATCGGCCAGGATATGTGGATCGCCACCCTTCTGGGCACACTCCAAGGAATCGCCATGGTGTACATAACCTACCTCGTCTTACGCAAAACACCGGATCTCGATTTCATGTCGCTCAGCCAGAAGCTGCTCGGCAAGTGGTTCGGCAAGCTGATCGCACTGGTCATCTTCTTGTTCTTCCTGGCTGGCTTCGGGCCCATTATGCTTACATTCGTCTATCATTTGCAGGACTATTTCTTGCCAGAGGCGCCGCTTATTCTATTCATCATCGCTCCGCTGCTCGTCGGTGCGCTCGGCTGCTATTACGGACTGGAGGTGATGGCAAGGCTAGCGCTTGTTGGGATGCTCTTTATCTTCCTCCTGAATGTGCTCATTATTATCGGCTCAAAGCATGAATTCGATATTCGGAATCTGCTGCCCGTGCTAGAGAACGGGTTTCCCCGTACCTTCCTCGCCAGCCTGAATTTCGATACCGATTGGGCACTTGCGACGATGCTGGCGGCAGTTGTGATGCCATCGCTGAAGAACGCGGGTCGCATCGGCGGCACGACAGGCATGCTTGGGATTGCGGCAAGCGGGCTGCTCACGTTGATTTGGTCTATCCTCGAAGGAGCCGTGCTGTCATCAGAGGTGACAAGCCAATATACCGTCTCATGCATGAAATTAGCGCGCAACTCGCATATCGGCACCTTCCTGCAGCGCTACGAGATGATTATGATCGCCTTGTATTCGATCCCGATTCTGTTCGAGGTGATGTTCTGCATCTATGCGACCTCGGTATGCGCCGCACGAATCGGGGGACTCAAGAGCAACAGAACGACAATTCCAATCGTCTGCGTCATTCTTGGCGTGTTCGGCTATTGGATTGTGGATGACCATTACCGGGCGATTGATTATCTCGAGGTGACTTGGCCTCGAATCGCGCTGCCGATTGCTTTCGGCTTGCCGGCACTGCTGCTCCTTCTGCGACTGATGCTTGGTAAGAAACTGATTAAACCTCCGAAATAAAATAGTTAGCCCCCGTAATGATTAAGCTCATTACGGGGGCTCTCTTCGTACAAAGCTGATTATAACGTCATCGCCTGGCCATATCTTGCGAGGTATGCTTCCTTCTCTTTGTAGTCCGGCATGATGCTCCCGACAAGCCTCCAGAACGACCGATCGTGATTCATATGCGTGAGATGGCAAAGCTCGTGAATAATGACATAATCAATGACCTCAACCGGCGCCATCGCAAGGCGATAGTTGAAGGTCAATTGCTTCTTCGAGCTGCAGCTCCCCCATTTGGTGCTGGAGTCCACGATTTCAACCGACTTCGGCGCTGTCTTCAGCTGCTTCTGGTAGACTAGAATGCGCTGCTGGATCACTTTCTTACAGCTTGCAAAATAAAACTTTCTCAAGCCAAGCCTGAGCTCCTCTTCCCCGAGACCCGCTGTGTCTATTAATTCATTCAGCTTATAATAGCGGCCAAGGTGAAGGAATTTCCCTTCCTCTTGATATTCCTTTAGCTGCATCAGTTCGCGCGCCTGCTCAAGCGCGTCAAGCTTTTCTGCAATTTGTTTCCCATACTTCCTTACAGCTTGCGCGATTCCTTCTTCACCCGTACCATTAGGCGCCTTAACGGTTACAAACCCGTTCGGCTCAAGCTGGATCGAAAGCTTCGTTCCAGGCCCGTAGACTACATGAACGTCAATGACTCGCTCTTCCCATTCAATTCTCATCTACATTTGGATACAGCTTCTCAAGCGCCTCGCGCTGCTGTGGTTTTATGTTGATTTTTGCTCTAATACTCTTCGCCTTCTGCTCCGCATCCTCTAGCGTATTGCTGATGCCCAAATTAATCAGTGTCCCCGCAGCAACAGCACCTGTTCGGCCTCCGCCTCCATTGCAGTGGAAACCTACCTTTTTGCCACTTTTATAGGCGTCCACTACGTGGTCTATCGCTCGCGCGAACAAGATGTCCTGCGGTTCCGTAGCGTTATCGCCAAGCGGTACTTGAATCCACTCCACATTCTCTTGCGGATATTCGCAGCCGGTCGCTTCCCCGCGAAGGTCAACGATGACGTCGACACCTTCGTTCTTGATCATCGCTTCTACATCAGCCGCTCCACCCATGAAGATACGGTTCTCGTGAAGAGACTGGTACTTCTTCTCCAATGTCATTGCAGAATCAACTCGTTTCAAATAATTTATTGCTACTTTATATCAGTCCACCGCCAATGTCCAGAACGCAATGCGATCCCGATTCCATGTGTATGTAATATACAGCTCATTGCCTTTGGAGACGATGGCAGGGTAGGAATATTCCCCCGGCTCTTGTTCGAGGACGAACTCGTCCTCCCACGTTATACCGTTATCGCTAGAGAAGCGCACGACAAGCGGAGTACGCGGGCTATCCGTCGCATAGCCGGCAACCGGGTTAAAGACTAAGGCTAACTTGCCATTATCCATCAAAGTCACATCGATACCGCTATTGTTATTCGGAAGCGATGTCTTGTACGCTAAGCACCATGTGCGCCCGTTATCCACGGAATCGCTGCGGAAGATCCAGCCCTCCGTGCTGCGCAGCAGCATATGCACGTGCTCTCCGCCCGAGGACCATAGCGTTGGCTGAATGAGCCCCTTGGCAAACCAATGGTCAGCGCCTACATATGAGGCCAGGTCCATGGGCACAAGCTCGCTCCTTGTCCATGTCTGTCCGTTATCCTGCGATACATCAACGAATGCTTCCCAAATTTGCTTCCCTTCCGCAGCAGGATCATGACGCTCCACCGATGCCGGAGCGAGCAGAGTCCCATCCGGCAGCGCAATGGGTTTATTCCGCACAGGACCGCGCCCTCCGACATCCCCCGGCACTAACTCGCGAGGCTGCTCCCAACTGACCCCGCCATCCTCAGAGCAGCTTACATAGGTGTACCAATCGGTGATCTCATGGCCTACTTTATAGAACAACATGAGGGAATTGCCCTGTGCGTACAGGACCGGATTCCAGTGGGCAATCCCCTCCTCATCCATCGCCTTATATGGAGCAGACCAGATGCCCTCTACTCGCCGGGACATCCAGATCGCCACATCGCTGGACTTCTCATGCTTGCCCGCGAACCATGCCGCAACGACATCGCCGTTAGGAAGTACAGCAACTGTCGATGCGTGACTGCTTCGGAACGGCTGCTCTTCTTCGAAAATATATTGCTTATTCGCAATCACTTGAGTTTCATTCGCCACTTGCCACTCACACTCCATCTCATGATATAAGTAGGTATTACATTCGAACATAATACCGATCGTTACGCCGCATGAGCAATTAACTTCTTTCGCTAACCTCTCTATTTTCGCCAAGCAGCAGTGGGACCGCAATGTATTTCCCCGACTCATTTTGCAAAAAAAATATATCATTTCGTTTACATCAGATAGGAAAGGATACCCTGATTAAAGAAAGAGTTAGGGAAGTCAAACTAGTGAAAACCACAGGAGGCCGTCATGGGAAGAGTCGTACATTTCGAGATTCACGTTGATGACATGGACCGCGCGAAGAAGTTTTATGGCGAAGTATTTGGATGGACCTTTGAAGATTGGAGCAGCTATGCGGGCATGCCGTACTTTGGTGCGGTAACCGGCGATGCCGATACGATGGGCATTAACGGAGCCTTGATGCAGCGCCGCGGCGCTTCGCCGCAGCCTGGGCAGCCCGTGAACGGATTCGCTTGTACGATGGGCGTTGGCGACTACGATGCGACGGAAGCGAAGATCCTTGCGCTTGGCGGACAGATAGCATTGCCGAAATACGCGCTGCCAGGCATGGCTTGGCAAGGGTACTGCATCGACACCGAAGGCAATATTATCGGCCTCCATCAACCGGATACGAATGCGAAATAAACAAGGGCTTTCCCGTCGTCGTTCCTGACAATGGGAGAGCCCATTTCTCTTCTGATGCCGAGGTGCAGCCCACTAGTTCTCGTTATTGCCGATTGTGCTTACACGCCATATTAAGGTGGTGTCGACGACTTCTTTGTATGATTTCTTATCGTCAGGCTCATTGATTTTGCGAAGAAGAATATCAAGCGCTCGACGTGCCATCTCCCCCTTGGAGCTGCTGATCGAGGAGAGCGGGAACGGTACAAACATTCTGGAATGAATATTGTCAAATCCGATAATCGCGTACTCCTCCGGTATTCGGCAGCCCATCATTTGAAGGACGTACATCGCCTCCCACGCAATGACATCATTGAAGGCAAAAATACCGGTAAACGATTCCTTCTCGACCATCGTTCTGACTGTTTCTCGCGTATCGCCCGGTTCATACCCCACTTCTTTAACAAGAAGGGGATCCACCGTCAGTCCAGCTTCTTCGTGCGCCCGCTTATATCCCATATATCGTTCCTGGGCACTGGAAATCCGATTCCGCCCATTCAAGAACAAGATCCGGTCATGACCATTGTCGAGCAGATGCTTCGTGGCAAGATAACCGCCTTTCTCATCGTCGCATATGACGTAATCATAATCGGTCTCTTCTTTGAATCTTCGGCCAATGAGCACGAACGGAATGCCATTTCGCTTCATGAACTCGATATTCTCGGTGCTGCACTGGGCAGGACAGATGATAATGCCGTCGACGTTCTTGCTTATCGCAGTATAGATCGCCCGCTCTTCCAATTCATTATCTTCCTCGGTATTAATAACAAAGATCGTATAGTTATGCTTCCTGGCAGCCTGCTCGATATCCTTCACCATTATGCCGAAATGCGGGTTGGCGACGTCACTCACAATGACCGCGATCGTTCTTGTATGTCCGGAACGAAGGGAGCCCGCAACAGAGTTGCCGACATAGCCCATCTCTTTAGCCAATGTCTTAATGACTTCTCTCGTAGCTGGAGCAATATCTTCTTTATCCTTGAGTGCTCTTGAGATCGTATTAATGGACAGCCCTGCTCGGCCCGCGATATCTTTCAGTGTTATCTTTTTGCCATCCATGTTTCCCTCTCCTAACAGAACATTAACGTTCATAACTACACGATATCACTTGTCCAATTGGTTCGTCAATCATTAGAGGAGTACCGACTTTTCGCCTTGAGACGAAGAAAACCAAGCAGTTAATTAGCCGCTTGGTTCAGGTACATACTGCCTATTCGATCTTCACATTCCGGTACAATCGCTGTTCCCATCCCTCTGACTCGACCTGTTTGTCGTAATCCAGCCAAATGCTCATCGCGCCTCTTGCACGGTTATTCTTACGGGATGGCGGTGATTTCGTCTCCGTCCGCATCTTTCGCGTACAGAATGACCGCCCCGTCAAAGAAATCCTCGACGCGCTCGATCTCAAACTCAGGCTGAGTCGGAAGCTTGCGATGAACGCCTTTCTGCATATCGGACGTCTCGCGCGTATACTGCACCTGCCCGCGACGAATGACGAATTTCTCGTTATCGACAGACTCGAGACAATAGAGCAGCGGACCGCGTTTAATGGCTGCCTTGTTCGCATGAGTGATTACGCTCGGATGCGCTTCAACCAGATTCACCGGCATATCGAGATGAAGCTGGATCGAATCGTTCCCGCTCCACTCCTGCATTAGGACAGCGAACCCATCAACAAGGTCAAAATGTACAGACTGACCATTCACCTGAATCGTGTAATTCTCACACCACTGCGGAATGCGCAAGCGAACTTGGAACGTGGAAGCGCGCTCGGGAGTTACGGCAATCTCGACCGGCTTGCACCGCGGTCACGGGCAGGTTCGTAATCTTCTGCTTGTCGTATGTCGTAGGCTTTACGGAATTACTGGATTTACTAACCGTATGGTTGTCTATCATCGTTTCTCGTACACCTCTTATCTTGAGACTTTAACCCGCTTGCCTCTCTCGAACGATTGGATCGCCGCATCTGCAATTAACAGCGCGCGATACCCGGATTCTGCATGAATAGGAGGTGCTGCGCCCTTGCGAAGCGCATCAAGCAAGACATCGACATGCTTGTCGAACGTCCGATGGAACTCGCGGTCGACATCATTAAAGTAGCCCGCTTCCCAGCTCTCCCCGATCTCATTGCCAGCTGAATGGAACGTGTACCGCTTCACCGTATCATGGATGACGGCGCGTCCACGCGTGCCGTCAAGCTCGACCCGATGCGTATCTGGATAAGCATACGAGGAATCGTACGTGCCGATCAGACTGCCAACCGCTCCGCTGCCGAAACGAAGCGCGAGGGACATCGTCCGGTAACCGCCGCCTGTCTTGTCCGTCATCTCCGCCATCACGGACTCAATCGGTCCGCACAGATGCTCAAGCATATCGAAGCCATGGCACTGCGTTTCGATCAAGTTCGCATGCGGGTGGCCGGCCCCTCCTTCGCCTCCGAAGCGCCATGATGCGAAGGTTAGATCGCCAAGCCGTCCGGAGCGAATCGCTTCATAAGCCAGCTCCACAGGCTTCGCATAGCGGTGGTTGAAGTTGATCGCGAAGAAGAGATTACGTTTGGCAGCTTCATTAAGGAGAATGTCGGCCTCCTTCAGATCAAACACCAACGGTTTCTCTACGAGCAGAGGCACACCAGCCTGAATGATCTCTAGCGTAGCTGCAAAATGGCCCTGGTTCGGCAGGCACAAGCTCACTAAATCCGGCGATTCCTTCTCCAGCATCTCGGCAATCGAGGTGTAGGGCCGAGTATCGTGTTCACTAGCCCTTGCTTCTGTCCGTTTCGCGTCTCGTCCTACGATTGCGCAGAAGTCTACGTCCTGGCGCGTATCGAATATTCTTGCATGCTGACGTCCCCAGCCGCCCGTGCCGATTAATGCAACCTTCAGCTTCTTTTCCTGACTCATTGCTCGATCACAACTTTCCCCGTGTCGCCTTGGAAGAATAGCTCGTACGCTTCCTGAATCTTATCAACGCCGAAGCGGTGTGTAATGATTTGTTGTAAATATGCCATATGGCTCAGCAGCAGCGGGTGGTTCTCGCCAATTTCGTGATACTGGAAGTACTCGCTGCCCAGCACGCTATGTTCCGGAGCGATCAAGTCGCTAGATACTTGGAGATTCAGCTCCTGCCCGTGACCTACGCATACGAGCACCCCGCGCTGTCCCAGAACCTCTAGCGCGGCGTGCCGTCCAGCGGTTTTGCCGCTCGTATCAATCGCGACGTCAACATCCTTGTAGCCCGCTTCCTCTAGTGCCTGCTTGATCGATTGATTCGCCAGATTCACCGGTATCGCCCCCATCTTCTGAGCAAGATCGAGTCGATATTGAACAAAGTCCGCGATGAATACCGGCATGTTGAAACCAAGCAGAATCTTCGCCATAGCCAGAACGCCTAGACCGATTGGACCCGCACCGACCACGAGCACGGATTGAATGTCTTTATGAACGAGCTGCGCGCGCTTCACGGCATGCCCGCCAGTGCCCATAATATCGAGCAGAATGGTAGCTTCTGTTAGCGGAATGGACGGATCTATCGCGAAGAATACATTCTCGTTCACGACCATATACGGGCCATACCCGCCGCTATGCGAGAAGCCGTAATCCGCTCTCTTGCTCGAGCACTGATTCGTGAAGCCTTGCTTGCAGCTGCGGCACTCGCCGCAGAAATCCATCAGAAAGACGACGCCAGGCGTACCGATGGCGGTCTTCGTCCCTTGCCCTGCAGCAACGACGATGCCAGACGCTTCATGCCCAGGAGTTGTTGTGCTCCCCTCGTAGAACTGGTGGCGGTCAGAGCCACATAGAGCATTCGCTTTCACCTGAAGCAGAAGCTGGCCCTCGCCAGGAACAGGAACGGGACTTTCGCCATAAGAGATCTTTCCATTGCCGATAAATAAAGGGATCGCCATCTTTTGCGGTACGTTAGTGATGCTGCTCATTATGTATTCCTCCATCCAATTTATAATAGCCGCTAACATTAACGATAATATATGATGTAAAAAATATGCCTTATTTTCTCAAAGTGCAGTATTAACGTTAATGTAAGTTCAAAATAAGGTTATCATTAACGTTACTGTTTGTAAATTCAATTTTGTTACCGCTTTCACATTAGCTTTCGAAGGGCATTTCCTACCGTTTCCGCTACGAACGCAGCTTCTTCCCGAATTGCTTGCAAGGAATGGGCCATGGCAAAGCTCTGCTCGCAAGCTCTGAACATCGCTAAATCATTGCACGAATCGCCAATACAGGCCACTCCCTCAGCAGGAACGCCAATATGATTTATTAACAAACGAATACATGCGCCTTTATCCCATCCCGTATTTCATCCAATAGCTGAGGATTTTCTTGAAGGGGCGTCAGGAATCGTCTTCCGACTCGCTCCGTATGATCCGTTGCTTGTATGACATAATTGCAATCCGCACTACAAATGACCGGTACGAACCCAGGCAGCTTCGTGGCTGCTTGCAAGGATAGGGCGAGCTCCGAACCAAACGCATTCGAACGCAGAATTTCACCGTTTAGGCCAATAATGGTCGCCCCATTCTGGCAAGCCGCATAGCAGGCCGTGTCCAGCACATCCATTACCTTCGTGATCTCCTCATACATTCTGCCTGAAGCGAGACAAATCGCCACTCCAAGGCGGCTTGCCTCCTTAATGGCTTGCACATCTTCCTCCGGCAATCTCTTTGCGGGCATTCATTAACGTGCCGTCAATGTCGGATACGAATAGCTTCAACATGGCGATGCTCTCCCTTCCATCTCATAAGTACAAGTATAAACAGGCACAAAAAAACACCTTTACTTTAACGATAATGTAAAGGTGTTCATTCGAATTTGTCAACAAAAAATATGTCCTTTATCCCGTTATCCTTTGACACTGCCAAGCAGGCCTATCGCGCCCATTCCTCCTTATAGCTCCAGAGTTTAGTGCCCCGCCCTCCAGTCAATTCTTGCGTGATCGTATCTCAGTACAGCGACGTATACGCCACCAAGAATGTCTTGATCGATTTCGCTGAAGGTCGCCGTATGCACCTCGCCCCACTTAATTTGATTCTCTGCTGCGCTTGCGGCAGCCGGCAGGGCGATCGCAAGAAGCAATAATAAACTAATGAACACGAGAGTTAACTTGTTTCGACGCATCGTTTGAATCTCTCCTTTGCTTGTTATCTAACTGCATCATAATGCATGCTTCTTACACGCCGCTTACAGCTGAAACTTACATGAGGAGAATTTGTATAAGAAAAAAAGCACCGCCAACCCTATAACGGGGTTAACAATGCTTCGCCTCTTTAAACCTTCAGTAATCCTGTCGTGACCGCTGCATACAGCAGACGGTTGATCTGCTCTCGTTTCGTTTCGCTTTGATGCTGCAAGTAATAGCTGCATAAGCCGTTAAGCATCGTTAGAACGCCAGACGCGGCCATCGGTCCGTCTTCCTTTGCAATTCCCGCTTCGACAAGGATATCAGCTATAAATTGAATATAGTCATCACGTTCTTTCCGTACGGCCAGCAGCACTTCTTCCTCGATACCGTTCGTGATCTCATTGAAGAAAATATGCGCCAGCTCGCTGTACTCCAAGAAAAGATCGACGTTTAACCGAATAACCGTCTCGATCTGCTCTTGAAGCGAACGATCCCGATTGATTTCCGTTCTGATCGTTTCGGTAATCATCTGCAGCCCTTCCGTTATCAGCGCCTTGAACATCTGCGCCTTGCTCGGAAAATGGTAATATAACGTCCCCTTCGCAACGCCTGCTTCCAGCGCAATCTCATCCATACTAGAGCGGTGATAGCCGCTGCGCGAGAACATTCGTGCAGCCGCGTCCAATATCTTATCTCTACTCATAGGCGATAGCCTCCAATCATACCCTAATTCTCATTTGCTTAATACCAAACATCATATCGCTTTCGAGCCTTTCGAGAGGTCCATCTTCAAGACGCTTCAGCCGTTCGATCCGATCAGCTATGGCGTTTAACGCAATCTTCGCTTCAAGCCGCGCCAGCATCGCTCCTAGGCAGAAATGTATGCCTTGCCCGAAAGCCAAATGCGGGTTCGGGCTGCGCCTAACGTTGAATCGCTCTGGTTCGACGAATACATTCTCATCGTGGTTTGCCGATCCAATAAAAGTGTAAACCCTTTGCCCCTCTTTCATCAAATACCCGTTCCAATTGATATCGGCCTTTACCCTGCGTTCCATGATCTGCACGGGTGAACAGAAGCGAAGGGTTTCCTCGACTGTTCCGGAAATAAGCGCCCGATCCTGGCGCAATTCATTGTAGGTTTCCGGGCTGCCCTCGAGACACATAATCATCGACGAAATGAGATTGGTCGTCGTTTCGTTCCCGGCTACAAGCAGCAGGATGCACATTCCGATCACTTCCAGCTCGCTAAGCCCGTTATCATCCGCCATGCAGGACTGTACGAGCGCCGTGATCAGATCATCCTTAGGCTGCTCGCGCCGTTCTTCGATTTGGATGCGAAAATACGCCGTCATTTCCTTCTGACATTGCAAATAACGCGAATAATCTTTGCCAACAAGATCGTCGGACCATCTCTTGAACAGCTCCCTGTCTTCCTGAGGAATGCCCAGCATCTCCGCGATCACGATTACCGGCAGCGGGCTTGCCAAGTCTCCGACGACTTCAAACTCGCCTGAAGCTATGGCCTGGTCAATCAGATCCTCCGCAATCTTCCGGATTTGCGGTTCCATATTCTCTATGACCTTCGCGGAAAAGGCTTTCGCAATGAGCGATCTCATCTGCTTATGTTTCGGTGGGTCTCGCCGTAAGATGCTGCCCTCGATCGGTTCGTCTGCGGTTGGATTCTCTTGCATTTGAGAAGAAAAATGCTCGTAATCGGCAAGAATCCGTTTGACGCTATCATGCGTATACACAGACCATGATCCGTTATCCGAATCGTACAACGCCGCTCCTGCCTCACGCTGCTGTTTGAAACGTTCTAGAGGAAGCAAATCCTGCTGGCTCGCCCACTTCATCATAAACAACCTCCCATAATTGTACTGACTAGTCAGTTTAATTATGAATCAGTTAAAATCGGTTGTCAATAATCTCAAATTGGCTAAACGCTCTTCCATAATGACGCGCAGTTCATCAGGAATCCGCTCAAACCGGACCCCTTTCCCCAAAAACAAAAGCCAATCCGCGTAATACGCCAGCTCCTCAGCATCGGTCACATCCAGCTGAACATTGAAAATCCCGCTCGACTGAAACATCCCGGTAAAGGACAAAATGATCCCCGGCGGGTGCATGCGCTTAAAGCGCTGAATCCCAGTCGCATCAAGCTTCACAACTAGATTGGACTCACGGGCACGAAGCCGTTTTTTGCTTAAAATCTCTTGCTCAGACCACTTCATCTCCTGCTTGGAAATTGCCGAATCCCGCAGCATCGCAACAGGCAAATAGCGAAACCCATCCGTATCGAAATCATAAACCTCGACCAGCCACTGAGCGTTCGAATTGAAAATATGCAGCAGATAAACATCCAGCAGCTGCGGCCAGCCAAGACTGAGCTCATAAGTCACGCGCAAATGCTTGTCCCGCACAGCAAGCGAAATCAGCTGATTCAGTTCCGGCGGCGCCGCATCATCGAGCTCCAGGAGATTCGGATTGGCAGGATTCGTGTTTTCAAAAAGCAAAATATGATTCAGCTCAATCAGCTCGTCTTGCTGGGTTTGCGACGCGATGCCGATGAGTTTTTCCGTGATGGAGCGGCGATTTTGCAGATAGGGCAGCTGCGAATTTTTCGAGGCGATAAAGCTGATAAAAATCGCCTTCAGCTCATCTGGCGTAAAGCGAGCGGCGGGCAGATATTGATTTTGCAGGACATGGTAGCCGCCACCGCGGCCAAGCTCGGTCGTGAGCGGAAAACCCATCGACTGAATCTCGTTAATGTCGCGGATCGCCGTCGCGCGGGAAATCTTGAACTCACGCTGAATCTCGGCAATCGTAAAATGCGCGCGGTTATTGATGTAGCGCATAATTAGGTTCACTCGTTCTGTTTTTTTCATGATTTTATTGTATCAAAAATGTAGCAAAATAAAGGTATCATTTTTTGATACATTCGGGCGATAGAATCAGTCTTGTAAAGAATAAAGCTCACTAAGGAGAGAATAAAATGTCTAATTACTCCATCAAAACAATATCAGAAAACTACAAAATGACTGCTTTCGGTGTTACACTTGAAGACTATAACGACTGGGCAGGCAATGCGGCAAAAACAGCAGCGAAAAAAGCCGAAATCACTGAAAACGGCAAGCTTGATGAACTTCTCGCGCTCGCTGACGGGCAAGAATATCAAATCAACTATGCCATCGACCGCAAGGCTTGGCGCGGCTTCGGCGTGATGGGTGAGTTCGACGTGGAAGGCGCTGTCGTCCTCGAGTTCCTCGCTGGCGACTACCTCGTCGTGCCTGGCACAGGCGCTGACAAAGACCGCCTTGCTGACGAAATCACAGGCAAAGTTTTCGGCGGCTTGTTGGAAGGAATCACAGATTACAAGTACGTTGGCCCTGGTAACTCAACGTTCGTCAAAGCAGAGGAGAACGGTGAATTCTACGGCGAAATGTGGCTTCGTGTAAAAAAAGTCGAAGGCTAAAGGAGTCTCACATGGCAGAATACACGCTTGAACACAAAAAATCATTCACATTGACCGCTTATGGCTTTTCAATCCAGTCAAATTTTCAAGACATGCCAGCTATGCAAAAGGAAAAAGCGGAATTTTGGGGTAGACTCAAGGCTGACGGGCGTTTTATTAAACTCAAAGACGCTGCCAAAGACGATCGCGAATGGTCAGTCAATGAGGTTTATCAAGGCAAACCGTGGAATTATTTCGCGGTAGAAGCAAGAAAATCAGTCGCTGACGCAACGCGCATCATCGAGTTTCCAGACAGCGAGTACATTGTAGTCGCGGGAAATGGCGACAAGGAAACGTTGTTTGATCAGCTCACTTATCGCGCTTTTGGCGAAGTCTTGGCCCAAGTCACCGATTATGCATACATCGGCGGCCCAAATGCGACTTACCGCAAAGATAACGGCGACGGCACTTTCTACGGAGAGTTTTGGGTGCCGGTGGTTAAAAAATAACAAAGAAAAGAGCAGAAGAAATTTCTTCTGCTCTTTTGCCATCCAACAATTTGATGTTTTATTTGACTTAACGATGTGTGAGTTATACCTGCAAATGACATAAAAGTGCCTTATTTACGCGATAATATAACAACCATTTGACACTTTGTATACCTGCTAATGGCATAAACCATTAATTCTATACCTTAAGATGTCATAAAACGGAGTCGAGCTTCAGTTGCCCGGCTCCGTTATTTTTGGAACACGGTAAAGTGCACATCTCCGCCGTAGATAACATCTATGTAACCCGAAATGGAAATTGAGGATTGTCGCTTAAAATAGTTCTCCTTAATCTCACTGCGCTCTGGATTTACTTTGTTGAACCCATCGTACACAGCCTTCGTCATTAAGATCGGCGGACTGGTATCCTTCTGTCACAATTATTCTTGATTCGATTGAGGTTTTATTAGCAACATCCGTCAGTTTTGAAGCAATATTCGCCGGTCGCCCGAGCCAAACGAGCCATTTATTTGGGGTATTCTCCGCTCCATTTTTAATGATACCTGTCTTTGTTACAAGCATCTTACCTTAATCGATGCCGATACCTTTTGACGAACCTAAAAAGCTCATGATCGCTGCAATTGCTGCTCCAGTGAAGACTAGGATCGCCCCATTTTTCGCCTCCGCAAATTTCAACCAGTCGGCTGCTTAATATTCCCAGTTTACTTCATGATACCCCGTGGGGTATATTGAGTCCATAATCAAACATACCCCACGGGGTATATGGAAGGAGACGAATATTAATGACGATTCAGGTAGATAGCATCTTGGACGCCAAAGGACTAGCATGTCCTATGCCAATCGTAAAAACGAAAAAAGCAATGGATGAGATTGAATCTGGTCTTGTTTTGGAAGTCCAAGCCACGGACTCAGGATCCATCGCCGACATTCAAAGTTGGGCAGTCAGAACAGGTCATGCTTACTTGGGAAATAAAATCAATGGAAATGTCATTCATCATTATTTGAGGAAAGCGAGCCCCGTCGACGTTAAGCCGGAGCAACAATATCCTATTAGGTTAATTAACGATGACCTTCAACATCATTTGAAGCAGCCCCATTTGTTAGAGCGTGCCATTATAATCGATGTGCGTGAGCCGGCTGAATATGCATTCGGTCATGTCCCGGGAGCAATCTCCATCCCATTTGGTACTTTGGCAGAACGCGCGTCTGAGCTCGACCCTAGTAAGCATATTTATGTAATTTGCCGCACGGGGAACCGAAGCGATATGGCTGCTCAAGCTCTAACAGGGTTAGGATTTACAAAAGTAACGAATATTATTCCGGGTATGTCTGAGTGGACAGGTCCCATCGAAAGTGAGGAGTGATTTAGATGACAAAAGTTAATCCCATGACCGCCGCTCACTTAGCCAGTCACATTATCGAAGATAAGCCTTTATTTATATTAGATGTTCGTAATGAAGATGATTTTGCATCGTGGAAAATCGAAGGACGTCAAGTTGAAATCTTCAACACTCCTTATTTCGATTTGCTTGATGGCGTCGAAAGCATTTTTAGTCAAATACCTGATGATAAGCCCGTTATTGTCGTTTGTGCGAAAGAAGGCTCTTCGATTTTCGTTGCGGAACAGCTGCTTGAAGCCGGCTTAAAAAATGTCTCCTATCTTGTGGGAGGCATGAAAGCATGGAGTGAGCATCTTGAACCCATTAAAGTCGGTGATCTTCAAAACGGAGGCGAAATATATCAATTTGTGCGAATGGGCAAAGGTTGTTTATCCTACATGATTATTTCTGAAAATGAAGCACTGATCGTTGATACAGCGCGCACGGTGAGTGCTTATGAAGAATTTTCACTCCGCAACGACATTACAATCAAATACCTTGTCGATACCCATCTACACGCCGATCATATTTCGGGTGGCCGTGAACTGGCTCTTAAGGTTAACGGGTCTTACTGGCTCCCTCCAAAGGATGCCGAAGAGGTAACGTTTGATTATCATGCCCTTGAAGAAGGGAACGAACTTACTTTCGGCGGGACAACTGTGAAAGTCGCACCTATTTACTCACCTGGTCACACCATCGGTAGCACGACGCTTCTCGTTGATAATAAGTACCTGCTTACAGGCGACATATTGTTTGTCGAGTCTATTGGTCGCCCCGATCTTGCAGGGAAAGCTGATGATTGGGTTGGTGATCTTCGAAATACCCTGTACAGCACTTATAGAGAACTCGATGAAGATTTAGTCGTCCTCCCTGCTCATTTTGCGAGTGTATCCGAACTTAATGAAGATGGAAGCATCTCCGCACGACTGGGCGACTTGTTCAAGCGCAATGCAGGACTTAACGTAGCAAACGAAATAACGTTCCGGGAGTTGGTATCCATCAATCTTCCACCGCAGCCCAATGCTTACCAAGAAATCCGCCTAGTCAACATGGGGCTATTAAGCCCAGCAGAAGATGAGAAAAGGGAAATGGAAATGGGTCCGAACCGCTGCGCTGTTCACGGCTAACTTGAAAACCAATTTGGAGGCGAAGTATAAATGATTATTAAAAAGGTTGTCGATGCCAAGGGGCTGGCTTGCCCGATGCCAATTGTGAGAACAAAAAAAGCAATGGACGAACTCGTTACCGGAGAAGTGCTGCAGGTACTAGCCACCGATAAAGGCTCCAAACCTGATTTAGCTGCTTGGACTAAATCAACTGGTCATATGCTTATTGAAAGCAAAGAAGAAAATGGTGTATTTATTTTCATGATTCAAAAAGGCTAAGAATACCGTTTTGAATCGGAGGTATTGATATGGACGTGTCTTTCATTATCGTTTTATTTGCAATTGGAATAGCCGGTTCGCTCATTTCAGGAATGGTGGGAATCGGTGGAGCGATTATTAATTTCCCTTTACTGCTGTACGTACCGCCTGCCCTTGGGTTCGATGGATTTAGCTTGCAAGAGGTTTCCGCAATTACAGCTATTCAGGTCTTTTCCGCTACGCTATCTGGCATCTTTGTATACAAGAAAAGCGGTTTGATTAATAAGACGCTAGTCATTAATATGGGATCAGCAATTATTGTCGGAAGCTTCATCGGAGGTTATGGATCAAATTTTGTACCTGATGCCATGATTAGTACCGTATACGGCATACTGGCTACGATAGCAGCTGTTATGATGTTTTTGCCGAAAAAGAATGTTGAACTGATTGAATCGCACGATCTGGTTTTTAATAAGAAACTCGCTGCTTCATTTGCCCTCATCATTGGAATTGCGTCCGGCATTGTTGGCGCAGCCGGGGCGTTTATTACCGTCCCTGTAATGCTAGTCATACTCAAGATCCCAACACGCATTGCGATCGCTTCGTCTCTCGCGATTACATTCATATCGTCTATCGGATCTACAGCGGGCAAGCTGATGGGCGGACATATGCTTCTTGTTCCAGCTATCGTGATTGTTATTGCAAGTACATTTGCGTCTCCTTTGGGAGCAATCATTAGTAAAAGGCTTCAAACGAAGACGTTGCAGTTGGTTTTGTCCTTGCTGATCTGCATCACAGTCGTTAAGATTTGGTTCAATATTTTTTTGTAACTAATAATACCCCTACCGGTATAGGTATATAAGGAGCGAATGAAATGTCTGTTAAAGAAAAGTCGACGATTGTATTATTTAGCGGTGATATGGATAAAGCAATCGCCGCTTTCATAATTGCAAACGGAGCAGCCGCTTATGACCATGAAGTGACGATATTCTTTACCTTCTGGGGGCTGAATGCCCTACGTAAAGATGAGCTAGTACCTACCAAAAAAGGATTTTTGGAAAGAATGTTCGGAAAAATGATGCCTCGTGGCGTAAATAAAATGGGGCTTTCAAAAATGAATTTCGGAGGAATGGGTCCTAAAATGATCAAGCACGTCATGAAAAAACATAATGTCCTGACTCTTCCCCAGCTCATTGAACTGGCACAAGAACAAGGTGTAAAACTCGTCGCCTGCACGATGACGATGGATTTGCTCGGGCTGCAGAAAGAAGAGCTTCTTGATGGAATCGATTATGCAGGTGTAGGAGCTTATCTGGGAGATGCTACTGATGCTAAAGTGAACTTGTTCATTTAATGCTACCCATTCACCCACTTGGTATTGTTATGAATCGGGATATGGGACATAATAATACGTATACCGGTTTGGGTATAAGGAGGGTTACCTATGATACAATACGATGACGATATAAAAAAGCGCATGAAGCGACTTGAAGGTCAAGTTCGCGGCGTTCTCAATATGATGGAAGAGGAAAAGCACTGCAAAGAAGTAGTTGCTCAAATTTCAGCCATTCGAAGTGCAGCCGATAAAGCTATCGCACACATCGTTGCCAAAAACCTTGAGCAGTGTATTCTCGAAGAAAAAGAAGCTGGTAATGATACAAGTAAGGTAGTCGCTGAAGCAATCGAGCTTTTGATAAAAAGTAAGTAAAAAAAAACGGACCATGCGATTAGTTGGCATGGTCCGGTTTTTAAGTTCATTTTTTCTTTTGTATCAACACTGTTAAGCAAACAAGCGTTACAAATATCGTTGCTCCCATGTCCGACAGGATTGCAATCCAAAGCGTTAGCCACCCGGAATCGTAAGCAGAAGGGCTACCAGTTTCAACGGGCTAGAGGTTCCCAAAAATATTCCAACTGATTACTATTCTACAGTTACCGACTTCGCCAAGTTCCTCGGCTTATCAACATCATTGCCACGAGCCAGCGACGCATAGTATGCGATCAGCTGAAGTGGTACGACCGACAATGCTGGGGAAAGCAACGGCAGCGTCTTCGGAATCGCGAACAGCTCGTCGACGGACTTGCCGACTTCCTCTTCCAAGCCCTCGTTCACAACGCCAAGTACATGCGCGCCGCGTGCCTTCACTTCTTTAATGTTGCTAAGCGTCTTCTCATACAGATCCTCTTGGGTGATGAGCGAGACGACAGGAATACCTTCCTCGATCAGCGCTAGCGTACCGTGCTTCAGTTCGCCTGCTGCATATGCCTCGGAGTGAATGTACGAAATTTCCTTCAGCTTCAGCGAGCCCTCTTGCACGACTGCAAAGTCAACGCCGCGGCCGATGAAGAACAGGTTGTTATGCTTCGCAAGCGATTCAGCGAGCGTCTTCAGCACTGCTGCTTCCTCAAGGATGCGCTCCACTTTCTCAGGAAGCTCGTGCATTGCTGCAACCACTTCTGCGATTGCATCCGCATCGCGTGTGCCAAGTGTATCGGCAAGGAACAGGCCGAACAGGTAGAACGCAATCAACTGCGACGTGTAAGCTTTCGTCGAAGCTACCGCAATCTCTGGACCTGCTTGCGTGATGATCACATCATCCGCTTCACGGGCTACCGAACTGCCTACCACGTTCGTGATTGCCATGACGCGTGCGCCGTTACGCTTTGCTTCACGCAGTGCTGCAAGCGTATCCGCTGTCTCACCGGATTGGCTGACAACGATAACGAGCGTATCTGGCGTAATGATCGGCGAGCGGTAACGGTACTCGGAAGCAACGTCCGTCTCCACCGGAATGCGAGCCAGGCTCTCAATTACGGTTTTACCTACCAAACCAGCGTGCATTGCCGTACCGCATGCAACGATTTGGATTTTGCGGATGCCGCGGATTTGCTCTGCAGTCATGCCGATTTCATTCAATACAACCGAGCGGCCATCATCCGAAATACGGCCCATCATCGTGTCGCGGTATGCTTTAGGTTGCTCATAAATCTCTTTCAACATGAAGTGGTCGAAGCCTGCTTTTTCAGCTGTTACAAGATCCCAATCGACACGGAATATTTCCTTGGAAATAAATTCGCCTTCGATCGTCATCAATTCGACAGCGTTCTTCGTCAGAATCGCCATCTCGCCGTCATTCAGGATGTACACATCACGCGTGTGCTCCAGAATTGCCGGAATGTCCGAGCCGATGAAGTTCTCGCCTTCGCCTACGCCGATAACGAGCGGGCTTGCAAAACGAACTGCAACGAGACGATCCGGTTCAAACTCCGTCAATACGCCAAGGGCATATGCACCGCGCATACGCTTCACAGCACGTTGAACCGCTTTGACGATATCGCCATCGTACTCTTCTGCGATCAGGTGGGAAATGACTTCCGTATCTGTTTCCGATACGAACTTCGCGCCTTTCTCGATCAGTTCATCTTTCAGATCCAGGTAGTTCTCGATAATGCCGTTATGCACAACAGAGAACTTATGCGAGTTATCCGTATGCGGGTGAGAGTTGACGTCAGACGGTTTACCATGTGTCGCCCAACGCGTATGACCGATACCAACAGACCCTTCAAGCGGCTGTCCATCCAGCTTCTCCTCCAGGTTTGCAAGACGACCGATCGACTTGCGTACTTCCAATCCGTTCTTCGTAAATACAGCAATACCTGCGGAGTCATAACCGCGGTACTCCAGCTTCTTCAAGCCTTCGATCAAAATATCCTGCGAATCCCGTTTACCGATATATCCTACAATTCCACACATATGAATAGACCTCCGAATTTGGGTATATTACCCTCGCATCAGTCGGATGCCTCGATAACTATGCATGGCGGCGCAAGGCCGCCTAGTCGCCGGCTCCGTCCTGCCAAGGGTTGAATTTGAATAATGAATAAGTTCATACAGAAAAAGACAATAACAAAGAAAGCGCACACCCTGTATGCAAATGGGAAAATAATTCTTTCATTCGAGAACAACACAATAAAAGCAGCACTATACGTCTGCTTTGAACCATAACGCACATCACGGCCTCCGTTGCCGCGCGCGCATCCAATGTAGCTATAGAGCATTCTACCGACCTTTTGTCAGACCAGTCGCCCAGTCTATTTGAGTATCGGCTTACGGTCAAATGCAATACCGGGAGGTCCCCGCCGAACATTCCGAACACCTCCACCTCGTCAGCTTGCCGATTGATACAGCCGGTTATACGCCGTGCGTCCATTTCCATTATGGACAAATCACAGCAGCTGTAAGAATCCGTGCAAGCTCTGGCGCTTTAGTGAAAATTAACATCGACCCTCGCTTTCCATTCCTAAATGTACTATCCTACTATATTCATTTTTATGCGAAGGTGCAACAAATAATTTCCGCAATCGTTTTCAAAAACACGCGAAGTTTGTCGCATTTTTGCACCTTACCACGCACAAAAAACAATCCTGAATGCCGCGATTGCTGCACATTCAGGATTGACTGCATACTCTAATTGGCCGGAGCCATTTCCCATAAACTGATACTATTCTGCACCAAGCTCGGCACGAACCGTATCGACGATCCGGTTCACATACGCTTCAACCTGCTCTTTATCCGGCCCTTCCGCCATGACGCGAATCAAAGACTCCGTACCGGATGGACGAACGAGCACGCGACCGTTATCGCCAAGCTCCTGCTCAACCTCTGCAATCGCAGCTGCAATCGCTGCGTTGTCCTTATACGTGCTCTTGTCCGCTACGCGCACGTTAATGAGCACCTGCGGGAATTTACGCATAAGCGACTTCTGCTCGCTCAGCTTCTTCCCGGAAGCAACTAGCGTATTCGTCAGCTGCAGCGCTGTCAGGATGCCGTCGCCAGTTGTATTGTAGTCGAGGAAGATCACATGGCCGGACTGCTCGCCACCAAGATTAAAGCCGCCGCGGCGCATTTCTTCCATGACGTAACGATCGCCAACCGCCGTTTGAGCCGTGCTCAGTCCAATCTTCTGTGCTGCTTTGAAGAAGCCGATGTTGCTCATTACTGTCGTTACGACCGTATCGTTCTTAAGCGTGCCAGCCCGCTTCATCGCGTCGCCGCAGATGCACAGAATGAAGTCGCCATCTACCTCTTCGCCCTTCTCATCAATCGCGATGAGACGGTCAGCGTCGCCGTCAAAGGACAAGCCGAAGTCAGCGCCGTGCTTCAGCACTTCCTCGCGAAGATATTCCGGATGCGTGGAACCGACGCCATCATTAATGTTGAGTCCGTTCGGCTCAGCGCCTACCGTGATGACTTCCGCACCAAGCTCGCGGAATACCGTTGGCGCAATTTCATGGGCCGAACCGTTCGCGCAATCAAGGACGATCTTCAGACCTGCAAAGCTCTGATTAACCGTTGTTTTCAAGAAATCGATGAACTTGCGCTTCGCCGTTTCATCTACCGTTACCGTACCGATATCGCCGCCTTCCGGGCGAGGCAGCTCATCTACCTCGGCATCCATCAAGCGCTCGATTTCAAGCTCTGTATCGTCAGACAGCTTAAAGCCGTCGCCGCCAAAAAACTTAATGCCGTTATCTTCGACCGGGTTATGCGAAGCCGAGATCATAACGCCTGCATCTGCGCCAAGCTCACGCGTCAAATAAGCGACTGCCGGCGTCGATACAACGCCAATGCGCACAACGCTTGCTCCGATCGACAGCAAGCCCGCAATGAGCGAAGCTTCCAGCATCGGACCGGAAATACGCGTATCAAGACCAATTACAACCTTCGGACGCTCCGCCTGTCCAGCAAGTACATATCCGCCGCAGCGGCCAATTTTATATGCTAGTTCAGGAGTCAGTTCGCGATTCGCGACGCCCCGCACACCATCAGTACCGAAATATTTACCCATTATGCATATTCCCCTTTTATCTATTTGTAGTAAGTTCAAGTGCCGCTTTTCGGCTATTCTTGCGCTTCATTGTTCTTATTCGAGCTGCTGGCCCCGCTTGGGCTATTCTGCGCGTTTCCACTGCCTGAAGCAGCGTCATTCCCGGCAGCCGGTTTCTCCGTCGCCGTCCCATTGCCCGTACCAGTACCACCAGCGCTGTCTCCGCTTGTCTTCCCGCTTCCACCGTCAGCCGCATTGCCTGTGCCATCAGGAGCAGTCGCATTATCATTACTACTGCTGCCATTACTCGGCTGTCCGTCAGTCGGCAACGCATCGGATGGCGTCACGGAAGCCGTCGAGCCATCCGTAATATCCACCGTGATGCTCAGCGACGCATTCGGCGCCTGGTCCACGAATCGCGGCAGATGCATCTCAAGCGGCACAACATGGCTGCCTGGGCCTAGCCCGCTCAAGTCGGCAATGAGCTGCACATCCTTGACGCCAAGCGCAGCCAGCGTATCTGGCGCACCGCGTACAATCGCATCCACCGTGCCGGTCGCAGGCAGCGAAATATTGGCTTTCAATCCGTCCGAGAGCCCGATGAGCGTAACTGGCAAGCTCGACATAACTCGGGACTCCACAGGCACGATCGTATACTCGAATGTCACTTTAACCGGGTCAACCGAAGCAATATCGCCGGTTGGCACCACATCGAGCTCCATCGTACCCGATTGCTTCAATTTCGACAAGTCAATTGTAATGCCGTCATAGTACTCATACGTATCGAGCACATCCTGCGGTCCATACACTGTGATCTGATCTACACTCTGCTTGAAGGATGCAATTGCGAGACCCTCTGGCAGCTCCCCGGTGAAGCCAACCTGCAATGGCAGCTTCTTAAACGGCTTCGTGATCGGCACTTCTACCTCTACCACGCCTGGGCTTATAACCGCATCTGTCAGCTCATTGCCGTCCTGATCGTACGCGGCAAGCTTCATTTTCTTATCAGCGACAGTCTCCTCATCGCCCTCTACCGAGATTGTGCCCCCGACGGAGGCGACAAGGTCCATCTGATCCTTTGGCAGTGTGACATGCACACGATTCGGCTTCACGACCGGCTGCCCGGTCTTATACCCCTTGCCTGGCTTGCCCTCGGTATGTATCGTCACATCATACTCTTTCGTAAGCAGCCGTTCCAGAACGACCGTGACGTTGCTTGGCCTCACTTCAATAAGCTCAAGCCCTCGAGGCAAATTCACTTTAAGCGGCAGCACCTTCCGGCCTTCTGTCGCCTGGCTGAGATCAACAGTAACCTGATAATCATTGTTGCGTTCCGCAATGAGGAAGTCGGACCGCGATCCGCTTACTGTCAAATGCACCTCGCCCGGGTCCAGCAGGCGCAGCGCGAAGTTTTTATCATCCATGCCGATCGGCTTTACTTGAACCGCATCAATTTCACGCGATTCCGTCAAGTTCGCAACCGTATTCGGCGATTTCTCCGAGTCAAAATGAACGACAGCCCACATCAAAATCCCGATCATCAGCGAGATAATTTTGATTGCAGTCGGATGGCTGAGCCACTTATCCATGCTGATTGCCCCCCTTACGCTTCCAGAAAGGCGTCTTATTGCGCTCGCGTTCACGCGACTTTGAGTTCGGATTAAGCTCCTCGAACAGCTTCGAGATGAGCGACTCCTCTTTAATGTCGCGAACGATCATGCCGCCGACAGCGAGTGAGACTTGTCCCGTCTCTTCTGACACGATAACCGAGATGGCATCGCACACCTCCGTAACCCCGATTGCGGCGCGGTGCCTCGTCCCGAGCTCCTTACTGATGAACGGGTTTTCCGAGAGCGGCAAGTAACAGCCCGCAGCCATAATCTGATTGCCTCTAATAATAACGGCACCATCATGAAGCGGCGTATTCGGGATAAAAATATTAATGAGCAGCTCTGAGCTGACAATCGACTCCATCTGAATGCCGGACTCAATATAATCGGATAGCCCTGTACTCCGTTCAAACACGATTAATGCGCCGATTTTGCGCTTGGCCATATAATTAATCGATTTAATGATTTCATTAATGCGGTCGCTAGTGTCCCGCTCTACTACGGAAGAACGGCTGAACAAGCTGCCTCGTCCAAGCTGCTCCAGCGCCCTGCGAAGCTCCGGCTGAAAAATAATCAGAATCGTCACGACCCCGAAGGTGAACATCTGATTCATGAGCCACTTTAACGTATACAGGTCAAACCATGTGCTAAGCGCCCATGTCGCGACGAGCACGATAATTCCCTTGAGCAGCTGCACCGCCCGGGTTCCGCGAACGAGCAAGATGAGTTTATAGATAATATAACTTACGATCGAGATATCAATTAGATCCTTGATCCAGCCTTTCCAGGTCAGATCTGCAAAATAGTTCATCCATCATCTACCCCCAAACACATCTGTCTAGGTATCATTAATCCATTACCCTTATTTCTAACCTTATTCTTTTCTAGAAATGGTGCTCTAACTCCTTTTTTTCTCACAAAAAAACCTCCTTAGTAGGAGGTTAGCAATGCAAACTAGTACGCCAAACTGCTGATGGAATGTGACACTTTGTACCAAAACCAGTCCAGCGCCTGGTCAATCTGCTTCACTTCTCCGGAAATATGGGCAGTCGACGCTTGATACAGCGAACCTGAGATGACCGTTACATCCCCATCCACTTCTCCGTAAACATTCGCTTTGCCATTCTCAACGACCAAGTCACCTTTTAAGTGAGCGCCTTCAGGCACAGTCACAGTATCGCCATTAATGACGACTTGTGCAAGATCCGAACCGCTTACCGTTAGCTCGCTATCCTGCTGCCACATGGCGAGGAAGCTTGAGAACATGACGAATACGAATACCGCTGCAACCGAGAGTCCCGGATGACTGCGCACCCAGCTTGCGAATCCAGCTCGGCGCCGCCGCTTGAATGGAACCGTGTCCATTATGCGTGCTTTAAGAGCGGAGGATTGCTCACTCGTCAAGACTGTACGCCGCTTATCCATCATGGATTCGGTGAGCGCCTCGGTCCGTTCGAGCTGCTCCAGCCTTGTGCGGCATGCCACGCAGGAATCTATATGAAGCTTCAATTCAGCTTGCTCTTCTCGAGACAGCTCATCATCTAAATAATCATGCATCTGCATGATGGCGACGTTGCAATTCATAGCAGCCAATCCTTTCATCATTATAATCTACAGTAGTATACGTTACGTTTCGCCGGCCGAGATGTTTCATTTTTTTAAGATGCCTCGACTGTCAAAATAAAACTTCCGCTCTCGCCCATCTGTTACAGCTTATGCTCTAGCTTCTTGCGAAGGAACTCCCGGCCTCTATGCACACGCGTCTTCACTGTCGTTACCGGCATCCCCAGCACGTCGCCGATTTCTTGCAGCGACAGTTCCTCTAAGTACCGCAGCACCATAACGGATTTATATTTCGCTGGCAATGTCTCAATCGCTTGATGAATGATCCGCTGCGTATCTGAGAGCAGAAGCTCACTCTCCGGTGTCCGGTTATCGCTAGGAATCATTGCGTAGCCGTCTAGCCCTTCATGCTCCGACGATTCCGCATCCAGCGAATAGACCGCTTTGCGCTTGCGCAGCCGATCAATACACAGATTCGTGGCGATCCGGTAGATCCAAGTAGAGAACTTCATCGTGTCGTCGTAGCGCTCCAAGTTCTTGTATACCCGCAGGAACACTTCCTGAACAACGTCCTCTGCTTCCTGCCGGTTATATAGCATTCGGTAAGCCATATGATAAAGCTTGTCCTGATACATCTCAACAAGCTCGGCAAAAGCCCGCTGATCGCCTTTCAAAGCTAATCTTGCTAACCTTGCCTCAACTGATTTCAACGCTACTCCTCCAAACAGCCACTCTTTATATATACAAAAAAACGAATCTTACCTCCATGATTATACATGGAATGCGAGCAATATGGCAAAAAACTACTTTTTCCGCACAATCATATATTTAAACAAAAAAACCGGACTCGAAGCAGCAATGCTGCCTTAAGTCCGGCATTTCATTTCAACACAATATCAACCGGTATTTCTGAGGCCCGCTGCAATGCCGTTAATCGTAAGCAGCACTTCACGCAGCAGCTCCGGCTCGTCAGCTTCACCGTTAGCACGCTTCTCGCGCAGCTCTTTCAGCAGCTGCACTTGCATGTAGCTGAGTGGATCCACGTAAGGGTTACGCAATCGGATCGACTCTTGGATAACCGGTAAATTGTCCAGAATCTCCGCTTGTCCGGTAATTTGCAGAATAAGCGACGACGTCATCTTATACTCTACCTCGATTAGCGTAAAGATCCGATCACGGATTACTTTATCAGCAATCATCCCTGCATATTCTTTGGCAATCTGCAGATCCGCTTTAGCCAGTGCGTTCTGCAGTGTATCGATGAGTGTCGTAAAGAACGGGAACTTCGCATACATGACACGCAATGTATCCAGACGGTTCACATCGCCGCCCACATATTCTTGCAGCGCTGTGCCTGCCGCATACCATGCTGGCAGCAAGTAGCGGCTCTGCGTCCAAGCGAATACCCATGGAATCGCACGCAGATCTTCGAAGCGATCGCTTCCTTTCCGTTTTGCAGGACGGGAACCGATGTTCAATTCGCCTACTTCGGACAAAGGCGTCGACTCTTTGAAGAACGTCATGAAGTCCGGATCGCGGAAGATCAGATCTTGATACTTGTTCAGTGCCGTCTCCGAGATGCCTTTTGCAATTTCGTCCCACTCAGCAGTTGCTCCAGCTTCCTGCTCAGGATACTTCGCAAGTCGCGATGCTGTCACAAGCGCCCAAGTCGCCTGCTCCAAGCTGCGGTATGCGATACCCTTCATCGAGTAACGGGAGGACAATACTTCCCCTTGCTCCGTAATCTTGATACCGCCGCCCACCGTGTGCGGAGGCTGCGCAAGAATACTGCGGTTCAGCGGCATGCCGCCGCGTCCAAGTGCACCGCCACGACCGTGGAAGAATTTCAGCTTCACGTCGAACTTCTTAGCTGCGCTTGTAATCGCATTAAGCGCTACACGCAATTCCCAGTTTGCCGTTACAACGCCGCCGTCCTTGTTGCTGTCCGAGTAACCAAGCATAATCTCATGCAGGTTGCCGCGCGCTTCAACCGATTGACGGTAGATTGGCAGTGCGAATAGCTGCTCCATAATGCCAGGTGCTGCATGAAGGTCATCAATGGTTTCAAACAACGGTACCGCCTGCAACGTGCAGCGAACCGTGCCATTAGCCTCTTTGCGGAACAGGCCGACTTCCTTCGCGAACACCATAACTTCAAGCATGTCGCTCGCGCCCTGTGTCATACTGATCAGGTAGCTGGAGATGCAGTTCACGCCGAACTCCGCTTGAGCGCGGTAGATCGTGCGATAAACATCCAGGCATTCCTGCGTGCTATCCGAATATGCAAAATGCGGCGATGTCAAAGGACGCGGATCTTTAAGCAATGAATGAAGCAGCTCAATTTTCTCATCCTCGGAGAGCCCAGCATAGTTCTCAACAATGTTCATATTCGCGAGTACTTCAGTCATCGCATTCTCATGCTCTTTACTGTGTTGACGAACATCCAGCGCTGCCAGATGGAAGCCGAACAGCTCCACTTGACGAACCAACTTACGGATATGCGTATCTGCAACATAATCGGCAAAATGGTTACGCAAGCTGCGGTCAATCACATACAGATCTGCAATGAGCTCATCCGCGCTATTATAACGCTTCGAAGAGCCCTTCAGCGTATCTTCCGACGTGTTCGCCAGCTTCTCAAGCATATAACCAAGCTTGATCTTGTACGGCTCTTTCTCATTGCGCCACAGCTCTACACTGCGCAGCTCAATGGTCTCACGATCTTTCTTGATGGACTCAAGCAGCTCATCAGAAACCGTAATAATATTCGTGCTGAAGCTAAGCTGTTCCATGACTTCCTTGAGCAACTGCTCATACTTCTTTAGCGCAAGTCCGCGCTGAAGCGTCAGTGTCTCCCAAGTAATCTTCGCGGTAACGGACGGGTTGCCGTCGCGGTCGCCGCCAATCCAGGAGCCGAAACGAAGGTAAGTCGGAACATGCCAATCCTCAGATGGATAGTATTTGTCCAGGCAGCGCTCCAGTTCTTCATAGACGTTAGGAAGCACTTCAAACAACGTCTCATCAAAATAGTACATGCCGTTACGCACTTCATCGATAACGGTTGGTTTACGATCACGCAGCTCGTCTGTCTGCCACAATGTCAACACTTCGTTCAGAAGCTTCTCACGCAGCTTCTCGCGCTCACGATAAGTCAGGTTCGGATTATCGAGCTCGGTCATTTCAGATGCAATACGCTGATGAATGTCCAGAACTGCACGACGTGTTGCTTCCGTTGGATGCGCAGTCATAACAAGCTCAAGTGAGATGTCACCGATAATTTCTTTAACGTTATCAACAGAGATGCCTTTTTCCTTTAGAACTTGGATGGCACTCTCGATTGAGCCCGGCTGTACAGTCTCGCCTGCAGAACGCTCATAGTCACGTTTCCGGCGAATCCGGTGATTCTGTTCCGCAATATTAACAAGTTGAAAATAAATCGCGAAAGCGCGAATGACTTGATGGCGCGTCTCCGGGTTCAATGCATCAATTACCTGCTTGAACTCTTCATACAGCTCCGGCAAAAATTCAGCGCGAAGCGCCTTGCTCATTTCGCGGATTTTTTCAACATTCTCCAGCAGTTCATGTCCGCCCTGATGCACAAGTACATCTCCAAGAATGTTACCAAGGAAACGCACATCGCGGCGCAGCAAGTTATTGGATTGCGGCCTGTTGGTAGTTGCAACAGTTCCAGCTTGTTCCGACATTCTAATCCTCCTCAAGGTTTTGCGAAGAAAGCCACTTCGTAAAGCATGCACATAGTTTTCAACATGCATGAATTCTTCTTCAAACGTTTATTTATACAACCTGATTTGAATATAACTCTATATATCATACTACAAAATGACATGCGGTTGAAGCTTTTTCATTTCGTCAACAAAAGGAACAAGCATGAATAAAAAGAAAAAGCCTTGGTTACCCGCCCAAGGCTTGTTTGTTGTAATATGGAGCGGGTGATGGGAATCGAACCCACGCTATTAGCTTGGAAGGCTGATAAAACAAGTTGGTTCTCTATTGCCCAACCGGGTTGAACCCTTAATTTATAAGGGTCCCATTCCAGTCCCGATTCGGAGATCATTTGCTCTGAAATCAATTTATCTCTATATACGGAAGTCAACATTGTCTTCACAAACATTCGGAAGACCGGACCAGCTGCATTACAGATTCGACTTCATTGCTTGAATAATGAGCGGCATGTTGGTTTGCATAACAGCTTGGCGGCCGCCCTGTTTTATTCTACCGACCGTCTCCACATGCTTGGAGAGCAGCCGATCACCTTTCGGAACACATTCGTAAAGTGCTGGCTTGTCTTGAACCCAAGCTCATGTGCAACATCAATAATCGCTTGGCTTGATTGGAGCATCACGCATGCACGTTCAATTCGAATCCTTTCCAAATAAGCTGCAGGCGATTGCCCGAATGTTTCGTGGAAGATTTTAAAGAAGTGCGATTCGCTCACGTTAACAGACTGCGCCATCTCCGCAACGGAATACCGTTTTTCAGGCGACTGTCCAAGCTGATTGACCAAGTACACCATCTGCTCCCGGAGCCCGGGCTCGATCGTCTTTATCGGTTCAGGCTGAAGCAATCCCAACAAAATTTCAAGCACTTGATGCCTGATAAATAGTTTCGAGCCTTCCCCTTCCTGCTCCAATGTCGCCTTTAGCCGCTCGAATTGCTCCCGCACCCGATTGCTCCCCCGAAATACACGCGGCAGCTGAAGCAAACGCTTGTGAATAAAGTCTCGCTCCTCTTGTAGCAGTCCAAGCCAACTAGATCCGCAGGCAGGATCCTTCACAATCAACCACCAAATACGGCTTGGCTCCATATGATCGAACCTCGCTTTATGCAGCTCTCCCGGATAAGTAAAGAACCACTGCCCTGCGCTCGTCGGGTAGTGAACGCCGTTCATCTCCCATGTCACACTTCCGTGCTCCAAATAAACAAACTCATAAGCTTGCTCATGAGCATGCAATGTAAGTTGATACGCTTCCGAATATTTCTGGCATCCCAGATTAATTAGCTCGGGAACCAGCCCTCCCTCCGATGGCTTCACATCAGACCATTGATCCCTATCCAATTCCGCTGTATCTGGGTAAAGCCAGCGCATCGCACCTGATGATGATTTGCTTGCCATTCTATTACTTCATCCTTTCGATATTCTCTGATGTACCAAAAACTATTTCGTATGATTTGGAAAGCCAGCTCATTCGCGATTCATTACACTATAAAGTAAGCGAGTAACTACATTGGACAAGGAGCACAATTATGAGCGAACAGGCGAAGCGAGATTATAGCATATTGGGGCCAGAGCGAGACAAAGCGATCGGGAAAGGGCTTGTCTCCGCCGATTGGTATACCTGTCCCATTCCGAGGAAACGATTGAAAGAGCTGATGTCCCGTAGAAACGCACCCGCGGTTCGAGACATTCTGTTATGGCTCATTGTCCTTTGTGCTTCAGGCTATGTCGCCTACTTATCATGGGGGACGTGGTGGGCAATTCCCTGTTTTGCTCTTTACGGTACCATATACTCGGTTTCCTCCGTATCGAAATGGCATGAGTATGGCCATGGAACACCTTTCAAGACCGCGTGGCTTAATGAAACCATCTATCAGATCACATCGTTCCTCATTCTCATTCAAGCAACGAATTTCCGCTGGAGCCATGTACGCCACCACACGGATACGATCATTGTCGGCAGTGATCCGGAAATTATGGAACCGCGTCCTCCGATGTGGATGCGGCTGCTCAAATCGCTTCTTCGTATGGACGACCTGCGAATCAATACGGCGAAATCACTATTTAAGCATGCTTTCGGTCGACTGAACGCCCAAGAGAAAGAGCTCATTCCTAGCAGTGAATACCGCTCTCTATTCTGGGAGGCACGTATCTTTCTTTTGCTCTACACCGCTATTATTGTACTTTGCTTCTATGTGCACAGCATCCTGCCGTTGATGTTTGTCGGATTGCCTGCGTATTACGGCTACTTCCTGATGACATGCCTGAACTCCACCCAGCATCTTGGACTGTTCGAGGATAAGCTGGATCACCGGCTCTGCTGCCGAACGTTCTATACAAACCCTATTCTTCGGTTTCTGTATACGAACATGAATTATCATATGGAGCATCATATGTTCCCTATGGTTCCGTTCTATAACCTGCCTGCACTGCATGAAGAAATCAAGCAGTATTGTCCTGCCGCCGCTCCAAGCTTTCGGGCTGCGCTCAGCGAAACAGTGGCCGCCTTATGGCGTATTCGTAAAGACCCTGCTTTTGTCGTAACGCGTTACCGAGAGTTTGCCAATCGCATTGAAAATGACGCCAAAGGGGCTTAAAGCAAAATGACAACGACCAGCAATTGGATTGAAGCTTGCGGCTTGGACGATGTTGAGCAAGAGGACGTCATCCGCTTCGATTATGGTGATCGCACATATGCCATTTACCGCACTGACCGGGATATCTGTTATGCAACCGATGGTCATTGTTCTCACGAAAAGGTACATCTCGCTGACGGGCTCGTGATGGGTAATGTGACGAATGCCCCAAGCATAACGGACGGTTCGATATATCGACCGGCGCACCGATGCGGAAGCCCGCATGCAAAGCTCTTATAACCTACCCTGTCAAGGTTGAGGACGGGAAGATCTACCTGCAATTGACTAAGTAGGCGGCTCGTTATCCCTCCCTTAACTTATAGGAAACGGCACATCAAGCGGCTGGCTTGATGTGCCGTTTCTTTTTTTTCAGTCCAGGGCTGGGTTATCATTCACCGATTCCAGTTCAATACCATGTATTCCTTCACATAATTATTTCAATTCAAGCGAGAATCTGAACTTCATATCATCTTCAAACCACATGCGGAAGTTTGTCCCCCATACGTTGTTATGCAGGTTAAAATGCATGCCGCCCTCCAGTGGAGCAAACTGCTGATTGAACTGCAGCATCCGTTTTTCTCCAGGTGATAGAACGCATGCGTCCGATGTCAATAGCTTCACGCCGCCGTCGCTACCTTCGTAATAAACACCCGTACCCACGGCATGCAGGCTGCGATTGCCGTTCTTCACAACATTAAGCGGCGATACCCTCTCGCCTAGCTTATCCATCTTCCATAGATTCGGATTGTCGACATTTAGCGCCAACGAAAACCAGCTAGCTTCCGGCAGCCGGTTTGCATGCTTTTCAAACCAATCCAATTCGACCTCGATGCGCTCCGTCTCCTTGAAGAAACGATAGCGAATTTGCAGCTTCTTAGGTGCTCCATACGTTTGCGAAGCTTCATCACTCATACTTAACCTCAAGCAAACCTCATCGTATTGCGCGCATTCCCGTACCGTTGCTTCACGAACTCGTGGAGAAAACCGCCTGTGCTCCGGTCTTGGCTCCACAAACTCTATACCTGGCTTTCCAAAGTCAGGCTCCGACCAGAAGCATGTTTCAGCCCAATTGACAACGTAATCTCTGAACCAATTATTATAATGATCCACGCCGAACGTTTCATACTCATAGACGCCGATCCGATGCTGTTCGTCGGCCCACGCTTTTCCCTTCGAATCAACAAGCTTAAAGATGGAGCCGTTACGATCGAACTGGACATCGAAACAGCCTAGTCGCTGCTCTTGTTCGATATCGAATTCGTGCCCACCAGCCTTCGATTCACTCGGAGTCAGTGCAGCAAGCGCCGTTCGCGCCTCGTCTTGCTTATCTTTGGACAGCGCGGCTATCGCACTGTTGATATAATCCCGCTGCTCCTGCCAGGAGCTCTCATACAAACTGAAGCTTTTGCCGGCATCCGTTCCGATGTAGTGCGGGTCACCGCCATAAATGCCGAAGTAGCCTGCATATCTGGCTGGGATTACATCCTTCTTGACGATATCATCCTCCCTAGCTGCATGGAAGTCTTGAACCGAATAATGCTTGAAATCGGTCAAATGCGTCTTCTCGTCCATCCCCCACGTATGCTCGGGAACCAGCATTAGCTGCTCGCAGAAGTCGGCATATTCTTGACTACCAGTATCCAACCGGCCTTCGCCGGCCCACTTGTCGCGCAGCTTCAGCAGTTCCCGATACTGGGCGATCTTTAGCGGGTCGGAGGCCACGCCATGAATCCATGAATCGCCGATTTCCTCGGTCACGACTGGGAATTGATCCTTCAAAGCAATAAGCTTGCTCGCGAAAGCATCCATTGTTGAGGCAACGATAGCTGCGTTCGGGAACTGCTCGGAAAGCCGTTCGTACAGCTCGTGAATACTGCTTGCCGATGGCGGTCCCATATTATCATTCGTATGCGCGAAATACAGAGCTTCATCCAAGCCGTCAACAATCGTCATATTCCCATAGCTGCCCGCATAGTTAACGATGACTTCCGAGCCATCCTTTGCTCTCCATACGAAGACATCCGGAACACTTGGCTTTGTGGAAGCATAATTGACGCCGAGATGAAGAAATTGAATATCATTCTTCGCCAAATACGGGACCATGCCGATCGTATGGCCCGGAACGTCCGTCATCTTGGCGCTAATCGTACGCTTGCCGTACTTCTCATCCAGCTTGCGCGAAATCGACAAGCCGTGCTCGAGCAGCGCCGGATCCATTAGCTCGGTATGCGTCGTAAACGGCAATCCGTGCCACACGATTGTACCGGCTGCAATCGCACTTTCCAATCGGCTTCGCTGTGCTGGATTTGCTGCTTTCAAATATTCATGAATGAGCCAAGAGCCAGTCGTCCAGACGAACTTCGCACCACCTTGCTCCTGCCCCAATTGCTCTGCCAGATCAAGCGCCCCGGGAATAAACGAATGAAAATATTGATCAATAACATTGCTGGCCAAATCCGTAAATCCAATATCCAGATGCGTTTTAAAAACGACATGAACCTTACGAATACTGTTCATTTAAGCCTCTAACTCCTATTCTTTTACGGCACCAAGCACGATGCCATGCACGAAATATTTTTGCAGGAACGGATAAATCGCCAGCAGCGGAACCATTGCCACGATCAGCTTGGCTGAATTGAGCGTCTTATCGGAAGCTTTCGACAGCTCGATGAGTTGTTCTGTCGTCAATGTCTTCATCAGCTCCGGATCGATGCGCACAACAAGCTGTTGAATGTAGGTCTGCAGCGGATACATACTCGGCTTATTCATATAGATGAGTCCGTCGAAGAAGGAATTCCAATGGCCGACAATGCTGAACAATGTGACCGTCGCCAGGGCCGGCATCGAAACCGGTATGAAAATATGCAATAACGTATACCATGGGCCTGCGCCGTCAACGATTGCCGCTTCTTCGAGCTCCTTCGGCAGGTTTCTGAAGAAGTTCATAATGAGAATGACGTTAAAGATAGGTACGGCGCCTGGCAATACGAGCGCCCATAGCGTGTTTTGCAGGTGCAGATCCGTCACTGTCATATAGAGCGGAATGAGCCCGCCGGAGAAGAGCATGCAGAACACCAGGTACCAAATATAAATCGTTCGGCCAGGAAACTTCTTGTTATCTCTCGCTAATGGATAAGCCATGATGACGGTTAATACGAAGTTGATCGCGCCGCCAAGTAGAACCCTTTTCACGGAAATAAAGAAGGCTGCAAAAAATTTGTGATCATTCAAAATAATTTTGTACGATGTCAAGTTGAAGCCAACTGGCCATACGAATACTCTCCCTGCATTTACCGCAGCTTTGTCGCTGAAGGAAATAGCAATCGTGTACCATAATGGAAACAACGAAATGAGTGCGATTAGCGTTAATGCGATATAGATGAAACCATCAGCGCTTCTGCTACCCCATGATTTTGAAAGAACCATGCCTAGACCCCTTTTCTTAGAAGATGCGATAGTTGGCGAATTTATCGGCCAGTTTGTTAGAGATCGTAATTAATATAATGGCAATCACCGACTTCAAAAGACCGACAGAGGTGGCCAGTCCGTATTGCTGATCAACAAGTCCCATGCGATATACGTACGTATCAATAATATCGCCAGACGAATATACAAGCGGATTGTACAGGTTGAACACTTGATCGAAGCCGGCATTCAAGATATTTCCAAGGCTCAGCGTTGACAGCAATACAATCGTTGGCAAAATACCTGGAAGTGTCACATGGAATAATTTCCCAATTCTCGTTGCGCCATCGATCTCGGCAGCTTCATAGAGTGAAGGGTTAATGCCGGCAAGCGCTGCCATATAGACTATCGCACTAAAGCCAAATTCCTTCAGCACATCGCTCCATATGACAATTTGACGAAAATAGTGATTATTCGCCAAAAACATAACAGGCTCTGCATGAAACAAGTGGGTGATCTGGTTAACAATTCCGTCTATAGACAACATCGCAATCAATATCCCCGATAGAATAACCCAGGACATAAAGTGCGGCAAATATACGATAGTTTGTACGATACGCTTAAATGCACGCCTACGAATTTCATTCAATAGCAAGGCAAATGTAACCGGAATAATCATACCAAGGACAATCTTCATCGATGCGATCGTAATGGTGTTGATGAATACCTGTCTGCTGTCCGGAAGCTGGAGCATAAATTTGAAGTTATCAAGACCGCTCCATGTCTGCTTAAAGATCGGAATGCCCGGAATAAAATCTTGAAACGCAATAACGGTGCCGAATAACGGAACTGTACTGAAAATGATGAGCAGCAAAATACCCGGAAGCAGCATTAAGTGATAGTTTAGAAGCCATTTCTTCGAAGTCATCGGTGTTCCACCTATCCTATGGAATGATAGAGAGAAAGCGCCAGCATTCAGCACTGGCGCTCCCCATTGTACTATTTTGGTTTACTATTTGATTACTTGCCGCTGATTTCGTCTGTAACTTCTTTAGTAATTTGTTTACCGCCAAGCGTATTCCATTGATCTACAAACTTATCGAAGCTGTCAAGCGGCTGCTCCCCCATAATAATCTTGAGGAAAGTTTCGTTCTCAAGCTTTTGCAGAATCGACCATTTCGTTTGCATCGACTTGGTTTTACCAAAGTAAAGATTGTGTGACAGGACGACTCTGCTGTCGTTCATCAATGCTGCTCCTTCAAAACGAGCTGCGGCATTAGCCCAAACGGCAACATCCTTCTTCGGATTAGCTTGATTTGTAAAGTAATCCTTATACCAGCCTTTAAGCTCGGAGTCGAGTTTTGAATCGTCTTTCGCATCTACAGCTTCTTGAGCTTGAACATGCGTATCATAAACGGTTGTTTCAGGACCTACCTGAAGCGTATACGGCCACAGCTCCCAATGCTGCTGAACTTCTGGATGATCAGCGTACAGCTGAGCCGCTTCCGGATCTATCTTACGAATACCTTGATACTCTTCATTCAACACGCGAACAACCGCTTCCGGATGCTCGTAACCTTTTCTCACAACAAGGAACTGATTCGTTGGATCCTGATCGCCTGTGTAGAATTTGCCTTCGCCATCAAGCGGCGCGATATATGGCTTCCATTCTGCTTTCGGATCATTCTTAACCGAATCTTCCAGCGGCCAATATGGAATCCACCAAGGACCAAATGCGATTCCGACCTGATTGTTAGCAACTACTTCAGCCGAATCCTTACGGATCGCGAATTGCTTGTCGATGATGCCTTGATCATACATTTCGTGCAATTTGCCAAGCGCTGCCTTCATTTCTGGCAATGTTGAGCTGTACACAACGTTGCCATTCGCATCCTTTACCCATTGGTCAAACGTTGCATGGTAAGCGCCCATGATCGGGTCAAAGCCAGCGTAATTGTTCCAGCCTGCGAGAGAAGGAACACCGGAAATACCAAGCGTGTCATGCTTGCCTTTGCCGTCTGCATCCTTATCAATAAATGTCTTCGCCACGTTAATCAGCTCATCCACTGTTGTCGGCGCTTTCAAGCCGTATTTATCTAGCCAGTCCTGGCGAACCCACATTATATTGTATTGCTGACCGATATTCGTATTAGGAAGACCCATCAATTTGCCGTCGAACGTTGCTCTGCCAAGCACGCGATCACCGTAGGAATCGTAGTAGCCTTTGATGAGATCGCTGGCATTGTCTTTGTAAGCTTGCGACAAATCTTCAACCAGATCCGCTTGTACGAGCTGCTTGAGCTGCTGTTCATTAACGATGAAGGCATCCGGGAGATCACGGCTCGCGATCGAAACACCAATCTTTTGATCATAAGCATCCGGTGTTTCTACCTGCCATGCATTCTTAACCTGGACATTCAGCTTCTTCTCGATCCAACGATAATATTCATTGTTATCAACCGAATCCCCACTCGGGAAAGTAATACTTTTGGTGTTGATCGCTTTCGCGATATTTAGTACAACAGGCTGATCGAATTTGCCGAATGGATCTGGTTTCGCCGCATCTGACGAAGTGTTCGTCGCTGCTTGATTCGTCGAATTATTAGAAGACTTGTTGCTAGCATTGGTTGATGCGTTACTTGAGCTGTTACTTGAGTTGTTACCGCAAGCGCTTACAACAAGCGTTAGCGATATCAAGCCCATAGCTGCTAATTTTTTCTTCATCTGTCATCCCCCATAGAATCTAGTTTGAATATGTTTTAATCATACCCGCAGTAAGTCCGATTCAGGGAGAGAAGTCTGATGATCATAGTTAGAATATGGTTCATCCTACACTAACTCCAGTGAACGATAATCTCATTTTCTACCCTGCTCGAACCATTTTCACACCTTTAGTTCTGAGAACTAAGCGGTATCATCAATTTTACCGTCGTGCCTTGTCCTAGCTGGCTATCAATTGAGAACGAACAATACTCGCCGTACAACGCGCCAATGACTCGTTTGACATAATCAAGTCCAATTCCTAACCCTGAATTTTGCAGCGGATTCTTCTCTTCAAGCATTACTTTCGCGATATCCTCAGCTGACATGCCATTGCCATTATCCTGAACCTCGATCACCATCTTCGACTTGGGTATGTTTGTATAAATGCGAAGCGTAATCTTGCCATCTATCTCACTGAGGCCATGATAAAGCGCATTCTCAACAATCGGCTGCAGAATAAATCTCGGAACATCCGTACCCAGCAACTGATCCTCTATGTTCGCCTCGATCTGGAACTCGCAATCATATCTGACACGCTGCAGCGCTACGTAATCCTGCATGGACGCCAGTTCATCCCGCAGCGCAACGATTTCGCCCTTCTTACCCAAGTTGTAGTGAAGAATACGGGTGAATACAGAAACAAACTGGTCGATCTCTGTTTGACCTTTCATTCTGGCAAGCCATTGAATCGTGTTTAGGGTATTATGAATAAAGTGGGGATTGATCTGATACAGCAGCTTCTCGACTTCAATCTGTCTCTTGTTGTGCTCTCTCTGCTCGATTTCACCGATTAGCTCCTGAATTCGTTCTCTCATCTGATAATACTTCTGCATCAGTGAATCGAACTCAATGATATTGGTGTACCATTCGGGGGAATCGAACCTACTGTTTGACAGCAATTGTATCTCGCTGCCGACCTTTCGAAGCGGCCGATAGACCGTTCTCCACAGTACATAAGCAAATAAAAGACTGATGAACAAACTACCTGAAACGATCAAAATATATTTGAGAAACCATTTGCTGAATTCATTCTCGAAATCCTTCTTGGCAATGACGACCATCAACGTCCAGCCCTGCTCATTATGCTGACCGAACAAATAGTATTCTCCTCGCTTTTCCTTAAACGTATCTGCTGCTGCAGATTCAGGGAGTTTGGTATAGTTGCCAAGCTGAAATGTCTTCGGGAGATCACTGTATACAATGCCTCCTTGCTCGTTAATCAACACATTATAGGCATTCATGCCGTACTGCTGCTTGTCCATAATTTGACCAAACAGTTTATCGTTCGTCTCCACGTACAAATACACCGGATCCGCTCCGGATAAATACAAGGGCCTTACCAATGAGAAGACCGGCTTCTTCATGCCATACCGATATATTGAAGCATGCGGTCCGTAAAATTGAACGCCATTCCTCTCTGTCAGCTTTGGCAGATCATTGAAGTTAAACTTCGGTTCGATTGCCAGGTTTTCAAACTTCACCTCATGTGTCTTCGGCAAATAATAGAACATCACGCCAAGGTTTGGGTTCGTGAAATTGACCAAATTCAAATTTTGCTGAATGCTTTGCCCTAGCTCTAGCTTTTGATAGATGCTGTCCGTTGTCAAATAATCGTTCATTCGCTGTCCGACGCTGCCTTCATTTGTTAGCTGTAAGGAAGCATAATCGATATTGTTCAAGGTGCTATTCAGATTGAAGTTACCTTGGTTCAACGAGTTGAATAAACCGCTTTCAACTTTTTTACTCGTAATTTCTTCGATCGATAAATAAGATACCCATCCTAGCAGTGCAAGTGGAATCAATGCGCTAAGCAGTACGATCAAGATTAAGCGATTCTTCAGTGACTTTGCTTTGCTTTTACGAGTTAGGATTACTTTCATGAAGTCCACCCGCTCCTTCGGCCATGTTGCTTTCGATGCTCCTGCGGATTTTTGCCGAACTGCTTGAAGAACACTCTGCTGAAATACTTCTCGTCCTGGAAGCCAGTTTTTTCAGCGATCATATAAATCGGCAGTTGAGAGGACTCGACCAGTGCTAGCGCCTTCTTCAGTCGCATATTCTTCGTATACTCGCTGTAGGATTGACCTATGATATCTTTGAAGCATCGGCTGAAGTAGCTTCCGCTCATATGAAACTTCGCAGCGAGTTCGTCCCGATTAAAATCATAGTTGTCACTCTCATGAAGAAGCTGAACGGATTTCATAATCGCAAGGATAATAACTGTCGAATATGGCACCGTCCTCGATTGCTTTTGCACAGCATCTCGAAAATCCGCCAGCCATGTCGCAAGTTGATACCATAAGTAACAGGTGTGAATGTTATGAATAATCCCGTCATATTCAACTCCGCTTAACCAGGAAAGCCAATGGGGCAGTTGCATTTCATTCAGTCGGACCGTTACATGGTAATCAGGCTTTAGATGTTCGATCGCGCTTAAAAACTCACGAAATGAAGCGTCATCATAAATCCAACCCATATCACTCCAGCAAGCCAAGAGTTGCGTCCATTCGCCTGTATCGAGATACGAATCGGCTGACGCTACATTATTTAACGAAATCATGCCCATCTTCTGCCCGGACTTAAAGCAATAATAAATCTGCTTTAGTGCGGCTATATCAACTAAACTAATAATCGCATTAACCGATTGTTCATGACTGCCTTCAATATCTACCCAGATCCAATGATTACGCCCAGTGACGAATTGCTGTATCTCGCGATCCATCTCATGATTATCCTTACAGAACAGCCACATTCCATTGCCTGCATCATATACATGCTCTGATCTCGTAAGCCGTTCGGGAAAAGGACTAGGCACATTCGTATATGCAGCTGCAATATCAATAAGCAAGGAATAATGATAGTGCTGCCGTGCTATTACTTTCTCGCTTCTATACAAGCTTACATCCTCACTCTGAAACCGCTCTACGATCCGACCCAATATATCATCGATCTTCTCCGTATCGAGCTGCGTCTTGACGATGTAATCAAGCGCTCCTAGGCGCAGTGCCTCTTGAATATAATCAAAGTCTTGATGACAAGTCAGAACGACCATCCTCGTGGATGGAAATGTCCTCTTGACTTCCTTCATCAGTTCTATTCCGTTCATCACCGGCATCGTCAAATCAAGAAAAAGCAGGTCGACCTGATGCTCCTGCATGAATTCGAGGGCGAGCTTCCCATTTGCAGCCTCGCCTGTGACTTGAATCTGAAACTGCTCCCATGGAACGATGGATATAAAGCCCTTCCTGGCAAGTTTTTCGTCGTCTACGATGAATGCTCTTATCACAACAAATCCTCCTATTTAACGGCTCAAGCGTGAACAAGCGTCACTCCTTTTTCTGCTCCGACTTTCATCGAATGGAAAGCCGTTTCAATTTGCAATAAAGCTTGCTCAACGATGAAGCGAGGACATGCAACATTCATCCGCATAAATCCGCTACCTTCAGCTCCGAAGTGGTAGCCAGCGCTTAGCGCAACCTTGGCCTGATGAACAAAGAAGTGCTCCATTTCCTGATCCGAAAGCCCGAGCCCACGGCAATCCAACCAGATCAGAAATGTCCCTTCCGGCTGTACCGCTTTAATCTCAGGCACTCGTTCTTCCAAGAATCGCGTCACAACCTGCACATTATGCTCCACGTACTGAAGCATCTGTTCCAGCCACTCTTCCCCATGCCGATATGCAGCTTCTGTGGCAATAACGCCAAATGTGTCCGGGGAAGCCATCGATAAATCATACAGAGTCTGAATATACGTGTCGCGCCATTGTGTATTCGGTATAATAACGCTCGACGTATGCTGATCCATCAAATTGAATGTTTTGCTCGGCGCGATACAGGTGATGCTGTTCTGGGCGAATTCCGGCGAGATGGATGCGAAAGGAATATGCTTATGGCGGCTATACACGAGGTCAAAATGAATTTCGTCCGAAACAACCATTATGTTATGTTTGAGGCAAATCTCCCCTAGGCGAATTAGTTCTTCCCGGCTCCACACGCGTCCTACCGGATTGTGCGGATTGCACAAAATCATCATGCGCACTTGTGGATCCAAATTGGATTCCATGCTTTCAAAATCCATCACGTACCGTTCGTTATCCAGCTTAAGAGGATTAACGGCAACTTCACGCCTCTGTGCCTTAATAACACGATAGAAATTATGGTAAACAGGCGATTGTACCAGCACTTTATCTCCAGGCTGCGTAAACGCATGGATGATCAGCGATAGCGAAGGAAGCACGCCAGGGCTGTGTGCCAGCCATTCTTTCTCTATCGTCCATTGATGCCTGCGTCCGAGCCAATCCACGATAGCCTGTACGTAGGAGTCTTGTCTTACAGAATAACCGTAAACTCCATGCTCGACCCGGCATTTCAATGCTTCAACGACTGCAGGAGGAGAACAGAAATCCATATCTGCCACCCACATCGGAATTGCATCTTTAACGCCGTAGCTGTTCTCCAAATTGTCCCACTTCAGACACGCGCTATTACGGCGATCGATCGGTAAATCAAAGTTGTAGTTCATCACATAGCCCCCGAATTTGTTTTACAATTACACATTGCCATTTGACTTAAAGCCGAATATAACACTTCCGATCTAGCGTGTATACTCTCATAATTGTGTCTGCCGATTGGATCGCCTACCTGTCTGTTTGGTCAACAGTTAACTACTAGATGGTAAAGTGCAGATAGGTCAACTAATGCCATTATAATACCTGATGACCGCGTCGACGGGTGGTAAGTATTACAAGCCATGACAAGTGAATTTCCCCGAAATGGATTGATGTGGTATTAAATCGGCATAATGAAAAAACACTGCCCCCACGAGGACAATGCTTTTAAAAAGAAAAGGAATATGCGTCATAAGTGTTTCAAGAAATCAATGTGCCTATTACGGCTGGTTCTGACCACTTCATTACCGAAAACCGAATTTATCGTAAATGACCGGGAATACGTCTCCTTGAATAAGGTCTCCGTCCTTGCCGCCGGCAGCAATGAATTGCTTGATTGTCCAGTAATCGTCATCGCCACGATATTTCAAACGAGTCTCGCCTGTCAATAAATGTAGCGCTGATGAACGGCGTACCCTATTCGAAATGTTTGGCCCGCTTCCGTGCAGTGTCATGCTATGATGGAAGCTTACTTGTCCTGCCTTCATTTTGATTGGCACCGGTTTACTGGTTCGACCGTCCGGCGAAGCCAAATGATCTACCTGTTTGTTCAAATTTTGCTCAAAAAAGTCTAATCCGTCTATAAGCCCCCAATGATTGCTACCAGGTAACATTTGCATGCACCCGTTCTCTTCATCAACATCATCGTATGCCACCCAAGCCGTAAGCAGCGTCTCCGGTTTTTGGAAGCAGCCCCAGTAAAAATAATCTTGATGCCAGCCGACATTGCCTGCGCCTCCGCCTGATTGTGCTGGTTTGTGGAGCAATTGATCAGCCCAAAAACGAATCGTATCGGCCCCGGATAGTATACCTGCTATTTCTCCAATAACAGGATCGAGGGTGAGCTCACGGATCGTTAAATCTGACCAATTTGCATTATCCGTTTTGCGCAAAGCATTTGTACGGCCTTTCTCATAGGTCCAATTTACGGCTTCAGGCGGTCTGCCAGTCTCATATTCATTCCGGTAAACGCGCTCCATATGGTCTCGTAATCTTTCCAACCGTTCATCATCAATGATTTTCGGGGAAACCCAATAACCGTTTTCTCTAAAGAAGTTAACATCATCTTGCGTTGGAACAACACGTGTTTGAAGCATGCTTGCAGCCTCCTCAATTTAAAATCCAATTCCGATAGCATAATTATTGCACTCGGGAGGAAGCGCTGTCTTTATCGAGAACTATTATAGTTGTCTATTTGTATGATTATCTATGAATAACACGGTATGAAATGGAGAATGCAGATGTCATTTTGTCCTTTTGTACGATTTTCCATCCGGGTTCCATTGTTGCCAGGGGAACGGCACGGTCCCCGGATCTGTTATGTCCCATCGATTTATCTCATTGAAGACGGCCGCGGCAAGGTTACTTTGGAAGATGGTTCAATTGTTCAGCTGCAGGCAGGAACATTGTTCTTCGTACAGCCGGGCGTCATGCATGAATGGGAAATAGATAAGGCCGAACCGTTGTCATTCCTATGCGTTTTCTTTGAGAAAATGTATCGGGAAAAATCGAGAGCTCGACATCCTAATGATCTGATGTGCCATCAAAGCGAGGTGCTTGATGGTCATATGCTGGACGAGCCGATTGATATAGGCGTGCCCGAGCTACTCGTAGTCGATTCTCTTAGCTTCTGGAAGGGACTTTTTGAGGCGGTATTAACGGGATTTACGGTTCTACATCATGAAGATTTCCCCGAAACACTGGCTACCAACGGACATTTTAACCTGCTGCTGCATCATGTATATCAGCTTGAAGCGCGCCAATCCGTTTATATGGACCCGCGTATTACGAAATTGCTGGCTATCATGGAGCAACAGGCAAGCGGGGACGATGCGGATATCGACAAATGGGCAGAGATGCTTGGTCTGAGCCGGAGTTACTTCCATTCTTTGTTTCGAGCGCATATGGGCTCAACACCTAAACGCTATTGGAACCGCTGTCGCATTCAGAAGGCTCAAGCTGACCTTCACGGCACGAACGATTCCGTTACGAGCATTGCTGAACGATATCAGTTCTCTTCCGTTCATGTTTTTACGAAATTATTTAATCAAATGGTTGGCGTCAGCCCTACAGTTTACCGTAGGCAAAGCCGCTTAATTTAGCGTATCGCCAACCTGTAGATTCGTTAGCAACCGGGAGAACTCCGGTAGACTTTCTTCGTCCCGGTGAACTTCTACACAACTATAGAGGCTTTACTCACTCTACATCACACCTTAAATCATATTAATAGTTCATCTGATAAAAATTACATCAACAAAATACAGAAACACCCAAGTCCTAATTGGACGCGGGTGTTCCGGACATCATTCTCCTTCAGTTGGATCCACAAAACGAACCGACCATATATTTTCGCATGGCCATGGGCTTGGATCAACTGTTACCTCTATCGGGATGCTGATAGGCGGCGTATTACGAATCTGATCCATTCTGGCGTTCTTTCGTTCCTTTAGCTCAGGAGCAGGCGCGATGCATTGGCGACTACGACCGTAAAGGGTAAGAGAAATCGAATGGACATACGCCCGCCTTCATCAGACTTTCACCAATTGCCCGCAAAATATGGTTGTCCATAGCCCATTTCTCTCCTTCCGTGGAAATCACCATTTTAATTGTTGGAGTCTAGACGCAACCCTCTCGACCACACGTTGATCTTCAATCGGAGAAAGCCCCTAAAACCGCCGGTTCCATTCGCCTTGTAGATATGCCTGCTTGGTATATGGACGAACTTCGCCGATATCGACTGATATGGCTGGAGGAAAGGCTCCAATGCGGTTCACTTTGGGCGGGCAGTGAACGACAGTACGTGTTTCATGGCGGCGACGGACGACCGCTTTATCATAACACCCCGTCAATGACCTGGAGGCGTTTTGTGGCCCGTCACGGGCTCCCAGAGGCTCGATTACACGACCTGAGACACATAGCAGCCACTTTGCTTATTGAGGCTGAAACAGACCTAAAAGCTGTTCAAGAACGTCTCGGACATACGAAGTACTCCACTACTTCGGATCTATATGCCCACGTGACACAGAAAGCTCGCAAGCAAATCGCTGCAAAACTGGATAAATTCGATCCAACTCATAACATTCGTCAACCATCCGTCAACAAGAGTTGATTTCCGTTCTCGCTAGTTCCATTTATTTTCTTTTGAAAAACAAAAAAAACCCTGTATTCACAAGGGTTTTCGAAATTTAAATAATGGAGCGGGTGATGGGAATCGAACCCACGCTATTAGCTTGGAAGGCTAAAGTTCTACCATTGAACTACACCCGCAGAAGAAATGGTCGGGATGACACGATTTGAACATGCGACCCCCTGGTCCCAAACCAGGTGCTCTACCAAGCTGAGCTACATCCCGTTATGTATCTTTCTGCTTTTAAAGAAAATATGGCGTGCCCTGAGAGATTCGAACTCCCGACCTTTTGATTCGTAGTCAAATGCTCTATCCAGCTGAGCTAAGGGCACAAATGGAGCGGAAGACGGGAATCGAACCCGCGACCCTCGCCTTGGCAAGGCGATGCTCTACCGCTGAGCCACTTCCGCATTTGTGTGTCGTCGTATTTCCTGAGCGACAAGTAATAATATATCACGCTCGATATATGATTGCAAGCCTTTTTTGAAAATATTTTTGACACTCGCTATTTATACGGAAATACTCATCATTTCCGGCTCTTCCACCAGTTCATTCGGTGCTGCTGACGTTATTTTGTTTGCCAGTGCATAAGGCAGACAAAGTGGAACCCCTGTACGCGGATCTGGAATAATATCCGCTTCGATGCTGAATACCTCACGCAATACATCCTTCGTCATAACCGCTTGCGGAGTTCCCTCACCTACGACCTTGCCGCTCTTAATCGCAATCATATGCTGCGCATAGCGCGAAGCATGATTCAGATCGTGAACAACCATTACGATTGTTCTGCCTGCCGTCGCATTCAGCTGTATGAGCAGTTCCAGCACTTCAAGCTGATGTGTCATATCGAGGAATGTAGTCGGCTCATCCAGGAATAGCATATCTGTCTGCTGTGCCAGTGCCATAGCAATCCACGCACGCTGTCTCTGCCCCCCTGAGAGGCGGTCAATTGGCCGATCTGCGAATTCCACCATTCCGGTCTTCTCGATGGCCCAGGAGATAACAGAGCGGTCCTCTTTCGTTAAGGAGCCAAACCCTCTCTGATATGGGAAACGGCCGTAGGAGACGAGCTCAGACACCGTAAGGCCGTCTGGGGCTGTTGGGTTCTGAGGAAGAATGGCGAGCTGCTTCGCCACTTCCTTGGTTGACTGCTTGTGGATCGACTTCCCGTCAAGCATAACAGTTCCCGCGGATGGCGACATCAAGCGAGCCATCGTCTTCAGAATCGTTGATTTACCCGATCCGTTCGCACCGACGAGAGCAGTAATTTTGCCTTTTGGAATAGAGATATTTAAATTCTCGACGATGAGTCGTTCCTCATAGCCGATGTTTAGTTTCGACGTTTCAAATGATTGCATCCTTCTACAGCCCCTTAATCTCAATATTACCAATGTCTTTGATAACATTTCTCAGTACTATATATGATAATCATTCTCAGTTAATGCGTCAAGTCTCATATGCTTTTCTTCCCTAATCCCGTTTAATATTGAACAAGTTAATTAGCTATGTGGATGATTTCAGCACGAAATGTGGATAGAGGCAGCTGAACCGAAGCGCTCCTATGCTCCTCCGAATTGTTATTCACAAATCTATACACAAAAAAGACCCTTACACAGGGTCTCCTTGTCTGATGCGCGTAGAGGGACTTGAACCCCCACGGTCACCCGCCAGATCCTAAGTCTGGTGCGTCTGCCAATTCCGCCATACGCGCATAATATAGATTTTCATCTTCAATGAGATGAAAATGGTGAGCCATGTAGGACTCGAACCTACGACACCCTGATTAAAAGTCAGGTGCTCTACCAACTGAGCTAATGGCTCGTACAAATAATGGCTGGGGATCTAGGATTCGAACCTAGGGAATGACGGAGTCAAAGTCCGTTGCCTTACCGCTTGGCTAATCCCCATTAGTCATAGATGGTGGAGGCTGACGGGATCGAACCGCCGACCCTCTGCTTGTAAGGCAGATGCTCTCCCAGCTGAGCTAAGCCTCCATAAAGATGAAGATGGTGACCCGTAGGGGACTCGAACCCCTGTTACCTCCGTGAAAGGGAGGTGTCTTAACCACTTGACCAACGGGCCATGCAAAAGGAAAATCACTGGAGCTCTCAACCGGGATCGAACCGGTGACCTCATCCTTACCATGGATGCACTCTACCGACTGAGCTATGAGAGCAAATGGCTCCCCGAACAGGACTCGAACCTGTGACAACTCGATTAACAGTCGAGTGCTCTACCAACTGAGCTATCAGGGAACAACATGAATGTTCGGGCAAATCTTAACACCCTGAAAACTGGATACGAACCTTTGCGAAGGT